>JAGBCD010000025.1 GCA_017938155.1 Paludibacteraceae bacterium | reverse complement strand
GCTAAATATGTAGTTATGTCTGCTCCTTCTAAGGACGACACTCCAATGTTCGTTTGCGGTGTAAACGAGAAGACCTACGTTAAGGGTACACAATTCGTATCTAACGCTTCTTGCACCACCAACTGCTTGGCTCCTATCGCTAAGGTGTTGAACGACAAATGGGGTATCACCGATGGTTTGATGACTACTGTTCACTCTACCACCGCTACTCAAAAGACTGTTGACGGTCCATCTTTGAAGGACTGGCGTGGTGGTCGTGCTGCTTCTGGCAACATCATCCCTTCTTCTACAGGTGCTGCTAAGGCTGTAGGTAAAGTTATTCCTGAGCTCAACGGCAAACTCACTGGTATGGCTATGCGCGTTCCTACTTTGGACGTTTCTGTAGTTGACCTTACTGTTAACTTGGCTAAGCCTGCTACTTACGCTGAGATCTGCGCAGCTATGAAAGAGGCTTCTGAGAACGAGTTGAAGGGCGTACTTGGTTACACTGAGGATGCAGTTGTATCAAGCGACTTCTTGGGTGACACCCGCACATCTATCTTCGATGCTAAAGCTGGTATCGCTTTGACTGACACCTTCGTTAAGGTTGTTAGCTGGTACGACAATGAGATCGGTTACTCAAACAAAGTGCTTGACCTCATCGCTCACATGGCTAAAGTGAACGCTTAATTCCAATAGCGCAATATCCTAAAAAAGAGGCACCTCATTAACGAGTGTGCCTCTTTTTCGTATTATATGGCATCAAAAAAATCTCTAAACAGTAGGCACCTACAGCTGCCGTTCACTAAACTATAGCGGCTTTGCCGCTTTCAGCATCTCCACAATATCCTTCTCAATCTTCATGGGCTTGGTAGCAGGAGCATATCGTTTAATCACACTACCGTCGCGCGAAACGAGAAACTTCGTGAAGTTCCATTTAATTTTTCTGCCAAAGCAGCCACCTGCTTGTGCTTTCAAGAAAGTGTAGAGCGGATGCTCGTTTTCTCCATTTACCTCAATCTTTTTCATCAATGGAAACGTCACTCCGAAGTTGATTTGGCAGAACTGCTCAATCTCCGTATCTGTGCCTGGCTCTTGGTGCGCAAACTGGTCACAAGGGAAGCCAATCACCACTAAACCCGCGTCTTTGTACTTCTGATACAATGCTTCTAGTTCTTTGTACTGAGGGGTAAAGCCGCACTTGCTGGCGGTGTTGACAATCAATAGCACTTGGCCACGATAGTCTGCAAACGACTTTTCTACACCGCGATTGGTGAGTGCCGCGAAATCATAGATAGTTGTCATAAGGCATTAGGTTTTTAGTTTATAAAATGTTGCACCAACCATATCAGCACGAAGCCGATGATGTGGCAGATAAATACAATCACGAAAAAGCGTACTGTCTTTTGCTTTTTGCTTCTTTCTTGGGGTTGCTTTCCTTCCATAACGCAGCAAATGTATTGTTTTCTCAAATCTGCGGCAAAGGTATAGCTTTCTTTCTATAACAAACTTAAAACTAACTTAATTTTACCTTCCGAGACAAACATCGTGCCATTTCTCATTTATTATTCCATTTTTACCTGCACCCGTTTCTATTCGCTTCTTATCTCTTCATAATATGACCAAAGTAGATGCTATGGCGAATTGATTAGTGTTTCTGAAAACGGTAAGATTAATAATATTTATACGAATAGTTCAGTGAAATAAGAAAAGAATAAGCACCCTATTATACCCAGTCCTTTATGCTATTGACAGGACAATTTGTCGAAAAAAATAAAGAATTTGGCAAAGAAATCTTGTGTAGATTGTTGGAATGATATTTTTCTATGCATCTTTTATTTGAAAACGTAGAAACTGTCATGCTATGATTTTCAATGCGAATTTTCCTCCTCTTCCTCAACTTATCTTTTCAAACTGTTATTTTTCCTGTTTTTTGTTTGCGCATTATGTTTTTTTGTAGTACCTTTGCCACAAATATCTTACATTGGCGGAATGAGGCGTTTTTGGAATATGTAGGGCAAAAATTATGAGTAAAAATCTTAAAAAATATAGTCTATGTTAAATATTATTTTATGTGGTGCTCCTGGTAGTGGAAAAGGAACCCAATCAGATTTTATTGTACAAAAGTATGGTTTGGACCATTTGTCAACAGGTGATGTGTTACGTGCAGAGATCAAGTCTGGCAGTGAATTAGGAAAGGAAATCGAGTCTTTGATTGCACAAGGCCAATTGGTTCCAGACCATAAGATGATTCACCTTATAGATCACTATTTAGAAACTCGTAGCGAGAACTGCAAAGGCATTATTTTTGACGGTTTCCCTCGTACTGTAGAGCAAGCGGAAGCTCTGACTTTATTATTGGAACGTCGCCATATGGAAGCAGTGATGATTGATTTGTTTGTTGAGGAAGATGAAGTGATCAAACGTTTGTTGGAACGTGGACGTACCAGTGGGCGTGCAGACGACAATTTTGAAACTATCAAACAACGTCTCAAAATCTATCATGACGTCACCAAACCTGTATGTCAATATTACTTGAAAAAGCACAATTACTTTGCTATCAATGGTAATAATACCATGGAGGATACCTTTGCACAAATTGATACCATTCTTCGGTTGATTCAAAAGTAGTCTCAATTTTTTAATATATGCCTTCAAATAATTTCATTGATTACGTTAAAATCTATTGTCGCTCTGGAAAAGGTGGTGCAGGTTGTATGCATTTGCATCGTGCCAAATATGTTCCCAAGGGTGGCCCTGATGGTGGAGATGGCGGTCGTGGTGGCCATATCATTTTAGTTGGCAATCGCAACCTATGGACTTTACTCCACCTCAAATATCAAAAGCACATCATGGCTACCGATGGCGGTCGTGGAGGGGCTAGTCGTTCCTATGGTAAGGACGGAGAAGACAAAATCATCGAAGTACCTTGTGGTACCGTTGTTTATGATGGTGATACAGGTGATTTTATTTGTGAGGTCAAAGAACATGGTGAACGTGTCATACTATTGAGTGGTGGTCGTGGAGGTTTAGGCAATTGGCATTTCCGTACAGCAACCAATCAAGCACCACGCTATGCACAACCAGGCGAACCAGCACAGGAACGCAATGTCATACTCCAACTCAAAGTCTTAGCGGATGTAGGATTGGTAGGCTTCCCTAATGCTGGCAAATCAACCTTGTTGAGTGTTGTGAGTGCTGCCAAACCAGAGATAGCAGATTATCCTTTTACTACCTTGACCCCTAACTTAGGCATTGTTAGTTATCGAGACAATCGATCTTTCTGCATGGCAGACATTCCGGGTATCATTGAGGGAGCAGCAGAAGGAAAAGGATTAGGACTGCGATTTTTACGTCATATCGAACGCAACGCGGTATTGCTTTTTATGGTACCTGCTACCAGCGAAGATATTCACAAGGAGTATCAGATACTATTAGGAGAGTTAGAAAAATACAATCCTCAACTATTGAGCAAGGCACGCTTATTGGCCATCACCAAATGCGATGTACAGCCAGACGAATTACCAGACCCCGATACATTGTCTTCTACATTGGGTCTTCCTGTTGTTTTGATTTCTTCCGTTAGTGGCATGGGGATACCTACTTTAAAAGACATGCTATGGGAAGAGTTAAGCAAAGAACAAAATCAGGTCATCGAGATTTCTCATGCTCCTATTGAAGTGGAACAACGTATAGTATTGGATAATACCGACGACGAGGAAGAAGAACAAGGTACAATATACCTAAATGAAGTAGAAGAAGAGTGGGATCTCAATAAATATGAAGGAATAGGGTGGGACACGCAGAGGTAGTCTATAGCAAAATTCTAAATTGGCGCACGAAACATCTATCCGAAAAAAATCTCGTGCTGCTGCTCAGCCTTTTGGTCGGCATCTTGTCGGCCTTTGCTGCTGTCATACTCAAAACATTTATTCATCTTTTGCAACGATTTGTGGAAACACAATTGGTGGCGCAAAATCATTGGTGGTATTTCGTATGCCCGATGTTGGGAATTGCTTTGGCTTCTTTGTTTGTCAAGTATATTGTCAAAGACGATATATCACATGGTGTAACGAAGATTCTATTTGCTATCTCACAACGCAAATCAATCATCAAGTCGCATAACACCTGGTCCTCGCTTATTGGTTCCGCTATCACAATCGGTTTTGGTGGTTCGGTCGGTGCTGAGGCTCCTATTGTTTTGACAGGCTCAGCTATTGGTAGCAACTTGGCCAAGTGGTTCCGTCTTGACCAAAAAACAATGATGCTCATGATTGGTTGTGGTGCTGCTGGTGCTATAGGAGGAATCTTCCAAGCACCTATCGCTGGTTTGGTATTCACGTTAGAGGTCTTGCTATTAGACTTGACAATGACTTCGGTCGCTCCACTGTTGATATCATCCGTTACGGCTACAGCAATTAGTTATATCGCAACAGGTGAGACCGTACTTTTCAAACTATTGAACTACGAACCTTTTGCTTTGCCACGTATTCCTTACTATATATTATTAGGTATTATCTGTGGTATAGTGTCCTTGTATTTTATTCGAGGGATGAATACTTTAGAACGTTGGTTCAAGGAACACGTCCGGTTATTGGCAGCAAAGATTTTGGTTGGAGGATTGAGTTTGGGATTGTTGATATACTTATTTCCTCCATTGTATGGCGAGGGTTATGATGTTATTATACAATTGATTAATGGCGACTCCCAATCCGCTTTCGCATTGAGTCCTATAGCAGACTTCGGTAATTCGTCGTGGGTATTGTTGGCATATTTTATACTCATTCTCTTGCTCAAGATTGTTGCTGCTGTAGCAACTAATGGTGGAGGAGGTGTAGGAGGTATATTTGCTCCTTCACTATTTATGGGAGCTGTGCTTGGTTTTGTGGTTGCACGCTCGCTCAATATGTTAGGTGTCAATGTCCCAGAAACGAATTTTGCTTTGATAGGTATGGCAGGACTGATGTCTGGAGTCATGCATGCCCCTTTGACGGGTATTTTCTTGATTGCAGAACTGACAGGAGGTTACCATTTGTTCATGCCGCTTATGATTGTATCGGTAGTGTCGTATTTGACAATAAAGATTTTTGAACCTCATAGCCTCTATGCCATTCGCTTGGCACAAAAGGGTGAACTGCTAACGCACCATAAGGACCGCTCGGTACTGACATTGATGAAGATGGATAATGTGCTGGAAACGGATTTACAAGTTATAGCACCAGATATGTCTTTAGGCGAGTTAGTCAAAGTGATAGCTTCCAGCAAACGTAATATCTTTCCTGTTGTCGATCGTAGAAATCGTTTGGTGGGTATTCTTCCTTTGGATGAGGTGCGTAACATCATGTTCCAACCTCGATTGTACAAACGTTTCACGGTGTCACAACTCATGCTCTATCCGCAAGCTGTGATACTTGATACGATGCCAATGGATAAGGTAATGGAGATTTTTGAGGATACAGGGGCATGGAACCTGCCAGTAGTGGATGAGAAACGCCATTATATAGGGTTTGTTTCCAAGTCTAAGATCTTCAACTCTTACCGCGAAGTGTTGGTTACTTTCTCAGAGGAATAGGTCAAACGTTTCCTTCGTTTTCTATAAACTCTTGTTCCATTTTGACGATCTGTTGTTTGCAAAACTGTAACAACTCTTTTACTTGCTTTGCTTTTTGTTGATACACCTCCATGCTGAGAGCTTCTGCTTGTTCCAACTCTTTTAGTATAGCTTCTGCTTGTTGTATTGCTTCGTCGTATGTCATATGCTATTTAGGCACTATTTGCCTTTTCCTTTCAAGATGATATTAATGGTGTAGAATAGGATTTTAATGTCTAGTTTGATAGACATATTTTCCATATATACGATGTCGTAGTTGAGACGTTCAACCATCTTTTCAATAGTATCAGTATAACCTACTCGTATAGGCCCCCAACTGGCCAAACCTGGTTTGATTTTGTATAGCAAACAATAATAGGGTGCTACAGTCATAATTTGTTGTATGAAGTAAGCTCTTTCGGGTCTTGGTCCCACAATAGACATCTCTCCTCTCAAGATGTTCCATAGTTGTGGCAGTTCATCCAAACGATAACGGCGCAACATTCTTCCAATGCGTGTTATACGTGGATCATTCTCTTGAGTAAGTTGTGGAGTCCCCTGCTCAGCATTTACATACATAGTCCTAAATTTGATAATCCAAAAAGGTATCCCATGTAGTCCTATACGCTCTTGCTTATAAAAGATAGGTCCTTCCGAATCATACTTGATTAGCATAGCAATAACCATAAGGACTGGACTTAGAATAACTATAGCCACCGAGGATAACAAAATATCCATAGCACGTTTGATGCATAACTCTGCATCACTGGCATGGTGTTCGGTGATACGAATAAGCGGTTTGGCATCTATCTCTTTTATTTTAGCTGCACCCGTAAGCATGTCATATACGCGTGGCACAACGGCTATTTGTATGTGATAAGGGTACAACTGACTTATAACGTTGTACAATGTTTGCTCGTTGGTAGTAGGAGGAAGTTCCAATATTACTTCATCGTAGGGGGTAGCCAGATGTTCTTCTATGAACGTGTCAACTTGTTTGCTGTCTCGCAAAGTGAACGTGCGTAAGTTGCTCTCTCGCTGCTTGGTAAAACAAGTGATGCACAAACGTGGGATATAACTCAACACAAATTGTAATCCAAAAAGTACGGCAATTGAGGTGAGATAGCGATGGTAACTCGTTACTTGGTCATCAATAATAATAACAAAGAACGCCCCTAAGGTAATGATAATGGCACACAACAAGGTGGTTTGAAATTCTTGATAGAACTGCTTTTTGTATGGCCTTATATAGTAGCCCGATAGGTAGTAAATAACCAAGCAAGCGAGTGGGTAAATTATTAAAGGTTGATAAAAGTCAAAAGCGGGTATCAGCACTGTGTCCATACTGAACACTTTGCCTTCGTAAACCAACCATCTAAAGAGTAGAAAACACAACCATACTCCAACGGATGATATGAAATCGGCGATTATATATTTGAATTGTTGTTTGCGATGATTCGTCATGGTCGTATGATTTGAATGACGTTGTTAATGTCTATCTTTATGATACTACTTGACTGCTTAGCCTCTTGCTCCTCTTGCCTAAAAAGGCATATGTAATCCACTTGTTCTTTTATCGCTTGACTTATTTGCTCAAAACAAGCTGGACTTGGCTGTCCGCTTATGTTGGCAGAGGTGGAAACAATAGGTCTTTTTAACTGCTGACAAAGTGCTTTAGAAAATATTTCCCCTGTTATTCGTATGCCCACACTACCATCTTCTGCCACTATATTTGGTGCCAGGTTTTTAGCTTGAGGATAAATAATGGTGAGTGGTTTTTGTCCTTCCGAAACTTCCAACAACTCCCATGCCATGTCGGGTATTTGACTTACATAACCTTGTATCTTACCTGGTGCGTCCAATAATACTAACATCGATTTAGCATCCTCCCGTTGTTTGATTCGAAAAATGCGTTCTACGGCTTGCGGATTAGTTGCATCGCAACCAAGTCCCCAAATAGTGTCAGTGGGATAGAGTATCACGCCCCCGTTTCTAAGTACTTGGAGCGCATTTTGCAAATCCTGCTTGTCGTATGTTAGTGGGTCAAATGGCATGAAAAAGTTTGAAAATAGTACGAACGTACAAAGATACGTCTTTTTTTGTAAAGGAACAAATTTTTGATACCACATAGGATGGCAACCTATGAAAAATTGGTTTCTTTTTAATTTCTCAACGCGTTTCTATAGCACATTCACATGCAATCCATTATGATTTTCGGTGGGAGATGATGTCACAAAGACATGCTGCATAAGTTAATGCGTTATTGTGTTTTGCTTGTAATTGATATTCAGTGATTTAATAAATCGTAAAAAACGACCTGCATCACTCTTTTTTTTGCCAATATGAACAATTTGTGCTACCTTTGCAGCGTGATTTTGCTGGAAAATAAATTGTATATATAAACATTTTTTAAACAAAAACAATTATGAAACAAAGAACTATTTTTATTTATTGCATGACACTCCTCATGTTAGTAGGACTAATTAGTTGCGAGGGAGGCAGACTTGAAAAGAATCTTTTGATCAATTTACCACAGTTGAGCGAAGAAATCACTGGAACATCTTTAGCAGATTTGGATGCATTGATGCAGAAAAAAGGCTATACAAGATGGTTATTAGAAGGAGATGATGACGACTTTGAAATCTACTACACCAATGGTCTTACTGTTGATAATACTGTGACGTTCGAAACTTTGGGAGAACATCTTAATCAACAACAAATAGAGAACGCAACGATAGTTGCTATGCTTGGTGGAAGGGATGCAGGTGTCCTTGGAGTCATTGAGATGATGGCATTCTATATCCTTCCGAACGAAACATCAAAACATTACAAAACGTTGAGCAATAACACGTATAGTTACTATACTTCTAAATTTCCTTTTGTATGCTCTGCAACAGCTGTCCCTGAGATAGAACAAATGTTTCAATGGGGGGCAATAATAGCAGATGGAAGTAAAGACCTTTCATATACAAATCAAGATTTATTGATAAGCAATGCGTTAAGTTGTGGGCTGATTACTCAAGAGGTATATGATAGACTTATCCAGCAGTTAGAAGCAGAACAAAATGGCAATCGTGATGCTTTTGTTGAGCAATTATCTCAAGCAACAGGTGAGATTGTTGAGGAGTATGTTGGCTATTCACATGCAGGGGAGCATGTAACGATGAGCATGCTTATCATGTTAGCAGAGAATGAGGATCCTTTTGGTCTTATAGGATTACCTGTAGTACATGCAGCGTGGATAAGTGATGATATGAAGGAGTCTTCTATAGCAACTCCCCTAAGAGGGAAGCTACTACCCATGACAAATCCTCTTATTAAGAAATGAAAAATATGCAAGGCGTTTGATTTTATATCGTTTGCTATACAACAACATCTCACCTCGTTACGGGGTGAGATGTTGTCTTTATTGTCTATGAAACGCGATTTCAATCATTCATGAATATCTTGTGATAATTGTCAACGCGATATGATAGTGTATTTTCTTTCTGAAATAAGCACTTGGGGCGTGTAAAGCTTAGAGACTTTTAACTATCCCGCTGCTATTAGTTAGATAAAAAAAAGAAGGATTGTCATCGCGACAACCCAATCTTTACTTAACCTTAAATCTAATACCATGAAAAACACGGTGCAAAAGTATAGCATTTTTGCAATACCGCCAAATAATTTCAAGAAAAATGATGTTATAAAACATATTTTTAGTTTTTTTGTAAACTGCACTTGTCAAAAAAATGGTTAAATGTCAAAAAATTTGCCTATTTC
Source organism: Paludibacteraceae bacterium (assembly GCA_017938155.1). GTDB lineage: Bacteria > Bacteroidota > Bacteroidia > Bacteroidales > Paludibacteraceae > Colicola. Next base: position 150,882 of record JAGBCD010000025.1, on the reverse strand, counting down.
ATAAAATTGCACTATTTTTGTACACGATTAATTGGCGGACTACGGGATTTTGATATTTTTCATTATGAATAGTTCGTATATTAAGTAGAGATTTTTTAAAAAATAACCCAATAAAGTAAATATTATGAAAGAATTAGATTTGACCCAGTACGGTATTTTAGGTACTACCGAGATCGTACACAATCCTTCTTACGAAGTGCTCTTCGCAGAGGAAACCAAAGCAGAATTAACAGGCTTTGACAAGGGCCAAGAGACTGAGCTTGGCGCAGTAAATGTAATGACAGGTGTTTACACTGGTCGTTCTCCAAAAGACAAATTTATTGTTGATGATGCTCAAAGTCATGACAATGTATGGTGGACAAGCGAGGCATATAAGAATGACAATAAACCTATGTCTGAGGCTACTTGGGCAGTGGTAAAAGACATCGCATTGAAAGAACTATCCAACAAACGCTTGTTTGTAGTAGATGCTTTCTGCGGTACCAACCCAGATACTCGCATTGCTGTTCGCTTCATCGTTGAGGTAGCATGGCAAGCACACTTTGTTAAAAATATGTTTATCCAACCTACTGCAGAAGAGTTGGAGAACTTTGAACCTAACTTTGTTATCTACAACGCTTCTAAAGCTAAAGTTGAGAACTATGCTGAGCTCGGTTTGAATTCTGAAACTTGCGTGGCTTTCAATACTACCAGCCGCGAACAAGTAATTCTCAATACTTGGTATGGTGGTGAGATGAAAAAAGGTATGTTCTCTATGATGAACTACTTCTTGCCATTGCAAGGTGTTGCTTCAATGCACTGCTCTGCCAATACCGATATGAACGGTGAGAATACTGCTATCTTCTTCGGTCTTTCTGGTACAGGTAAGACTACTTTGTCAACCGATCCTAAACGTCTCCTTATTGGTGATGACGAGCACGGATGGGACGACAACGGCGTGTTCAACTTCGAAGGAGGTTGCTATGCAAAAGTTATCAACCTTGACAAGGAGTCAGAACCAGACATCTATGCTGCTATCAAGCGCAACGCCCTCCTCGAAAATGTTACTGTTGATGAAAATGGAAAAATCGACTTCACCGACAAGAGCGTTACCGAGAATACCCGCGTAAGTTATCCTATCAACCATATTGAGAAGATTGTTCGTCCTATTTCTGCTGGTCCTGCAGCTAAGAACGTTATCTTCCTCTCTGCTGATGCATTCGGTGTATTGCCTCCAGTTAGCATCCTTACTCCAGAGCAAACCAAGTATTACTTCCTCAGCGGATTTACCGCTAAGTTAGCTGGTACCGAGCGTGGTATCACCGAACCAACTCCTACTTTCTCAGCTTGCTTCGGCCAAGCATTCTTGGAGTTGCACCCAACTAAATATGCTGAAGAGTTGGTTAAACGTATGGAGAAATCTGGTGCTAAAGCATACCTTGTTAACACAGGTTGGAATGGTACTGGCAAACGTATCTCTATCAAGGATACACGTGGTATTATCGACGCTATCCTCGGTGGTGATATCCTCAATGCTCCTACCAAGAAGATCCCATTCTTCGACTTCGAGGTTCCAACTGCATTGCCAGGCGTTGACCCAGCTATCCTCGACCCACGCGACACTTATGCTGATGCTACTCAATGGGAAGAGAAAGCTAAAGACTTGGCAAGCCGTTTCATCAAGAACTTTGCTAAATATACCACCAACGAGGCAGGTAAAGCACTCGTTGCTGCTGGTCCACAACTCTAATCCCCTAGCATCTAGTTCTACTAGAGATACTAGTACTACTAGCACAACTAGAATACCTCGAAAATCGAGCGGAATCCCGCTCGATTTTCTTTTTCATACTTCTCCTTTCTATGTTCGTTCTTCCGAATGGTATTCGGGTATTCTTGTTTCTTTGTTTATCAGTTCCCTACCATATTAGGACACTTTCCGCCCGTCTGTTGAGTGCTCGGCGGTGGTTCGCCGAGTAAATCCCCGCCTTTACACTCTACATTTACAGCGCAGCTCTGCTGCCCTTCCCTGCCTCTAACCTCTAAACTGTAGGCGCAAATCGCCGTCCTCTAAACAGCTCTTTGCGCACTTTTTGTCCATTGTCCCGAATATTATTCGGGCCTCTCTCCAGATTAGTTGTGTTATTATATTTGGTTTACTGCTGGGCGATTTCCCGCCGAGCATTCTTGTGTTTCTATGTTCGTTCTCCCGAATGGTATTCGGGTATTCTTGTTTCTTTGTTTATCAGTTCCCTATCATATTAGGACACTTTCCGCCCGTCTGTTGAGTGCTCGGCGGTAGTTCGCCGAGTAAATCCCCGCCTTTACACTCTACATTTACAGCGTACTTCTGCTGCCCTTCCCTGCCTCTAACCTCTAAACTGTAGGCGCAAATCGCCGTCCTCTAAACTGCGCTTTGCGCACTCTTTGTTCGTTCTTCCGAATGGTATTCGGGTATTCTTGTCTCTTTGTTTATCAGTTCCCTATCATATTAGGACACTTTCCGCCCGTCTGTTGAGTGCTCGGCGGTAGTTCGCCGAGTAAATCCCCGCCTTTACACTCTATATTTACAGCGCAGCTCTGCTGTCCTTCCCTGCCTCTCACCTCTAAACTGTAGGCGCTTGCGCCGTCCTCTAAACTGCGCTTTGCGCACTTCTATGTTCGTTCTCCCGAATGGTATTCGGGTATTCTTGTCTCTTTGTTTATCAGTTTCCTACCATATAGGGACACTTTCCGCCCGTCTGTTGAGTGCTCGGCGGTAGTTCGCCGAGTAAATCCGCGCCTTTACACTCTACATTTACAGCGCATCTCTGCTGCCCTTCCTTGCCTCTAACCTCTAAACTGTAGGCGCAAATCGCCGTCCTCTAAACTGCGCTTTGCGCCCTTCTTGTCCATTGTCCCGAATATTATTCGGGCCTCTCTCCAGATTAGTTGTGTTATTATATTTGGTTTACTGCTAGGCGATTTCCCGCCGAGCATTCTTGTGTTTCTATGTTCGTTCTCCCGAATGGTATTCGGGTTAGTTTATCTATTTGATTTGGACTATATACACAAAAAAGGCGGAATTCGTTCCGCTTTTTTTTGTGTATATGTAAGGGTGGTTTGATGTAAGAAAGGAGTATTTCTAACGTTATGTTTGCGTATGTCATGGAAAGAACGTATCTTTGTGGCGAATTAAGTGTAGTATTAAACAAAAGTTAAAAATCTTAAAAATCAGACTATTTGCTTATGAAACGAATTTACACCCTTCTCGTTTGTGCTATTTTCTGTTTAGGTTTATATGCTGCAGATTCTTCTCAAGCAAATAAGGATGCGGCTCAAGAAAAGAAAGACAAATATACTTTCGGTGACTTCTTTGATGCTCTCGACTTACCTACAGTATTAGGAGCAGGTTTTACTCCTAATGGGATAGAGAGTGCTACTTTCAATTCGGCTATGCGCTTGGGTTGGCGTCATCACAAGAACTATGGTACTTTCGTTTATATCACCTACGACACTCATAGCAATAGTTACGATTCTTTGTACATCAGTGGTTCGAATGTATGCAAGGGAGAAGTGTGGTACAATGAGATAGGAATGAGCGTTGGTTATCGTTTGCCATTGGTTAAGGATATCCGCAAGTTCTATGAAAATCCATATTTCCATCCATGGGATTTTTATATGAGTATTCAACCGGGTATTTCAATTGCTACAGTTAAGAACATGGAGTTATACTATCCATCGCTTGATGATATGATTTCTGGAGCGCCTTTGAATACAGTGATGTATGATATGCAAGATGTTGACCATGTGGTGCCTACTTTGCGTTTTTCGGCAGGTGTTGAGTGGTTCATTTTTCCCAATTTTGGAGTGTTTGCCGAGGCATCTTATGCACAACATCTGATGCCTACCATTATTGAACAAGCTGCTATCAATAAAGGCGAAATCAAAAATCCTTCAGGACCTATCACCATTTCAGTTGGTTTATCGCTTTTCTTCAATTAAGTTTTTGAATAGATGTTATATTCTACACCCCAAAAAAGTCTTTAACTTCTTTGGGGTGTTTTGTTTATTCATCTATTATGCTATTGCAGAATGACTGTTATTTTTCTTTGATGCGATCTCCGCAAAATGTTTTTCTATCACATGCGTGGCAGTGACTCCCTTCCCAGATGCTATCAAAATGCGACATGGCACTATCGATCAGTCCTGGTTCGTCAGTCCATATCCCTGCTTCGAAGTTTCTTCGATTAGCAGATTTCATCCCCATACCAGCACCAGTGAGGTTGGCAGAACCGATATATACGTATTCACTATCAATGGATATGATTTTCATATGTACGCGTGGACATAGTCGGCGTTCCAATTCCGTCCATAATGCGGGATATTTATCAAAATCTTCTCGGAAAGCCTGCCCCGGTTCTTTAGCATGGATAAGGCACACCTCTACACCTTTTTTGACAAGGTCATTGAGGATCTGTAGAAAAGGTACTACAGAGTGGTTACCATTTTTTACGTACAAGTCCTTCAAATCTGCAGTGGCTATCCATAGCAATCGTTTAGCCTTGGGTATACGGGCAATCACTTCGGTATAATGTTCTATGTCTGCGATGTATTGAGTCATTGTTATATCCTTATGGATAGGCTGAGTGGATTATTGTGATGGCTTTTTCTATTAGATCATCTTTGTCCTCCGATTGTTGGTTGACAATGATATGAGGACTTATTCCAAGTTCAATGCTATTCATGTCTCTATCGTACATCTTAATACTCGAAAATCGTAATAACCATCCGCAGGGTAGCTCATAGCTCATGGGCATACCGCCTCCCCCTCCGCTTGTTCCACCGACTATTCGTGAGTTGTCGGCGTATCGCATGATGCTTACGAAGAAGTTTGCGGCCGAATAGGTTTGTCGGTTGCATAGGACTACAACGGGGCGTTTCCAATAACCATTACTTTGTTCCATGAGCATCGGTTTCAATTCGGAGAACTCGTTATGTTGGGGGCCTGTTTTGTGTTGCCAATAGCCTACGATAGTATCTTGTGCAAAGAAGGGTGCTGCCAATAGGTAGGCATTAGTGAGTGTTCCTCCGCCATTGTTGCGCACATCTATAACGATGCCTTTGCAATGATTGAAGTAACGAAGTACGGCTAACCAGTTGGCTTGTGAAAAGGTATTACTGAACGAGTTGTAGTAGATATATCCAATGCTATCATTGTCTAAGCGGCAGTAGTTGAGTCCACCAGCTTGGCGATAGTCTTTGAGGTAGTGTTGGGTTAATATATCTATATCAAAGTTCTCAGGATATCCTTCATACCAAGAGTGACATACGGATATATCAAACGATGAGTAGAGGTTTACGTGTCCATCGTTGAGCGTATTGACAACTTCTTCCATAAGGTCGAAGAAACGATAGTTATCTTCATAGGTTCGGATTTGTAAGGTATCAAATTGTGAGTAATAACTCAAATATACGGCATCCCAATCAATTTGTTTTTCGTCCAAGAAACAGTACTTTTGGTCAATGATATTCCAAAGGGCTTCAAAGTTGCCTAATGGTGAGTTCGTTGTGGGTTCATCAAACTGATGGGTACAGCTGCATAGCAGTACCATTATGCATAAGGCAATATGTTTTATCGTTTTATACATCAAAGATGTTTATTTCAAAATTCATAATTCAAAATTCTTAATTAGCAGAGCTGTCCGAAGGACTGAGGGGTCTGTCAATTCAAAAGTCTTATCTCCTCTTCGGGTCGAACGATCATTCGCAGAGCGAATTTTCATAATTCAAAATTCAAAATTCATAATTCATAATTCATAATTCCCTCCCGATTCTTCCTCTCATTCTCTTTTCTTCCCATATCCATCCAATGATGGCACTTACTTGTTCGCGCGAGAACATCATGTTGGTTGTTCCGTATTCGATATATTCATGTTTTACTCCTATTCGCCATGTGGAGCGAATGAACTGCATGTCAAGTGTTAGTTCGTGATGTATCCGTCTATGGTTCCACATGCCTGCGCATCGTATTTGCCCAAGTACTCCTTCCGACATTTCGAAGTAAGAGTGCCAGTAGTCGGGTAGGTAGTCTATTCCTATGAGGTTAGTTCGTGCTAAGTATTGTAGTCGATAACTCGTTTTGGGTGCGTGGAATGTCCATCGTATGCCTCCCATGGCATTGAGGTTGATGCTCAGGTCCATGGAGTAGGGTTTATTGACGTTAGATGCCTGTATTTTAGGTGATAGGTCCATGTCTATGTATGGTCCTAACAGTAGTTGTAGTCCGAGGTGTGGCCATTTCCATGTGTATTGTGTTCCCCATCCTCCTTGTAGTCCCATGGAGTAAATTAGGTTGTTTTTGCGTTCGCTGTATGCCATGGCTCCTGTTATGTGTAGTTGTCCCACGTGTTGCCAATCTTGTGTGGTGTCGCGGCGGAAGTTTTGCCACCATTCATTGCTTATGCCTATTGCTTGTCCCGAGTAGAGTAGTGGGCTTAGGTATTGGTCTTGTTGCCACATCCCACCATAGCGAAGGGTAAGAATGTTTTCGTATGGTTGGCTCCATTTTTCGGCATGCACGATGAGGTGTATGCTTAATAGGAGAAGTATTATGTGCAGTTTGCGCAGCATGGGTGTGGTGTGTTATTGTAGTTGTTGTAGGAAGAAGGTGGTTACCAGTTGTGCAATATGTTTGGTTTGCTTGCTGAGTCGATGGTTTTCGTTTGGTACAATTATCATTTGTGCATGATCGCCATAGGTATTTTTGAAGTCATGGCTACATGATAGGGGTACTATTTTGTCGTTGCTACCGTGTATTATTTGTACGGGTCCTTTGTATGCTTGTGCTGTAGCAAAGACGTCCATTTGTTGTGCATAGCGTATATATTCTTTTCCCAGTTTCATGCTTCCGAAGCATCGGATGTACTCGGGTGGATTGATAGGGTCAAATTTCGTGCCAAGTATATGTCCGTTTAGGCATGCGTCTTTGAGCACAGATGCTGGTGCTAATAGCGCCAAGGCGGAAGGTTTTTTTTGTGTATCTTTTTGTGTGAGTATTCCTGCTGTCATGGATGCTATCACTCCTCCTTGTGAGTGTCCGAGCAGTCCTATTTTTGTGATATAGGGTAGTTGTTCAGCGTATGTCCACATGGCTTGTGCATCTTCCAATTCTTTTGCTATGGTCATTTTTACCATTTCTCCTTCGCTGGTCCAGTGTCCTCCAAAGGTGAATCGTATGGATGCTATGCCCTTTTTAGCCAGTTCTTTGGCTATGGTTGGCATGGGTGTGATATCTTTGCTGGCAAAGATGCCATGCATGAGTATCACCATTGGACAGGAGTCGGTGGTGGTGTTGAAGTTCTTGGGTAGTGTGATGGTCATGTCCAATCCTCCTTGTGGACCATAAACAATGTACTCTTTGCTCCATGCAAGGGAAGTTAGACATGCTATGAGGATAGTTGTTATTAGGCGTTTCATTGTAGTCAAAGATATTGTTTCAAAAGATTTGTTAATAGTTATATTTTATGAAGGTATCTTTGCTCATAGTGGATGTGATTGAATTTAAATGTTTACACTTCAGTTAAATTCAATAAGAAATCAAATAAACTTATCGTTACAACACCTTGTTCATCTACTTTACGTTTGATATCATCACCAACAATGATCACTTTGCGGAAATTATCTCCCGTATTGAGTAATGAACGCTTTTCTTGATTTTCCTTTTCTTCTGTAGGCATGCGGTAGGCAGATTGGATATAGATTCTTTCTGCACCTTTATTTACAACGAAATCTACTTCCAATGCTTGATGAATCGTTTTTCCATTGTTATCTCTTCCCCAGGTATCTACGCGACCAACATCTACGCGATAACCACGCATACGCAGTTCATTGTAGATAATATTTTCCATGATATGAGGTTCTTCTTGTTGCCTAAAGTTGAGTATTGCGCCTCTCAATCCCATATCAGCAAAATAGTACTTAGTTTCTACGCCAATATATTTTCTACCTTTCACATCATATCGTAGTGCCTTCTCTATTATAAAAGCATCTTCAAGATACTGGATATAGTTACCAATCGTTTTGTCGCTGATTACTATATGTTCAATCGTCTGGAAAGTATTGCTGATACGTTTCGGATTGGTTGGCGCACCAATACCTGATGCCAAGACCTGTATCACTTGTTTCATTCCATCAGGATTGCGCAGATGATTCCGTTCAATAATATCTCTAAAATATGTAAGTTCATATAGATTAAGCAGATAATCTATTTTCTTTTCATCTGTTTCGAATTGCAATATTTGAGGCAATCCGCCAAAGGTGTAATAGTTTTTCCATGCTTGGTTTCTATCGCCACCCACGACTTCGAAATATTCTTTGAACGATAATGGGTATACATGTATTTCTTCTCCTCTTCCTCGAAATTCAGTTACAATATCTGAGGAGAGAAATTTAGAATTGGAACCAGATACATAGATATCCAATTGACGATTTTGCATGAGTGAAAGTAACACTTCTACAAAATCATTTACCAATTGTACCTCATCTAAAATGACATAATGGCGTTTGCCATCTGGTTGTATTAGATTATCAATATGATTGAGCAGAAGGTCAGGATCTCGTAGAGGTTTACTTTTCCAATGATCCAACGAAATTTCAATGATATGATTTGGTTCTATTCCTTTATCAATCAAATACTGATGAAATAATTCAAAGAGCAAGAATGACTTACCTGAGCGTCGTATTCCTGCTATGATTTTAATAAGTCCATTGCCTTCGCTGGCAATGAGTTTATTTAAGTATTGCTGTCTTGGTATTCGCATTTACGTCGTTTTTTTTTGTATTGCCAATGATTTTCGGCACAAAGGTAGTAAGTTATTTTGATATGAGCAAATAGTTTTTGTACTTCTTCAAAGATATGCCACAAGTTTATATTACTCTCTTACTTTCCAATGTGCCATTGGATGATTGCAAATATTATGGATTATTTCTGCATCAGAGAATAATAGTTAGGGCTTGTTATACGAGTTCATCTGGGTTGTGTTGATTGATGGTTAATAGATTTTTAGGTGCATATAGTCGCCATGCTGCACTGAAGGTGTCGCTATCTCCATCCGATGTAAGATAAGTGACACTCTCTTTGGCATATTGTTTACAAGTATCTATCAAGTTGCTGGAAACTGGCAGATGTAGCTGTTCAAACAAGAAGCCCACCTTTTTATATAGTGCAATCTTATTGTATGTTTGTAAGATAGTTAGTAGCATTTCTTCACGGAGGTATTGCACGCTCATGAGGCAATTGGTCAATTCTTCCCAACCTCCACAAAGGTCAATACGATCAATGCAATCAATCACTGTTCGCTCTACATTCGTCACACGAACATGCGAATCGGCAATAGGTGTATCTATACCTATATGCGTAGGGATTTGACGGAAGGCAAAGTGAATCCCATCAAATTCAAAAGCATTGAACGCTTGTTCGCCTCCGACTGCTACATCGTAATATACTTGATGTGCAAATCCGTGGTACTCCATGGCTGCATGATAAGCTACATAGGAGCTTGACGTAATGGCAGATGCTACTTGAAATTTGTTTGCTTCAGGCAGATGAGTGGCTATGTTGTTCACGCAATACAATCCTCGTCGTACTTTGGATACAAACCCTTGCTTTTGATAACGCATAAGCAAAGTTTGTGCACTGCGTGTGTTGCCAGTTTCTTGGGCTACATCTTGCAATGTGAACAATAATTTACTATGTAGAAAGGATAATAGATTCATCTATTTGTTTCAAATTCTCTTCAAAGATACAGCAAATTGTTGAATTATCGAAGAAAGTGTGAAACTTTTTGTTATTTTTTGACAAAAAGATTATATCTGTGTACACATTTGCGTAGAAATTGCCACGAGTTCTTTGCTGGTTAGGCGACTTGAAGGAGTGCGACGGAACGCACTCCGAGCGCAGCGCCCGAAAAGTCCCCACTTTGAGGAATCAGCGCAAGCATAGAACTAAATAAGGACATCTATAGGAAATCTATGGGCTTTCGGTGGCTTTCTATAAACGTGTCTCTATAATAATGCTGCAAAAATCTTCGGCATGGAAGGGGTTTCGTGCCGAAGGTTTCTAAATGTTGCTATAAAAAGACGCTTAAAGCAAGCGGAAGGTATTGATTACCAACGCCTCCCGCTTGGTTGATGTTTTTTGTTATTTTTTTTCTTCGTGCGCGAAGATTGTGCCGAAGGTAGTGGTAAAAGATGATAGAGGATTATGCTTCTACTACCTTTATAAATTCGCCATTATATACCCAACGGCATATCACTGGCGGCTCAGAGTCATGATCGTTTTGGAAATGCTTCTCGCGGAGCAATTCTTCAAAAGCCGCATGTTCTGCATACGAGTTAGAATCTACTACGCAATCCACATCTAAGGTCGTTCGCGGCTCCGTAGCTGTTGGGTCGGTAGCATACGCACTAGCCATAGCACCACCTACATACACGAGGCGAGCATTAAGTTCCTGCATGGCTGACGCAATAGTCTGCAAACGCTCGTTATTGGTTTTCTGCATAACCATTGATATGTTTGGCTAATTCCGCAATAGCAATCTCTCTCTCTCGCACGCGACCCATACGGAGAGTGTCCACTATCACTAATAGTTGATATAATTCATCGTCTTCTCTGACGGCTTGAGAGATCGTATTGTATAATGGCTGAATCTGCTGCCCGCGCGCAGAACCTTTAACATCGTGCCATACATAACTCTCATTGTTATTGGAAAGTTGCTCTTTGATGGGCGATGCGCTGATATATGTTGGTACCCCTCGTCCTACACGCCCTGCCTCAGCTGGGAATACATATTGAATACCATGTATAAGGAATTCCTGCAACGCCAACGTGTTTACACGCTTTTTATTGCGATCAACGAGTTGAGCTTTCTTACAGCGTTCCAAGCACTCGCTAACCGTTGAAGCACTCATACCTAATGAAGCAGCCAATCCGTTGGCAGAAAGGACCTTTCCTTGCGAGGTTAATTTCTTCAATAAAACAACAATATCTTGTGGTTTCATATCTTTGTATATTAGATAATTATCTGATATATTTCGCAATTCGCGAATAGCGAATTGTGTTAATAGGGGATTATATCATATCCACCAGCAGTTGTCTAAGTCGTTTGTTTGATAATTGTTCTATTCTATCTCTGTGGCTTTCAACCGAAACGCATTCTCATCCACAGTCATTTGGTAGAGTTTGATGTTGGGGTTGATCTTTTGAGCCTTTTGAATAATCTCAGTTTTCTTTTTCGGATCAATTTTTATACCTAAATAAATAGTTTCTATACATTCTCCATCCCTTATGGGCATATCTCGCGGAAATTCTCTATCATGAATAATTTCTCCCGCTTTCTCTCGTTCTATAAGCTCTTTTGTATAAGCAAGATACATTCTTGTTGCATCAGGCATTACAAGTCGAACTTCTTGTTCATGTGCCCAATCTTGGGCTTTAGTAGTCAATTGATAATACCATTCATATCCACTGTTAGGGCGCTGCAATATATCCTTATACTGGACCTCACACACCAAAGGCTCTAAATATATCATACCAAATAATTGTGGTGTGTTTTTGAGTACTTTTTCAATATTTAATCCGAGACATATCCCTGAGTGATTTTGGCTATAATAACTCCACATTGGGATAGAATCTTTAATTTTTGACAAACTACAAAACCATGTATTATAACACTCATTTTCTGCTTTGTTTTCTTCTGTAAGAACCATTAATTCGCCCCATTCTTTTGTAACTGCTCCATTAGCAGCATAAGAATAATCTATCAATTTTGGATGACAATCAAATGGATCATTTTGCTTGGTAGCATTAGAAAATCGAATAGTCCGATTTGTGAGCATTGCTATCGCTCCATCTATATCCAAATATTTATAGAGTATTCGTTGCATTTATTTCATTTTATACATTAAGATATGTTACATTCTTTGCGCATTTGTTCAATAATCTGCGACTGTAATAATTGAAATTTTGTCCAATGATCTGATTGTCCCAGTTGAGATAATTTTTGCAATCCTTTTTGATCTTTTGAAAAACTACCCAATGCTGTTTGCCATTCTTGATTAAAACTTTCTATTAGCGATTTTAATTCCTGCAACATAGGCATTAATTCTTCTGTGGCATCCAATTCTACTGCTGCTATTGCTTGAGATATCCTCAATAGCGGTTTTGATGCATGCTCTATACAACTCCACATTTCATTATACATTTCCATTATACATTCATTAAGAATGGTATCGTAGTTTTCTGCCTGATAATTGATTGAGAGAATCTTTGAGATATATTTTTGCGATATGTCTCTTATCGTATTCATTGGAGAAATTGACATCTCTTTTGAAATAGCATCAATCTCTCTTAGAAAGATACCATAAGCTTCATGCCGCATCTTCTTTTGCTCAATCGTTTTTTGTAACTTCTGATTTCTATATGATTGTACTATGGCTATTATCCAACCAATAATTGCGATACCTCCCGTTATTGCCCATCCTATAATTAGTTCTTGTTTTCCCATGATATTCGATTTTCTATATTTATCTATTTGCTTTTTTTCGCAGATACCCTTTCTTTGCATAATGTTTCCGCCCTTCTTCTGTAAAAGAGAAACGAGACACTTCGTTCATCGCATCCAATTGATCCTGTGCATCTTGTTTGGCGTCTCGGATTGCATCTTGACGTTGCATTCGATATATGACGATTGGCACAACGATTGCTGCGACAAACGAAAATACCGCTATTACGCCTGCATTATCGTTTATTAGCTCTATGAATTGTTTTAACCACTCCATCAATAATACATTTCTATATACTTATATGCGCGGTCAAAGATATCTTGGTCTTTTAAGCTATATTTGAGCCAGAGGATTGAACGCAGTTTTTGTTTGATTTCGCGTTGCGCCGTTACAGACTTGAAAGCATCGCGGAACTTACGCACGATAGCCACAATATCTGTATCAATATCATTCACTACATTTTCCACGATGATAGGTGTCTCTGGTGTACGAATCGACTCAAACAACTCGGTGAGTGCGGCACGCGCCTGCATACGGCGGTCCAATGGATCAGATGTTACTTTCTGCTCCTCTGCCAGCATCTCCTTGGCCAATGTCAATAGCTGGCGCAGGAAGTCGATACTGGTTTCTAAACTTTGCTCCAAGCGTGAGCGAAGTTCATCGAGTTTCTCGGCAAAGCGTTGGTAATTGACATCGCCATGGTGCTCGCGCAAGCGAAGACGGAGTATCTGCTCGATCTCGGTGGCTTTCTTCTTGGCCTCTGCCTCGGTGATGGCTTGTGAGATGACATCGGCATCAATGACCAAGTCCTCTAACGGTGTGCCTATATTGATGGTATCAATGCTCTTATGGATGATTTCGATGGTCTTAGAGCCCAGCAATGTCCAGATGAGCGATGGTCCGCCACTGACAGGGCGCACGCTCTGATAGACATTGGCCATCCATGTATAGTCGGCCTCGTATGGGGTGAGTACCGAAGATGGACTGACTGTCTCCCACGCCTTTTGCAAACGCGCAAAATGCTTTGCAAACTCTGTCTTCTTTTCTGGGTCTCGCAAGCATTGTTGTGCGGCTTGCAAGCCCTCCCAATTGCCGATAGTGCGGTCCACACCTGGGAAGAAACGCAAACACTCATCCACGAAGGTAGGAATGAGGGCTTTGATCTCGTCAATATTCTTCACCACATGTTTTACGCTTTCCTCGTCGAAAGCCAAAGATTTGGCCACATTATCGAATACGCCCACAAAGTCCACAATGATACCGCAGGTCTTGTCGTGGGTATATTTGCGGTTGGTGCGGCAGATGGCTTGCAAGAGTGTATGGTTCTTCATTGGTTTGTCGAGATACATACATTGCAAGATAGGTGCATCAAAGCCCGTGAGCAGTTTGGATGTGACAATCACGAAGCGCAATGGTGATAATGGGTCGCGGAACTGGTCGAGCACGCGTTTTTGGTCGTCGCGTGAGAGTTGATAGTCCTTGTAGTCATCGGCCTTATCGCCCTCGGTATGCATCACAATGACAGACTGGTCATCGCGTCCGAGTAGAGCATCGATGGCTTTTTTGTATTTGACGCAGCACTCGCGATTATAGACCACCACTTGGGCTTTCATACCTGATGGTTCGATGCTCTCGCGGTAGTGCTTGACGATATACTTACAAACCTCCTGTATGCGTTTGTCGCTGGTGAAGAAAGCCTCCACATTAGTTCGGCGCACCAGTTGCTGGCGTTGTGCCTCGTCGATCTCGTCGGTCATCTCGTCGAACTCCTGCTGAAGAACCTCTTTGTTGAGGTGCATCTCCACAGGTACGGTCTGGAAGTTGAGCTCCAAAGTAGCACCATCGTCCACAGAGTTTTGGAAGGTATATTTGCTCAGATAGCCGTTGGTATCTTCCGCAGAACCAAAAGTGGCGAAGGTATTGTGGTCGCGTTTGTTGATAGGTGTACCTGTAAGTCCAAAGAAGAAGGCGTTAGGCAATGCTTTGCGCATCTTGCGTCCGAGGTCGCGCTCTTGTGTGCGGTGTGCCTCATCCACCATGACGATAATATTGTCGCGCTCGGAGAGCACTTGTGCCACATCGCCGAACTTAAAGATGGTGGTGATGAGTATCTTGCGTTGGTCTTCGATGAAGAACTTTTCCAACTCCTCTTTGCTGCCAGCCGAAGCGATATTAGGTATCTCGGCACGAGTGAAGTCGCCTGTAATCTGGTCTTCGAGATCGATACGGTCATCGACAATGACTACGGTAGGCGCTTTGAGTTCGTTGAGACGGCGAAGTTTTTGCGCCACGAACACCATCAGCCACGATTTACCTGAACCTTGGAAGTGCCATATCAGTCCTGATTTAGGTCCTGACTGAGTCTTGTAGGTATTCACTACACGCTCAACGATGGCGTTACCGCCAAGGTATTGCTGATAGCGGCAGACGATCTTTATCGCACGACCTTGGGTGTCGGCAGAGAACACTGTATAATAGCGATAAATATCCCACAAGCGGCGAGGGCTCATGAGGTGGCAGAAATTATCGAAGGTAGGTGTCAATGTACCATGCTGACGGTCTTCTGTACCAAACCATGGTCCCCATTTATCCACAGGCAAACCGATACCTCCGTAGAAGAGTTCTTTGCCGTCGGAGGCGAAGTTAAGAATATTGGTGACGAACATCGCAGGTATGCTCTTTTGGTATTTCACGATGTCGTTGGCACCATCTGCCCATGTGATACCTGGCGCAAAAGGTGTTTTGACCTCTCCGATGACCATGGGGATACCGTTGATGATAAACACGAGGTCCAAGCGTTTGCCGCCGTGGGTGGTAGCACGAGGATAAACCCATTGGTTGGTAACAACACCGTAGTTACGACTCATGTCTTCCTCATCAAAGAAGCAGATATTGATATTCTCGCCATCCTTGCCGAAGGGGAAAGAGTTCTCGTCGAAGAGGAATCGGCGGAAGGCGTTGTTGTTTTGTACCATAGTCTCCTTGGTGGCAGACTGGATATAGCTGCGCATCTTGTAGATGACTTGGTCGGCTTGCTCGGCAGAGATATTGTTGAGCGCGATGAGTGCCTCGCGCAACCATGACTCGACCAGCACATCTTCCATCTGACGCTCAATCTCGGTAGCGGGTATATAATGCCAGCCGCACTTTTGTGCAGCGTTCAGGAACTGTTCTTCGATAACTGCTTCGTTAAAGGTCTTGTGTGCCATAATATTGTATATGGGGTTATTGTGTTTCTGTTATATTTCTTGCTTTTTTTTGCTGGATATTATCCAGCGTTAATGGAAGAAAGTTGGCATATCTCCTCTGCCAGGCCATTCAGCGCCACGCAGGCGCTGCGCCTGATACGGTGCGAGCCATCGGGTCGCTTTTCTTCGACAGGCTTGTAGTCATCGGTAGATGGATGCAGGATAAGTATCCTACCTTCTGCACAAGCATCAAACAACTCATCATAAGGTTTGTAATATTCGCCGATAGGATAATCCGTGAGGTAGATAAAGGGGTGCTTCTCCTGGAGCAAGACCTTTTGCACCTCTTGTTCTTTTGGGGATATGAAAGGCGATACCATCACCGTCCCCTTGCGGGCAGCCAAAACACAGCTGTTCATATAGTCGCGTAGGGGTTGTGTATCCCCATGCGCAGCAGCTTCTACCATAGTGCGGCGCACATGCACGGGCATATATTCGGTAGCATGTAGCAGCGTTATGTTGCCTACTGCGTCGTACATCCTGCCTGCTATCTCTATCCCGCGCTGCACGCGTAGGTAGCCAGGTTTGAGACGCTTAGTAGCCAGTCGCTGGGGATTCATATCCATGTATCGGATGGTGGCAGGTAGTTGGCGCTTTTTGCCCATAGGTTGGATATGCGGCATCTCACTAAACAGAGGCGATAGACTGCTGTATGCGGCGTCCCCTAATAGCGCAGACAAGTCTTGGACTACTTGCTGAATCTGCTGTTTAGTCACCGATTCCCTTTTCTTTCCTTCCACTCCGATACTATCGGAGCACTTTGTCAAGTAGGAATATGCTCTTCCTACTTTCTTCACACCTTGCCAGAAGCCTCGAACGGCCGTAGCTATCCCCACAGGCATAACTTTGCGTACATACCACACGGCATGCAGATGGTCGGGCATTAGGCTGTAATGCAGCACCTGTATCTGTGGATAATGCTCGGCTATCGAACGCTGACAATCCAGCACAGCATGTCCAAAGATAGTGGGAGTGACGGTAGCCAGCATGGGATCGTCGTTGGGTATCTGTAGTGTACCTAATAAGGGCTGACGGTCGGGAATCGTCAAAGTAATATGGTACAGTCCTACACCTTTCCATGTGGTGGCGTACTGTTGTTTTTGCCATATTGCTTGTGCGTCAGCCATGTGAGTATTACTGGTTGATTAGACTTTTGATTACTTGGTCGATATTCTCGATACTTTTGCGCAAGGATTCTTTGGTCGCTTCCGCTTGGGTGGCGATTTCTACGAATTGTTGCTGAAGAGGGAGAGGGGGAAGAGGTATAATTCTATCTAAAAATTCTTGTAATTTGAGATTTTGAATTCCACTTGTTTGATGTCCCATTCTCTTAATATCTATCTTATGCGTATGATAATATATGAACAAATTGTAAAATAGGTATTTAGGATCTACCTTTTGATTAGATCTCAATACTTGTATAAAATTATTAACAACAAATTCTCCTTCTTTATCAAAATATACAACACGCCCAACTGGATTATCTTTTGTACCTCCAGAGCGTTCTAACAATATATCTCCTCTTTGTAATTTTTTCTTTTGTATAGATTCAATAGGGATATCGCGTGTTATTAAACTGTCATAATTGATAGTACCATCGTTTTGGAAATTATTAGTCTTTATTACTTTAGTACCATTTCCGTCAATGTCATCATTTCCCCATTCACCCGCGAAATTTGTGCCAATTAGTTCCCTCAACTTTACATGATTCCCTTTCTCCCCTCCAAACATCTCCATAAACTTTGCTTTGAGCATGTCGTCGGTGGCAGCCAGGAGTTTTTTGTAGGATTCTTTGACACGATATGCCGCCCAAAGTTTGTCGGCTAAAACCTTCTGCTCGGACAAAGAAGGAAGAGTGAATTCGTAGTTGGCTATAGCACTCCATTTTACACGAGGAGACAAGCCACCTTCAGAATGCTGAATTGCATAATCAAAGAAGCCATCATTTTGGATAATAAAAGGCAACAAGTTAGGTTCTATTTTGCCCGGAATAGCTTCTAACACCATAATATCACCAGAGCAAATACCATCGATATGCGCTATCGCTGCCTTATGTTGATATGCTCTACGACGACCAAATAAAACCTGTCCTTTGTGAAAGACTCTTGAAAAAGTACTTTCAGAATCTATCATATACTTTTCAAAAGTTATTTCGCAAGGTATAATATGCTCTAACCCCACAATAGGAACATTAGTCATGTCCCCTTTATAAGTGGTTCTAACCTCTCTAACAACATCTTTCAACTTCATACAATCAAATCGTTAAGGGAATTAATATTTTGCATAACCATTGAGTGTTGCACATTCCATTCACTAATCGCAGTTTCAATATCCAAAATCTGTCTTTCAACAGGATTGATATGAGCATAAAGAGATACATTCAAATTATATTCATTTTTTTCAATCTGCGCAATATCTACTACCGAACAGAAATTCTCTACATCTACATACCCATTATACGCATCTACGATTTTCTGGATGTGTTGCTCCTCCAAAAAGCTTTCTCCATTTCTGCGAGTAACCTCTTTGACTGCATTTATAAACATGATTTTATTTTTTCGCTCTACTGGCTTATTGGATCGGCAGATATAGATACATGCCTCCATCGTAGCATTAAAAAACAAATTAGGACCAATACCGATTACTGCTTCGAGCAAATCTGCCTCTATCATCTTTTTCCTAATCTCTTGCTCCTCCTCTCTAAACAACACTCCGTGAGGCAACAGGATAGCGCAGCGGCCGTTCTTCTCGTCCATAGAGGCAAGGATATGCTGGATAAAAGCATAGTCGGCTCGGCCTTGTGGCGGTGTGCCTAAGAAGTTGCGTCCCCATTTGTCGTTTTCAAAAGCGGCACGGTCCCATTCCTTAATCGAGTATGGCGGGTTAGCCAGTACAATATCGAAAGTGCGCAAGTGGCTGCCATCCAAGAAAGCGGGATTGCGCAAAGTGTCACCACACGCGATAGAGAAATCCTCTACGCCATTCAGGTACAAGTTCATGCGGGCAATAGCCGAAGTCAGACCGTTCACCTCCTGACCAAAGACATGCACACCCTTCCACTCTTTGCCATGATTGCGCAAGTAGTCAAGACTCTTGATGAGCATACCGCCCGAACCGCAAGTAGGGTCATAGATGCTCTCATCGGGTTGCGGTTGCAGTATCTCTGCCATCAGTTCGACTACTGTGCGATTGGTATAAAACTCCTGTGCCGTATTACCTGCGTCATCCGCGAACTTGCCTACCAAGTATTCGTAAGCCTGTCCCATCTCGTCCGCAGGACACGAACTGAGCGATAGGTTATAGCGCGAGAAATCCTCAATAATGGATGTGATAATACGGTCGGGCATCTTGCTCTTGTTGGTCCAGCCATCTTTAGGTCCGAAGATACCCTCCAATCCACCAATCATACGGCCATCGTTCT
This sequence comes from Paludibacteraceae bacterium, assembly GCA_017938155.1. Taxonomy (GTDB): domain Bacteria; phylum Bacteroidota; class Bacteroidia; order Bacteroidales; family Paludibacteraceae; genus Colicola. The sequence continues at coordinate 131,694 of JAGBCD010000025.1, read as the reverse complement.
CGCGAGCAGGATTGGCTTGCTCAATAGCGATAAAAGCCTCCACGAGGCGTTGGCCTACATTCTCCGTTACCTGACGCACATCTTGCCAATGTTCGCCATCGGGAATACGGATAGGCAATTCCATCGCTTGCATCTCAGCATACTCCTCTCCACCTTCCGCCACGAAAGCAGCATACTGCTCGTCATACACATCGCTAATGCGCTTGAAGAAAAGCAGAGGGAAGATATATTCTTTGTATCCTGCCGCATCAATCTGACCACGGAGATTCTCCGCCGCCGACCAAAGGAAGGATTTCAAGGTATCGATAGTAATCTGTGCCATTCGTTGTTCTTAATTCAAAGTTTCTGTTGTTTTTCTTCCCTTTCCCCGAATAGTATTCGGGATCTAATTCATCAATTCTCTAAATACTTGCTCTGCTTCGCGGACCTCCTGGCATGCCGCCAAGAAGCGCGCCTTGACCACCTCGTAGGGCTCTTGCTCCTCTTGATGGTACTGGATATAGCGGTTAGGCGATAGCACATAGTCTTTCTCCCTAATCTCATCAAGCGTTACCACACGCGAGATATCCTCCTTGTCAGTATAGTCGAGATAGTGTTGGAAGATCTCTGCGGCGTTATCCTCAGTCAGTTCGTTTTGTGCACGGCGCACGGTCAAGATCTTCGAGGCATCCACCAACAGCACGCGTGCAGAGTGTTCGGCTATCTTATGGCGGCGAAGTACCAAGATACATGGCGAGAGTTGCGTGCCGAAGAAGAGTTTTTCGCCCAGCGTGATGACTGCTTCCAGCCAATCAGACTCCACCATCCGTTTGCGGATATCCGCTTCGGCATTACCGCGGAACAACACACCCTGTGGCATCACCACAACCATACGACCAGTACCTGGTTTCATAGACTGCACCATGTGCTGAATCCATGCATAATCGGCACCTGTATCGTCGGTAGGAGTACCCCATATATTACGCGAGAACTTGTCGCTGCGCCATTCTGTTTCGCCCCATTTCTTGAGCGAGAAGGGAGGGTTGGCAATCACGCAGTCGAAACGAGCAATACTACCACCTTGCAGAATCTTCGGGTCGCGCAAGGTATCGCCCTGCATGATATTGAAGTCGGATGCTCCGTGCAAGAGAAGGTTCATCTTGGCAATAGCAGCATTGGTGACATTCTTCTCCTGTCCGAAGATATTGCCGCAACATAGGCTGTCGTTCTTCATGTGGCGAACGGCCTCGATAAGCATACCACCCGAACCGCAAGCGGGGTCATAGACCGATTCGCCTGGCTTAGGGTCGAGGATATTCACCAGCAAACGCACCACGGCACGAGGAGTATAGAACTCGCCTGCTTGTGCCTTGCTGTCGTCGGCAAAGCGCTTGAGCATGATCTCGTAAGCATCACCCATCAGGTCGTTAGGATAATCCTTGTTGCCCAGTTTACGGCGTGACATGTGCTCAATGAGGTTGGTGATACGCTCATCAGAAAGGACGCGTTTGTCGGTCCATTTCTGCGCAGAGAAGATACTCAGCACACCATATAGCGTGTCAGGGTTAGCCAGCTCGGTCTTGTGCATAGCACCCACAAGGGCAGAACCCACATTCTCGGTACGCTCGCGCACATCTTGCCAATGGCAGTCTTCGGGGATATCAAAGCGGTGTTGCTCTGGCAGAGCAGCAAACTCCGTATCGCCTCCGCTGAGGAGCAGAGCCTCTTCGGTCTCCTCGTCATAGACATCATTCAGACGCTTGTAGTAGAGCAGCGGCGTGATATAATCCTTGAAGTTGTCCTGGCTGACAGGTCCACGAAGGATATTGCAGGCTTCCATAAGGAAGTTGTACAACTCCTGCGCTGTACCTATCTCTTTATTGGGAGTGGTATTTTGTTTCTTAGCCATGATGGGTTAATGATATTTTCTGCAAAGGTAGTGTTGGTTGATGAAACGTCCAAAAGTTTGTAACATAACGATTGTTTTGATTAGCATTTTCCTATTTCGCCGGCAAAATTACTACAGCATAATGTCAAATCACGTCACTACCTTAAAAAAATCTGTACTTTTTCAAAAAAAAACATCTTTACTTTTTTTAACCTCCAAAGATACTACTTTTTTTGCACTTGTGCAAAAAAATGAACCGATTGACCCAAATTGCAATGTTTGAAACAATTTAGATTAACCCACACAAACAATGCAATGAGCATACTCAACAATACAAAATACCTCTAATTGAAAATTATCAAAAGTTTACTATTTTTAATATTGAAAACGAAGGTTCTATGCACAAAAAACAATCTTATTCCAAAGAAATCTCATTCTCAATTCATAAGATTCATTGCCATTATCGTGTCGTTACTGAGCCATTATCGAGAGATTCCCGACGGTCAGCCGACGGTCAACCGACGGTCAACTATACGAATATTGTAGGATTATTATACCATTTTACCTAAAAACAGGTAGTGTTGCATGTTAATATATCCATTCTATCTATCACAAAAACCCATTCAAAGATAACATAAAATAAAATGTTCTATTTTTAAGATAATATGCCCTCTGTAATAATATCTCCTTGTTGAGTGATAGAAAATAGAAATTCACTAAGCGAAAAATGCCCGAGGTTAAATTCGAGATAAAAACTTAATTGATACTAATGGTCGTTCAAAAATTAACTCTGCATTAACTCCTGCATCGCATCTTAATAAAACTCTACCATGAGCGAACATCGGGTGCGCCAACCTTAACTTATGCTTTTCCTATATAGCGTGCAATGACTTTTGCTATCAACTCCAATACCACAATGCAAATATATTTGTATATTTGGGAAAATATTATTAACTTTGCAGCGTATTTTATGCGGTCTAAAATTGACATCTCAATGGCTAACAAACATAAAATAATCAACGACCCCGTTTTTGGATTTATACGCATACCCAACGAATTGATTTTTGATGTGCTGCAACACCCTTACATGCAGCGCCTCAATCGCATCCGCCAATTGGGCATGTCCTACTACGTCTATCCAGGTGCTCATCACAACCGATTTCTTCACTCCTTAGGCGCTATGCACCTCATGGATGAAGCGCTCAACTGCTTGGCACAAAAGAATATCCCCATCACCGAAGAGGAGAAATTAGCGGCCATGCTCGGCATACTGATGCACGACATTGGACACGGACCGTTTAGTCATGTCATGGAACATACTCTCGTGGAAGGGGTGACGCACGAGGATATCTCTTTGATGATGATGCAACAAATCAACCAAGAGATGAACGGACGTCTCGACTTGGCTATCCGTATCTTCAAAGGCGATTATCATAAACCCTACTTGCATCAATTGATATCCAGCCAACTGGACGTGGACCGTTTGGATTACCTATGCCGCGACTCTTTCTTCTGTGGCGTCACTGAAGGAAGTGTAGCCAGCGCGCGACTGCTCAAAATGATGCACGTGGCACAAGATGGCAATTTGGTCATCGAGGCCAAAGGAATCTACTCGGTAGAGAAGTTTCTTATCGCACGACGACTGATGTATTGGCAAGTCTATCTGCACAAAACATCTGTTGCTGCCGAGCAAATGCTACTGAAAATACTTCACCGGGCCAAACACCTCGCAAGCCGCGGAGAAGAACTTTTCTGCAGCCCAAGTTTGCACTATTTCCTATACAATCATATTACAGTAGATAGTTTTCATTCGGCCGAAGCCCTGCAACACTATGCTCGGCTGGACGATAGCGATGTCTTGTCTGCTATCAAAGTGTGGATGACACACGAAGACAAGGTGCTATCTACCTTGTGCAAAGGACTCATCAATCGTGTACTCTTCAAAACACGCGTCCTACAAGAACCCTTGACCGACGAAGAGAAACAAAAACTCAACAAGACTTATAGCGAAGCATTGGCTATACCTCCACATGAAGCACAGTATTTTTACGAAGAACATATATCAACCAGCAAGACTTATTCCAATCATGGCACGAAAATTGGAATACTATTCAACGACGGATCAATACGAGACATTGCCGAAGCAAGCGAAATACTGGATATGAAAACATTGACGCAGAAGCCTGAAAAGAGATACTTACTAACGTTCCCTTTGGGTTAATGTACAAACCCTTATAAAAATAATAATCATTATGACATTTACTGCACAACAAATATGCCTACTATTGGGCGGACAAATAAGCGGCAACCCGCAAGCCGAAGTGAGCAACGTGGCTGGGTTGGAGAATGCAAAGAAAGGAGATCTTTGTTTTGTGTGTGACGAGAAATATATCTCCTACCTCCCCACTACTCAAGCCAGTGTGGTACTCATGACGCAGTCTATCCCATACGAGGGGACGAGCAACGCTACCATCATTCGCGTAGAGAATGCGCGCGCTGCCATGGGACAACTATTAGCTTTGGTGGCAAAAACGATGAATCCGGCGCGACAAGGTATTGAGAATCCTTCATTCGTGAGCGAAGGAGTCAACGTTCCCGAAGATGCATACATAGGTGCTTTTGCTTACATAGGCAAAAATGTTAAATTAGGCAAAGGCGTACAGATATATCCTCACACTTATGTAGGAGACAACGTCGTGATAGGCGACAATACCATCCTATATTCAGGATGCAAAATATACTACAACAGCATCATTGGAAAAGACTGCATCTTGCATAGCGGCGCAGTCATAGGAGCCGATGGCTTTGGATTCGAACCCGATGCACAAGGTGTATATCACAAAATACCACAGATAGGACAAGTCATCATAGAAGATGACATTGAGATAGGTGCCAACACCACCGTTGACCGACCCATGATGGGCAAGACTGTCATCAAGCGCAACTGCAAAATAGATAACCTCGTACAAGTGGCGCACAACGTACAAGTGGGTGAGTCCACCGTCCTATGTGCACAAGTGGGTATAGCAGGCTCCACTACCATCGGTAGCCATTGTACCTTGACGGGTCAAGTGGGCGTCGCAGGACATATAGAAGTGGCAGACAACTGCGTCTTCGGAGCACAGAGTGGCATAGCTTCCTCCATCAAAAAACCAGGTATTTACATGGGAAGTCCCGCAATAGATGCCGCAACATGGCGCAGAGCACAAGTGGTCTTCCGTAAACTACCAGAGATTTACAAACAACTAAACAGCAAACAATAATATGAAACAGCATACTATCAAAGCTCCCTTCACCCTAAGTGGCAAAGGACTACACACCGGCCTGCAAGTAGTGGCAAACTTTCTTCCTGCTGAGGCTAATAGCGGTGTCCGCATTCGACGTGTGGACCTCGATGGACAACCTACCTACGAAGCCTTGGCAGACTATGTCAGCGCTACCGAGAGAGGTACAGTACTCGAACATGGACAATGGAAAGTGAGCACAGTCGAACATGCTCTATCTGCACTATACGCAATGGGTGTAGATAACTGTTTGATAGAAGTGGATGCTCCTGAGATTCCAATTCTGGATGGTAGTGCTCGCATGTTCGTGGAGAACATCCAACGCGTAGGACTTGAGGAACAAGATGCCGAACAAAAAGTGTTCGTGGTCAAAGAACCTATCGAATACATCAGCGAACGAGGCAACACCATGCTCATCATGCCTTCAGATACCTATCAAGTCAACGTACTGGTTAGCTATCCAAGCAACCTACTCAAAGAGCAATGGGCATACCTCACCGACTTAAACGACTACCCAACGGAAATAGCCAGAGCACGAACCTTCTGCTTCTTACGAGAGATAGAACCGCTACTCCGTTTAGGACTCATCAAGGGAGGTGACTTGCAAAACGCATTGGTTATTTATGAAACACCTATGTCACAAGAAGGATTGGACTTCATGGCAGACAAACTGGGACAACCACGATTGGACGCAACCAAATTAGGATACCTCAGTCCATTGAATTACCAAAACGAACCCGCTCGACACAAACTGCTCGACATCATAGGTGACCTGTCACTCGTAGGCTGCCGCATACAAGGACGCATTGTCGCTACCAAACCAGGACATACCTTCAATACACAATGCTGCCGACAATTGAGAAATAGGGTGATTAGCGAATGTGGCACTACTGTTTAGTGGCACTACGTTACTGAATATAGAAAACTACTTGACGCAAATAATTTACTAAATAAAACAACTTTTACAAATTATGAATATTCATCCATCAGCCATTGTGCACCCCAACGCAAAAATTCATCCTTCCGCCAACATTGGACCCTTTGTGTGCATCGAGGAAAATGTTGAGATAGGCGAAGGTACCATTATAGAAAACAACGCTACCATATGCTCCAATACCAAAATAGGCAAAAACTGCCACGTCTTCCAAGGAGCAGTGATAGGCGGACTACCACAAGACTTGAAATATCAAGGCGAAGAAACCTACACCATCATCGGAGATAACACCGTCTTACGTGAGTTCGTTACCGTGCATCGTGGCACCGCCAGCAAAAAACAAACAGTCGTAGGCAACTCATGCCTCATCATGGCATATTGCCACGTAGCACACGACTGCGCATTAGGCAACCATATCATCATGTCCAATGCTACACAACTGGCAGGTGAAGTGGTAGTGGACGACTACGCCATCATCGGAGGTGGCTCATTGGTACACCAGTTCACACACATCGGAGGACATGTCATGATACAAGGAGGTAGCAAAATCAATAAGGATATACCACCATACACTATGATTGCACGCGAACCAATATGCTACTGCGGCATCAATAGTGTTGGACTCAAACGTAGAGGATTTACCGATGAACAAGTAGCTACCATACAACAAGTGTACCGAACCATCTATATGTCGGATATGAACGTCAAACAAGCACTCGAACATATCCAACAAACAATGCCCGATTCGGTGGAGAAAAATTATATCGTATCCTTTATACAAGAATCACCACGTGGCGTGGTCGGAAAAGGTAAATAACTAAATATAGATACTATAAATCCCAATAACACAATGCAAGAAGTACAAGAGAAAAGTCTCAACTTTATCGAACAAATTGTAGAAAAAGATTTACAAGAAGGTAAGAATGATGGCCGTATTCAAACACGTTTCCCGCCAGAGCCAAACGGCTACCTGCACATCGGACACGTCAAGGCGATCTGTATGGATTTTGGTATAGCAGAGAAATACAATGGCATATGTAACCTCCGTTTTGATGATACCAATCCTGTGAAAGAGGATGTTGAATATGTTGACTCCATTCAACAAGATATCGCATGGTTAGGATTTCATTGGGGAAACATATACTATGCCAGCGACTATTTTCAACAACTCTATGACTTGGCTATCGAATTCATCAAACAAGGCAAAGCCTATGTGGATGAACAAACAGCTGAGCAAATAGCCGAACAAAAAGGCACCCCAACCGAAGCAGGGGTAGCATCACCTTATCGCGATCGTCCTATCGAAGAAAACCTACGTCTCTTCGAAGCTATGCAACGAGGAGAGATAGCCGATGGTAAGATGGTACTGCGTGCCAAGATTGATATGGCCAATCCTAACATGCACTTCCGCGATCCTATCATGTATCGCATCATTACTACCCATCCACACCACCGCACAGGACGCCAATGGAATGTCTATCCAATGTACGATTTTGCACATGGACAAAGCGACTATTTCGAAGGAGTAACACATAGTATTTGTACCTTGGAGTTTGTGGTTCACCGTCCATTATACGACTACTACATCGACCAGTTCGTACAAGGCGACTACCGCCCCCGTCAATACGAGTTCAACCGACTCAATATCACTTATACCGTGATGTCCAAACGTAAGATGTTACAACTCGTCAAAGAAGGACTTGTGAGCGGTTGGGACGACCCTCGTATGCCCACTGTTTGTGGTTTGCGTCGCCGTGGATATACGCCAGAAGCGATACGCGCCTTTATCGACAAGATTGGATACACCAAAGTGGAAGGAATGATTGACCTCGGACTATTAGAACACACCGTTCGCGAGACACTCAAAGAGACAGCACCACGCGTGTGCGCTATCTTTGACCCTATCAAACTTGTTATCACCAACTATGAAGGCGAAGGAGAAATGATAGAAGCCGAATATATTGATGGCAAGCCCGAATTAGGCAGCCGCACAATGAAGTTTGCCAAAGAGCTCTATATCGAACGTCAAGACTTCCAAGAAGAAGGCGACAAGAAATTCTTCCGACTCAGCCCTGGCGGACGTGAAGTACGACTCAAAGCAGCCTACATCATCCAAGCTACTGGATGCGAGAAAGATGCAGAAGGCAATATAACCACCGTCTATGCCACCTATGACCCAACATCCAAATCGGGTACAGAAGGGGGTAATAGAAAAACCAAATCAACTATCAACTGGGTGGAATGCGAAACATGTGTTGATGCTGAGGCTCGTCTGTATGATAGACTCTTCGCTTGCGAGAACCCATCTGCAGAAGAAGGTGACTTCCGTGACCTACTCAACCCCGATAGCCTACAAGTTGTTACATGCAAAGTGGAAGGATCACTCAAGAACGAAATGCATGCACCTCAGATTGTCAACGGCATCGCACAATGCAAAAACTACCAGTTCCTCAAACATGGTTACTTCGTGGTGGACCCAGATACTACTGACAATCATCTGGTATTCAATAGAACAGCATCACTCAAAGATAATTGGCAGAAGTAGTTTAGAGAACGTCACGACGTGTCTATAGGACGCCCTCTGGGTTATCGTTTAGAGGCAATGAACATACGAACTCAAAATGGCAAACAATATATCCTCTGTGCGTGGAGAAAACGATACGTTCGCTTCACGCCAGAGGAGAATGTTCGACAACAAGTGCTGCACGCGCTGGAAAAGAACTTCCACTATCCCCACAACCTAATAGGTGTGGAAGTGCCAATTGAGGTGGCTGGCCTGCAAAAACGATGCGACGCTATCGTCTATAACCAACAAATGCAAGCACTGATGCTCATTGAGTTCAAAGCCCCCACAGTCGCACTCACACAACATGTGCTCGACCAAGCGGCTATATACAACCGACACCTGAATGTTGCTTACCTGATGTTGAGCAATGGAAACGAAACCATTGTTGCACAAGTGCTACCGAATGAGTGCCGTTTTTTGAAACAAATACCGCCGTTTCAAGCCTTGAACATGAGTGGAAATTTAGCAAACGATTGACGCATGGAACAAATCATAGAACTAAAAGAGTCTTTAGATACAGCCATCTTCTATGGCTTCAACAACAAGAATATGACCTGCCTGGCCAACCAACACCCCGACGTTAGGGTGGTGGCAAGAGGCTATCGTATCAAGGTCAGCGGTTCGGAGACTGCCATCAATAAGTTTGAGAAGTCTGTTCGTTCGTGTGAGTCGTTTTGCATACAAAGCAACACCCTTACCGAGGAGTATATCCTTCAACTCATTCACGGAGAGACTCCACAAGCCTTTGCACACGAAAATCTTATCCTACACGGCGTAAATGGCAAACCCATCTTAGCACGTAGCCAAAATCAAAAGAAACTGGTCGAAGCATACAACCACAACGATTTACTATTCGCTACAGGACCTGCCGGCAGTGGAAAAACATATACTGCCATCGCATTGGCTGTGCGCGCGCTCAAGAATAGGGAAGTCAAACGCATCATCTTGTCAAGACCTGCAGTGGAAGCCGGCGAGAAATTAGGATTCTTGCCAGGAGACATGAAGGAGAAAATAGACCCTTACTTGCAACCACTATACGACGCATTGCAAGATATGATACCCGCTGCCAAACTAAACGAATACATGGAACGCGGCCTAATTCGCATTGCTCCACTGGCTTTCATGAGAGGAAGAACATTGGCAGATGCAGTCGTGATATTAGATGAAGCACAAAATGCCACTGCTGCCCAGCTGAAAATGTTCCTAACACGATTGGGAATGAATGGCAAAATGATTGTGACGGGAGATATGACACAAATAGACTTGCCATCCAACCAAAAATCTGGCCTCTTTGATGCCATCAACCGACTCCAAGATATCAAAGGTATTCGCGTAGTCGAATTCTCACAAAAAGACATCGTCAGACACCCTCTGGTCAAACATATCGTCGATGCATACAACAAACATAAAGAAAATAATAATAACCCTACAAATTGATCTATTATGACTTTCAAACGCACGCTGGTAACTTCTGCTCTACCTTATGCCAATGGCCCTGTACATATCGGCCACTTGGCGGGTGTATACGTGCCCGCAGATATTTATGTTCGTTACCTTAGACTCAAAGGTGAAGAAGTATTGTTCGTGGGAGGTAGTGATGAGCATGGCGTACCCGTAACAATTCGAGCAAGAGAAGAAGGTATAACCACACAAGAAGTGGTGGATAGATACCATAATATCATCCAAAGATCGTTTGATGAATTCGGAATATCTTACGACGTGTATTCACGTACTACCAGCAAGATTCATCATAGCTTTGCCGCTGACTATTTCCGTAAACTATACGACACGGGCAAGTTCATCGAGCAAACGACCGAACAATTCTACGATCCAGAAACAAACGAGTTTCTCACCGACAGAAACATCCGTGGCGAATGCCCTCGCTGCCACGTTATGGGAGCCTATGGCGACCAATGTGAGAAATGTGGTGCAACGCTATCACCAGATGAACTCATCAACCCTTATAACGCTATCAATGGTAACCCATTGACCAAAAAAGAAACAACTCACTGGTACTTGCCTTTGGACCAATACCAATCATGGCTCGAAGAATGGATACTCCAAAACCACAAAGAGTGGCGTACCAATGTGTATGGACAATGCAAGTCTTGGCTGGACGGAGGACTCAAACCTCGCGCCGTGACACGTGACCTCAATTGGGGTATACCCGTACCCGTAGAAAATGCTGAAGGCAAAGTACTATACGTTTGGTTCGATGCACCAATAGGCTATATCAGCAATACCAAAGAACTGTGTGACGCACAACCAGAGAAATATGGCACATGGGAGAAATGGTGGAAAGATGAAGAAACACGATTGATTCACTTCATCGGAAAAGATAATATCGTTTTCCACTGCATCGTTTTCCCATCCATGCTTAAAGCCGACGGATCATACATCCTACCAGATAACGTACCAAGCAACGAGTTCCTCAACTTAGAAGGAGACAAAATAAGTACTTCACGCAATTGGGCTGTATGGCTGAACGAGTACCTCGTTGATTTCCCTAACAAACAAGACGTCTTGCGCTATGTACTGACAGCCAACGCACCCGAGACTAAAGATAATGACTTCACTTGGGCTGACTTCCAAGCACGCAACAATAACGAACTGGTCGCTATCTACGGAAACTTCGTCAACCGCGCATTGGTCTTGACCAAGAAATACTTCAACGGAGCTGTACCTGCTTTGGGTGCCTTGACCGAATATGACCAACAAACCTTGCAAGAGTGCGAAGAGATCAAAGGACAATTGCAAGAACTATTGGACCATTTCCGCTTTAGAGATGCACAGAAAGTGGCTATGAATATGGCACGTATAGGCAACAAGTACTTGGCAGATACCGAACCATGGAAAGTGGCCAAAGAAGACTTGCAACGTACAGGTACTATCCTCAATATCTCATTACAAATAGCAGCTAACCTAAGCATCGCTTTTGAACCATTCTTGCCGTTCTCAAGCCAAAAACTACATACAATGCTCAATATGCCTCAAACCACTTGGGAGGATTTAGGAAACATGCAAATATTACCTGAAGGTCATGCGTTGGGCGAAGTGAGTCTGCTGTTCGAGAAAATAGAAGACGAGACTATCCAATACCAATTGGATCGCTTGGCTCGTATCAAAGCAGAGAACGAAAAGAAAGCGCAAGAGGAAGCTTTGAAACATTGGGTACCAGCCGAATATAAAGCCGATACCAATATAGACGAGTTTGCTAAAACGGATATCCGCGTAGGAACAGTATTGGAATGCACACGCGTGAAGAAAAGCGAACGACTGCTGCAATTACGCATCGATGACGGAAAAGGCGTGCGCACTATCTTGAGCGGAATAGCTACCAGCTATCCTAACCCAGAAGAATTGGTTGGCAAACAAATACTATTCATCGCCAACTTCCCACCACGCAAAATGATGGGCATCGAATCACAAGGAATGGTGTTGTCGGCTGTAGATGCAGACGGCAAACTGGTGGTAACAACCGTTACCGCACCTGTTAAGAACGGTAGCCAAGTGGGTTAAGCTGCGGGAAGCGTACTTAGGTCAACGTGACCATACAAGAAATCAAGGATATACCAAGCACATAATAGTGCTTCGATCAAAAGAAAAAGCGGTACCATAATTGTGAACCGTTTTTTCTTTGTTTTATGCCTAAAAATAAGCATGCCCAACAAAATACCAATAGCTCCTCCCAATACAGCAAGACACAACAAAGTATGTTCTTCAATACGGAAATGACGATGCTTGGCATTGTACTTGTCAACACCCATTCCTACAAAAGCTAATAAATTGGTAAAAGCGATAAAAATAAGGGGATATAATATTTCGTTAGGCATAATCGTTAAATTTTATGCAAAGGTAGTATATTTTTTTGAGTGTGCAAATTATTTGTCAATATTGAAGCAAAAACGTACACTCCATTTGGGCTCATGGATAGGCTGGTGCATATGAGTGACACGCCAAATAGAATAGATATCTATCAAACGAAAAATATTTCCCAAACCTACGCCTACTTCCACATAAGGAACATTGGCTTGATTGTATAGTCGATTGCCCATTGCATCCAAAGGCATAGGAATAACAGCATCATGCTGCTCACGCAATCCTCCCCATAACATCTTTACCATAACCAATTCTCTTAGGTTGAGTCGCTGAATACCTGGAATCAAATCAAACAAACAACCCTTACCATTCCATTGTGCATGCAAGGTAAGGTAATTATCAGCAGCATATACATTGGATTGCATCATAGCAAAATGCTCCTGCTGATAAGCATAGGATGCATTCGAACCAAAATGGGTAAGTAAAGGATAAGGAACCTTTCCAAAAAGGATACCCCCCTCCAAAAGGTAATTCAACTCTCCTGCAACTCCCAATGGTACATTCTGTTTGACCATTAGACGTAATCTACTGAATAGTTCATAACTGGATCTTCCTTCCAATTGGAAACTTCCTACCTCTCCATTAATAAAAACTATAGGCAAATGACTATAGACATGTATGCGGTGGAAATAGGAATCTACTTTCTTTTCTCCCCAACCCAAACGGAATGTTGCCCCTATACGAGCATAGCGGAACGAGGGTTGTGCCGCATAATTAGATGTGGGCAGACCATAACCCATTCGGCCCAAAGAGAAATGTAGTTGCGACTCAAGATTTTCCGTCCAGTCGCTCTCTAATTCGCATGCCAACTGCCGCACACGAAGCATATCCAGATTATACTGATGCTTGTTGTGCAAATAAACGGGACGGAAAATAAGACTCGTCAAACTTCTATCCTTCAGCCATGTGGCATTCTCCCGAACATTTGCAGAGAAAGAAGAATAGTCAGTGAACTCATAGTCATCCGAATATGATAAGGAGAGAATATTCCGTCTTTGAGTAGGAAGATTAAAGGCTATCTTACCCATCCCTTTCCATGCTTGATCACCCCAACCATATGCAGCATACGCTTCCAAGCATACGTTCTTCCAAAGTTTTTCGTTGGTCTTGAGAGGAAGACCTAATCGTACTTTCTCTATAGGGTTGAAATGTATAATCTCAGTCACATTGCCTATATCTACTTTCGTTCCTGTAGGAATACTGGCACGTTGTGCAAGGTATGCGATGAACTTAGCAATACGAAAAATAGGGGTATTGTTTAGTTGTATGATACTCTCATGTATTTGTGACGTATCTACGGATTGAACTTGTTCCCATGCAGTCTGTTCTGTAGAGATAGGCAATAAGGGAGAATGGGACTTTTGCAACGTGCGCTCCATAAGTACAGTGGGGAACGTACGAGATGTGTCTGCTTTGATAGCAACATCCAAAAGGATGTGTGTGTGCTCGCGGTGCAACTCGTGAGTAAGTGTATCAAAATGTTGCTCAATGCTCAGGCCGCGCAGAAAATTTACATTACTTTGCTCCGGTAACTCCACGCGAATATCCAACAATGCACAACTGGCCGAATCTATCGTCATCTGACCATTGAACGTTGGGTAGTAGAGGTTTTTAGCCTTGAAATGGAGTAGATAGGCTTTGCCCTGATTGGTATAGAAAGAGTCCACCAAATAGTAGTGATAATACGTATTACCATTTGACGCTAATGGACTGAGAAAAGAGGTGCCGTATAGAGAAAAAGTATTGCTGTAAAAATTTACCGACCGATCAACATCCGCCAACAATGCATCATAGTCTGTCTCAGTCATAATAGTGGCATAGGTTTTGACTTGACCATTCTGCCTTTGACTCACGTACAATGGCATTGCAAAAGTGGAGTCTGCCTGCTCAATCATGCCATCAGACAACTGCTGCCAGAAACGTCTGCGTAGATGCTTGGCATGAATGTGACTAAGATACATTGCAAAATCATGATCGTAATCCTCTTCTACTACAAGGTAGGTGTTCTGCCTCTTGTGCTCCCGAACACGCTGCATGAGAGCCAAGGCGGGATTTGTCCCAGGAACGATAAATATATCCGCTAACTGAGTAGTCTGTTCTTGCAATGCAATGTCTATTCCCACATCCTGCCCAGGTTCAATCCTGAACGTCTGCTTCTTATATCCAATAGCAGACACTACCAACTGGGCTGTGCGTTTGATAGGAGCACGAAGAAGAAATATACCTTCGTTGGTTGTTGTGGTACCTATTTCAGTATGTTTGATATATACATTTACATTCGGAATAGGCATCAACGTGCGTTCATCATACACTTCACCTACGACAGTTGTCATCAGCGATTGTGCCACAATGTATCCTGACACACCTATACACAACCATATGAGCCACAAACGTTTCATTTAGAAGAAAGTTGATTCGAAGGGTGGTGCAACAGGATGGCTTTTCTCAAATCTTGTATGTCCACATGAGTATATATCTCTGTGGTAGTCACCGACTCATGCCCTAATAACTGCTGTATAATGAGTAAATCGGCTCCATTTTGCAATAGATGAGTGGCGAAAGAATGCCTTAATGTGTGCGGGGAGATGGTTTTCCTGATTCCTGCAACTGACGCCAATTGACGGATAATAGTAAAAATCATTGCTCGTGTCAAAGCAGTTCCCCTGCGATTAAGAAAAGCATAATCAGCATACTCAGGCTTGATGGACCAATGGCACCGCTCTTGCATCCAATATTGAAACCATTTCTCTGCCTCAGGAGAAATAGGAACCAAACGTTCTTTGCTACCTTTGCCATGGATAAGCATATAACCTTCCTCACGATACATATCACTCAACTTAAGCTCTACCAATTCACTCACACGCAAACCACTACCATACAACATCTCTATTATCGCACGATTACGATGCCCCTCTGCCTTACTAAGGTCAACGGATTGAACCAATGCATCAATCTCTTCAAGAGACAATACCTCTGGAAGATGCTTCTCCTTGCGAGGCATCTCAATCAATTCGGAAGGGTCATCATCACGATAATGTTCGTAAAGTAAGAAACGATAGAAAGAATGAATGCCACTAATAATGCGAGATTGGGAACGTGAATTGCTCGCCGAATCAAACTGCGTGTAAATAAAATCTTGCAAATCATCAAGCGTGGCTTCTTCTGGCTTTTTCTCACGCTCCTGAAAATGTGCATACAACTTATCCAAATCTTGCTCGTAGGCTAAGATAGTATTCTCACTTAACCCACGCTCCAGTTTCAAATAGATATGGTATTGCTTGCGTATCAAGGGACTAAACCAATATATGTAGCGTTGTATGTTTTGTGATTAGTGGTCACCAATTGCATGGTTATCCAACATGAATCAGCATCTTGTATCACATCAATAGAACCAGACTCAAAAAGTTCAATGCGTTTGACTTGCCCTTCTTGAACGAGCAAAAGATACGCCCCCGTGATATTCCCCTCTATCGTTTGACCAGGCAAAATAGTCATAGGAAGCGCTGTAGAATCAATACTATAAAGCCCTTGTACAAGGCATGTGTCCGCCTGAGAGATGAAAATATCACTGAAATAGATGTTTGTTCCACTACCTTGCATATAACCCAATGAATCAATGTACAATCCATCACTATAAAGGTCCAAAGACAAAACATGACTCTCTATACCAGGGTAAAAATTACCATGATATAGCAATTCTGCTACCGTAAAAACCGAATCCACATTGGTTAAAGTGGTCTGCTTGTTAGGGACATGATTATCACAACTACTGACAACCCATAGTAGGATAAGTAGTAAAGGAATATGTAATTGTCGAATACGCATCTTATTTAATATTCATTTTATGTGTTGGATACCATGCGGCTATCCAACCTATCGTGAGCACAATCAAAGCTATTGACAAAAGATCAAAAGCTTGCAAATCAATCGGGTAGGCTGAGATAATAAACTCCGAACCATTACCCAACTTAAGCCACCCAAAATATTCTTGACTCAAGCAAACCAATACCCCAACTATCAAACCAATACATGCGCCTAAACTACTGATTAACCATCCTTCAAAGAGGAAAATGCGGCGAATCATTTGTTTGTTAGCCCCCATACCATGCAAAATTTTGATGTCTTCCTGCTTATCCAAAATTAGCATGGTCAAACTACCAATAATATTAAAAGTGGCAATCAGTAAAATGAAACTTAAAAGGATGTACGTTAGAACTTTTTCAATACGCATAATACGGAAAAAGTCCGCTTGTTGCTCATACTTATCCAAAACCAAAAACTCTTCCCCCAATACATGTTGTATCTCACGTTTCACTTTCTTTACAGAACATCCTTCTTTCAACTTGATCTCAATGGCAGTTACTTCATCTTCTTCGTATTCAAATAAATAACGTGCCAAAGGTAGCGAGATGAGCGACAACTGATTGTCGTATTTCACTTGATGGACAGCAAAAATACCAGAGATAAAACATACCGCCTCTTTGAAACTATCTTCGGGACGTAAGAGATTAACTTTATGATTTCTTCGGGGGGCATACAAATGGACTCCCTTCACAAAATGAGCACCAATACTCAATTGTGAAGCCACCCCTTGCCCCATGACACAACGCTCAAAAGCACCATCATACACTACAAACTTACCATCTACGAGGATGGAATCAATCTGGTTGAGCAGATGGTAAGTGGAATCAACCCCCTTGAGTTTTACAGGTATTTGTTTGTCTGAGAATTCAATAAGTGCCGTTTCTTCTATGGTGCGTGCAAACACTTCTACATCCTCCATACATCGCACGGCATCAAAAGAAGAGGAATCACACGAAAAATATTTACCATTCGTGGCCACGATGCGAAGGTCTGGATCAAAAGCGGAAAACATCTCCTCAATCAAACCACCAAAACCATTCATAACGCTCAGCACACAAACCATGGCAGCCGTTACTACTCCTACAGCGGCAGAACTAACGCCGCTGACAATGTTGATAGCATTATAACTCTTCTTGGCAAAGAGATAACGCAAGGCTATTTTGAATTCAAACTTCAATGGAAAGACTTATGATTGTAGCAACGTATCAATACGCTCCATACGATTAATCGTGTCGTCTAAATGAAAATGCAATTCAGGGATAATACGCAACTGATGACGTTCCAAACGCCCCATCTCGCCACGAATCTTACCTTTGTCTTCATTTACCTTGGACAAGGTGCTATCCATGCGATCTTGAGGGAAAATGCTCAAATAAACGTGAGCAATTGCTAAATCTGGACTCACTCGAACTTCACTTACAGAGATTAAAGTACCAGACAAGGATCTTGCATAACGCAAGAGAATGTCGCTCAAATCCTTTTGGATCAAACGAGACACTTTGTGTTGACGTGTACTCTCCATATAAACAACTTACTTTTTTATGAATATGCAACAAACATATCCATAGGTTGCAAAACAAGGGAAAGGAGAACAAATCTCTTTTCCCTTAATTATGTATTAAATTGTAACTTACGATTAATATTTATGACGTCCTTCGTCTGCTACTGTAAGTTTCTTACGTCCTTTAGCGCGACGAGCAGCTAATACACGACGACCATTAGCGGTAGCCATTCTCTCTAAGAAACCATGTTTGTTACGTCTTTTGCGTTGTGATGGTTGAAATGTACGTTTCATTGTTCTAATGTTTTGTGCCGTAAAGGCAATTTATTATCTCGTAATAAAAATTATATCTTTTCGCTGTAGCCGTTTAGCGAACTTTACATTTTTTTTCTTGACAAATCGTCGAAAAAGCGTGCAAAGGTACTTCTTTTTTTTTGATTGGGCAAATTTTTAACCAAAAAAGTTACTCTTTGTCCTATCATTTACTCATGTTGACCTGTTTATTCAGCATTCGCTTGTATAGTTTTCTGAAACGGATGTGAAAACAAAACGCTGCCGTTGTGAGACCAAAGATAAAACCAATCCATATTCCTGATGCTCCCATCTGAAGAGGGAATGCACATAGTAAACCTACAGATAATCCAATGACAATATAGGAAACAAATGCTATAATTACAGGTACTTTTACATCTGTCAGTCCCCGCAACATGGAAGCTCCCACTGCTTGCATTCCATCAGCGTACTGAAATAATCCTGCATAAACAACCAATTGTGATGCAATAGCAATCACTTTAGGGTCATTGGTAAACATCAAAGGGATATAATTACGCAAACCTATCATCAATGCCGCTCCAATCGTATTGATGAGAAGCACCAAATGAATACTTGCATTACTTGCCATCCTCACACCATGAAGGTTGTTGGCACCTAACTGATGTGATACACGTATCGTCGTTGCGGCGCCCACTCCTAAAGCTACCATAAACGTGAGATCGGCCATTTGGTTGGCTACCTGATGGGCAGCCAAAGCTTCCTTACTCAACCAGCCAATAAAGATAAAGGATAAAGTGAAATTGAGCGTCTCCAACAAAGTCTGTCCCCCTATAGGGAGCCCAATCTTGAAAAGATGCTTAATCTCTTGCCA
The DNA here is from genome assembly GCA_017938155.1 of Paludibacteraceae bacterium. Lineage (GTDB taxonomy): Bacteria > Bacteroidota > Bacteroidia > Bacteroidales > Paludibacteraceae > Colicola. The sequence goes on along the minus strand of JAGBCD010000025.1, from coordinate 112,655 downwards.
GTTGAACACCTCCCATGAGAAGAAACGAATATAATACTTCCACTCACGATGAAAGAAAATCACAAAGAAAAAACATATAGGCATTCCGATACGCGAAATCAATGTGGCAATGCCAGCTCCCGTAGCACCCATAGCGGGAAAACCAAAATGCCCAAAAATGAATACCCAGTTAAGGAATATATTCAACCCATTCATAAGCATTGTGATAATCATCGCCACAAATGTATTACCTATCCCTTCTAAAAATTGCTTGAAAAGAGTGAAGAACAAAAATGGAATGATAGAAACAACGATCAATATATAATAAGGTCTTGCCGCTTCTATCACTACAGGGTCTTGACCAAACTTGTCCAAAAAAGGAATACAACCTCCCAATAGTAATAGCATCAATACACTCAAAAGTATAGTGAACAATACACCATTCTGCAAAAGAGAAGATATTTTTGCATAAAGTTCATCCCTTCTTTCAGTTGCTTCACTCATTTCGCCCATATGGATGCCAATCAGTGGCGTTATTCCCATTAACGCTCCCATGGCAAAAACCATTACCGTGAAAAATATAGCATTCGAAAAACTAACTGCTGCCAATTCAACGGTCCCATAATGCCCCACCATCATAGAGTCAAACAAACCAACCAATGACGCACCCAATTGGGTTAGCATCACAGGCAAAGCTACCTTTAAATTACGTTTATAGAAAGGTAAATATTCCTTGAATCTCTTATACACGTTAGTACCTTAAATAAATAGTCTATTCAAACAACATGCAAAGATAAGGAATTTTTCTTAATGTACAAATATAAAATTCGTTTTACGTTAATATATGATTAGAGTGATAAAGATTATTTCAATATCCTTTTCTCGTCCTTATAACTTGCTTTATGTTTGTAGGTCCGTATAAACACGGATTGATAAGTGCTAAAATAAATAGTAATTACTCGATGACGGAATTAAAAAATGTGTTCTTAGATGTAAAAACATTCCGTAAATATATCGTAACTTCGTGCAGATTATTTGCAGACAAAGACGATACAAAGACGATACAAAGACGATACAAAGACGATAGATATACGATAGATATACGAAACATATACGATAGATATACGTTAGATTACAACTATGTTATAGGTATGGCTTACTAACCCTACTTTTCATATGTAGATTCTCTATTGTCCACTAAAAAATCATAACTTATTCTTTGATTTATAGAAAATTTGACCGAACGGATTTAATTTTTTAATTCCGCCAACAAGTTAATAATTGTATATGTAAAAAAAAATATGTAACTTTGCAGTCCGTAAAATTAAATATGATTATGCCTATGAAACATTGCTTATAATAGTTAAGTTACGTACTACATATTAAAGATAGCGTTATCTTTGTTCTCACTTTCTAAAAATCGGCAAAATTTAATGAGGTGATGAGAAGTAAAGTTAACGCCTACATCGTTCGATGTGGGCTTTACTTTGTAAGATTCATCACCATGGTGTTTGCCGATACCTTAGAAAGTGGATTTGAAAAGTTTAGTCCACTTTTTTTGTGCGTATTTATGATTAAATGGGCTACGGAGTATCCGAAATGCCGAGAAGTGAGTAGGAAAAATAATAAAAATACGTTTATTTCCATGAAAAAAAATCTTATTTTTGCAACTTTGTTTGTAACAGTCTTTTTATCTTCTTGTAAATTAGCAATTGTTCCTAAAGCAATTAATACAATCAATTCTGTCGGTTTGGAAGAATTGAATTTGGAACGTAAAGATTACAAAGTATTAAATACCATAACAGCTGAATCTTCGGTTATTTATAAACAATTTGGTAATAAAATTACTATTACTGATGCAAATGGAGACTTTTCACTTACCTTTAAACGAAGATTCAATTTTGGAATAGGATATACTTGGGAATATAAATCTTTCAAAGGAGTGGCTCGATATGGTTTTCTGGCAAATGATTACGGAAAAATAGGAGATTATTCGGACATTACTCCAGAGCAAATAGCTCGTAACATTGCTATTTATCGCCTTATTAATGCCTGCAAAGTAGCAGGAGGTGATGGCGTTATTGAACCTATTGTATCAACCAATGTGGGACAAGATGGACTCAATATCGTTTTCAAAACAACTGTATCTGCTAAAATTATCAAGTTGAATACTGATAAATAATACAAGTCATGAAAAAGATTTTAACTATTGCAACATTAATAGTTGCCTTGACAGTAATGTCTTCTTGTGGCTCAAGCAGAAATGTTACTCTTACTCTCCCAAACGGTTTGCTTAATTTGGCTATTACCGAAAATCCTATTGCGGACAAGTATGCGAACATGGATTACGGTATTCGTTTGAATGTAGTTGATGCTCGTGCAAAAATGGCATTAGTTCATGTATATGATGCAAGTACTATCTCTGTGCCACAATTCACTGCTAACCCATCTGTAAACTCATTTGTATCAGAGAGTATGCGCCGTTATATGCGCACTATGGGCTTCAATCTGGATGCGGACCCTTCTACTGATTATTGGATGGAAGTTTCTCTTACAGAGTTCCATGTAGATTACTTGTCTGGTATTGGCTGGAGTGCAACCGTGATGATGAGCGTAAAGGTACTTGACCACAATCGCACTTTGGTTTATCCAACGGTAGAGGTGGCTGGGCGCTATAACATGACTGGTAGTGCATATTCCAAGGATATTGCAAACCGTGTTCTAAATCAGGCATACACGGAAGCTTTGAAAGATATTGATTGGGATCGTATCGCATTCTTCTTGCACCGCGCAAGTTCTCCTAAACAAGAGCCAAACAAGCAGGTAACAGGAGAAGGAAATACCGCATTAGAGCATTTGACTATTCACTGGGATGTAAACTCTCGTCCACAAGGTGCAGACATTTTCTGGCGAGTTATTTCTTCTACTCCAGAGGTAAAGAACCAGAACTATAAGTACTTACAAACAACTCCATACGAAACAACGGAAGTATTTGATATTAAAGGATTAACCTATAATAACGCAGGTAATGTGCAAATTGAAATCAAATGCGAGAAGACTGGTTATTATACACAATCCAAGAAATTTAATGTAAGTTCTATTATTGAGGAGAAAGAGATTAGTGCTTTCTTCCGTTTAGTAGCAGAGGAGGAATAATATGAAGAAGATTTTGTATATAGTGATGCTTACAGTATTTTCAACTTTCTCATTTGCGGGGGTTATTATGACTGCAGATAATGAAAGAATAGAAGATGTGAGTATTCAAAACGAAACGGATTCTGCAATTATTTACTTGCAAGATGGCGAAGAGAAATCTATCGCCATTGAGCAAGTAATAGGAGTCTTGTTTGATAATGGAACATATAAAGAGTTTACAAGTGAGTCTTATTCGGGTCAATTGATAGAAGAAAATACAGGGACAATAGTATCATTATCGTCAAAGATGGCTCAAGAAGATATTATAATTGAAAAGTATAAAAATCAATTACAGCAACTTAAACAAGAGAAAGAAACTTGTAAAACGAAGGCGCAAATACGATACTATGAGAGTTGTATTGAAGAAATACAACGATTACGTGCTGCTGGATTTGTCTGGTATCAAATACAACGATTATATATAAAGAAAGCGCAAATAGAACAAGAAGAGACTCTAAACACATGTTTATGCCAAGAAGAATTAGCAAAACAATCCGAGAAACTTAAAAAAAACAAACACTCTTGTAATGATGATGCAATAATTTTGTATTATGAGAATTTATTAGAGGAAATAAAGCAATTGTATAATGCTGGTTATTCTGGTTATAAGAATATTGATAAGTTGGCTCAACAAAAAGCAGAAATTCAACATAATAAGACGTTGGGTGCTTGCTTGTATGATAGAGCCTTGTTAAAAGAATGTAAGAAAGTTTCAGACTTTGCATATAGGGCGAAACGCACAGAACTCTTCACAAAATATATAGAAGAAGGTCTTAGTCAAGAAGATGCAAAGACACAAGCAGAGGAAGGTGCAACTATAGAAAAAGAAAAGGTTCTTAATCATTTTCTTTCAACACTAGGTTTATAAGATTCTTATTGAACACTTCAACACTCCCTTGAGTTAGCTTAAGGGAGTGTTTTTATACTATGAATCAGTACAACAAATACCCAGCTACTCCTGCCATTAGAATCAGCAAGATAGGATTAGAAAGCCAAGTAATGAACTTGTGAGTGCGAACACAATTTTTAGAAACCAATTGCGGGAGAATGCCTAGCACAAATACAATACCAAAGATGACCCAACTACTCCAATCAAAGAAACTTTCTTTGGTCATCAGAGATAAAGCTGCAGCACCAATCAACCCTAATACCAAAAAACGAATACCACGCAAGGTGTTCACGTAGTAAACGTTGTTCTGATAACGTTTTTGCATCAAGAAATACAATCGGCACAATACAAACATGATGATTAAACTCGGCAAAACAACAGCTATAGAGGAGATAACACTGCCAAGAATGCTATTAGTTGCAGTATAACCTACATAAGTGGCACAATTCATACCGATAGGACCCGGTGTGACTTGGCTGATTGCTACAATATCAACAAACTCTTTTTGAGTCATCCAACCGTATCGCTCTACTTCATGCTGAATCAAGGACAAAATAGCTAATCCCCCTCCAAAACCAAACAATCCTATCTTGAAGAAACTCAAAAACAATTGCACGTATATCATTTATGCCTCCTCTCTGCCAACCAAGTGTAGCCTATCACAGAAACAATCAATAATAATATCAACCATACAGGAGACCAACCCAACAGCCAAATAGCTAATGCACCAGCAATAGGAATCAATGCCGATAAATAAGACAATCCTGCTACTTTAGCCATGCGGAATAGAGGAGAAGCTATCAAAGCAACCACTGCTGGTCGAACACCTTTAAAAATAGCTTCTACCGCAGGAAGTGACTTGTAGTCGCTAAATAAAATGGCAATAGCCAAGATGATAACAAAAGAGGGTAGGATGGCTCCCAAAATGGTGCTCAAGACGCATAGAATACGAAACAACTTGGATTGAGAGTGCGGACTGTTTTGCCCTACACGCCAACCAATAAAAAAGGCAGAATTGACTGCAATAAGTCCAGGAGCTGCTTGAGCCAAGGCAATCATATTCAAAAACTCTTCTTCGTCTATCCACTTACGGCGATTAACAACCTCATGCTGAATCATTGGTAACATTGCGTAACCACCACCCAATGTAAAGGTGCCTACTTTTAGATATGTCCAAAACAGTTGAAACAACATGATGAAATCACCCAATGGAATGTCTATCTTGGGAATTTATTAATCGGTAACTTGCTCCTTCATTTGCTGCTTGATAAACTTAACAAGCATATTGATGGCAGCATTGTTGTGCCCTCCTTGAGGGATGATAACGTCAGCATATCGTTTGCATGGTTCAATAAATTGCTCATGCATGGGTTTCAAAACGCGTTGATAACGCTCCATAACCGATTCTACTGTACGACCACGCTCTACAATATCACGTTGCGATACACGAATCAAACGATCATCTGCATCTGCATCAACGAAAATCTTCAAATCCATCTGATCACGCAATGCTTCATCGTTCAATGCCATAATACCTTCTACTATAATAATGTCGCGTGGTTCAATATGAACAGTCTCTTCTTGACGAGTACATGTAATATAGGAATAGATAGGTTGTTCTACGCATTCACCATTGCGAAGCATCGCAATATGTTGCGCCAATAATGGCCACTCAAAAGCATCTGGATGATCAAAGTTGATGAACTGGCGTTCCTCTACTGGAACGTGACTGCTGTCCTTATAATAAGAATCTTGAGGAATGACTACAACTTCGCCCTTAGGCAAGCGCTCAATTAACTTCTTGACAACCGTTGTTTTACCCGAGCCGGTTCCGCCCGCTATTCCGATAATAAACATGAGATAAAGATGAGTTATTTTCGGATTGCAAAGGTATAGTTTTTTTGTAACAAAAACAAGAGTGCGAATGAAAATATGATAGAAAAAGGATTTTTTTTTGGCACAAACTGAAAAAAGATGTACCTTTGCACTAAGATAATACGATTTCAATATGACACCAATCAAAATAGAAGAATACAACTATCCTCTCCCAGAGAATCGAATTGCTAAATACCCCCTCCCACAACGAGACCATAGTAAACTCTTGGTGTATAAGCAAAGTCAAATTTCTGAAAACATTTTCTACAACATAGGGGAATATATACCTTCTCAAAGTCTCCTTATATATAATAATACCCGCGTAATCCATGCGCGATTGGTGTTTCATAAAGAATCAGGAGCAAGAGTCGAGATTTTTTGTTTAGAACCTCTCATTCCGCATGACTATGAGAGTGCTTTGGCTGCGAATAGCCAATGTACATGGAAATGTATGATAGGCAATCTCAAAAAATGGAAAGGTGGAGCATTATCCCTCAAAATCTCAATCAACACCACGATACCAACCCCTAAAACAATAATATTACGTGCAGAACGCATCGCTACCACAGGAAATACCCATGAAGTGCAGTTTACTTGGGATGATTCTTCCATCTCTTTTGCAGAATTGTTGGAATTGGTGGGGGAGTTGCCTATTCCACCATACTTGAATAGACCCTCTGAGGAACAAGATAAACAAACCTATCAAACAGTCTATTCCCATATCAAAGGTAGTGTTGCTGCACCTACTGCAGGACTACATTTTACACATGATGTGCTACAAAACCTAAGAACTAAAGGGGTACATACGGATGAGTTGACACTACACGTGGGAGCAGGGACTTTTCAACCTGTGAAGACTGAAGACGCTAATGAGCACACCATGCATGCCGAGATTATAGCCGTTAGCAGACAAACAATTGCTAACCTTATAGAACATCTTGGCCAAGTAGTAGCAGTAGGTACAACCAGCATGCGGACATTAGAAAGTTTATACTTTATTGGATGTCAATTGGATAAGTTGTCCCAAGAACAACAACAAAATTTACAAACAATTCAAGTACAACAATTCGAACCTTACACATCCGAACAGACACTGACAACCCACCAATCATTAGAAAAGATAATCGACTATCTCAATCTGACTAAACAAGATGTATTGCATGCGGAAACACGGATTATGATTAAGCCTGGATATGAGTTTCATCTCGTAGATATGCTGATAACCAATTTCCATCAACCTAAATCTACGTTATTGTTATTGGTAAGTGCTTTTGTGGGCGAAGATTGGCGCAAGATTTATGACTATGCTCTCACGCATGATTTTCGTTTCCTCAGTTATGGCGACAGTAGCATCCTTATTCGAAATAGTTAGTGATTTGCCCTTACCCTATGTGCTCAATACCATACATGAGAACCCATTACGAGATACGATACATATAGTGATATGATTGATACACACTGTCATATAGATGATGCGCAATATAGTGAAGATTTTCACTCTTTTGTGCAATTGCAAAAAGAATGTGGAGTCAAAGCTATTTTGGTTCCTGGAGTCAATACCGACTCTATTCAATCCGTTGTGAAGGTGTGCAAACAATACCCCGATTTTTTGTTCCCAGCTTTAGGGTTGCATCCAGAAGATGTGAAAGAGAATTGGCAAGAAGACCTGCAAACCATTCATCATGCAGCAGAAGGTTTATACCATTCTCCGAATGGAAAATTAGTGGCTATCGGTGAGATAGGTTTGGACTATTATTGGGACAAGACCTATAGAGAACAACAACAACTTGCATTTCAAGAACAATTGAATTGGGCTACCCAATGGAAACTCCCCGTAATGATTCATTCCAGAGAAGCGACGGAGGATATGATAAATATTTTGAAACAAAATCCTAACGTCCAAGGAGTAATGCATTGTTTTACCGGAAGTTATGAAGTGGCAAAACAATATTTGGATATGGGACTTTATTTGGGTATAGGAGGCGTGTTAACGTTCAAAAATTGTAAACTAAAACAAGTACTGGAGAATATTCCTCTGGATAGAATACTTCTGGAAACAGATGCTCCATACATGGCACCCGTCCCACATAGAGGCAAGCGAAATGAAAGTAGATGGATGTATTACGTAGCAGAAGCTTTAGCAACCATCTACAATGTGTCAATAGAGGAAATATTTATGCATACAGAAAATAATAGCATACAACTTTTTGGACTGAAAATATAAAAAAGAAGAAAAAATGTGAAAAATTCTTTGTATATCAAGTTTTTTTTGTAACTTTGCAGTCGGTTTATTGGAAAGATGCTCGAGTGGTTGAAGAGGCACGCCTGGAAAGCGTGTAAACTCCAAAAGGGTTTCCGGGGTTCGAATCCCCGTCTTTCCGCACAAATAAATTAATTATTATTCAATCAAAAAATCCAATAACAATGAAAAAAGTATTCGCAACCATGATGGTGCTTGCAATGCTATCAGTAGGTAGTGTTGCTGTTATGGCTCAGGAAGAAGCTGCTGCTACTCCTGAAACAACTGAACAAGTAGCTGAAACTGTAGCTGATGAGGCTGTAGCTGAAGAAGTAGCTGAACCAGCTGAAACTGTAGTTGAAGAAGTAGCTGCTGAAGAAGGCGGTCTCAAGGCTTTACACAAAACATTGAAAACTAAATTTATTGAAGGTGGTGCAGGCTTTATGGCTGCAACTTTGCTTTGCTTGGTTTTCGGTTTGGCTCTCTGTATCGAACGTATTATTTATCTTAGCTTGAGCAAAACTAACACAAAAGAGTTGTTGAAAAACGTTGAGGCTGCTCTTAAGAAAGGTGGAATTAATGCTGCATTAGAAGTATGCCGCAATACTCGTGGTCCTGTTGCAAGTATCTTCTATCAAGGTTTGAGCCGTTATGAAGAAGGTGTAGAAGTTGTTGAGAAAACTGTAGCTAGCTACGGTGGTGTTCAACTCGGTCTTCTTGAGAAGAACCTCTCATGGATTTCTCTCTTCATCTCTATCGCTCCATCTTTAGGATTCTTGGGTACCATCATCGGTATGATCCAAGCATTTGATAAGATTCAACAAGTAGGTGATATCTCTGCTACCGTTGTGGCTGGTGGTATCAAGGTGGCTCTTTTGACAACCCTCCTCGGTTTGATTATCGCTATTATCCTTCAAGTATTCTACAACTACATCCTTAGCTTGATCGAGGGTCTTGTTAACGAAATGGAAGACAGCTCTATTAGCTTACTTGACCTCGTGGTTGAATACGACGCAGCACAAAAGAAATAATCTATTTTGCATTGTGCAGAACTTTTATTGTTAAACTTGCAAAATTTTAGATTATTATGAAAAATTATAAATTATTCCCAAAAGTAACCATCTGGGTCCTCATGATCGTAGGTATCATTGCAACCGCAATGTTCTTCTTTGGAGGCTCTGAAGGTTCGTTGGAGGTGGCTGGTGACTTCTTGGATATTCCTAAGTTTACCGACGTGCTCCTCTATTGGATCTACGCACTTGTAGCACTCGTTATTCTTGCTACCTTCGGATTTGTGCTCGCTAAATTGGTTGAAACCTTCAAGGTTGACCCAAAACGTGGCATCACATCTGTACTTGTAGTAGTAGCTGCTGTAGGTCTCTGCGCTCTCTGCTGGTTCTTGGGTAGCCCTGAGAAAGTTGATATTCTCGGTTACGAGGGTACAGACAATGTGGGTAACATGGCACGTATGAGTGACGCTATCATGTACCTTGTTTACATCCTTACTATCTCTACTGTTGCAGCATTAGTTTGGGGTGTTATTTATACTAAAATTAAAAAGTAATCCAATTAAGAGAACATTATGGCAAAGAAAATTCCGCAGATTAACGCCAGTTCCATGGCCGACATCTCTTTCTTGCTGCTCATATTCTTCTTGGTGACAACCTCTATGGATGTGAATCAAGGTTTGGCACGTCGTTTGCCTGCACCTGTACCACCAGATCAAAAGGTTGATGATACAAAGATTAACAAACGAAACTTGTTAATCGTAAAAATCAACTCAATGAATCAATTGATGGTACAAGGACAATTGATGGATGTGAAACAGTTGAAAGAGGAAGCCAAAAAGTTCATTCTTAATGCAGACGATGATGCTTCTTTACCTAAGTTGTTTGAGGAAGACTTCGGAGCACCTTTCGGAGTTCTCAGATACACAAAAGAACATGTCATCTCTGTACAAAATGACGTTGATACACAGTATCAAGCATATTTGGATGTACAGAACGAACTTGTTGCGGCTTATAACGAGTTGCGTGAAGAGTGCGCAAAGAAATATTTTCATAAAAGTTACAAGGATTTAGACGAAGATCTTCAGAAGAAAATTCAAAAAATTTATCCTCAAAAGATTTCTGAAGCTGAACCTAAAAATTATGGAGGAAATTAAGTATGGCTAAAATTCGTCGTAATGATAAAAGAGAAATGCCTGCATTGAATACATCTTCATTGCCTGACATTATCTTCATGCTTTTGTTCTTCTTCATGTCTGTAACTTCTATGAAAGAAGTTTCTTACAAGGTGCAGTTTACTACACCACAGGCAACTGAGTTGACTAAATTAGAGAAAAAGACTTTGGTTAGATATATTTACGTAGGTACCCCTACTTCTGAGTTCCGTAAACAATATGGTGCTGAGACACGTATCCAATTGGACGATGCATTCGCAGATAAATCAGAGATCGGTGACTATATCGTAAACGAACGTTCTGCTATGTTGGAACAAGACCAAGGTTTGATGCAAGTTAGTATCAAAGCAGACAAAGAGACCCGTATGGGCGTTATCGCTGATATCAAGCAAGAATTGCGCCGTGCGTATGCTCTCAAAATTAGTTACGCTGCTACACAACGTACAAGTTACTAATTTGTTATTATTATACAAACGAAGGGCGCCTATCGGATTGCCCTTCGTTTGTATTTATAGAACTTCACAAAAACTAATCATTCTAAGATTTATGAGTAATATAAAACATATTGGTATTCTATTTTTTCTTTTCATCTTTACCGCGTGTACTTCACATAAACATGTAGTGAACAATGCACAAAAGGATGATATTCAAACCGACAACCTACACAAGATAAACAACTTCTCGTTTGATTTGGTAAGAAGTGCTGGCATAGATAACGAAAATTTCTTTCTTTCTCCTATAAGCGCCAATATGGCACTTAGTATGTTACTCCCAGGTGCTAATGGCGATACAAAGAATGAACTTGATAATATTGTTACTCAATGTGTGGTTGATACCAATCACAACCTCAAAATTGCGAATAGTTGTTGGGCATCTCCAGCTTATCCAATCAAAAAATCCTATCTCAATACACTATCCTCTTCTGCTCAAATATTCAATTTTGCTTTTAATGCCTCCGATATCAATAATTGGGCAAGTGAACAAACCAACGGAAAAATCTCGCAAGTAATCTCCGATCCTTTGCCACCAAATCTGGCATTGATATTGGCGAATGCAATCTATTTTAAAGCTGAATGGGAAAAACAATTTCCTGATTATAATACCCATAAAGCACCATTTTATATAAATCAACATACTACTACTAACGTTTCTTTTATGGAACAGGTAGCCCGCCTACGTTACTATGAGAATCATCTCATGCAAATAGTAGAACTTCCCTATAAAACAAACGGTAATCAACGCTATTGCATGGATCTTATATTACCATCTAAATCTTTCACTTCTAATCAGTTATTGCAACGGATAAATGACTCTATCTATCAATCTTGGATAGACAGCCTATCACCCATGAAAGTCCATCTAACCATGCCTAAGTTTGAAATGGAATATGAAAGGATTCTTAATGAAGACCTACAAGGGATGGGATTAAACACTATTTTTGATGCCGACAAAGCAAACTTTTCCTCTATGTGCAATGTACCCCTCGTAGTAAGCATAGTCAAGCAAAATGCTTATGTCAAGGTGGATGAAGTGGGAACGGAAGCAGCTGCTGTTTCTGTGGTGGCAGTACTTGCTATGAGTGCTGCACCTAAACAAGAAACAATCATGGAATTCAATGCAGATAGACCTTTCGTGATGATTATCCGCGATATGCAAACCAACCTAATTCTCTTTGTTGGACAGGTTTATTCCCCACAAGAATAAATGTATTAGTAAATATATTGGAACTAAGAAATGTCTCCCCAATTGGTCATGCTCTGACGCAAAATATCCAAACGCTCTTTGTATATACGATTATATTCGGAAGATAACAATGGGTCTGTTTCCAAAATTTCACTTGCAGCTCTACGAGCAAGATCCAACATCTGTCCATCCGATGTTAGACTGGCAATCTTAAGTTCAAAAGGTAAACCCGATTGTTGTAATCCCTCTAAATCCCCAGGACCACGTAACTGTAAGTCTGTCTCTGCAATCCGAAAACCATCATTCGTAGCTACCATTATTTCCATGCGCTTACGGGTCTCTTTACTCAACTCTATACGCGTAAGAAGAATGCAGTAACTTTGTTCTGCGCCACGACCTACACGACCCCTCAACTGATGCAATTGACTCAAGCCAAAACGTTCTGCATTTTCTATAATCATTACACTCGCATTAGGAACATTGACACCCACTTCTATTACCGTCGTAGCAACCAATAATTGTGTCTCACCACATGCAAATCTACGCATCTGCTCATCTTTATCGCTTGCTTTCATTTGCCCATGAACCATGGAGATGCGATATTGAGGAAATGTTTCGCATAGCGCAGTGTATCCATTTTGAAGGTCAGCTAAGTCCAACTTTTCATTTTCTTTTATCAAAGGATAGACCACGTAAACTTGTCGTCCAGCTTCTATTTGCTGACGTATAAACTGATTGATGGCTTGTCTTCGCTGGTTCGAATAATGTATCGTTTGAACGGGTTTTCTACCTGGAGGTAGTTCGTCAATGATACTTACATGCAAGTCACCATACAAAGTCATAGCTAACGTGCGGGGAATAGGAGTAGCGGTCATTACCAATATATGAGGCGGCTGGATGTTCTTATTCCATAATTTTGCTCGTTGAGCAACGCCGAAGCGATGTTGCTCATCAATGATACATAATCCTAAATTGGCAAATTGTACCTCTTCTTCAATCAAAGCATGAGTACCCACCAAAATATGTATTTCTCCAGCACGCAAATCAGCATGCAGTGTTTCACGCTGTTTGCGTGTAGTAGTACCTGTTAACAATGCAACACGTACTTGTGAAGTTTCCAAAAGCTGACTGATTGTCTTGGCATGCTGAATAGCTAAAATCTCAGTTGGAGCCATAATGCATGCTTGGTATCCATTGTCCACGGCAAGCAACGCACTCATAAGTGCAACCAAGGTTTTACCACTACCAACGTCTCCTTGTAACAAACGATTCATTTGCCTTCCTGACTTGAGATCGCTCTGTATCTCTTTCATTACACGCTTTTGGGCATTGGTAAGAGGGAAGGGGAGACAATGATGGTAAAAATGGTTGAAGTGTTTTCCTACGATAGGTAATACAAAACCTTTATTTTGCTCGCGACGCTTCATACGACGCAAAATTTGAAGTTGAATGAAAAACAATTCTTCAAACTTGAGACGTTCTCGAGCCCTAAGCATTTGAGAGTGGTTTTCGGGAGAATGAATATTATAAATAGCATCTTTCAATCCCATCAACCGGTACTTGTGAATGATGTCCATACCAATGGTTTCCCTTATTCCTTCTGCCTTTAAGTCAGGAAGAAGTTGCTGAATGATGGTACGCATTGCTTTGGAATTTAGACCATGCGTTTTCATCTTTTCAGAAGTGTTGTAATAAGGCTCCAAACCTTGTGTCAATTCGGGCTTGACTTTGTCCCAAGGCGTTAATTCGGGGTGAACAATGTTGAATTGATGATTAAACTTGCTTGGTTTGCCAAACAATAAGTACTTAACTCCTTCATTCAAACAAATATAAGAAACACCCTTAAACCAAACCAGTTCTATTTCACTCTCTCCATCGGTAAATATGGCAGTCAATCGCTGGGCCTTACCTATACCTATCGTTTTGTGACTTATAATTTGCCCAATGATTTGAACATAAGTGTCCTCGTTTTCGATATCCTTTATCTTATAGAATTTACTTCTATCAATATATTTATAAGGATATTGATGCAGCATATCCAATGCCGTACGTATGCCCAACTCCTTACGAAGAATGTCGGCACGTTTAGTGCCGACACCCTTACAATACATTATATCTCGTACAGACAAATCCATTAATCTGTCTTCGAGGCTTACTATGTTATTATTGCAAACGGAAGTTAACAGGAACTGTGTACTTCACGCGTACTGGTTTACCACGTTGTTTACCAGGTTTCCATTTAGGCATGGTCTTGAGAACGCGTACAGCTTCCTTATCCAAAGATGGATCACCACCGGAACGTACTACAACGACATCTACGATAGAACCGTCTTTGTTCACAACGAACTGGCAAGTTACACGACCTTGAATACCATTCTCTTGAGCAATAACTGGGTACTTGATGTTTTCACTTAAATATTTCATCAAACCTTGAATACCACCATCAGGGAACTCTGGCATGGTCTCAACCACAACAAAGATAACCTCTTCTTCTTCCTCTACTTCCTCTACTTCTACTGGAGGAGCAATAACAACGGCAACATCCTCTTTGTCTTCGGTCTCAATCTCAACTGATTCTACTTCTTCTTCATCATCTACAACTACCAATTCTTCAACAGTCTTTACCTCTGGTGGTGGAGGAGGGGGAGGAGTCTCTTGGGTAGTTTGTTGAATGTCAATCTCTTCCTCAAATAGGAATTCGGTGTCTTGAATCTCGTATGTCTTCACTTCCTTAGTCCATTCAAGTGCGACATAGCATACGCTTAAGACAAAAACAAATCCTACCAAGACATAGGTGAATTTTTTGTCTTCTAAGCTTGCTTTAGGTGATTTTTTCAGTTGCATATGATTAGATTTTATGTTATTATCCTTGATGTTGTTTTAGAGTAAATGATTACTCGTCCCCAATATCTGCCTTTCAGGCAACAAAGGTAGTACTTTTTTCTAAATGCTGCAAATTTATTTATTCTTTTTTTGATAAAAAACCTACGTAAACGTTGTATTTCCCATTTAAAAGTAGTACTTTTGCAATCGATGAATAAGAATACAAGAGGTTTATATATTCTTTTTGCGTTGATCGTTTGGATTAAGTGTATTTACTTTGCATTGAATATCTCGGACGCAACTTTTTGTTTTGAGGAGCTTTCTCTCGCTTCTTTGATTCGATTATTGACTACCTATGCCGCCTTTGCTTCTTTGCTCGCATGGCTATGTTTTCTTTATTACCATCAAGTCGTAGCCGCAGTGGTACAAGTGCTTATAGACCTATGGTTGGTCGCAAACCTATTGTATTATAGAAGTTTCCATGATTTGCTTAGCGTGTGGAGTTTGGATGCCGCTGGGGAGTTACAGTTATATGATGGCATCGTGCTCCCTTATTTACATTGGGGAGATGTATGCCTGCTCATCTTGTCTTTGATTTGGATTATATCAAGTACACGACCTATTTTTCCTAAATACCAAAGAACGGAGGGTAAATTTTGTATATGTACTCTAACCATGACAATATTATTATTCGCGCCATGGTGCATTGCAGGAGCAAGGGCAGGTTACAAGGTCAATCCGTTTGATGCTTATTACCGTGAAGTAAGCATGGGGAGAATATGGTATGCTACAACATTCTCTCCCATTGCTCACGGAATGAACGAACTATTGGGGATGGGGATGAGAAATAACGCACATACTTTACCAGATATCCCAATAGAGTTATATGGTAGATTACAACAAAAGCAAGCGACTCATGCTCATGCCAATGTGATTATTGTATTGTTTGAGAGCTTGGAGAGTTGGGTAATAAATAAGGAAATAGAGGGGCAAGCGATTACTCCTAATTTAGACGCATTGATTAACGACTCCAACACCTCTTTTGTCAAGCACATAATCCCACAAGTAAGCATGGGAAAATCATCGGATGCTCAGTTGATTGTATTGACAGGTTTGCTCCCTGTCAATCAGGGGGTTACAGCTATGCGATATATGCATAATGTTTTTCCTTCATTGGCCTTGGCATCAGGTGCGGAATACAAAAAAGTGTATGTGCCGACTCCCGCTTCTGCATGGAACCAAGAAGCAATGACGCTCGCATATGGATTTGATAGCCTATATGCAAAGACAATATCGGATCGTATGCTCGTGAATCAAGTGCTGAACGATATTAAAAAACAAGAATCTTTCTTTGTTCTGATGACAACGATGGCGTCCCATGTTCCTTTCAAGGAATATGCAGATAGTTCTACATTATCTTTACCTTCACATATCAAGTATGCAGACTATCTACGAACGGTACATTATACGGACCAGTGCTTAAAACCATTGATAGACTATTGCCGTTCTTCATCACAAGAACCTACGTTACTTGTTATTACGGGTGATCATACCACCTTGTCTGATACACTCTCCAAGAGTGTACCTTGTATAATATATGCTCCAAAAAAAATGTTGCATACGAAGGTTGAAAAAGCTTATCAAGTAGATATTTACCCTACACTTTTGAAAGTGATGCAATGTCAAGACTATTATTGGCAAGGAATAGGCGTGAGTTGGTTAGAACAAAACAAAGAACGACTTACGAATGAAAGAGAGGTTTCCAATCATTTAATTATGACAAACTTTTTTAATCAATAGAAGAACGAATGCTTTCACTGAAAAATATTACACAATCCAAGTTGATAAGAAATAGCGCTAAGTTGCTTTCTGCTAATGCTATTGCACAAGCAATAGGCCTATTAGTATATCCAATCTTGTCCCGTCTATATACCCCAGAAGACTTCGGGTTATTGAATCTTTTTTTAGGATTAGGTGGTCTGTTAGTCCTTCTTTCTACTGCTGAATACCAGTATGCAATACTTCTTCCGAGAGAAGAAAGAAAATCAAAGGGAGCATTCCAAGTATGTATGGTATTATTATTATCAACTACTCTTTTATTGGTACTTACAATGCCTTTTAGGGAGAGTATTGCACTTTGCTTCAAGGCGGAACGATTGGTAGATTATTATTTCTTATTACCTATCTTTGTATTATTGGGAGGCCTTTGGAATGTACTCAATATGTATTATACAAGGAAGAAACTCTTTAATGCAGTCAGTGCATATCAATTATCCCAAAGCATACTATCCTCTGGCGCCAAGATTGCCCTCTTTTACACCCCCTTGCAGATGGGAGGACTATTGTATGCTACTGTAATTGCATCTCTGGGTGCTTGTATCGCAACTATATCAAGGCATCTAAAAGGGCAGTTAAAGGAACTACTCAGTTTCGATAAATTGGCATTCAAAACAGCATTAATAGAGTATCGAAAATTTCCATTTTTCTCTTTACCTCGAGCTTTTGCTAATAATTTGAGCAACACGCTGCCAACCTTGTTGCTTACTCCGTTCTTTGGATTAAGTTTAGTGGGGTATTTTAGTATGGCTGTTACACTGGCTTTTCGTCCGATAGCAATGATTTGTAATTCAATACATCAAGTCTTATTTCAGCGGGTAGTTGAGCAAGTGAATCTTCAACAGTCCATCATAGGATTATTCAAGCGTTATAGTTTATATACGATACTATTGATTATCCCTATTTTCGTTGTTTTGTATATCCTTATGCCTACCCTTGTAATATGGCTCTTGGGGGAGGGGTGGGAAATGACTGCAACATGCATCCGATGGATGTTGCCATGGCTATGTATTACATGTCTTTCAAGCCCTATTTGCTTCGTTTCTGACGTTTTTATGCAACAAAAAGTCGGTTTTGTGTTTGAAATGCTAATAGTCCTAATGCGATTGTTAGGCATAATGACAGGAATTTTGACAAATTCTTTTATGAATGCCGTAATGGGATATTGCCTAATGAGTGCAGTCATCTTGTTTATACAATGGCTGTGGTTCATTTGGTTAGTACTTCGCTACGAAAAAAAACGTATAGGGTGATAGCGAAAATGTAAGATATTTTGTCTATAAGACTATACGCTCAAAGGGACGATTATTCAGTTTGGCAGCGTAACGAGGAAAATCAGAATCATACATCTCTTTTGTCCCGACACTGTAGATTTCTTCGGCCTTACTGAGTAAATAGAAATCGATAAAAGATTTACAATATTGTTCCAATGGGGCATTTGAGTTGGTATCAACATGAGCTGCTGAACCAGTGTTGATATAAATGCCAGTTAAGTTTTCAAACTCTTTTGTAAGTCGTTCACTATCGGAGGTGATAAGAATATTTTTTTGAGTTCTTTTCTGTAGGTGAAGTATATAAGTTTTACATGCGTCCAATATCTCCTTTTGTCGATTGGGAGATGCGGGAGTATATTGATATTCAGGATAATCTCCCAAAAGATTCTGCATACGAAAAGCGACTGCGATGTAAACGGAAGGTAGTGAGACACGTTTTTCTTTGAGACATTGTTCCAAATATGGGGATGGCTTGAAAAGTTCATTAAATAGTTCTCCCCAATCCAATTGTGTGTGATAGGTTTGATTGATGATTGGTAACCAATCGCGATTGGCATAACAATGTATTTGTTTCGTTGGTGGCAACTTCTGCATGCGTTTTAAGGTGGAGTCACCCGCCAATCTCATCATGTGTACATTGCGTATGTTGTGACAAATGTCGGTAGGGGCAATTATCCAATTGTATTGATTAGGAATAGTCAATTTCTTCAAATCAAATGGGAAGGTGTAATCAATATAATACTGAAGCTGATTTACTTTGCAGAAAGCATATAGAGAAACAATACCCTTCCAACGGTCACAAAGCCCTCCATGAAAAGTGGAACCATCCACACGGGCGATAACACAATGAGGGTGGGTGCTATTATCGGGCCTTAGATCATATCGGCGCAATTTACCCAAAAATTCTTTCCACTCAATAGGCAATCCCTGCAATAGGAAACGATATAGTGTCTCGCTTTTTATCATAACCCCAGAGATTGTTTATATGCGTGCTTCAAATGCTTACCTACTATTTCATAACTATAAGTATCTGCGTAGGATCGAATTATCAAAGGATCATACTCATGAGCATGATCCAACATGTATGCCATAGCATTGCTTAGGCTTTCGATGTCATTTTTTTCAACAAGAATACCTGTGTCGGAATGTATAATATCGGGGGCAATACCCACAGGAGTTGATATAATAGGTTTACCGCAGGCTAAACTTTCAGAAAGTACAACACCTGCCGTTTCATAATTTGAGAAGAAAACAAATGCTTCGCATTGCTGAAACCATTGTTGCACTTGTTCGGGAGTTTGTTCTCCAACAAATTTTACAACATGATGGATAGATAAATCATTACTCAATTGTTTTATACGATCAAAATCAGGACCTATTCCTACTATTACAATTTGAAAGTCATTACGCTGCTTGAGTAGTTGTTCTGTTGCATATAGTATCCCAGAGATGTTCTTATGACCATCATCAAAACAACTGATATGAAGTAATATCTTCTTACCTGTGTCAGAAGTTTGATGACTTTCTGTTAAGTAGAAAAAATCATCTACAACGTTGTTGATCGGTTGATAATTAGCTTGAATATTATGCCCAATCATAGCATTTTGTAGTGTTGTAGATACAGGCATAACGCAATGAGCATTTTTTGCTACGTATTGAGTTAAAAACTTATGAAAAAATCCTTTGTAATCAGGATTTTCAGGTAAATAACCTGTCCAATGCTCCACTACTACATACGGAATGTCATATTTGTATCTGAGCCAAATAGGCAAAAGAGCATTTTTTGTAATTACGTTCACTTGTGTCACGTCAGGCATACCCCAAGTACGCTTAATGTACTTCCAACCTGCAATCAAAGCAGACATCCTACTTCCTCTATAGTAAACGTAAACTTCCCTAACCAATGAGGTGTGCTGATCAACTATTTCATGCCATCCTGTGAATGATTGATTCTGTGTGGGATATACATACAACACACACACATCCACTTCCTGAAATGCGACAGCTTGTGCATGCTTGCGAACAAATAGTCCCGACATCGCGTCATATCGATGAGGGTACCACTCACTGACATATAGTACTTTCATAGCTTGTATGCAAGGTTCTTGATTCGGTTATAAAGCATGGCGAAAACAAATAATGGACGATAGTACTTCTTAACACTGAAATAAGTTTTGGGTTTGCTACCAAATTGTTTATAGAACTTAGCAATATTGCGTTTATTACTTCCTTCAAAATCAAAAGCAACACCTTTTTCCCTTGCCAATTTAATTGCTTCCAGCACCAGCAATGAAGATGCCCCCGAGTCTTTATGCTCAAAAGCAAAACAGGGTATTAGGTAGTACATACATTGGCTATCCCATACCAAAAATGCTGCAGCATACACTTCACCATCTGCATTGTGTATGGACAATACCTGACATTGATTGAGACGCTGTGCCTTGATATACAGCACCAAAAGAAATTCTCGTGTATAACTAATGTTTCGTCTTCTTGCTTTAAGACAATCGGTATGAAAACGATAGAATTGCTCTGCACTAAGGCTGTCGTGCTCAGCATGCAACGATAATGCTTTTTGTAGATTGCGTTTCTGATTCTTAGAAAATCGTTTGATGACCGAGTCTAAGTCTTCCAACTCCTCTATGCGATATGTTGTGTGCTTTTTGATTTTGAATCCCAACGATTCTAAATAAGATGGGCATGGATTGTCAATACAATAATGTTGGTAATAGTAATGCAATTTCATTGCTTGCAACTCTTGTGCAACATATTGAGAGATTTGCTCTGCATAAGAAGAAAAAGAAGGACTTATCCATACACCGCCTAACTGTGTTTCTTGTGGCATTAGAATATATGTCATCCACCACTTTTTACGTATCAGATAAGGCATGACAGCAACAACGATCTTGTTGTCTTCTGTAAATACAATGTCGTCGTTCAAAATGTCCTCTGATTCAGTAGAGTCGGGCGTGGATAGTTGGATATTCTCAGAAGTAACAATGATCACGTCCCATGCCTTGCCTGCACCAACCGCATCCAACCACCACGGTTGCATAAAAATAGGCATGGAGGAATGTTTTTGGCAGAATTGAAGATAGAGTTCCTTGTTCGTCATGATATTAGCAATGAATTCGTTGCAAAGATACAACAAAAAATATGAACATACAAGTTTACTTGAGTAAAAAACATAAAAAGAATAGATTAGGTTTTCTATACATAAAACCAAAAAAAAAGAGAAACCATTCAAGGTTTCTCTCTGTACCCAGAGCCGGGGTCGAACCGGCACGGATTGCTCCACTGGTGTTTGAGACCAGCGCGTCTACCGATTCCGCCATCTGGGCCTTCGAAAAATGTAACACCATACAAATTTCTTCCAAAGCGACTGCAAAAGTACTGCTTTTTTTTTATATGACCAAATTTTTGTTCAAAAAAAGTGCATAACGATGCTTTTTTCTTGGTAGTTCAAAAAAAATAGAGTATCTTTGTAGCGATATTGTGCCTATGTTTTCTAATTAATGACGGATATGAAAAAAATACATTCCATTCTCTTCTTGTTGCTGCTGATATTTTGTGTTCCAGTACAGGCTAAAAACACATCGCTTAAATATGTAGATGCACAAAACTTTCGCATTGTCAATCGTGGTTGGAAAGACCAAGTGCCTGCTTATACGCGTGTTCCAGATGCTCGACTCCATCTCTTAAGACCGGAACTCAAATATGGTTCACAATCTTCTACAGGTATAGGTATTCGATTTCGTACCAATTCCAAAACAATAGGTGCACGCTACAACTTGAAATATGATTTTGGGATAACATGGATGGCATATACAGGCATCAAGGGTTCAGATTTGTATATGCTCAATGGAGATGAATGGAATTACATCGCTACAGCGCGACCTGTCAAAGATTCAATACAAGATAAAATTTACATCAAGACCTTAGATGGAGAGATGCGTGAATATCTCATATATTTGCCCTTGTATGATGGAATCAATTGGTTCGAAATAGGGGTTGACTCTACAGCCATCATTGAATATCCCCAAGTGGATAATCCCAAAACAGGTGCCAAAGTGCTTTTCTATGGAACCAGTGTGATGCAAGGAGGATGTGCATGTCGAGTAGGAATGACACAAACAACTATACTACAACGCCGTTTGGGAGTCGAATGTGTCAATCTGGGATTCTCAGGCGAGGCTAAACTCTGGCCTGAAAATGCGAAGATGTTAGCAGATGCTGATGACAACATTGTTTGCTATGTTTTAGACCCTCTAATGAATAATACAAAAGAGATGGTTGATACCTTATCCGAACAGTTCGTTAGAATTTTGCACGAAGCTCATCCAGATATTCCAATCATCATGGTAGAGGGGGAGATACAACCGCATCAAGAGTTTGATACTCACCTGCGTGTCTATAACCCAGAGAGAAACAAATATTGGGAAGATTGCTACAAAAAACTCAAAAAGTCGGGCATAAAAAATCTTTATTTTATGAACGATGGCAATTATACAGGACCTGATAGCGATGGAACCGTTGATGGTGACCACTTGACTGATTTAGGTTTCGTGGAATACGCTAATCGAATTGAACCATTGTTACGTAAAGTGCTACGTAAACAAAACGTTACACTAAAAAAATAGTTTACATGATAGACTACGTTAAAGGACAATTGACAGAACTCACTCCTACCTTTGCTGTTATCGAAGCAGCTGGGGTGGGGTATGAGATAAATATTGCATTGCCAACCTATTCGGCGTTGATAGACAAGACGGGGAAGGATGGGGTCAAATTATTTACATCAGAGATTATTCGCGAAGATGCTCATTTGTTATTTGGCTTCTCAACGAAAGGGGAACGCGAACTATTTGTGATGTTAATGACAGTCAGTGGCATTGGTGCGAATACTGCGCGTATGATAATGTCGGCCTATAGCGCTGCTGAGATTCGTCAAATCATTGCCCTTGGTAATGCCAAAGCACTCAGTCAAATAAAAGGATTAGGGCCTAAGACGGCTCAACGTATCATCGTGGATCTAAAAGATAAAATCCTCAAAATTGATTTAGGGGAGGATGCACCAGGAGAACTAATCTTAGATGTTCAGACACCATCACACAACGAAACGCATTCAGAAGCAGTTAGCGCTTTGACGATGTTAGGATTTGCTGCGGCTGCGAGCGGAAAAGTGGTGGACAAGATTTTAAAAGATAACCCTGATATCCATGTAGAACAAGTTATCAAACTTGCACTAAAAATGTTATGAGATTAAGGGATAAATTGCATATTCTGTTGAAAAATCATATTGCTATACTAATGCTCTTTGTGCTGTCATTTCCAATGATAGCTCAGGATTCTATACCAGCACGCTCGTTTGAGAAAGAAACTTACGAGGACCTTATCAAACCTACTACAAGTATGACGCTGGAACAACCAGATAATATTGTTACAACCGTTGATTATGATCCTGTCTCAGGGGGGTATGTGATTAGAACGCGAATGGGGGATATAGATGTGGCGACACCCTACTTAATGACTCCAGAAGAATATAGAGACTATTCTGAACGCCAATTCATCCAAAACTATTGGCAAAGCAAAATTGCGGAGGTCGAACATAACAATGAATCCAAGTTCGATATCACCGATATGAAATTTAATATCGGTCCTGCGGATAAGATATTTGGTCCTGGAGGAGTGCAACTCAAACTACAAGGAAGTGCAGAATTGTTATTCGGTTTCAAACACCAGTATGTCAACAACCCTGCATTGACTCTCCGTGCAAGAAATAATAACATCTTTGATTTCGACCAAAAAATTCAAGTTAATGTAAACGGTAAAGTTGGTGAACGCTTGAATTTTAATATGAATTACAATACAGAGGCTAGTTTTAGTTTTGACCAACAAAACTTAAAATTGGCTTTCAAAGGTCAAGAAGATGATATCATTCAGTCTATAGAAGCAGGTAATGTATCGTTAAATCTAAACTCCAATCTCATACGGGGTAGTCAAGCTTTGTTTGGTGTGAAAACCGAACTCAAGTTTGGTAAGTTACGTATTCAAGCATTGATGAGTCAGCAAAATAGTGAGTCGCAGTCTGTAAATTCGCAAGGAGGAGCTCAAATGACAAAATTTGAGATTTCAGCGGATGATTATGATGAGAATAAACACTTTTTCTTGAACTATTATTTTCGTGATCACTACGAGGATGCAATGGCGGCACTGCCATATATAGCCAGCGGCGTCACCATCAATCGTATTGAAGTTTGGGTGACCAACAAACGTGGTAACTACGATCAAGCAAGAAACATTGTCGCATTCTCGGACTTGGGTGAGAGTGAGAATAAACATATTAGTAATCCTGAACATTTTCCTGCTACTCCTGGATTTTCTTCGCATGCAATGCCTGATAACCGAGCCAACAAACTATATGCATTCGTCAAGGACCAACCTCAGATACGTGATATACAACAAGTAAACTCGTATTTGCAAACTCAATCAACAGTATGGGGGATCACTGGAGGAGAGGATTATGAGAAGATAGAGTCCGCACGCTTGTTGTCAAGCAACGAATATACCCTCAATGCTGCATTAGGATTCATATCACTTAGGACTGCATTAAATCAAGATGAGGTGTTGGCCGTAGCATATGAATACACTTATGCAGGACAAGTCTATCAAGTAGGTGAGTTTTCTACTGATTTGGTGGATACAACGCAAACCAAAGCACCGAACCTAATCCTCAAGATGCTGAAAGCAAGCAATAATGCTCCCCATCCTCGTAATGCAGAACGCGAAGCGAAAGGGGAAACGGAGTATGGCACATGGGACTTGATGCTCAAGAATGTCTATGCGTTGGGAGCATCACAAATGTCCAGCGAAAAGTTCGAACTCTACATCATGTATCGAAACGACTCTATTGGTACGGAACTGCAATACTTACCAGAAGGACCTATCAAGGGAAAACAATTGCTTAGAGTAATGAACCTTGATAAACTGGATACGAAAAACAACCCCTACCCAGATGGACGTTTTGATTATGTGGAAGGATACACAGCACTATCTTCTTCGGGACGTATTATCTTCCCCGTTCTTGAACCTTTTGGTGCGCATCTGAGCAAAGTATTAAACAATGACCCCGCTTTAGTAGCAAAGTACTGCTTTGCAGAATTGTATGACTCAACTTTGGTGATGGCACAAGAGATGAGTGAAAAGAATAAGTTTACTTTGCAGGGTAAATACAAAGGAAGTAATGGAAGTGAGATTCGCTTAAATGCGATGAATGTACCACGTGGAAGTGTAGTGGTAACTGCTGGTGGAGCAACCTTAGTGGAGAATGTTGATTATACCGTAGATTATACTATGGGTACAGTTACCATATTAAACCAATCAATTTTAGAGTCTGGAACCAATGTTGAGGTTAGATTGGAAAATCAATCCATGTTCTCCATACAACGTAAGAGCCTCTATGGGGCGCATCTTGAATACGAATTCAACAAGGACTTCTTGATTGGAGGTACGATCATGCACTTGCGTGAACGACCATTAACTACCAAAGTAAATACTGGAAATGAACCTTTGGCGAATACTATTTGGGGACTCAATCTCAATTATCGTACCGAACTGATGGGATTAACAGCCCTGCTTGATAAGATTCCATGGATACAAGCGACACAACCGAGTATGTTCCAAATCAATGCAGAGTTTGCTCATCTCATACCAGGGCACACAAACGATGTGGGCTCAGCAGGTACAGCGTATATGGATGATTTTGAGTCAACCAAAACATCCATAGATTTACACTATCCCAACTATTGGTTCTTAGCATCCACTCCATACAATGTTAATGGTAACAAACGCTTCCATATGGATGCCAAAAAGAGCAACTCAATCGACTACAACCGCGATAGAGCGTTATTGACATGGTATGTAGTTGACCCAATCTTCGGACACCCTCAGACCAACACACCTCAGCACATCAAGAATGATGTCAATGCAATGTCAGACCATCGTACCCGTATCGTTTACGAGAAAGAGATCTATCCCAACAAAGGTATTCTTCCTAACGAAGATACGCGAATGAGCATCCTGAACTTGAGTTTCTATCCCAAAGAACGTGGCCCTTACAATATCTCTGCAGAGGAGTTCAACTCCAATGGTGAACTCACTGACCCCAGCAGTCGTTGGGGTGGAATGATGCGAAGATTGGATAATACCGACTTCGAGACCTCAAACATAGAATACATTGAGTTTTGGTTGATGGACCCACTGTTGACCAACCAACAAGGATTTACAGGGGGAGACTTATATATTGACTTGGGTGATGTGAGCGAGGATATTCTACGCGATGGAAAGAAATCATTTGAACATGGACTACCTCTCAACGGAGATGCTAATCTGACCGAGAGTACAATATGGGGACGAATACCCAAAACGACAAGTACTACGGTTGCATTCTCCAACGAGGATGGCGCACGTGAAAAACAAGATATTGGTCTCAATGGCCTGACTACTGAAGAAGAATTCTTGTTCGAATACAATGGTATCAAACCTTATGCAGATTTTGTTACTGCCTTGCGCAGCAAAGTGACCAATCCTACCAAAGTGGCAGAATGGAATTCAGACCCTTATTCTCCATTCAATGACCCTGCGGGTGACAACTATCACTATTATCGTGGAAATGATTTGGACGAACGTCAAGTACCTATTTTGGAGCGATACAAACGTTTCAATGGTACGGAAGGAAACTCACCCGAACCTGCAACAAATGCCAGCTACGGTTCTGCATCTACACTTCAACCCGACATTGAGGACGTAAATGCGGATAATACCATGAATGAGTATGAGAAATATTTTGAATACCGCATTTCGTTACGACCAGGAGATCTGGAAGTAGGCAAACAGCACATTGCAGAGAAAAAAATAGCTCGAGTGAAACTCAAAAATGGAGAGTATGCTGATGTTGCATGGTATCAGTTCAAGATTCCATTGAGAGGCCAATCTATGCAGCAAGTGGGAGGCATACGCAATTTCAAATCCATAAGGTTCATGCGTATGTATATGACGGGGTTTGAAGAAGAAACACACTTGCGATTTGCAACCCTCAGCTTGGTTCGTGGCGAATGGCGTACATACACCAAAGGACTTTACAAAGATGCTACTACTGGAAGACAAAATGCTGAATCACCCAATTTATCTACCTTTGTAGATGTTCAGGCAGTTAATATCGAGGAAAATAGCAATCGTACTCCTGTCAATTATGTCTTGCCTCCTGGCATATCTCGCCAAACAGACCCTGGACAAGCACAACTAATTGCTCAAAATGAACAAGCTATGGTATTGCGTGTACATAATCTGGAGTATAATGATGCCAAAGCGGTATATAAAAATATCATATATGACTTGCGTAACTATAAACGCTTGCTCATGTTCATCCATGCTGAGGCTTTGGAAACCGATTTTGAGGAACAAAAAATCAAAGATGGCGATTTGGCATGCTTTATTCGATTAGGTAGTGATATGACAAATAATTACTACGAGTACGAAATACCATTAAAAGTGACACCTCCTGGTGTGTACAATAATGATGACCAAAACCAACGTGCTACTGTATGGCCAAAGGAAAATCAATTAGATGTGCCTTTTGAGGTGTTTACCAAAGCTAAATCAGAGCGTAATAGAGCCAAACGTGCTGGTAGCTCAACGGTTGGAAATACCATCCCTTATGTCATATATGATACGGATAATGACAAGCCAGAGAATAAAATTACCGTTATGGGTAATCCTACACTTGAGAACATTGAGCATGTCATGATTGGTGTGAGAAATCGAAACAACCATAGGACAGGAGGTGTGAATGGTGAAGTTTGGATCAATGAGTTGCGTATGTCCGAATTCAACGAAGAAGGAGGCGTAGCCGCTATGGCTAATATGTCTCTTGGCTTGAGTGATATAGGACAAGTAAATGTTGCGGGTAGATTGGAGACTGCCGGCTATGGTAGCATTGAGAGCAATGTGCTGAATAGAAACATGGATAATGTATATCAAATATCCGTGAGCGCGGCACTGGAAGCTGGACGATTGTTCCCAGAACAAGCCAAACTACAAATACCATTGTACGTGTCTTATACCAAAGACGTTACTTCGCCTAAATATGATCCATTGGATACAGATATTAAATTAGAAGAAACATTAGACACGTACGAAACGAAAGAAGAGAAAGACTCCATACGCCAGCGAGCAAATACTTCCAAAGAAGCCATCAGCTTCAGTATGAGTAACATGAAGGTAAATGTTCATTCCAAGAAAAAGGATATGTTCTATGACCCTGCCAACTTCACAATCTCTGCTTCCTACAACAAGCAGACACAAAAATCACCAGAGTTAGAATCTGATGTTACAAGTGAGCAGAAAGGGTCTTTCAATTATGCTTATTCATTCAATCCTAAACCTTGGGAACCTTTCAAGAAAGTAGAGAAAGTAAAAAAGGTTAAACTCTTGAGCGAGTTTAATCTGTATTACTTACCACAATCATGGGCATTCTCAACCAACATGTTACGTACCTTTGCACATCTCAAGATGCGTAACTTCAATCAAGAAGTTGCCTCTTCCAACCCTGTTTCTGCTACGTTAGAAGAGTTGACCTTCTCAAAGGACTTTACTTGGGACCGCAACTTCGATTTCAAGTATGATTTGACAAAGAATCTCAAGTTCACATTCCATACAGCAATGAACTCTACGGTGGATGAGGGATACTATACACCAGAGATTATCAAAGATTATGCTTTCTCCAACGACCTATACGAAGGATGGAAAGATACCATTCAGCGTAACATGGGAACATGGGGAAGGCCGTACAACTATCAACAGGTATTTACGGCTTCATGGAATGTGCCTTTCAATCGAATACCATATTTAGAGGCATTAACAGCAAGCGCATCTTACAATGCTACCTATACATGGAATCGTACCGCCCAACACCTTGCACAAGAGGTCAATCCTGGAAATACCATTGCAAGTACTGCTGCATGGCAAGCGGATGGACAAATCAATTTTGAAACATTGTATGGCAAATCTAAATATTGGAAACAACTCAACCAACGTTTCTCATCTCGAGGACAACGAAAAGCATTTAGACCAAAGAACTATAGCGAAACAGTCAATCTGGAAGCAAATGTCCCAGTAGAAATTGTACACCGCCTAAATTCCGAATCATTGGATGTGATTGCAATGGATTCAAAAGGAAGGAAAGTGAATGTCAAAGTAACCACTGATGGTACAAGTAAGATACAGATAACAAGCAAAAAGTCTATAAATAATGTCTCGGTCAAAATCAGTACTCGCAATCCAAACCAACGTACTGCATCCCAATTAGCAGGGGATTTCATGGCATACTTTGGAACGATGGTTAGGCGTGTACAAGTCACTTATCGACACACCAATTCATTGACCATGCTCGGGTTCTCACCTCAAGTGGGTTTCATGGGGCAAAGTCACATGGATAACATGTATGCTCCAGGTTGGGACTTTGCTTTTGGTTTTATTTCAGATGACTATGTGCAAAAAGCAAAGGATCGTGGATGGTTGTATGTGAGCAACGAGTTAAGCCAGCCTGCGCTGAAAGCCAATACTTCTGATTTTGACTTAAAATTGGTTCTCGAACCATTCCCAGGCTTTAAGGTGCAAGTCAATGGCAAACGGTATAATGCACAGTCATCTTCGCTCTTGTATAGCGTAGATAGCATGGGTGTGTATGCGCTGCAAGACAACATGACTGGCTCATATAATATTACCCAAGTGGCTATTGGTACAGCATTTGCCAAGATTGGTGCTGCTGAAGATAATTTCTCTTCGGATGTCTTTACGCAATTCTTAGCCAACCGTAATATAATGGCCAACCGTATCCAACAACGCTATGCCAACATCTTATATCCATCCAATGGTTTTATGACTGGGGGAGACTATGCTGCACTGCGTGGACAAACATATGATGCATCCAACGGAGGAGTAAACAAAAACTCTGCGGATGTTCTTGTACCTGCTTTCTTTGCTGCATATACAGGACGTGATATACACAATGTGAACTTTAACCCATTCCTGTCAATATTAAACATTTTGCCCAACTGGAGCGTTACCTTTGACGGATTGGGACGTATTCCTTGGTTGCGTGAACGATTCAAATCCATCACATTAACTCATGCCTATACCTGTAAATATGCTATAGGTTCGTATAGTTCCTATTCAACATGGGTAGGCGCAGCAGGCGACGATAAAACAATAGGCTTTACGCGTGATGTTGTGACTGGAAATCCTGTTCCATCCACTGCTTATGATATATCTTCAGTCAATTTGACAGAATCTTTCTCTCCATTGATTGGGTTGAATATGACGATGAAAAATTCATTGGCTATTAAGGCTGAATACCGCAAACAACGCACCCTGGCTTTGAACGTGACCTCTATTCAAATTACTGAAGGTCATACCAACGAGTTTGTTATTGGTGCTGGATATACAGTCAAGGATTTGAGTTTTGTAGCGAAGTCTAAAGGAGGCAAACAAAAGAAAGTAAGCAACGATCTGAAACTCAATATTGACTTGAGTTATAAGAACATCATGACACTCTTGCGAAAAGTCGAAGAGAATATTACGCAAGCAAGTAGTGGCAACAAAGTCTTCGGTATCAAATTAAGTGCTGACTATGTGCTCTCCCAAAAGGTTAGCTTGCAACTCTATTACGACCACGAGGGTACAACACCTTTGATATCCTCCAGTTATCCTATCAAATCGGATAATGTTGGAATCAATGTCAAATTAATGTTAACACGTTAATCTTCTTATTAGACTTCTTCGTTTGACAATGGAAAACAATATTCGCATAGGGATTATTGGTCCTGAATCAACGGGAAAAACCACTTTGACCAATCAATTAGCAGCAATATATTCGGGCACTGCGGTGCCCGAATATGCTCGCACTTACGTCGAGCAATTGCATACGCAATATACTTACGATGACGTATGTAATATAGCTAAAAAACAGATAGAGGAAATAACTTCTACCTACCATACAAAATACGTGTTTTTCGATACCGAACTTATTATCACGTACGTTTGGTTTATCTATAAGTATGGTCAGTGTCCTGATTGGTTAAAGAATGGATTACTATCGTACCGAATGGATGCTTACCTTCTTTGTTATCCAGATATCGCTTTTGTCCCAGACCCTGTGCGCGAGAATCCGCATATCAGGGAAGAACTATTTCTCACCTACCTTGATGAAGTGAAAAAACTGGGTACACCTTATTATATAATAAAGAAGTTAGATCGAGACTATATTGCGGACCTCTTACAGTCTCCATCCCCATTACTCCTTGCTGAAGAGAATTCGAAAGGCGTCTGCCACTTTCTTAACGGGTTTAACCTCAATAGATAGATTTTGTTTATTATAAACCTGTCCTGCGGGGATGATTATACGCTTGAAACCTAATTTTTGAGCTTCCCCAATGCGTTGGTCAATACGGTTTATAGGCCTTATCTCGCCAGCCAAGCCTACTTCACCAGCCAGACATGTTTCTCCATCCAAGGCAATGTCCATATTGCTACTCAGAACGGCAGCCATCACTGCCAAATCAATAGCAGGGTCATTAACGCGCAATCCACCCGCAATATTGATAAAGACATCTTTTTGTAGCAACTTAAAACCTACTCTTTTCTCCAGAACTGCCAACAACATATTCAAACGTCTTCCATCAAACCCCGTAGAGGAACGTTGAGGAGTACCATAGGCTGCACTACTTACGAGTGCTTGTACTTCTATCAGAAATGGTCTGATACCTTCTATTGCTGAGGCTATTGCTATACCGCTAAGTCCTTCATGATTTTGTGACAGTAATAGTTCACTTGGATTACTCACCTCACGCAATCCATTTTGACGCATCTCAAATATTCCAATCTCAGAGGTTGAGCCAAAACGATTCTTTTGTGCACGAACGATTCTATACATGTAGTGCTGGTCTCCTTCAAATTGTAGAACAGTATCTACTACGTGCTCCAGCACTTTAGGACCAGCCAACGCTCCATCTTTATTGATGTGACCAATAATGATAAAAGGAATATTGGTTTCTTTAGCATATTGCATTATCTTAGCCGCACACTCACGCACTTGACTTAGGCTACCTATCGTCGAATCTACTCCTTCTGTACTGATGGTTTGTATGGAGTCTATAACAACGATTTCAGGTTTTATTTGGGTCGTTTGTTCAAGAATGTTTTCGAGCGACGTCTCGGATAATATATACAAGTTTTTAGGGTCTCCTTCCAACCTTTCTGCACGCATCTTGAGTTGCTTTTCGCTCTCCTCGCCACTTGCGTATAGCGTCTTGCGTTCGCTCATGAGCATGAGAACTTGAAGAGCAAGCGTCGATTTACCAATGCCAGGTTCACCACCCAACAAGACAAGACTCCCGGGAACCAAACCTCCCCCAAGTACTCGATTGAGTTCTGCACAATGCATATTGATGCGAGCATCCTCTTGATAGGATATTTGCGATAATAGTTGGGGCGATTTGGTTTGTGATATATATTTATGATTCGCTTTTGTTGACGTCATTTCTTCTACGTATGTTCCCCATTCACCACAAACAGGACATCTACCTAACAGTTGTGGAGATTTCGCTCCACATGAAGAACATACATATTGAATAGAAGATTTAGCCATAGGAGGAAATAATTATATATCAAACGATGTTTTTTCTTTCGCTAATATTGTATTTGCAAACACTTGCTTGGCTTCTTTTAGGAACGTGCTATGGTTTTCTTCCCTTGCTGAGAAATGGCCAATAATAAGTTGCTTAACTTTAGCCTGCTGTGCTATGGTTGCTGCTTGCTTTGCTGTTGAGTGCATTGTCTTGGTGCAACGGAAATTGTTTTCTTCTGTGTATGTGGACTCATGGTACAGAGTGTCAACCGCATAAATCTGTTGTACCATCTTAGGGTTAAACATCGTGTCTGAACAATAGGCATATCGCTTTCTGGGGAGTTGATGACGATGTCTTTCTGTGAACAGGAATCCACAAGTCGGAACAGAATGTTTGAGTGGGATAGTCTCCACCGTTATCGTTCGATCTTCAAAAATCACCTCTTGTTTTCTTGGGTTGATATGATGAAATACCAATTCATAACTCATACCCTCGCAATGGTAATCCAGCAAGGGACGAAGCAATTTCTCTAAGTCTCCGTGAGCATATATATGCAGGGGTTGCGTACGCCCCATCATGGATAAAGTGGAAATCAAACCTATAAGGCCAAAACAATGGTCTCCATGAAGGTGACTTATAAATACGGTGTACAATCTGGAGGTATGCAAGCCTAATTTGCGAATAGCCAATTGAGTTCCCTCTCCGCAATCAATAAGGAAGGACTTATCACACAACTCAACGATTTGAGATGACGGCGAATTTTGAAATGTAGGCATAGCACTACCACACCCGAGTATGGTCACACGTGCACTCATAGTATTATCGAATGTTTAGGAATATTCTTAGGAAAACGTTTTTTGTATATTGAGGAAAATCGCCACCCATTAACCAACCATAATAACCTTTGTCGCGTCTAAATACGTCCTCTACTCTCTGTCCTTTGTATTTGCCAAAATTGAAAATTTCCTTACCCATGCTATCATAAGCAACGCGACCTGCAAAATCAGCAAATCTATTAGGACCTTGTGTGTACTCTGCCAACGCCTCAACGCTAACAGGCAAGTCGTTGTAACGATCCAGTTGGGCCATCAAAATCTCAAAGGTTGCTTTCGTGTCTGCTTCTGCAGAATGGGCATCTTCAAGATTCTTGTTGCAATAGAAACGATAAGCGGCGGATAAGTTTCTGGGCTCATTACGTTGGAAAATAGTAAACACATCGATCATCTTTTTGTTTTTGATGTCAATGTTTATTCCTATGCGAAGAAACTCCTCTGCCAAGAGAGGTATGTCAAAATGATTGCTATTATAACCAGCAATATCAGCATCTTCCAACACCTCTGCTATCTCGGGCGCAATCTCTTTGAAGGTTGGACAATCTACCAAATCTTGGTCATATATACCATGTACCGCACTGGCACCCTCAGAGATATGCATTTGAACCTCTATAGTAGAACCTATCGCACTTGGGTCTGCTTTCAATTCAGTAGGTTTGACGCGGTAGGTCTTGCACTGAGAGGAACCATCAGGGAACAATTTATAATAACTGATTTCTACTATTCTATCAGTTGCGATATTGAGTCCCGTTGTCTCGAGATCAAAAAATACTAAAGGTCGGTTAAGTTGTAGTTTCATTAGTCGTTGAGCAACATTGGCATTAATAACATTAGCAATTCTTGATTTGGTTCATCCTCTGTTGGAAGGATAAGACCTGCTCTTCCTGGGTCTGCCAATTTAAACATAACGTCGCTGGAAGTGATGCTATTAAGGATCTCAATCAAGAATGGTGCTTTGAAACCAATGGCCATAGGTGCGCCTGAATAGGAGCATACAAGTGTCTCTTCTGCGTTGGTTGAGAAGTCAATATCTTGTGCTGAGATAGACAAGGTATCTTGTGAAAGGGCCAACTTAAGCAAACTGGTGCCTGTGTTTGCAAAGATTGCAACACGCTTGCAGGCGTTAATAATCGTTTGTCTATCTACAACTACGATGTTTTGATTGTTTTGAGGTATTACGGCATTGTAGTTAGGGAAACGACCTTCTATTTGACGGCATACAATACGTGTGTTGCCAAAGGTAAAGGTTGCATTCTTCTCGCCAAAACTTACGATAACCTCATCACTCTCCTTGCCTAAAACGCTCTTGAGTAAGGTAGCAGGTTTCTTTGGAAGGATAAAACTGATAGGGTTCTCTGTTTTGATGTTGATATTGCGATATCTAACCAATCTATGAGCATCTGTTGCAACCAATGAGATACCATCTTCTTTCAAATCAAAGAATATACCATTCATTACTGGTCTCAATTCATCATCTGCGGTGCAGAAGATGGTTTTGTTGATGGCATCAAGCATCTCGTTAGCTGGCATTGAGAAGGTTTTGTTTACATCATTCTCAATAGGCATTTCAGGATATTCATTGCCATTGGCACCAACGAAACTATATGTACCATTGATGCTATTAATCTTCATTCCAAAGTTCTCATCATCGATTGAGAAAGTCAATGGTTGTTCTGGAAACTCTTTGAGCGTATCAAGCAGCAACTTAGCTCCGCTTGCTACTTTTCCTCCGCCTTGAGCATTTTCCACTTCAAGGGAAGTTCTAATGGTCGTCTCCCCGTCTGATGCAGTTAGGGTCAACGTATTATCTTTGAGTTCAAAAAGAACAGTTTCGAGAATTTGAAGACTATTCTTTGCTGCGATAACTCTGCTTACAGCTTGCAACTGCGCGAACAACTTGGTACTTGATACATTAAATTTCATACTCTATAGTGTGTTATATTGGTTAACGATTTGTTTTATAAGCATTTAATATGTGCTTGTATTTCGACGGCAAAGATACAAAAAATATACCATTTATGCAAGAAAAATAAAAAATATCTCTCATTACTGCTATTTTAGCCTTTCATAGGGTTATATTTACATATTTTGTCTTCCAGTAAAAGCATAGTCGCCTTCTTTTCTCCTCCCTAAGTTAGTGGAATGCCTATTATTCCACTCGCTTCCTCTTTTCTATGTTCATTATCTCAATGTCATTCGCTTCGGTTTTTCTATTCTATGCTCATTATCCCAGATGTTATTCAACTCGGTTCCTCTTTTCTATGTTTATTATCCCGAATGTTATTCGGGCTCGGTTTATCTCTTCTATGCTCATTATCCCAGAATCGTATTCTATTCTTCTTGCTCCCTATTAGCAGTTTAGTGCTCGTGGTTCCTACTTCGAGAGTCAATCTCTTTTCTATGTTCATTACAGCGAATGTTATTCGCTCTCTTTTTCATTGTCTCATAGGTCAGTTTTTCAATTGCTCCTCTAAGTTAGGGGTGAAGGAGTGCAACGGAATGCACTCCGAGTGCAGCGCCCGAAGAGTTCCCACTCTAAGGAAATAGCGCAAACATAGAACCATTGTCCGTAGGGGGTAGGGGTCTGTTAATTCTGTTAATATCGTCCCTTCTTGCTCCCTATTGGCAGTTTAGTGCTCGCGGATTTCCCCGCGAGTCAATCTCTTTTCTATGTTTATTATCCCGAATGTTATTCGGGCACTTTTTCATTGTCTCATAGATCAGTTCTTCAACTCCTCCCCCCCCATCGGGTACCCAAAAGTAAACCAAGACTATGTCTGTTTGCTTTTGGGAGAGCGGAGACATAAGTCGTCTCAACGATGACGCCGTCATCGGTCTTTACGACCTTATTGTCGAACGCGACGTTACCGAACGCGACGTCATCGGTCCATGCAACCTCGTTACCGAACGCGCCCCTATACCCTTGCTATTTACATATAAGTTCGAGACTGAGATTTCACACATAAACAAAAAAATCGTTCCAGAAAGGAGAACGATTTTTTTATAGAATTAAGTCAAATAGATTTGATAATCCGTCTAACTTCTTAGGGCACCTCACATTTTATTGTCTTGTTCAATACAAATAACAAGAGCTATAAATTCAATTTTCCGCTGTTGATAATTTAGCAAAGAGATATCTTAAAATAATAAGCGTGATCCTTTTTTAAGCCGCATATATACTCAACAGCTGCTCCCAGATTCGTCATGGATCCTACTGTATAAGTTCCATCAACATGTATAGATTTAGACGTAACGAATTTATTGGTATCAGCATCATACACCTTCACCAATACTTGAACAGATGAGGTACTTTCGTTGGTAAGCTGAACAGGAACACACCCCTCAGAATCTGATTGATTACTACTATACTCCAACTTTACATCTCCAGTATTATCAACACGACAAGTTTGACCATCAGCATAAGCTAATGAAGAAACCATAAAGATAGAAACTAAAATCACAAGAATTTTTTTCATTATTTTGTCGCTCACTTATATCCCATTGAGCATCGGGTTTTATTAATTTACTTATTCAATTCTTTATTTTTAATAACTCCAATCAAGATCATAACAAGAAAAATTCTCTGTTTTTGCATAACGAGGTGTAGTACATTTGTCCTGTGGTTCTACAGTACAAGTTCCACTAGCCAATTTCTTACCATTAACTGTTATTGTCCAACTAACAGTTACTGTTTCACTTGTAAAATTGCTAAATTCTGCAAAAACTTGTGTGCCGTTTCCATTCATGCTAAGAGAACCATTTACTCGGTTAGATTTTATCACTACACCTAAGACTGTTTGAGCAGAAACAGAAGGCTGAAATCCTAATGCCATAATCATAAATGCGCTCAACGCAACTAAAACTTTTTTCATATTTTTCTATTTTTTTTTATATTTATCCCCTACTCACTTTCGGCTTTTCGGTTACTCCGTTGTACCTTTTGTTTTGAGATATACGCACATAAAAAAGCGCGGTACTTTTTTAGTATCTCGCTCTAACAAGGTGTTTGGCGTAACCTGAGAACACGAAAATACCAAAAAGTCCACGCAATACGCAGACATTTTAGGTATTATTCTTATCGTTCTCTTTCTTCCAGTCGCCAAACTTTTGTTAGAGATGAGAATAATGCTAAACTAAAACGCTTTTCCAATATTTCACGATGTGCGTATTAACTACACATTAATGTTTCATAGGCAAATTATTTTAATATCACATATTTTTTTCTATCAATTTTTTCAACTCCTCTTTACTTGGCAATATCGTTTGATATTTACTTGCAAAAATTTGATTGTTATTTTCAGGCAAAGTGATTTCAACCATCGCATCGCTTTTATCCGTACAAAGCAGAATACCAATCGTAGGATTTTCATCCGCCTCTTTGACAAAGCGATCATAATAGTTCACGTACATCAACATTTGCCCTAAATCTTGGTGTTTGAGTGTTCCACGTTTTAAGTCTATCAACACAAAAGCTCGCAGCAAACGATTATAAAACACCAAATCTACACGAAAATGTTGTTCGTCAAATGTAAAGCGAACTTGTCGCCCTACAAATGTAAATCCTTTTCCTAATTCCAACAAAAAGGTTTGTAGATTATCAATCAATCGTTGCTCTAATTCACTTTCGTTGTATTGAGGCAGTTCTGGCAATCCGATAAACTCCAACACATATGGATCTTTGACAATATCTTTTGGAGAATCTATCACCTGTCCTTCGTAAGCAAGAGCCTGCACACCTGCTTTGTCTCGGCTTAAAGCTAAACGTTCGTACAATGAACTATCAAATTGTCGCTGTAACTCTCGCAAACTCCAATTGTTTTCTCGAGCCTCTATTTCGTAGAAATGACGTTCATCGGGGTTAGTAATTCGCATCAATTTAAGATAATGCGACCAACTAAGCGTGAATACGTTTTGAGATTCTCTAGACACTGTCTGGAAAATCTTATCCGCGGAATAAGTAATGTAAAATTGGCGCATATTCGCCAAATTCTGCATTGAAAATCCTTTCCCGAATTTATCGGATAATTGTTCAGACAGATGTTTGAGCAATGCTGTTCCATATTCAGCACGCTGCTCTCCTCGCTGCTCGTCTTCCACAATCATACGACCAATCTCATAATAGGTATAAACCATAGTAGTATTTACCGCAGCTATGGTTCGCTTACGAGCGTCATCAATTAGTTTTTCAATGCGCTCTGCCAACATATTTGTTGTGTCGTATTTTGGAACACTCTCCATAAGCCGAAAGCAAGTTATCTAATTATATTCCCAAACTTGCTTTGATGGCAGGCACTTTAGCTTCTGCTTCAGCAGTTGCTTTGTCATAGTCAGCCACACTTGCCATGGTAGCAGGGATCTCGAAGTAGAACTTAATCTTTGGCTCCGTACCACTTGGGCGAACAGAGATTTTCATGCCACCTTCGGTAAAGTATTGCAATACATTGCTGGTTGCGTTGAGTGCCATCACGATAGGTGTCTCTACCCACTCGCCATTCACGAGTTCGCGTTGAACGAGGGTCTTAAAGTCTTTGGACTTAATCACTTTCTCGCCTGCAATCTCCATAGGTGGGTTTTGGCGGTAGTTCACCATCATAGCTTGAATCTCCTCGGCACCCGACTTACCAGGGCGAACCACATTGATAGTAGTCTCTCGTTGGAAACCATACTCCATGTACATGTTGAGGAGATAGTCATAGAGGGTCATGCCATTATCCTTTGCATAGGCTGCTATCTCGCAGATGAGGCAGATAGCTGAAGGGGAACATTTATCGCGTACAGCGTCATATGGCAAGAAACCGAAACTCTCTTCGCCACCGCCGATATATTTGCGTGTGCCTTCCCACTCGCGGATACGGTTGGCAATCCACTTGAAGCCTGTATATTCGTCGGTCAAGGTCACACCTTGTTTGTCTGCCATCTTACGAATAAGTTCGCTCGTTACGATGGTCTTTACAAGGTAATGTTCTGGTTTGAGCTTGCCCAGTTTCTTCATATTGTTGATGATGTAGTAGCAGTACATCATACAGGTTTGGTTACCGTTGATGATGGTCCACTCACCTTTGTCGTTGCGGCAAACGATAGCGATGCGGTCGGCATCTGGGTCGCTGGCGATTACGAGGTCAGCATTCAACTCTGTTCCTAATTTCATACCCATG
The DNA here is from genome assembly GCA_017938155.1 of Paludibacteraceae bacterium. Taxonomy (GTDB): domain Bacteria; phylum Bacteroidota; class Bacteroidia; order Bacteroidales; family Paludibacteraceae; genus Colicola. The sequence continues at coordinate 73,008 of JAGBCD010000025.1, read as the reverse complement.
CTCATTGCCTCTGCATTTTCAGGGTTAGGACTTTGAACGGTAGAGAAATTACCATCTATAACCATTTGTTCGGGTACGACGTGTATGTTCTCAAATCCCCATGAGCGCAAGCACATTGGGATGATTTGTCTGCCTGCACCATGCAATGGGGTATATACAATATTGAGATCTTTTTGACGCAAGATAGTCTCTTGGTCAATCATAACGGTTTTTACGGCTTGCATATAGTCGTAGTCCATCTCGCCACCGATTATCTCAATTAGGTGTTTGTTTGCGCCTCGCTTCACATCTTCCATGGTCACTTTGTTTACTTCATCGATGATACCTTGGTCGTGTGGTTGAAGCACTTGACTACCATCTTCCCAATAGGCTTTGTAACCATTATACTCTTTTGGGTTGTGGCTGGCAGTCACGTTCACACCGCCTTGGCTGTGGAGGTGACGAATAGCAAAACTAACTTCAGGAGTTGGTCTAAGGCTCTCAAAGAGGTAAACCTTGATACCATTGGATGCAAAAACGTCTGCTACAGTCTCGGCAAACATACGGCCGTTATTACGGCAGTCATGCCCTACCACCACGCTCACTTGGTCGCCCACTAATGTAGTAAAACCGCCTTCTTTTTGCACTTTGAGAAGGTAGTTGGCATAGCCTTGTGTAGCTTGCGCTACTATATATTGATTCATACGGTTGGTTCCTGGCCCCATAATGCCGCGGAGACCACCTGTACCAAACTCAAGTGTGCGATAAAAACTGTCAATCAAAGGAGTTTTATCCTCTGCTTCCATCATGGCTTTCACTTGTTGTTTGGTTTGCTCATCGTAGTCACCATCTATCCATGATTGTGCTACGCTCATGATTTTCTCTAATTCTTCGTTTTTCATAATCTATATAGTATTAGCATTTGTACGAAAACATTTCTGCGCAAAGATACGTATTTTAAATGATATATACAAATAAAAAGCATGTAATTCGTCAATAGGAATATGTCCGCTTTTCTCAATCTTTCTTTTGCATAACATGGAGTAGGTTTAGACGATATCAATTCAATCTGGGTTATAAACGTTGCTTAGTCTTTGGTATGAGTTTCCGTTCCTTTTCTTGTGATGATTTGTTTCCATTTTTATGATTGATTACCACTTTGGTTTGTCCTCATCCCTTTCAACCATCTTGTTTATGTGTAATGCATGATGCACCATCATTTCTGTGTCGTTTTCGAGGCAATCCCAAGGCATTTTCGAGACCATTTGCAGACCATGTCATACGCATCTCGTTCGCATCGTGGACGATTCCGTAGGGTGACCGTAGGATGCCTATGTTATTTTATGCCCTCTAAAGTCTCAATTATTGTACAAAGGTACCAACTTAAATGTGGCATTGTTGTGGCATTTTTCCACATTCGTCGTTTTGTATAATGATAGTTAGTTTTGGCTTTTATTCTTTGTTCAATTCTATTTCTTATCCATATAATTGGGCTTATTTGTTTATAGATTATTATTTTGCTTTAGAATAATTTGCTTACTTCTAAAAAATGTTGTACATTTGCATCGTAAACCTGCGCTGAGGGATGTCTGTACATCATTGGCGGAGGGTAGCAGACATATTTAAAAGGCGTTTATTAGCGCTCTGTTCTGACGACTAGAAACTTCGCAACTTTCAAGAATAATCAGGACTTAGCAACGATAGATGTCCTACGGGATGTAGATTATCCCTCTTGTGCGTATTGGTACGTCTTTTGCATATTTAATATAATATGCGCACACGCGTACCTTAACTTGAAAATAGCACGAGAGTATATTTATATTCGGCGTGGGCTTCGCGTTGTCAGTTCTATTATTCTGGGCAATGCGAAGGCCTCTGGTCGTGGAACTGGCAAATAGCAAGTTTCACGCTTTTTTTGTGTTTTTTTGTAAGCAGAAAACATTTGGTCTTTATACTCTAAAACTAAAGTAAAACTTTAAAAAAAGAAAATTATGAAAACAATTAAATTTTTAGCAAGTCTATTGCTCGTAAGTGCAATGACAGTATTGGTTGCTTGTCAGCCACAAAATCAACCAACTCCAGATAACACCGATGAAACCCCTTCTACTTCAAAGGCTTCTATTGTAGGTGTATGGCAAGGTGATATGGTATCTTCTTACGAATATGGAGAATATCTAGGAGAATCTAATATCTCTGATACGTATTGGGAATTTGATAATAAAGGAAGATGGACATGGACTACTGGAGGAGAGGACGAAATATATCAATACAAACTTATTAAAAACAATACTAAACTCCAAATGATTGAGGGCTATGAGGTGATTGATGAGTTGAATATCAAATCTTTGACTTCTAAAAAACTTGAAGTAGAATGGGTATATCTTGATGAAGAAGGTGAAGAAGTGGAAAAATCTGTTTTTACTTTTAAGCGTGTAGAATAATATATATCATTTTAGACCAAATGTAATATGCGTACCGTATCTTTACGGTACGTTTTTGTTTTGTGCACTTCTAGTATATATTAACTGAGAATTAACGAAAAAAGTATAAGCAATTTCTGCAAATGCACTTGAATCAGTAAATGAATCTACAAGTTCGGGTTTATGTAACATTTTGAGTACCTAAAAGTGGTATTTTGACAGCCCACTAAGTTTTATTTTTTCTTCTTTTCGTATGTGGTTTTGAGAGATAGGCATCTATCATTTTTATTAACTGTTCTTTTTGGATTCCTATTATATTGTTCTTTATAGATAGTAGCGGGGTGAGTTTTTATATTGTTATTCTTCTGTGCACGTATCAATGCTCGTATTCAAGTATCCCTTCGGCAAGGGTTCGGTATCCTTTCGGAAAACAATCTTTCTACTAACTTATAAGTTGGATTTGTGTACCAAAAATATAAAATCTAACCTATAAGTTAGTTTTTTTTACGCAAAAACTAGCATAATTGAGATATTTGTTGCACCTTTGCTGCAAAATAGAAAATATATAATTTCGCCGAACTATCACCCATGAACATAGCAGTGGTAATTGAATGCTAACCGACTGGTATGCGAACTGACAGCTAACCACATTTCGCCCACAAATTAGGATATAAATAGGGTAAAAAGAGTGACATTTTGCGATTTTACGCATTTTTAGCGAAAAAGATTTTGCGATAAAGCCACCGAAAGCCCACATATCTTCCACAGATCTCCTTGTTATCTGTTCTATGCTCATGCAATTCCTCTGAGTGGGGACTCTTCTCTTTGTCTCGGTAGGCTTGGTCTCCCCGACTGCCTTCCCTTTTCGAAGCCAAAAATCAATTGGCTTCTCCATACTCGGAGTGCGTTCCGTCGCACTCCTTCAGGTTGCCTAACTTGCAGCATATTTATCACGCTAACGCGAAGAAGTTTTTAACGCAGTATAGCAACCTCAAAATACTATTATGCGGCTTAAGAATGGCAATAAGACGCAGAATTAGCGGCTAAAATCCATCTTTTTAACCGCAAGAGTGATATTTTTATACAAAAACTTGCCGATATCGGCAAAAAACACTATCTTTGCAGCGAAATCCAATAAAAACTTGTCGATAATGAGTTATATATCCGTTGCACAATATGCAGCACAGTATGGCATAAGCGAACGTACCGCTCGAAATTATTGCTCCTCTGGTAAAATAGAAGGAGCCGTATTAGTAGGCAAAACATGGAATATTCCTGCGGATGCCACATTGCCCAAAAAAGGCAAACAAAAAATCTCTCCCCTACTGCAACAACTCCGTATAGAAAAGAGTAGTCACTTAAAAGGTGGCATCTATCATCGCACACAAATTGACCTAACTTACAATTCCAATCATATAGAGGGTAGTCGATTGACCAAAGAACAAACGCGATATATTTTTGAAACAAACACCCTGGGAGTAACCACAGAAAATACCCGCATAGACGATATCATGGAAACGGTCAACCACTTTCGTTGCATAGACTATGTGATTGACCATGCCACTGATAAACTGACAGAAACACATATCAAACATCTGCATCAACTATTGAAGACCAACACATCAGATAGTCAAAAAGAATGGTTTGCGGTGGGAAATTACAAGAAACTCGCTAACGAAGTTGGCGGAGAGGGAACTACAGATCCCAAGGAAGTACACAAAGAAATGAAGCAATTGCTTGCGGAATACAATCTGCTGAAACAAGTAAATTTAGATGATGTCTTGAACTTTCATGTGCAATTTGTGCGCATCCACCCTTTTCAAGATGGGAATGGGCGTATCGGTCGTTTGCTGATGTTTTGGCAATGTTTGCAGAATAACATCGTACCATTTATTATCACAGAGGACTTGCGCCTATATTATTATAGAGGTATCCAAAACTGGGAGCATATCAAAGGATTCTTAACCGACATCTGTCTTACCGCACAAGATTATTACAAAGAACACTTGCAGTACTTTAGTATAAAGTTCTGAAGAGACAAAAGGACTGCTTCAACATCAAAGCAGTCTTTTTTTGTATCGAGTAGAAAGGGTTTCATGCGGCTTTGCCGCTTGTTTCAGAGTTTCAGGGTTTGAAACAGCGAAGCGTGAAACAGCTCAAAGGGCGTGAAACTCTTTCAACCAAACGCTAAATCCACTGCGGATTTAGCGTTTATAATAGATACAATCCGAAAATATTGCCATAAATTTGGAATACAATCCGAAAATATTGCCATAATTTTGGAATATAAAGAAAAAATGATCACCTTGCAGCGTAAATCGGTGAGAAATCACCAAAAAACTCTGTAATAATGGTATTTAATCGCAATTTATACTTGCAGAAACTCATTTCTGCTGATGGAAATGGAATGATAAAAATTATCACAGGTATTCGTCGTTGTGGTAAATCTTTCCTATTATTTGAGTTGTCTAAGAATCGGAATATTTGAATTCTTGTTTGATACAACATGCCTGAATGAATAAATCTTCCCCATAGCCTTCTGCACAATCTTCGGCACACGAAGACTTTTTTCAAAAAAAACACACTCACGCGGGAAGCATAGTAAACACTAAACTTCCCGCGTGTTATATATACCACTTTACCCTACAAATTTACAAATCTTCGGCACAAAAGTAGCATAATGCCGAAAATACGGCATTACTATAGAAAAAGGGATATCAAAGCAATATTAGCCCACGTTCTTAATACACAAAACCAAACATCCACAAAGGAATAGAATTTTGATACACATACTCTGTGTCATCTTTCACTACATATCCCTTGTCTGCATGTAATGTGGCAATCTGCTTTCTTGTTTTGTTCTTGCCTCCGATCTCAAAAGTTAGACCATCCACTTCAAAATCTGCAATTGATGAAGAGGAAATAAAATGTCCAATACGAAGCCATGCAAAAAATATAGTTTCGCGTATTGTTCCAATATTGGGAGTTGTATCCGATAATACATATGCCTCATTAGGATTATGCAAATATACCTTTTCTATTTTTTCTAATAGTTTGATACCATTAGCTTTTTCTCGAAGTACCCCTATCAAACCTGCTTTCTCAAGAAAGAGAAGGTATTTAGGCAAAGTATTTCGGGAAATTTCTAAATCACGTTCTAATTTTGCATAATTAGGTTTGAACGGTACACTTTGTGCTAATACATAAAGCAATTTCTTTAATTTTTGTATAGAAGCAACCTCCATCTCTGCAAATTTTGGTATATCATCTTCTACTACTTGCTTGATAATACCATTTAGACGCATTGCGTAGTTATCCTCTTGAAAAAAAGGAAAATATCCTTCACGCAAATACTGATTAAATAGCTGTAAAGGTCGAGCCTCTGCGTAAGGGAAGTCCACCAAACCAGCAAGAATGTCTTCTAATGTATAACGTGGCAAGTTCCAACCTTGAGAGATATTAAGATATTCCCGAAAACTCAGTCCAGGTAATGTATATTCTAATTTTCTACGACTTAGATCTGCTCCTCCTTTTTCTAAATCGAGAATGGATGATCCACTATATACTACCTTCAAATCAGGCATCATATCGTAGATATTCTTTATCTCCGTTGACCACCCTGGGTATTTGTGTATTTCATCTATGTAAAGGTGTTTGCCACCTTGTAACATAAATTGACGTGCCAAATCTACCAACCGATGAGTGGTGAAATAAAAATCATCTGCCATCACATATAATGTTTGTGGTGTATTATCATACAGACGAATATGCTGCAGAATCATCGTGGTTTTACCTGTACCTCGAGAACCCAAGATAGCAACCAAACGACTATTCCAATCTATTTCATCATGTTTATCCCGCACAAAGGCAGTACTCACCCTGTTTATCAATTCTCGAGATGTAGCAAATAACGTTTCCATATACAATAATATTAAAATTTGCTGTAAAGGTATATAAAAAAAACGAATTGCACAACAAGATGTGCAATTTTTCATTAAAAATGCACTATAAATCGTGCAATTTTACTAAAAAGATGCACTTTTGACCATGCGATTTTATCAATCTTCGGCACAAAACAGCCATATGATGGAAAATGTGCTATACAACGAACCCTGTTTACGTGGTTATTCTGTAGATGTAGGTTTAGTTGAGATACGAGAAATGGCGAAAAGCAAATGCTAAGTAGCCATAGTAGTTTTGGTTGTTTAATAGTCCAAGTTGCATGAGGTGGTGCAGGTGAAAGCGTGCCACCCATGCGAAAGGAAGAAAAAGAGAATTATGGAGAATATATACATAGGAGAGCATTATGAGTTTGATTTGAAAATCCCAAGAGATGTTGATATTCCATCCTTCAAGTTTGTATATTTCGAAACAAAATAAGGTACTTGCTCAATGCAAATACCTTATTTTATATACTTCCTCAATTGCCTTATTGAAGAATGATCTTTTTCATCTCTTCAATGGATGCGCTTCGTGCGACAATCTCACCTGCTTTGTTTAGCAGTACAGTGCATGGAATAGAGTTGACGCCATACAATTGAGCACATTCAGCATCCCAACCTTTGAGGTCAGAAACATGTGTCCAAGGCATATCAAGGGTTTGGAAACTTCCCAACCATTTCTCTTTGTCATTGTCGAGGGAAACGCCAACGATGGTTAGTTTGCCATTGGCTTCGGTGTACAACTGCTTGAGAGCAGGCATACTCTCTCTACAAGGACGGCACCAACTTGCCCAGAAATCAATCAACGTCCAGTCGCTCAAACCGATATATTGTGAGATGTGTACAGAGTCTCCTTGTGGAGTGTATGATACAAAATCAATATATGTTTGTCCGACGTCTGTTTTGAGTAGGTTGGTATAAGCGGTGTACAACTTGAGAAGTTTCTTTTCTTCCAGTTTATCAATATCTACACAAGCAAATGCTCGTGTTTTTTGTTCGGTTGTTAGGCTGTAGTATATCTCTTTGAGTATGGTATAGTTGGCTTCGCTATTGGGAACTTGTTCCATAATAGACAAGGCTGAATCTACGAAACATTCATACTCATATTCTACTACTGCTAACAAGGAATCACTCGGATTAGCCTCATAACTTTTAACCAATTCGGTGAAAGAATTGACTTGATTTTGAAACGCCTGTAATGCTTCATCCGATGTCATGCTTTGGGATGCTTTGTTGCATCCCATAAACATGATACAAAGTGTTCCTAACAAAGGTAAGATATACTTTTTCATTATTTCATCAAGAATGACTCTGCTATACTTGGTTTCTTAGCAGGTAATTTGGTTATTTTCTTGCCTGCTACTTCACACATGCTGATGATGATAGTAGCATTTTCTCCTTCTGCAAAAAGTTCTTTGTTGGTCTCTGATGCATATTGATAAATATATTGCATCTTGATGCCATCTTTCTCTACACCATATAGTGCTTCCAAAATAGCAGTAGGAGTGCTGGTGGTCAAGTCTGTGTCAAATTGAGTGCGATCTTTGACACCATTTTGTTGCAAACTTTCAACCATGGTGTTGTAGCCTTCTTGGTTAATACCGCCCACTTCAAGAACTTTATTGATCATGTCAATATCATTGGAATAGAGGTTCTTCTCTTCATTGATATAAGCTTGCCATTGTGCATAGCCATCAAATTTTGATGTGGTAGTATTCCATGTGTAAGGGAAACGATTGCTTGAGTAGGTGTAAGACTTTTGGCTCAATTTGCTATAGGTTTTTACAAAGTCAACTGTAGGTAAGATATACATAGCTTCAATATAGTTGAAAAGGCCTTCTTTGTTGTAAGCTACCATAAGAATCGTACTTAAGTCGGTAATGCCAGCAAGTGGTTCTGGTGTCTCTGATTGGAAGAACAATGGATCGCCAGCGAAATTCTTGGTGTAGATTTCAATATCTCCTTCTTCTATACTACTTGCATAAACAAAACCTTCTGCAGTAAGTTTCGTTTTTACATCATCTGCTGTTGCTAAATAGTTTTCGCAGGTGAATGCGATTGCGTCAAATGTCTTTTCGTCTAATTTTTGTTCTTCTGATTTACATGAGGTAAATGCTACGAAGAGTGTGCATAAGAATGCAACTAAAATTTTTGATGTTTTCATAAGATAAATATATTTAGTTATGTTTTAGTGAGACAATTTTTTGCAAAGGTAGTAAATAAAATCAAAATGCCAAATAAATATGCTTTTATTACAACAAAAATATTATAAATTTGGGAGTGATAAGTCTTATTTTTGACTATTTTTTGTTTTTTATAAATGTTCTCTCGTTTTTAGTGGTCAGTAGTGAAAAATCAGGATTAAAGTATGTAAAATATATGATAAAATCAAAAAATGTTTGCTCAAATAAAAAAAAAGTACTATCTTTGCAGTCGCATTTGAAAAAAGAGTGTTTTTACATTCTTAGGAAAGATGGCGGAGTGGTCGATCGCGGCGGTCTTGAAAACCGTTGACCTTAACGGGTCCGGGGGTTCGAATCCCTCTCTTTCCGCAACACAAAAAAAGAAATCTGTCTGTCCAAGTTTACTTGAGCAAGCAGATTTCTTTTTTTTGTGTTGTAAGGATGCCGTCGGCAGACTTTAGGGATTACGTAGAAATCCCTCTCTTTCCGTATCCTATTTGATAATTACAATACTCAGTTCGTAGAGTAGATAGATAGGTAGAGTAATCAGTAGCAAAGTAAACGGGTCGCCTGTTGGGGTAATAACAGCGCAAAGAATAAGGATAGCCACAAAGACATGACGTCTATAACGGCGCAGATGCTCTCGTTCCAGAATACCCATCCGCGAGAGAAGCCATGTTAATACAGGTATTTCGCATAGCAATCCCATCAAGATTGTCAACACCAAAAAAAGTGACATATACGACGATAGGCTAATTTGGTTAACCACCAAAGAGGTTACTTGATAGGTGCCCAGAAACCTAAATGAAAGAGGGAAAATAAGCAAATAACTCAATGCTACACCCACTGCGAAAAGAAACAAGGATGTTATTGATAATACGATGCCATAACGACGTTCTTGTTCGTACAAGGCTGGAGAGATAAAACCGTATGCCCACCAAATAATGAATGGCAACGCAAGCACCAGACCTGCCAACATAGACACTTGTAGGTGACTCATAAACTGTGCCGTCAGTTCGGTGTTGATAAAATGTATATGCACACTTTCTGGGCATAGTCCTTCCCAGCCGACGGCTTGCCCCAACTGGCATAACCAACGATACAACACAAAGTCCGATTGTGTTGGGGCAAAAAGGAAAGCAAAGAGTGGCTCTTTGAAGATGAATGCCACAAGGGTAGCGATACACCATGCCCCCAGTGATTTCAACAAAACACTGCGTAACTCATCCAAGTGCTCCCAAAATGAGAGGTTATTTGACATCGTCTTTCTTTTCCTCTTCTTTTACTTGTGTTGCTGTACTTTCTTCTTTTCCGTTCATGCCATCTTTGAAGGAGCGTATGCCTTTACCTAAACCACGCATCAATTCGGGAATTTTCTTGCCTCCAAAGATGAGTAAAACGACGAGTACGATTAAAATAATTTCCCAAGTACCTAACATAATTGTATTGTATTTATAGTTATGATTGTTTTAGCTGTTCTGCTATGTTGTCTATCATTTGCATCTGTGCAGGAATGTTGATGCGTTGTGGGCAATGAGATAGACAATGTTTACATCCGATACAGTGGTCTGCTTGTCGCATACGTTCCACTTTCTTGTCGTAACCGACGAGCCATTTTTTTTTTGCTTTGCGATAGGCAGTGTCATGCTTGTCTCCTTCGGGCAATAGTCCTTCGGTGAGGCATGCGTTGTAGTATCCAAATACTGCGGGTATATCTATTCCGTATGGACAAGGCATGCAATAGTTGCAAGCGGTGCAAGGGATTGCTTTGAGGTTGCATATAGCATCTGCCAGTTGCATGAGCATGCGGTCTTCTTCAGGCGTGATAGGACGCAACGGAGAGTACGTTGCACAGTTTTCTTTCAGGTGTTCCATGTAGGTCATACCGCTCAGCACGGTAAGGATGCCTTTAGGGGTACCTGCATAGCGGAATGCCCATTCGGCAGGAGTGGCATGAATATCTTTTTGTTTCATCTCGCGGAGGATATGTGCAGGCTGTTTGGCCAGACGTCCACCCAAGAGAGGTTCCATGACGATGCTCGGAATACCACGTTTCTCCAATTCTGCATATAGATACGACGCGTTGGTGTTACCAGCACTCTGCACCTTGGCATGGTTCCAATCCAAGAAGTTCAATTGTATTTGTACGAAGTCCCAATGGTATTTCCCTTCATCATGCCAACGGAGCAACATATCAAAGATGTTTACGTCGCCATGATACGAAAAACCGAGATTACGGATGCGTCCTTTGGCTTTTTGTTCTACCAGCCAATCCAAAATACCATTATCTATATACCTTCCTTCAAATGTTTGTATGGAGTTTTTGCCTGCCGCTGTTCCGCCTACACTATGGAGCAGCAAATAATCCACATAATCAGTTTGTAAGTACTTCAACGAACGCTCAAACATTGCCATCGACTCCTCGCGACTCCATGTATCAGGGGAGAAATTGCTCAGTTTGGTAGCCACAAAATACTTGTTGCGAGGGTGTCGGGCGAGAGCTGTTCCGGTTGCTTGCTCCGATAAACCTCGACAATAGACGGGGGCGGTGTCAAAATAGTTTACCCCATGTTCGAGTGCATAATCCACCAGTTCATTGATTACTGCCTGGTCCAATTCATAGGGAGCCCCTTCTGCTACCTCTTTGCCAGGCAGACGCATCATGCCATATCCTAACAAGGATACCTCGTCACCCGTGTTGGGGTTGATACGTTTACTCATCTCTCCTTTAGCGGATGCGGTAGGGGAGGATTCTGTTTTCTTGTTGCATGCACTGAGCAATAGGGATGTTCCTGCTACAGCAGCGGTTGTATGTTTGATAAATTCTCGTCTGTTCATAATCAGTCTTTGTGATGAATGGTGTATCCTTCTACGTATATAGCACTGAATGGTCGTGCAGGACATAGGTATTCACATTTGCCGCACCCGATACATTTTTCTGTATCAATGGCTGGCACTTGTGTTTTCTTTCCTTCTTTGGTGGTATAATCCACCATCATGATGGCCTCTGCAGGGCAATGTTGTGCGCATGCATTACAACTATCCCTGTTCGTGATAGGAATGCAATTGTCTGCTATCCAAACAGCCTTACCGATGCGAATAGCTGTTTTATCTTCGGGTTGTATAGGATGAATCGCTTGAGTGGGGCACACTTGCGAACATTCGTTGCACTCGGGACGGCAAAATCCTCGTTCAAACGACATCTCGGGTTGCATTAGACGCAAGGGGTCAGAGGATGGGTGAAGCACGTTGTTGGGGCAAGCACTCACGCACAACTGGCATGCAGTGCAATGTCGTTGTAGGTTACGTGCCGAGAGAGAACCTGGTGGGGTAATAGGGGTCTCACGTTGAGGAACTTGTTTCTCTTCTATCTCCGCCAATCCTCCATCCACTTTGATTTTCGCTTGTGCCATGGCTGCACTACCTACGGCCAGTAGAGTGCCTGTCAACATAGCTCGACGTTCGGACGAGACTGGTGTAGAAGAGGAAGTGTTCTTTGCAATCGATAGGAGAGGCTGATAATGCAATGCGTCTTGCTTGCATTTATCTAAGCAGTCGCCGCAAGTCACACAACGAGAATAATCTACTGTCCCTGACTTGGAATCAATAGCAGATGCTTTGCAGTTTTTCTCGCACAATGAGCATTGGTTGCACTTGTTTTTGTCCACTTGTATGCGGAAGAACGAGAAGCGAGCAAAGAATGAAAGAATGGTTCCAACGGGGCAAATACTATTGCAGTAGGTTCGACCATTCCTCCACGCCAATATACCCAGCACGACAAATGTCAGTAGGGCTACCACCAATGTGGTAACGCTGCGCAACCATAATTCGTGATGAGGAATTACATACCACTCAAAATGTGTGTCTAATGCAGCCAAACCATTATTGAGTAGGTCGTAGAGGGGTCGGAAAAGGGAATTGACGATGCGCCCATAAGCAGAGTAGGGAGCCAGTAGGGTAGTCACAGGAGCAAAACCCAAAACAAGGCAGATAACGAATATAACCAATACTCCATAACGCAACCATTTCTTTTCGGGGGAGTAATGGTAACGGTTTTTCTTCTGTTTTTTACCCATCCAACCGAACAAGTCTTGCATCACACCCAGAGGGCATATCACACTGCAATAGATTCGCCCGAAAAGGAGTGTGAGAAGTATCAACCCAATCAGTATAGCAAAATCCAATGCTATCAATGCAGGGAGGAATTGTATTTGAGCTACCCAACTCAACCAAAGGTTGAACTGACTACCCAATCCAAGGAATAGCAACGTGATGGCTACAAAAAAGAAGGTAGCCAATACGATTCGTATGGTACGAAGTAAATGGTGGGGGTGTTTCATAATGTGAGGAACATGTTTTGTAAAACGGTTACGCATTCTTCCATCGTTTCTATTCCTTCCAATTGGGCATCGATAGGACACATCTGCGACTTATTTTGATTGAGTATTTGTGGTACTTCTTCTGTGGCAACCACTTGTATTCCCTCTGCTTCTAATAGTTGTCGTGCAGGGGTACTGATGATATTGGTATGTACTTCTACTACCCCGCCTGTTGCCATGATGGCTGCTGCGGCTTTGCCGATAATCTTATCTGCAACGATAGCGCCTTGTAGGCGTTCGGGCTGCGTGCTGATAAGCATTAGAAGGTCACGTACACCACGATTGGCATGGGTAGAGAGTGTGCTGTCGTTATAAACCAAAAGACTCAGATGTTGTTGATTGAGCATTTCAAGCATTTGCTCACCTGTGCTTTTCTCCTGCGATCTTGTAGCATGGCAACCATAGAGGGTGCCAACCAAGCAACAAAACAATAGAGACTGAATAAACAGACGTTTCATACGAATGAAGAATTTTGGACACAAAGGTAATGTTTTTTTTTGAGATTATGCAAGAAAAATCGCATATAATAGAAGATTTACCTCATTTTGCAATACACATACGGATGCTATTGCTGAATGGCGAATGCTATCCTTTGTGGTTTTTGTATGAGAAATTTCGAAGGAGTGTTTGTGTATGTGAATTATTATGTGTAACTTTGCACGTTATTTTTAGTCTGTTTTTATATCGCAAACCAAACATATTATGCAAAAAATTCGAAACATCGCAATCATTGCACACGTTGACCATGGCAAAACGACCTTGGTGGATAAGATGCTTTATACAGCGAATCTGTTTAGAGACAACGAGTCAAAGGGAGAACTTATCTTGGATAACAACGAGTTGGAGCGTGAGCGTGGTATAACCATCCTTGCAAAGAACGTTGCTATTGACTACAAAGGGTACAAAATCAACATCATTGACACCCCGGGACACGCGGATTTTGGAGGGGAAGTGGAACGTGTATTGAATATGGCAGATGGAGTCTTGCTGTTGGTAGATGCTTTTGAAGGACCTATGCCGCAAACACGTTTTGTATTGCAAAAAGCATTGGAAATGGACCTCAAGCCAATTGTGGTAATCAATAAAGTGGATAAACTCAATTGCCGTCCAGACGAGGTGCAAGAGGCTGTCTTTGACCTCATGCTCAACTTGGACGCTACCGATGAGCAATTGGATTTTCAAACCATTTATGGTAGTGCCAAGAATGGGTGGATGTCCACCGATTGGAAACAACCTACCACCGATTTGACGGCACTCATGGATGCCATCATCGAATATATCCCTGCGCCTGAAGTGCTGGAAGGTACACCACAAATGTTGGTAACCAGTTTGGATTACAACCCTTACGTAGGACGTATCGCTGTAGGACGCGTTCATCGGGGTGAACTCAAGGATGGACAACAAGTCACCTTGGCTAAAAAAGATGGCACACGCATCAAAACCAAAATCAAAGAACTACACACTTTCTCAGGAATGGGACACGTCAAAACCGATTTGGTTCGTTCAGGAGATATATGTGCGTTGATAGGTATTGATGGTTTCGAGATCGGCGACACAATATGCGACATCGAAAGTCCTGAGCCACTCAAACCTATCGCTATTGACGAACCGACCATGTCCATGGTCTTCACCATCAACGATAGCCCATTCTTTGGCAAAGAGGGTAAGTTCGTTACCAGTCGCCATATCCAAGAACGTCTCAACAAAGAGTTGGAGAAGAACTTAGCCCTTCGCGTAGAGAAGAGTCCAACCGAAGATGTATGGCATGTCTTTGGACGTGGTGTGCTACACTTAAGTGTCTTGATTGAGACCATGCGACGCGAAGGATACGAATTGCAAGTGGGACAACCACAAGTGATATTCAAGGAAATCAATGGGGTTAAGTGCGAACCAGTAGAGCAACTCACTGTCAATAGTCCTGATGGATGCAGTGGCAAGATTATTGAGTTTGTCTCTACCCACAAGGGTGAAATGACCAAAATGGAAATGGTCAACGACCGTGTACAATTGGAGTTTGTCATCCCATCACGAGGCATCATAGGTATGCGTACCTACGTGATGAATGTCAGCGCGGGTGAAGCTATCATGTCCCACCGTTTCTTGGAGTTCCAACCCTACAAGGGAGAGATAGAAAAACGCAACAATGGTAGCCTAATTGCTATGGAGAGCGGTACAGCTTACGCTTATGCTTTGGACAAATTGCAAGATCGTGGACGCTTCTTCATCAACCCACAAGACGAAGTCTATGCAGGACAAGTAGTGGGAGAGAATGCCAAAGAAGGAGACATTGTCATCAACGTTACCAAGAGCAAGAAACTGACCAACATGCGTAGCAAGTCATCCGACGAAAAAGCCACATTGCCCCCTCCTATCATTTTCTCTTTGGAAGAGGCGTTGGAGTATATCAAGGAAGATGAATATGTGGAAGTGACTCCACAACACTTACGCATCCGTAAGATTATCTTGGACGAGTTAGAACGTAAACGTGCCAATCGTTAAACTATGATAACCTTCTTGACAGACAATGTATCAATGCCTCCACTGAATGTGCCGAAAACGATTAAGTGGATGCAACTCGTCGCTGCGAATTATGGTTTCGTAGTGGGGAACTTGAACTACATCTTCTGCGATGACGACAAGATATTGCAAGTCAATCAAGAGTTTCTACAGCACGATTATTACACCGACGTTATCACGTTTGACTATTCCACTTCTACTGTCCTGTCAGGAGATGTGTTTATCTCATTGGACACGGTGCGTTCCAACGCTCAGATGGTTGCAGACACGTTCGAAAGGGAACTGGATAGAATACTGATTCATGCCTTGTTGCATTTAACGGGACAAGGGGATAAAACACCCGAGACCAAACAAGTCATGACACAGAAAGAAGAACAAGCATTAGTATTAAGAAATCAACTATAAAAAACATTAAAACAATGAAAACGTATTCAGACTATCGTGCTGCAGCGAGAGAATCGTTGAACGGCAATTGGAAAACATCTGCTATTGTAATGCTATTGATTATGGGTATCACGATCCTGCTATCAACGGTTGTTGCATTATTATCGTTAGATTCAGAATGGTTAGGCAATTCCTTAAACGTAATAGTTTCTATTCTTTTGATTGCTCCATTGCAATGGGCATTTGCGAATGCATTGTTACAATTGGTGCGCGGAGACAACAATATTACTGACAACACCAAACAATCATTCAAAACCAATTACCGCACCTTCGTTCCTACTTACCTTTTGATGATGATTATTTTGGTGGGAATAGGTATTGTTACGCTCCTAATAGGTACCTTTATTTTGGCTTATGCTTACCGTATGGTGCCTTATCTCATTCAAGACTATCCCGAGTTGAGCCCACGTGAGGCATTGAAGCTTAGTAGAGAGATGATGCGCGGACACAAATGGAACCTCTTTGTGTTGGACCTCACCTTCATAGGATGGATATTACTGACAATACTCACATTAGGTATTGGAGGATTATGGGTAAGCCCTTACATGCAAACTACCGTTGCTCACTATTACGAAGATCTCAAACAAGCTACTATCGTAGAAGAATAAGCATTCATGTCACAAGAATTTGAAATGATTGCTAAGACCTTCAAAGGCTTAGAATCGGTTTTGGCAGAGGAACTTATTGCTTTAGGGGCCAATAATGTGAAAGTGGAGCGACGTGCTGTCTCTTTCACGGGGGACAAACGTATGTTGTACCAAGCAAACTTCAGTTTGCGCACTGCCTCCCGCATCTTAAAACCTATTGCACAATTCAAGGCCAATAATGCCGATGAACTATATCTAAAAGCGAAAGAGATAGACTGGAGTCAGTACATGACCGTCACCACTGGTTTTGCTATCGATGCTACGGTGTATAGCGAAGAGTTCCGTCACTCCAAATATGCTACCTATCGACTCAAAGATGCCATAGCCGATTGGTGGGTAGAGCGCGAAGGCAAACGACCCAATGTGAAGATTAGCGACCCCGATATGAACCTCAACGTGCATATCGCAGGTACGCAAGTCATCATCTCCTTGGATAGTAGCGGAGAGAGTTTGCACAAAAGAGGGTATCGTGTAGCCAATACCGAGGCACCTATCAACGAGGCACTGGCAGCAGGCATGCTGTTGCTGGCAGGATGGAATGGTCAATCCGATTTCTATGACCCAATGTGTGGCTCGGGAACATTATTGATAGAAGCAGCACTCATCGCACAAAACATTGCTCCCGGTATCTTTAGAAAAGGGTTTGCATTCGAGAAATGGAACGACTTTGATGCAGAACTCTTTAGCGAGATATACAACGATGATTCCAAAGAACGTGAGTTCCATCACCATATCTATGGCAGCGATGCGGGCTACTATGCGGTGCAAGTGGCAATGAAGAACATCAAAGCTGCAGGGGTACAATCGTGCGTAACGGTCAAACAAATCCGTATGCAAGAACTCAAACCATCTGCTCAAGCACAAGACACCCACGGAGCATTGGTAGTCATCAATCCTCCTTATGGCGCACGTCTGGCACAAGATAAAGATGTCTTGCGATTGTATGCCGATATGGGTACAACACTCAAGCATCAATTTGCAGGGGCCACAGCATGGATTATTTCCAGCAACGAGGATGCTCTCAAATGCATCGGACTCAAACCAAGCAAACGTATTTCTTTGATGAATGGAGAACTGGACTGCCACTTCAATCAATACGAACTCTTCCAAGGAGGACGAAAGGACTTTGTCAAAAACAAACAGACAGCACCATCTTCCAAAAACGGAGAAATGACGCGCTTCGCTCATGAAAAGAAAAACAATAAACACAACCTAAAATATAGTAAAAAATGAAAAAACAAGTTTATCAATCTCCTTGTACTGAGGTATCTGTAATAGAGTCTTCTATTTTGTGTTCGTCTCCTGTTCCTATGGGTGGTGGCACATTAGAAAGCATCGGCAAGCAACAAGGTTCTTGGACCTAAAGACTACGTTGTCACTTCGTGAAGGGTGATGCGCAAGCGCATGAAACAGCCGCAAGGCGTGAACCAGCACCTTTGGTGCGTGAAACCCTTCAACAGCCGTAAGGCGTGAAACAAGCACCTTTGGTGCGTGAAACCCTTCAACAGCCGCAAGGCGTGAAACAAGCCCGCAGGGCTAACCATTCAGTGTAACTAACCATTCAGCGTAGCTAACTTTTTCAGCGAAGCTCAGTTTATTTATGAAAAAAATATTCTTTCTTATAGCAAGTGCTTTGTTTATAGCATCTTGCTCTTCTGAAAAAGAGGAGTTGAGTACTCCTTTCCAAGCAGGTCAAGAGGTAACGTTGAATGCCTCTATTGCGGGTGATGATGTTCCTGCTGGTCCTCAACGTGTATCGGGTGTGGATAGCAATCCTGGTAGTACCTCAGGTGTCATCAACCTCACATGGGATGCAGGCGACCAAATACAAGTGACTGTTGGTGACAAGTCTGCTATCTTCACTTTGTGTTCAGGTGCTGGTAGTGCCACAGGTAGTTTCACGGGTACGATGCCCGCAGCAGGTAGCAGTTATCAAGTCGTTTATCCTGCCAACTATAACGAGAACGTGCTTGCCACACAAACTTATGTACCTAACGGCTTTGGCAAAGGGTTGATGAAAATGAGTACCAAAACCAATGGTACTATAGATGGTGGTTTTAGTTTGTCTGCGGATAATGCCTTGTTGGGCTTGCAGTTGACGGGTGATGTGTCGTTGGGTAAGATTGTGTTGACCAACCCTGCGAATAGCAAAACTTATACGCTCAATTGCTCGGGTGTGGCGTTGACCTCTTCCGTAAAGGTGTTTTATATCGTCGTTCCCGCAGGTACGTGGTCTAATGGTTTTGTTGTGGATGTGTATGCAAGCGACAATAGTACGAAACTAAAGACATTGAGTAAGGGTAGTAGTGTAACGTTCTCTTCCACGAGTACGATGCTTATGCCCTCTCAGGCCGTTAGTGCAACTTCTCAAGGCATCGGTACCTTCTCTGTTAGTGAATCCAAACAAGTAACATTCTCTCTAGGAAACTTGCAGTATCACCCTGCAAACGATGAATGGCAGTTTGCAGCAAACCAAACGGATTATATTGGTACTGACAACTCTAATATCTCTGACAGCTACAATGGTTGGTTGGATTTGTTCGGTTGGAGTACCAGTTCCACGAATTTTGGTGTAAGTACCTCTACTGATTACAATGATTATTCAGGTAGTTTCGTTGATTGGGGTACGAATCAAATCGGCTCTGATGCTCCTAATACATGGCGTACTTTGACTTATGATGAGTGGGAATATTTGCTAAACACTCGCGCTAATGCATCTTCTCTCAAGGGTGTAGCTCAGGTCAATGGCGTAAATGGTTTAATTTTGTTGCCTGATAATTGGACATGTCCATCAGGTGTAACTTTTAAATCAGGTTTCCATAGTAGTTTTGGTGCTACATATTACGCAGCTTATCAAACCTTTACCGCATCGGAGTGGTCTAAACTCGAATCCGCAGGTGCAGTCTTCCTGCCTGCGGCAGGCTACCGCGCCGGCTCGAATGTGTACAATGTGCAGTACTACGGCTACTATTGGTCTGCCACTGAGTACTATAGCTACTACGCGCGCTACCTCCGCTTCAGCTCGGACGAAGCGCTCATGGGCAACAGCTATCGCAATCTCGGACACAGTGTCCGTCTCGTTAAGGATTTGCAATAAGAACATTCCGATTTTGTTCGAAGCGAAGCCACGATAAATATCAAGAGTAAAGACAATCTAAATTACATCACCCTGCAAGTCTTTCGATTTGCGGGGTGTTTTTTATTTGGAGGGGAAATACAATAGAATACCCGAATGATATTCGTCTAACACCCCATGACGCAGGCGTCATCGGGGACCCCGTAGGACAATGAACATCGAGGGGAATAAGGATAAAGAATAAAAAATATTTAGAAAACTTGAACATATACAAATTTTGTAGTACCTTTGACGGCAAAATCAAAAGTTCATGGCGGAATCGAAACATGAAAACACGTGGCATTGGCAAGAAACAGGAACAGCTTGGAAAGGGATTGGTATATACCATATTACGCTCACGATTCCAACTCGCGAACCTCTTTTAGGCACTTTACAAATACCCAACAATGACCCTAAACAAGCCACTATTCAGCGTACAGCATTAGGCAACCAGTTGGTTGATTGCCTGTTAACGGTGCCATCTTATCATCCTGACGTCCGCGTTGTTAGTTTCTGCTTGATGCCAGACCATTTACATACAGTTTGGCATGTAGTACGCCCCATGGAAACTGGTATTGCGAGCGTAGTACGCGGTTTTTGGCAAGCTGCCAAAAAGATTGGACGACTATATTCTATGTCTATTGCCCCGAATGGTATTCGGGATAATGAACATAGACGGCAGGAAGATAACGAACATAATGCAACCGATGGCTACCTGTTTGATCCCATTTTTGCAGAAAAACCCTTTATAAGACCTTTATCTCGCCGTGGACAATAGCACAGCATAATCAACTATGTCCGCAATAACCCTCAGCGCCTCGCTACCAAACGCCTTATGCCAGGTTTCTTCTGCGTGCAAGATGGTATTGAGATCGCTGGGCGCACTTATAATGGTGTTGGAAACATACATTTGCTGCAGAGTAAACATCTTGCTCCCGTTCATGTACGAAACATGTGGGTAATAGACGCAGAGCAACATGGAAATACGCAGCCACTTCGCGACTATATGAACAGCTGTGTTTTGTCTGCTCGCAAAGGTGTTGTGATGGTCTCACCATTCATCTCTCCTAAAGAGAAAGAGGTGATGCATGTGCTTCTGAAGGAGAAACTTCCTTTTATTATATTGTCTGATAATGGTTTTCGCGACTATTATAAACCGAGCGACGTACTCTTTGATGCAGTAGCCTCAGGTTTGGTATTGATTCTCAGCCCGTGGCAGCATGATCCGAACAAACGGCATATCTCCCGTGCGGATTGTGTCGCTCTCAATAGTATGGCTGAGGAGATTGCCTCCACCATCTAATTTCACTTCTCTTAAGGTTAAATCAGATTAGTCAATGAACATTCTTACCGAACATAAACAAAGGGCGTGGTTAATTCTTAATTCAAAATTCAAAATTATTCCCGAGTCATTATCGAGTCATTATCGAGTCATTCCCGACGGTGAGCCGACGGTGAGCCGACGGTCAACAATACCCTTACAATACCAATAGAGTATTTTTTTGATGGTTTTATCTACAAAAAACGCTCAATATTTTTTAGTTGAACTATTATTTATAAATCTAACAATAAACTTTTTTATGGCAATCATTCAAACATCATCAGGCATTGACAAAGTGCATGGTAAACTGAACAACAAGACCGAAGGTTATTTTTACATCCGAAATGGAAAGCAGTTCTATCGCAATCGTGAGGAGAACTATCAGAAACACCAATCACCCAGACAAAAATGGAATTCTGAAGCTTTTGCATATGCACAAAAGTGCTTACAACAACTTCTATCTTCTCCAGAATCCACATCTCAACTAACAGCTGAATACGAAGCAGCCAATCACATTGCTTCCAATGGCAAGAGATACACGACCTTGCGTGCCTGGAAGTTCAACTCACTATTATACGAATACAAGCAGGCACATCCGTTTGGCTAATCACTATACATGTTCCTAATAAAAACCTAACAACGTCTATTTCGTGCGTTAATCTCGCATCAATAGTTCAACCCAATGGAGCTAAGCAACCAGCATCTTTGATGCGTGAAATGCACCTCTGTTGAACAATCTCCCTTGACAACGAAACCAAAAAAGGTGCACGTCACGTGCACCTTTCTTTACCTTTCAGTTTTGTATTAACTGTTCTAAGTTAAAAAATTGAAAACTCGTTGTTTGTCTCTTCTTCGATAGGAGTTTCTATTGTCTTGTTGGGACTTTGGTAGTCTGCAGGACGATAGAGGATTTGTACATTCTCGGCAATAATCTCCGTTTTGCGTCTCATTTGTCCCTCTTTCTCCCATGTTCTGGTTTGTAGTTTTCCTTCAACATAGATTTTCATTCCTTTGCGAAGATATTTTTCTGCCCATTCGGCTAGGTTTCTCCATAGTACGATAGGATGCCACTCGGTTCTATCGGGAACTTGTGTGCCATTTTGCATGGTATAACCTCTTTCTGTGGTGGCTAAATTGAAATTAGCAATTGCTACGCCACGGTCTAAATAACGGACTTCGGGATCTGACCCGACATTTCCTACTAAAATAACTTTATTAACAGATGACATATGTGTATAGATTTTGGGCAAAAGTAGTACTTTTTTTGCATATATCAAAATATTGTCTTAACTTTGCGCAAATTTAATTCTATACCTTATGAAGTTTAAACTCACATGTCTTATTGCCATTTTATCCTGTGTGTCTGTACTCCCAATACGCGCTCAAGTAGAAGAGAGTGAATCACTTCCATCGGGGAAAATGGTTCGTTGTATAGCATTCTATAACTTAGAAAACCTCTTTGATACGATTCACGACGAGGGAAAGAACGACTACGAATACCTACCAGATGGAGGTATGAAATGGACGGGATTGAAGTACCGAAACAAGGTACAAAACATGGCATATGCACTATCGCAATTGGGTTTGGATTACGACCCACGTGGTGCCGCTTGCATCGGCGTGAGCGAAGTAGAGAATATAGGTTGCTTGGAGGATGTGTGCAAAGAGATCAAAAGTCAATACAATCGTACCTATCAGCCGATCTTGCTCGAAGGGCCAGACAGACGTGGTATTGATGTGGGCTTTCTCTATAACCCAGAGTTTTTCAAAGTGGCTAAAGTAACACCATACACACTCTTTGCTCACTATGCCAATGGCAACAAGGTAAATAGCCGTTTCCAATTGTTGGTAAGTGGTTATTTGTTAGGAGGCCGTCCCGAGAAGATTCATGTGATTGTCAATCACTGGCCGTCTCGTTCGGGTGGCGAACTGTCGTCTCGTGCTACGCGTGATACTTCGGCTATGTTGACTCGACATATCTGTGATAGCATCTACCTCAAAGAGCCGATGGCTAAGATTATCATCATGGGAGACTTGAACGATGACCCATACAACCACTCTTGTGCCGAGATCATAGGAGCCAAGAAAACGCGTGAAGAAGTGCCAGAAAAAGGATTCTTCAACACCATGTGGCAGAAACTTGATAGAGGAATAGGGTCGCTGGCATACAACGGCGGATGGAACTTGTTTGACCAAATCATCATTTCCGAACCCCTCTTGAATGCCAAACTGGAGGATGGCAAATGGGTGTATTGGAAATCACAAGTGTTCAACAAACCTTTCTTGACAGTACAAGAGGGCAAGGAAAAAGGAACACCCTTGCGCACACACAAGAGTGGCGTGTGGTTGAATGGCTATGCAGACCACTACCCAACGATGATCTATCTAATAAAACAGCAATAATCTAAGCTGCGCTGAAGGATTAGCCCTGCGGGCTTGTTTCAAGGTTGAAGGGTTTCACGCACCAAAGGTGCTGGTTCACGCCTTACGGCTGTTGAAGGGTTTCACGCACCAAAGGTGCTTGTTTCACGCCTTACGGCTGTTGAAGGGTTTCACGCACCAAAGGTGCTGGTTTCACGCCTTACGGCTGTTTCATGAGTGAAACGAATAACTCCTCACGCAGTGACTATCATGAACGTAGTGAATAACTTTTCATGCGCTTGCGCATCACCCCTTCATGAGCGAAGCGAATTACACTTCACGCAGTGAATTAAAATACTTAAAAACGATATGGAATCATTGAAACGAAATACCAGCCCTATACGCATGAGAAATTATGGGCGAATAATACAAGATATGATTGGAGTTGCTACTGCTGAACCCAATCAGACCCAACGTGAGCAAATGACATTATACATTGCTCAATGTATGAGGCAGAAAAATCTAATCTGGAACAAAGACCAAGAGTCTGGGACCAATCGAATAAAAGAAGATATCATCACTTTGTCGAATGGTAAATTGTCTTGCGACTTCCCTGCATTTGAGATAGAGATGCAACGCATGCCGCAATACCTCAACAAAAAGAAAAAATAAATACGTTCTCTTTGCTGCTTGATTTCACATGAATCATACGAAACAAACAGTGAAATTTGCAGAATACATAGAAGTTACTGGCGCGAGAGTGCATAATCTCAAGAACATCAACGTTCAAATACCGCGCAATAGCTTGACCGTGATAACTGGATTATCAGGGTCAGGTAAGTCTTCACTGGCTTTTGATACCATCTTTGCAGAAGGACAGCGACGCTACATAGAGACCTTCTCTTCCTATGCACGCGGTTTTATCGGCAACATGCAACGCCCCGATGTGGACAAAATAACAGGATTGAGCCCCGTCATAAGCATCGACCAAAAAACAACAGGCAAGAACCCCCGTTCCACTGTAGGAACCGTAACCGAAGTATATGACTACTTACGACTACTCTATGCGAGAGCTTCATATGCCTACTCCTACTTGTCGGGTGAACGAATGGTGAAACTGACGGATGAGGAACTGATAGACTTGATTCTCCAAACCTATCAAGGGAAGAAAATACAATTATTAGCCCCCTTGGTGAACAATAGAAAAGGACACTACAAAGAACTGTTTGAGTCAATACGCAAAAAAGGATTTATCCATGTGCGAGTGGATGGCGAAGTGCAGGAGATCTATCAAGGAATGAAAGTGGACCGCTACAAAAATCACACGATAGAAGTGGTGGTAGATAGACTCAAAATCCCTTTGCGGGAAGACGGAATAGAACCCGATTTGGTTCGCTTGCGTCAATCGGTAGACAAAGCCATGTTGCACGGGAATGGTATGTTGCTCATCTATTGTGATGACCAAATACGATACTTCTCCAAACATCTCATGTGCCCACAGACAGGTATCAGTTACCGTGAACCTGCACCCCATTCCTTCTCCTTCAATAGTCCACAAGGTTGGTGCCCATGTTGCAAGGGATTGGGACGTATTCGTGTGGATGCCGACTCAACCGACGAATGGACAGATATACTGCACGATGAAGAGCATTGGTATTCGAGAATGTTCGATTATGTGGAACAACACACCAAAGAACAAGAAGAAAACCAAGAACAATGGACCGTTTGTCCCGAATGTCAAGGCAAAAGATTGAACAAAGAAGCTTTGCACTTTAAGATTCTGGACCAAACGATAGCCGACCTTAGCGAGTTGGATATAGATGCCTTGATGGCTTTTCTACAAGATTTCCAGAGTCGAGTAGTGGAAACAGAAGAGGATACCATACAAAAAGCAATAGCAGACCCTATCATCAAAGAGATATTAACCCGCCTGCGGTTTATGTCGCAAGTGGGATTGGAATACTTGAGTCTATCTCGTCCAGCGGACAGTTTATCAGGAGGCGAGAGTCAACGTATTCGCTTAGCAACGCAGATCGGGTCCCGACTGGTGAATGTGCTTTATATATTGGATGAACCGAGCATCGGTTTGCATCAGCGGGATAATGCGCGGTTGATAGAATCGTTGAAAGAACTCCGAGACATGGGCAATACAGTCATCGTCGTGGAGCATGATGAACAAATGATGCGAGAAGCCGATTATGTGATTGATATTGGCCCCAAAGCAGGACGATTGGGAGGGGAGATAATGTTCCAAGGGACTCCTAAACAGATGTTGCAAGCCAACACCTTGACTGCGAAATATCTAACAGGTGAATGTGTGTGTAGTGTACCCTCCGAGGACCATGAAGAGGCGGACAAGTGGTTGAAATTGTATGGATGCAAAGGAAATAACCTCAAGGATATAGAAGTGTCTTTTCCTTTGGGAAAACTGATAGGAATAACAGGAGTAAGCGGAAGTGGTAAATCAACTTTAATCAATCATACCTTGTATCCCATATTGAGTAAAACATTCCACCGAAGCCTGTTAAAACCATTGGCCTATGAGTCAATAGAAGGCTTGGAATGGATAGACAAGGTGATAGCGGTTGACCAATCGCCTATCGGGCGTTCACCACGTAGCAATCCTGCAACTTATACGAATGTGTTCAACGACATACGCGAACTGTTTGCTCAATTACCAGAAGCAAAGATACGTGGCTGGAAATCAGGACGCTTCTCCTTCAACTCCAAAGGGGGACGGTGCGAGGAATGTGCAGGAAATGGTTACAAGACCTTACAAATGCACTTCATGCCTGATGTGTATGTTCCTTGTGAGGCATGCGCTGGCAAAAGATATAATCGTGAGACGCTCGAAGTGCGCTTCAGAGGGAAAACAATCTTTGATATTCTGGATATGACAGTCAATCAAGCAGTAGAGTTTTTTGACAGTCAACCCACAATACTTAAGAAAATAAAAACAATACAAACGGTAGGATTGGGATATGTCAAACTTGGACAGTCTTCTACTACCTTGAGCGGAGGAGAAAGTCAACGAATAAAATTGGCAGCCGAATTGGCAAGACCTTCCACTGGCAAGACCTTGTACATTTTGGACGAACCAACTACAGGATTGCATTTCGAAGATATTAGGGTGCTCTTGTCCGTATTGCGCAAGTTAGTGGAAAATGGCAATACCGTTATTGTCATAGAGCACAATCTGGATGTTATCCGTGCATGCGATTATTTGATAGATATGGGACCCAATGGAGGAAGCAAAGGGGGAGAAGTGGTCGCATGTGGAACATTGCAACAAATCAAAGAGAACAAACGTAGCATCACAGGAAAATACTTGTAAACATGATAACGACCACATTAGGTATGATGAGTTTGGTGTTTGGGATTATTCTGATAATTCCCATCCTATGCCGTCGTATCCATGTGCCAAGTATTGTAGGATTTATATTGGTGGGCATGTGTATCGGTCCTCATGGATTGGCCTTGTTGGCGCAAAATGATACCATTTCTGTCTTGGGGAAAATAGGAATGCTCTATATCATGTTCCAGTCGGGTAGCGAAATAGACCTCAATGATATGAAAGAGCATAGAAAAAATGCTTTTCTATTTGGTCTATATACGTTCTTTATACCCATGTTATTGGGTTTGATAACGAGCCACTATATTTTAGGTTACAATTGGTTGACCAGTCTTCTCTTGGGTGCAATGTATGGTAGTCATACCTTAATGACTTATCCTATCGTTAGCCGTTATGACGTGCATTCGTCCCGTCCCGTGAATATAGTGATAGGTGGAACGGTGATGGCCATCACACTTTCTTTGTTATTGCTGGCTTCTGTTGAAGCTTCCATGGTGAATGGGCAGTGGGAGATACTTACGGTGGTTAAAACACTATGTCTATTGACCTTGCTGGGTGCGGTAGTTATGTGGCTATTCCCTAAGATTGCCCAATGGGTTCTCAAACGATACCAAGACCCCGTTACTGATTTTATGTTAGTACTGGTATTGCTCGTGTTGGCAGCCTATATGGCTGAGTATATCGGTATGGATGGCATTTTAGGCGCTTTCTTGTGTGGTGTGGCATTGAATAGGATGTTGCCTAACCATTCTACTCTAATGCATAGAGTTACCTTTGTGGGAAATGCAATCTTCGTTCCCCTTTTCCTACTTAGCGTGGGTATGATGATTGATGCGCGTGTCTTTTGGGAGTCTTGGAATACAATCGTGATAGCCATCGTGATGATTCTAACCAAAATAGGAGGAAAGAGCCTCGCTGCATACATCATACAACGGCAAAACAAGATGACAACCATCGAAAGGCAGTTGATATTCGGTTTGACCCATGCTACTGCCGCAGGAACATTGGCAATTGTGAGCATCGGTTACCAAATAGGACTATTGGATTCGGAAGTGTTGAATGCGGCAGTTTTGATGATATTGATATTATGTACCACTGCTTCCTTTGTGACCGAGTATGCCGCTAAACAAATAGCACTACAAGCCAAAGCGCGTATTGAGATAGACAAAGATAAAGACCAATGGGCATTATTTGCTATGGATATGGGAACGGATGAGGAAGCCATATCTAAAGCAGATGAGAAATTATATGAGTTGGCAGCATTGGCATCGCTGGACAGATTTGATACCATAGTAGATGATGCATGGGAAGATGTGGATAATATGATTGAACATACGAGCAAATCAATTGCTGTCTATAACGAAAAACAACCGCTCAACACCATTGAACGAATCTTAGTGGCAGTGCCACGGTATGCTGAAAAAGAAAAAGATTTTATCACATGTTTTGGTTTGGTAAGGCGACTATCCAGCGAATTAGGAGCCAAAGTGGTCTTCTATTCCAATCACGAAACAGAAGATGCCTTGAGGTTGATGTGTAGAAGACCTGGCAAGTTCCTGCGAGCTGAGTTTAAGGAAATGGACGATTGGGAAGACTTGTTGACCATCGCTAAAGATATACGAGAGGATGACATGCTCATCATACAGTCGTCACGCAAATCAACGGCAAGTTATAATCCCTTGTTCCAACAGAATCCAGACTTGTTGAAACGCTTTTTCAATACCAATAGTTATTTGGTCGTTTATCCAGAACAACAGACTGGAGGCTTTGATGTGGATGCATTCTTAACAGATGTTCCGCAGACCAGTAGAATGTGGAAAATTGTTAGTTGGGTGGTTAATCAATTCCGTAAATTACAGAAATAGTAGTAAGTCGGAGGATTAGTCTCGAATCTTCTCTGTCCACCATACCCAAAGTAGGAACAACATACCATAGAAAAGGTATTTGAAAATATATTCATGCAACATATCAAACCATTCTGGGTGGAACTCAATGAATAGGGTGATGATAGCAATGCGTAGAATGTTAAAAACATATATGCATAACCATCCCAATGGAATGAACCAACACTTCTTTTTGAATTTTCCAAACGACAATAGAATAATCCAAAACCATATAAAAGATTGTTTGAGCGCAGTGCAACTCCAAACAATGTGAGTAGCAGTACCCGAATCGAAGCGTATTGTATTCTCTCCAATCAAGTGAGCAGTGTCACGAACGCTACTTACTAACCAAAATACTGCACGAGTGATGTGATGACTCATTGCATCAAAAAGACCTGTGAGATTGATACCAAACCAAGTCACAAAATTATTATCTTCTTCTCCTATCACGGTCCACTTCCAAAAATAATTGGCGGCCAACAACACCACAACGAAACACAGAATGTCTCGATAAGGCAAGAACTGTTGGTAGATGGCGTGTAATTTGGCTTTCATATGGATTAGATGACTGTCTTGGAGAATGGAGATTCATCAATAGCGCAAAATTGTTGGTCTATATACTTGTAATAACCTGCCTGACCAATCATTGCAGCATTGTCAGTTGTAAAGGAGAAGGGAGGAATGAATACGTTCCATTTGTATCGTTTGGCATGGTCGTAAAAAGCATTGCGCAACCCACTATTGGCACTTACGCCACCCGACAATGCAATACGATTGATCTTATAATCTTTCGCCGCACGCCTCAGCTTGTTCATCAGGATTTCTATGATAGTGGCTTGAATGGAAGCACACAAGTCAGCCTTGTTTTCTTCGATAAAGTTATCGTTATCTACCAAGTGATCACGTAGGAAATACAAGAACGATGTTTTCAAACCAGAGAACGAGTAGTTGTAGCCAGGGATATTGGGTTTAGCAAAACTGAATGCTTTAGGGTTGCCTTCTTTGGCCAATTTATCAATCCATGGTCCCCCAGGATAAGGGAACCCCATCGTCTTAGCACACTTGTCAAAAGCCTCCCCTGCTGCATCATCTATCGTTTGCCCAATAATCTCCATGTCTTGGTAACTTTTGACCAAAACAATCTGACTATTTCCTCCACTCACCAACAAACATAAAAATGGAAATTCTGGATGTTGTATCGTTACATTGGCTAATGAAGGAGTGGATGCTTTCAGTTGTTCGCTGGGCTCAATAAAATGCGCCAATATATGTCCTTGCAGGTGGTTCACATCCACCAATGGTATATTTAGACTCAATGCAAGTCCTTTGGCAAAAGACATTCCAACCAATAATGAACCCAGTAGGCCAGGACCTCGAGTAAAGGCAATGGCTGAAAGTTCATCTTTTGTCACGCCTGCACGTTTGAGTGCTGTATCCACTACTGGGACAATGTTCTGCTGATGAGCGCGACTCGCCAATTCGGGAACTACGCCCCCGTATTCCTCATGAACCTTCTGAGAAGCCGTTACGTTGCTACAAAGTAAGCCATTTTTGATGACAGCTGCTGATGTGTCGTCACAACTTGATTCGATGGCCAAAATAACGATATCTTTTGACATGGTACACTCTTTATTTGTTAGTTAAGAAGTTATAATCAAAAATCGCTGCAAAATTACAAAAAAATTTTGATATTTCAATAAAAACGAGTAACTTTGCGGACTAAAGGATAATAGTTTAATTACGGGTACTATGCGATTGTATTTTTGGCTTCTCCGCTTGGTGGCTTTTTTGGGACATAAGAAAGCTCGTATGATGATTAAGGGGCAGAAGGATATTTTTCGGGATTTGCAAGAATGGCGTTCCACTGTGCCTGCGTGTGAGGTCGTATGGTTTCATGCTGCTTCTGTCGGCGAGTTTGAGCAAGCGCGTCCTATTATTGAGAAATTGTTTAGTCAAAGAACGGATGTGCGTATTTTATTGACTTTCTATTCGCCTTCTGGATATGAAATGAGAAAGAATTATGCTTATGCTCATAAGGTGACTTATCTTCCTTTTGCTACACAATCAAATGCTAAACTTTTTCTGGAAGTAGTCAAGCCTGCCATGGCTATTTTTATTAAATATGAGTTTTGGCCTGCTTATCTTAAGAATTTACATAAGAATCATATTCCAACCTATATCATCGCAGCGACGTTTAGACCAAAACAATTGTTCTTCCAACCATGGGGAAAGGGTTACAGGAACTTGTTGAAATGTTTCACATGCTTGTATGTTCAGTCTAAAGAATCCTTGCAATTGCTACAACAATACGGTATCAACCATGTGGAAGTGGCTGGAGATACTCGATTTGATCGTGTTCAGCAAATTGCCAACCAAGTGCAACCGATACCTGTGATAGAAGATTTTGTGAGAAAAAACAACGATAAAAAAATCATTGTAGCAGGAAGTACATGGGCTGAAGATGAGATGATGTTGGCCCGCTATTTACAACAAAATGATGATGTCGTGCTTGTCTTAGTTCCTCACGAGATCAATTTGGAGCGCTTGCGTGAAATATTCCAAACCTTTCATGGACGTTTTGTTCGATATACAGAAGCGTCAGCTGCCAACGTTGGTATGTGTAGGATATTGATGATTGATACGTTGGGAATGTTGTCCAGAATCTATCAATATGCAGATGTAGCTTATATAGGCGGAGGATTTGGTGTGGGTATCCATAATACATTGGAAGCTGCTGTATATGGAGTGCCTGTGATATTTGGACCGCATTATCATAAATTTAGAGAAGCAAAAGGACTGATACAAGCAGGAGCGGCTAAGTCGGTACATAATTATGATACGTTTGCCAAGGCGTTGAACGAAGCATTGGAACAAAGCAAAACGATGGGACAGCGTGCTAAAGATTATGTTACGTCTGAATTAGGAGCAACGGAGTATATATATAATAAACTATTTTGTAAGTAAAACAATGGCAAAAAAACCAAGTATACCAAAGGGAACGCGTGACTTCGGTTCCATAGAAATGGCGCGGAGAAACTATATATTCAACACCATTAAATCTGTGTTCCAACTATATGGCTTTAGTCAAATAGAGACTCCTGCTATGGAGAATATGGAAACATTGATGGGAAAATATGGAGAAGAAGGAGATAAACTGCTGTTTAGAATTCAAAATTCAGGAGAAAAAGCGAATACTCCACCAGAAAAAGGATTGCGATATGACTTAACAGTGCCTTTTGCACGCTTTGTGGTTCAGCATCGTGAAGAAATACAATTCCCCTTCAAGCGCTATCAAATCCAACCAGTTTGGAGGGCTGATAGACCACAAAAAGGAAGATATCGTGAATTCTATCAATGTGATGTGGATGTGGTGGGAACGGACTCCTTGATGTGTGAACTGGAATTGATTCAGATAGTGGAGGAAGTTTACAAGCGATTAGGTATCAACGTCAGTTTGAAACTCAACAATCGAAAGGTGCTTGCTGGTATAGCGGAATATATTGGCGAACCTGATAAATTGGTTGACATAACGGTTGCCATCGACAAGATGGAGAAAATAGGGAAGGATGCAGTGAATGCAGAATTGTCGGAGAAAGGACTCTCCAGCCAAGCCATTGAACGTCTGCAACCCATTTTGGAATTGCAAGGAGGAAATGATGAGAAGTTACAAGTAATTGAGGGGCTGCTTTCACAATCCGAAATCGGGAAAAAAGGTGTTGATGAAACCAAGTTTTTATTGACTTTATGCAAACAGTTGGGTGTCGAATTGAATATTGAGTTTGACCTTACCTTGGCAAGAGGATTGAATTATTATACCGGAGCTATCTTTGAAGTAAAAGCGCAAGATGTGGCTATGGGAAGCATCACGGGAGGTGGAAGATACGATAATTTGACAGGGATATTTGGCATGCCTAATGTGAGTGGAGTGGGAATATCTTTTGGAGCGGATCGTATCTATGATGTATTGCTGGAATTGGACTTATATCCAAACGATATGCTTGATTCTACCCAATTGCTCTTTGTGTCCTTTGGTGAACAAGAACTATTGTATGCACAACAATGGGCTGATAAGTTGAGGAAAAATGGAGTACGAGTAGAGGTGTTCCCTGAATCGGCAAAAATCAAGAAACAAATGACATATGCCAATGCTAAGCATATCTCATTAGTAGCTATTGTAGGTGAAAATGAAATGAATAAAAATGTTGTAATGCTCAAGGATATGCAAACTGGAGAGCAAAAGGAAGTAACATTTGAAGAATTGGTAGCACACTTTAATTAATGTTTCAATGCAAGATACAAATCATCAATATGATCAAGTAGTCTCAAGGTGTAGGCATATCTATACCCTTAAAATGAGTGATTATGGACCCAGTTGGCGTATCATGAGACCGCAAACAGTAAATGATCAACTCTTCATCAAAGCCAAACGCATTCGTGAATTGGAAATAACGGGTGTAAATATGGTGGGCGAGTCCATAGAAGGAGAACTGATGGCGATAGTCAATTACAGTATAATAGGACTAATACAATTGTCGGAAGGATATGCGGACTCAGTAGATATGAGTGCCGAAAGGGCAATCGCTCTATACGACAAATGGATGGGAGAGGCAAAAGAGTTGATGCAAAAGAAAAATCATGATTATGGAGAAGCTTGGCGAGATATGTTACCTACTTCTTTGACCGATATGATTCTGACAAAAATAAATCGTAACAAATCCATCGCATCACATGATAACAAAACACTTATTTCAGAGGGAGCTGATGGTAATTTGTTTGATATCCTTAATTATGCAGTGTTTTACCTAATCAAAATCTTTGAGAAAAATGAAGAATAGTAACTATCAATCAATGTTGGCTTGTGTCCTAAGAATAATATTAGGTTCGGTCTTTGTGTTCTCTGGATTTGTAAAAGCGATTGATCCATTAGGAACTGTATATAAAATTGAAGATTACTTGACTGCTTTTGGTGGATTCTTTAACCTTTTCATGCCTATGGCAGGGGTAATTGCTGGCGTCTTGATAGCAGTAGAGTTCGCTTTGGGCGTGATGCTACTACTAAATGTGTTTACCAAATGGGTGAAATGGCTTACATTGGTTTTCTATATATGCATGACCATTCTTACACTCTACATCGCGATAGAAAATCCTGTTAGTGATTGTGGGTGTTTTGGCGATGCAATTGTGATATCTAATTGGGAGACATTTTGGAAGAATGTGATACTATTAGTATGTGCCACCCTGCTTGTATCTTGCAAGAAATATAGACAACAATTCTTTGTTTGGCCTATAGAATTGGCTATCTTATGTATATCCATTCTTTCTATTGGAGGTTTTATGGCTTACTCTTTACAACATCTTCCAATCATTGATTTTAGACCATACAAGATAGGAAATAATTTGTTGGAATTGATGGAATATCCTGAAGATGCAGAACCCGATGTATATGATGTGACGTTAGTATATGCCAAAGATGGTGTGGAATACGAATTTACTCAAGACAACTATCCAAGAAATGATTCTACGTGGGTTTTCGTTTCCCAAAATAGCAAACTTGTAAAGCAAGGATACGTTCCCCCTATTCACGACTTTGAGATTATCAATTCTGATTATGAAGAGATAACGTATGATATTCTGGAGTCTGAGACACCTGTGACTTTGGCTATTATGTACGATTTGGGTAAGACAGATTTGGAACAAGCCAAACGATTGAATGAACTATATGCTGCATGTGTAGAAAGAGGAGAATTGTTTTATGCAGTGACAGGGTCGGGTGAAGATGAAATAATATCATACGAATTGCAAACGAATGCCGAATATCCTATTTGTACGTGCGATCCAGTGACACTAAAAACAATCGTGAGAGCCAATCCTGGTATCGTTGTTGTTCAACAAGGCGTGGTGATAGACAAATACAATCTAAGAAATCGATAAAATAATATTTAAATACTTATAAGATATGAGAAAAAAAATGGTCGCAGGTAATTGGAAAATGAATAAAAACCTGCAAGAAGGAATGGCATTGGCTACTGAGTTAAAAAACACAATTATTAATCCTACATGTGATGTAGTTATAGGTACTCCTTTTATTCACTTGGCATCTGTAGCAGAGTTGTTGAAAGATAGTCCTATTCAAGTGGCTGCAGAAAACTGTGCAGACAAGGAAAAAGGCGCTTATACAGGTGAAGTAAGTGCAGAAATGGTTGCATCTACAGGCGCTACATATTGCATCTTAGGGCATAGCGAAAGACGTGCTTATTATCACGAAACATATGAAATTCTAAAGGAAAAAGTATTGTTGGCATTAGCTAATAATCTTGCTCCTATCTTTTGCATTGGTGAAGTAAAAGAAGAACGTGAATCTGGCGTTCAAAATGATGTGGTGAAAGCACAATTAGAAGGTTCTGTATTCAATCTTTCAAAAGAAGATTTTGGCAAAATTGTATTGGCATATGAACCAGTTTGGGCTATCGGTACAGGATTGACAGCGACTCCACAACAAGCACAAGAAATGCATGCGTATATTCGTTCTTTGATTGCTGCTAAATACGGTGAAGAAGTCGCTGATAACACAACTATCTTGTATGGTGGTTCATGCAATGCGAAGAATGCTGCGGAATTGTTCGCAAATCCAGATGTTGATGGTGGACTTATAGGTGGTGCAAGTTTGAAAGCTGAAGATTTTGCAGCAATCATTGCAGCACGCTAATTTTAGGACAATAATATGGCAATCATCAAAACAGTAAGAGGGTTTACTCCACAAATTGGTAAGGATTGCTTCTTAGCAGATAATGCGGCCATTATAGGTGATACCGTCATTGGTGATGGCTGCAGTATCTGGTTTGGCGCAGTATTAAGGGGAGATGTGAACTCAATCAAAATAGGAAATCATGTCAATATTCAAGATGGGGCAGTCTTGCATACGCTCTATCAAAAATCAACTATTGAAATAGGGGACTATGTCTCAGTAGGACATAATGTTACCATTCATGGTGCCCATGTACATGACTATGCCTTGATAGGAATGGGGTCAACACTTTTGGATGATGCAGTCATAGGCGAAGGAGCTATCATTGCTGCTGGAGCCTTGGTACTAAAAGGAACAAAAGTGGGACCATACGAAGTATGGGGAGGAGTGCCTGCTAAATTTATCAAAAAAGCAGAACCAGAACAAACCAACGAAATAAACAAAAAAATTGCACACAACTATGCTATGTATGCAAGTTGGTATAATGAAGAATAATTAATCTATCCTATGTACAAACGAATTCTTTTGAAACTAAGTGGCGAAAGCCTCATGGGAAACCAAGGTTATGGTATTGATGCGAATAGATTGCAATCCTATGCACAACAAATCAAACAATTGGCTGATCATGGAGTGCAAATAGGTATTGTTATCGGTGGAGGAAATATCTTTAGAGGACTTAGTGGCGCGCAAAAAGGGTATGATCGAGTGAAGGGTGACCAAATGGGAATGTTGGCAACTATAATCAACTCTTTAGCCCTATCTTCTGCGCTTGAAACTATTGGACAAAAAGTGAGGGTGATGACTTCTGTTCGAATGGAACCTATAGGAGAGTTTTATAACAAACAAAAAGCCTTGAGACTATTTGAAAAGGGAAATGTGGTAATCATTGCAGGAGGAACAGGAAATCCTTATTTTACAACCGATACAGCGTCTGCTTTGAGGGCAATAGAAATTGAAGCAGAAATCATGTTTAAAGGAACTCGTGTTGATGGCATTTATACTGCAGATCCAGAGAAAGACCCAACCGCTCAAAAATTTGATAGTATCACCTATGATGAGATATTGTCAAAGGGCCTAAAGATAATGGATTTGACTGCAATAACCATGTGCAAAGAAAATAAAATGCCAATCTATGTTTTTGACATGGATACGGAAGGAAACTTAATGAAAGTGATTCAAGGCGAACCAATAGGAACGCTCGTAAAACCCTAATATTATGATAGAACCAAAACAAATTCAAGCAGAAGCATCTGATAAAATGATGGCTGCTGTCATGTATCTTGATGATACATTAGCACAAATTAGAGCTGGTAAGGCAAGTGCAAGAATACTTGATTCCATTCGAGTAGATTACTATGGCTCAATGTCTCCGTTGGCGAATGTTGCTACCATTACTACTCCTGATGCAAGGACTATTCAAATCATGCCATGGGAGAAGAAAATGTTGAGTGATATAGAAAGAGCCATTATCAATTCAAATTTGGGACTTGCTCCTAACAATAATGGTGAATGTATACGCCTTATTCTACCTCCACTAACAGAAGAGCGTCGTCGTGATTTGGCAAAACAATGTAAAAACGAGACAGAAACGGCCAAAGTGAGTGTTCGCAATGCAAGAAGAGATGCTATTGATGTATTGAAAAAGCAAATCAAAGAAGGATTGCCAGAGGACGCAGAAAAAGATGCGGAAAATGAAGTACAAAAATTGCATGATAAATTCATCAAACAAATAGATGAAATATATGCAAAGAAGGAAAAAGAAATTATGACCGTATAATCAATGCGATATTTATCCATATTAACGTTGATAATATGTACAGTATCGTCTTTGTCGGTCAATGCAGCGCGGTTAGATAGCCTATTAAATCTTCCTGCAATTGGCATTCCTGTTGTTAGTTATGCCCCAGAAACTTCATGGGGATTTGGTCTTGCTGCACAGGGCTATGTTAAATTACCTGAACAGCAAAAAACATCTGTTTTTCAATTAGATGGATTGTATACACTTAACAAACAATGGTATGTCAATGCATCCGGAAATGTTTATATAGGCGGAGAAAATCCTTGGCAGTTGCACTTTAGGGTGGGATACAAAGATTATCCCTATCGTTTTTATGGACAAGGAAATGAGGTTACGTATAGTAATTCAATTCCTTATCGCTCTAAACGAGGAACGATAAATGTGCAAACGGTGGTTCAGTTGCCCTACCATTGGGGAATCGGGCCTGCATTGGATTGTTTGCTTGAACGAAATGATATACAGATAGGAGAGGTTGCCGGAGCAGGACAAGTTAGCTTGATAGGTGCAGGACTGATAACGCAACATGATAATCGGGATATAACCTATTATCCGACTAAGGGACTTTTCTTTAAGTGTCAACTTCTATACTATGGTGCTTATTCGGAAGATAGATGCCATTTTGGATATATAGATGCAGACTTAAGGCATTATATACCTATCAAGAAAGATGTAGTTTTTGCATGGCAATTCAAGGGAACATGTTTGTTGAGTGCACCTCATATTCAAATACCATTTCAGATTAAACCCTCTCTTGGAGGAGGCGACCTATTGAGGGGAGTGAAAGGGGGAGTGTTTAGAGATGATTTGATGCTTGCGCTTCAATCCGAGCTGAGGTTCCCTATTTGGAGTGTTTTGAAGGCTTGTGTCTTTGCGGGAATAGGAGATGTCTATAACTGGAACAAATGGCATTGGACTACACCTAAAGTGGGATATGGAATGGGGCTTAGATTATGCATAAACAAAGCAAAAATTAATATTCGATTTGATGTAGCACGTAGCAATATTGTTAAGGCATGGGATACGATAGATGGGTATTCCTTTTACTTAACTGCCACTGAGGCTTTTTAGTTTCAAGAATATGATAGGACTTGTAACAAAAACAACAGGAAATGGGTGTATAGTTCGTCTTGATTTAGGAGAGGAACGCGAGTGCTATATAAAAGGAAATTTTAGAATAAAAGGTATTAGAACTACCAATCCTGTTGCAGTGGGAGATTATGTGAAGATAGAGGAAAAGTCGGACGGAACAAATTGGATAGTAGCTATACAACCGCGCAAAAACTATATCATTCGCAAGAGTACAAATCTAAGCAAAGAAGCACATATTCTGGCTGCTAATATTGATCAAGTTGCTTTGTTGGTAACTATAAACCATCCCAGTACGTCCACTACATTTATTGATAGATTTTTAGCAACTTCAGAGGCGTATGCCGTACCTGCTATCTTGATTTTCAATAAAATAGATATACTATCAGCAGATGAAAAAGTTGTATTGGAGAATCTAATGGAACTGTATGCCAACCTCCATTATGAAGTATATGCGATACAAGCAAATGATACATGCGATGCGTATGTACAAGAGTTGAAACGTAAGATCTTTGATGGCAAGGTGACTTTGCTTAGTGGAAACTCTGGGGTTGGAAAATCAACCTTGTTGAATACACTTTTTGGAAAGCAAATGACCCGAACAGGAGAGATCTCTTCTTCTAATAACAAAGGTGTGCATACAACGACCTTCTCGGAGATGTACCCGTTAAAAGATGGTTATGTAATAGATACACCAGGTATCAAGGGCTTTGGTTCGGTGGATATGAACGAGGATGAGGTGGATCATTATTTTAGAGAGATTTTTGCTCTGTCTCATAATTGCAAATATGATGATTGCAAGCATTTAGAAGAACCAGGATGTGCAGTTCGAGAAGCTGTTGAGAATCAGATAATAGCAAAGAGTAGATTTGATAGTTATTTGAGTATTTTAGGCGATTGTAAAGAAAGTAAATATAGGTAAATATTGATAACCATGTGTAGTGTAGAAGTACAAGGAAAAATATTTGAGAAGTATATAACTGCTCAACAAATAGAAGATGCCGTCTATAAGGTGGCGCAGCAAATAAATAAGGATTATGCTGGAAAAGAGCCCCTCTTTATTGTTGTTTTGAATGGCGCGTTTATCTATGCTGCTGACTTGTTTAGGAAAATTGAATTACCCTCGCAGGTTACATTTGTGAGATTACAATCCTACTCAGGAATGGAAACTTCAGGCAATGTAAGAGAAATGATTGGACTGAATGAAGATGTCGAAGGAAGAGATGTTATAGTAGTTGAAGATATTATTGATACGGGTACATCTATGAAACATTTTATGGAATCGCTCAAAGCAAAAGGAGTTCGATCAATTGCTCTCACAACAATGCTATTCAAACCAGATGCGTTGCTCTACA
This sequence comes from Paludibacteraceae bacterium, assembly GCA_017938155.1. GTDB lineage: Bacteria > Bacteroidota > Bacteroidia > Bacteroidales > Paludibacteraceae > Colicola. The sequence continues at coordinate 33,482 of JAGBCD010000025.1, read as the reverse complement.
AGGAAGCGACTCCTAAATATATAGGTATTGAGATTCCGAAAGATTTTATCGTTGGATATGGTATGGATTTGGATGGGTATGCAAGAAATTTAGATGCAATCTATGTGATAAAAAAATAAAAAAAATGCAAATTAATTTGGTTGTATAAAAAAAAAGCAGTACCTTTGCAGCCGATTTCGAAAAGAATGGTCCATTAGCTCAACTGAATAGAGTACCACACTACGGATGTGGGGGTTGCAGGTTTGAATCCTGCATGGATCACTAAAGGATTGGCTATTTGGCCAATCCTTGTTTTTTTATAAAATATTTTCAAGATAGTTTTGACAGTGTAGACCAAAGAAATATAAGATGATAAATTGGTATCATACAATAGGACTCATTAAACATTATTTAACAGCTTGGAATACAGGAGGAGAAAACATTCATTCACCTTCGTTGTTCTATTTTGTTAGAATGATTTTGTATGATAACAACCAATACTATTCGTGGCGAGACATTGAGCGTTCAAGAAAAAGTCTTTTGGGTAATCGTAATTATGTGCAGTTAGAAGATTTTGGTGTAGGGAAGTACTCAAGAAGAAAGGTGAATAAGATTGCGCAAACCTCTTTGGCTTCTCCTAAGAAAGCGCAAATTCTTTTTAGAACGATAGAGTATATATGTCAACAAAAAGCAACCGTTGATAAAAGAATAAATATAGTGGAACTTGGCACGTCTCTTGGTATAACAACAGCATATCTTGCAATGCAATCGCAACAAAATCGTGTTTTGACTTTTGAAGGGTCTAAAGAACTGATTGGTATTGCAAAAAATGAATGGAGAAAATTGGGCATAAATAATATTGTATCTATACAAGGGAATATAAATACTACTTTAGAATCAGTGCTAAATAATGAATGGAGAGATGAACAAGTGGATTTTGCATTTATAGATGCGAATCATACGTATGAGGCGACTATAAAGTACTGGAAAGTGTTGGTTGATAGGGCAAAAGATAATAGTATATTTGTAATGGATGACATACGTTATTCTAAGCAAATGAATCTGGCGTGGGAGGAAATTTGTCAATCTGAAAAAGTAACGTCTGCACTTGATTTTGGGGATTTTGGTATGCTTGTTTTTAATCCCTATCTTAAAAAGAATATATATAAATTAAGGATATAAAATGAAAATCTATACAAAGACAGGTGACAAGGGTACTACTTCCTTGGCTAATGGCAATAGAGTGGCGAAGAATGATCTTCGTCTGGAAGCATATGGAACGAGTGATGAACTTAATAGTTTTGTAGGGCTGTTGCGTTGTAAGTCAAATGATGAAGTGATTGATAATCAGTTGAATTGGATTCAGAATAAGTTGTTTAACCTCGGGGCAGCTTTGTCATTGGCGGATGGTGAATGGATAGATGAAAATGATGTACATCAATTGGAAGATTGGATGGACGAAATGCAAGATAAATTACCTCTAATGAGAGGGTTTGTTTTGCCGGGAGGAGATGAGTTTGTTGCTATGTGTCACGTCTGTAGAACGATAACTCGACGAATGGAAAGATTATTGTGTGGGATGAGTGAGAATATGCAACCATGTGAATATGATAAGGCAAAATATTGTATAATTATGCAATATGTCAATCGTTTGAGTGACTTTTTCTTTATTTTGGCAAAAAAATATGCAGATGAAAAGAAAATTGAACTTTTTTTATGGGAAAAGTGAAAAATCTTTTGCATATACCGAAAGTTTTTTGTACTTTTGCACGCTATTTGTGATATAAAGAGTTTATTTTAACATAGATTTGGCTCTAAAATTTGATAAAAATATGTATTGGACACTTGAATTAGCTTCGAAAATAGAGGACGCCCCATGGCCTGCAACCAAGGAGGAATTGTTGGATTATGCGGTGCGTATTGGTGCTCCGATGGAGGTGATAGAGAATCTTCAAGAAATTGAAGATGAAGATGAGGTTTACGAAAGTATTGAAGATATATGGCCTGATTATCCGACCAAAGAGGATTTCTTCTTTGACGAGGAGGAGTATTGATTGGGCTACAAAATACGGCAAGTGGTGAAGCGATGTATTGCTCTGGTTTGTTTTGTGGTTGCATGGTCTATGGGGCTTTATGCTCAAACGGACCCGCAAGTGGGGCAATACATGAATGTGCAAACGAGTTTCAATCCTGCGGCAGCTGGAGATGGAGACTTGATGAGAGTAGTTGGGTTGCATAGAATACAGTTTACAGGTATCTCTAATGCGCCAATGACTACGTATTTTACGTTTTCTTCGCCGTTTGTTATTGGTAAGACAAAGCATGCAGCTGGGGTGAAGTTTATGAATGATATGTATGGTTTGTTTTCGAATCAATCCGTGCACGCGCAGTACGCGTACCGACACAAGTTGGGTAAGGGGTATCTCTCGGTTGGAGTAGACTTGGGATTTGTTAATGTCGGTTTCAAGGTGGATAGCGTGAATTTGGATCAGATGGAAGGATTGGTGGAGGATGGTTATTTTGTGGTGGGAGATGATGCAATTCCTGTTGGTGGTGGTGAGAATGGTGCGAGCGGAATGGGTTTTGATATGGGAATGGGTGTTTACTATTCGGCGCCAAGTTGGTATGCGGGAGTGAGTTATAGTCATATAACAAGACCTAACATAGAGTGGAGTGACTTGTCTTCAATTAAAATGGAGGGGACCTTGTATGTGGTAGGTGGATATAATTGGAGAATAAAGAAGACTGATTGGGTACTTAAGCCGAGTGCCATGGTGATGACGGATTTTTCAAATTGGGATGTGAATCTCACTATGTTGGCAGAAGTGAAAGAGCGTTATCGTTTTGGAGCGGGATATCGAATTGCGGGGAGTGTGAATTTGTTGTTTGGGATGGATATTATTAATGGCCTTCAATTGGGATATACGTATGAACTGCCGGCGAATAAATTGATAAGGGGAACTTATGGGTCGCATGAATTATATTTGGCTTATGGGTTTAATATTTTAAAACCTAAGAGAACGAATAAATACAAAAGTGTAAGGTATTTGTAAAACAAGATTGATAATAGAAATTATTTTTAAAGATATGAAATTAGCAAAAATCCTTTTCGTAGTAGTCATGACAGTTGTTTTGGTGTCGTGCGGTAATTCTACAGGAGAGCTTATTGGTGTTAGCAAGCCAGGTTCTTTCAAAGAGGCGACCCCTTATGGTATGGTGTTTATCAAAAGAGGTTCATTCATGATGGGCGAGAATACGCAATCTGCTATTTTTGGTCAACCTGACAACCCATTTATGACAACGGTAAGTGCCTTTTGGATGGATGAAACAGAGGTTACTAATAATGAATACAAGCAATTTGTATTTTGGGTTCGTGACTCAATTGCTTATCATCGCCTTGTAGATGCTGGGTTAGTGGAGTATGCTATTCAACCACGAGACGGAGACTTTGATGAGGAAAATTATGCTATCAATTGGAAAAAGAAAATTCCTTGGACAAGTAAGGAAGAGGATGTTGTGGAAGCGCTTGAACCAATGTTTTATTCAGATGGCGGTTTGAGAACAATTGATTTGCACTATAATTATAGTTGGATGAACTATGACCAAGCTCAATTGGCTTGCAATAAGTTTGATGTGGCTAAAGGTAAATATCCAATCAATGCAACTGCCCGCGTTGACTCTTCTTGGATTGATGAGGATGGATGGATTAGGGATAGTACGGTTGTAAGACCATTGCGTGAGCCAAAGGATTTGATAACAAATAAGATTATTAGTGTGTATCCAGATACAATGGTTTGGATTCGTGATTTCCAATATGCATACAATGATCCTATGTTGAGAGGTTATTTTAACTACATAGGTTATTCTGAATATCCTGTTGTAGGTGTAACTTGGGAGCAAGCGCACGCTTTTTGTCATTGGCGTACACAATTGTTTGAAAGCAACAACTCTACTCCAGCTCAAGTATATAGACTTCCGACTGAAGCGGAGTGGGAGTATGCAGCAAGAGGTGGAAGAAAAATGGCGATGTATCCTTGGGGAAGCAATTATGCACGTGATGAGCAAGGATGTTTCTTAGCAAACTTCAAACCTTATCGTGGCGCGTATAATGATGATACCGGAACGATGACTATGAAAGTTGCGCAATTCCGTCCAAATGATTTTGGTTTGTTTGATATGGCTGGCAATGTGGCAGAATGGACATCTTCTGCTTATCAAGCTTCTGCCAACACTTATGTGAGTGATATTAACCCAAATTTCCAATACATGGCACGTAAGGATGATCCTGATGTGATGAAGCAAAAAGTGATCAAGGGTGGAAGTTGGAAGGACATCAGTTATTTTGTACAATGTGGTGTGCGTACTTTCGAGTATCAATATGAGAGCAGACCATATATTGGTTTCCGCTGTGTTCGTTCTTTCATTGGAGATTGATAAAGTAAAGAAAAATATTAATAACATAAATAATTATTTAAGTCAAATTACAAAGATGGCTACAAAGAAAAATGGTCTGGGTGCACGTTTTATGCACTGGTACGAATCTTATTCAGGTAAAAATGTTGTGAATGCGGTGTACTCTATTGGTGCATCTGTGGTTATTGTTGGTGCTCTATTTAAAATTATGCACTGGCCAGGTGCTGGTATTGTGTTGACAGCGGGTATGATCACTGAGGCATTCTTGTTTATTATTGGTGTGCTTGAACATCCACATCCTGAATTCCACTGGGAAAATGTGTTCCCACAATTGTTAGAGCATGGAACTAATCCTGCATTGTTGGCAGAAAAAGCAAACCAACCACGTCCAACTCTATTGGGTCCAGGAGAGGGTAGTGCATCACAAAAAGGTGCTTCATTGTCAGAGCAAGATATGAACGCGCTAAATGAAGGTATCAAAGGACTAGCTAAGACAGCTGCTCAATTAAGTGAGCTTGGTAAAGTGGCTACTGCTGGTGTTAAGTTGGGTGAGAAAATGGAGGAAGCAACAGAAGCAACAAGTAAGTTTGCGGCTACTGCTCAAACATTAGGTGCCAAGAATGATGAACTTGCAGCAACTTATGCTACAATAGCAACGGATATGCAAAATGTGGTTGCAGGAACCAAGACATATCAACAAAATGTTGAGAATATTGGTGCAAAGGTAAGTTCTATTAACTCTGTATATGAACTTCAATTAGCTGCACTTCAAGCTCAAGTAGATGCTTACAAGGCACAAGCAGCAAAAGTAAATGCCATGACTGCTGATGTAGAAAAAATGCAAGTTACTACAGCAGAGGCTCTCAAAAATAGTGAAGCTTATAATGAGGGTGCAAAGAAATTGGCATCTCAAGTGGCTAATCTAAATCAAGTATATGGAAATATGCTCGGAGCTTTGGTTTAATACTCCTTATTTATATATATTAACAACAATTGAAAAATATTAGATAATGGGTGGAGCTAAGAACTGTCCGGAAACCCCGAGACAACGAATGATAGGCATGATGTACTTGGTACTGACTGCGATGTTGGCATTGAATGTGTCAGCCGACATCTTGAATGGTTTTACCAAGTTGCGTAAGAGTATGGAGTCATCTATTGTTTCTTCGGATGCTCGTACTGAAGACATCATGAAAACCTTCGAATTGCAATGCAATAAAGACGAAGGTAGTATGAAGAAGTATGGTGAATGGTTTGAAATAGCAAAAGCTAATAAGCAAAAATCAGATGAGTTTTACAATTATATTGAGAAATTCAAATTAGCGATTGTTAATATGGTAGAGGGTGCAGAATATTCCCAAATGCCTGATGTCATTCAAAATGGTAGTGATACAAACAAACCACACGAATATGCGTTTAATTATCGTGCAGAGAGTGGTTTGAGTAATGCTGAAGATTTCCGTTCTCATATGGAGGATTATCGTCAATTCATGACCACAGCAACAGCAGAATGCCTTCTTACAAAAATGCATGACCCTGCTTTTGCTCATGAATGGGAAATGAAAAAAGGCACATATGAGCAATTGTTCAATACAGAAGACGTTCAAAACGAAGAAGGTGCGTATATTTCATGGGAAAGATCTATTTTTGAGGAGATGCCAGCAGGTGCTGTATTTGCGTTGTTGACAAAGTACCAAAACGATATTCGTACAGCTGAGAATGACTATTTGAATTTCTATTTCAATGCTGCGGGTCGTTCAGACTTCGTCGTAAACTCTGCTGAAGCATTTGTAATACCTCAAAATGGTGAGTATATTATGCAAGGAAGCAAGTATCGTGCTAAAATTGTTTCCGCGATGCTTGATACAAATAACACTCCTATATTCTATATCAATGGACAAGAATATACAGATGGTTATTATGAAGTAACAGCAAGTGGTATAGGTGAGAAAACCTATTCAGGATATATGTTATTGCCTAATGATACTACTCACTATCCATTCAAGGGGCAATATACTGTGGGTGCTCCTTCAGCAACTATTTCAAACATAGACATGGACGTGATTTATTCTGGTTATGACAATAAGTACAATATTTCCGTACCAGGTGTGTCTGTTGAACAACTGAAAGTTTCTGCAACGAATGCTTCTATTACCAAATCAAATGGTAATTGGATAGTAAGACCTAACGCAAATGCGAAGACAGTTACGCTGATTGTGCAAGCAGAGGTGGATGGTAAAATTATGAAGATGGGTGAACAACCCTATCGCGTTAAGCCATTGCCAAAACCAAGTGCATTCTTCGTTTCTTCAGGTACAATGCATGATGGTAGTACAGCATTGTCTAAGAAAATCATTACTGCATCTGATGCTCATATAGAGGCAAGTTATGGTCCTGATGGTATCTTGAACTTACCATTTACAATTGTAAGTTTTGAGTTGTATGCAGGTGGTCGTATTATGAAGGCAAACGGAAACAAATTTAGTTCTGAGATGCTTAAGGCAGTTCAGCGAATGAAGAGTAACGAGATGCTCAATATCTTGACTATCAAATATAAGGAACCAGGTGGAGCAATCAAAACATTGCCTAACTTTGGTCTAATTATTAAGTAATTTAAGGCATATTTATTACTTTGGAATAAAACATAGCGTATATGAAAAAAGTAAGTTTGTTATTAACATTATTTGCGTTTATCGGTGTTGTTAGCGCGCAAAACCCTCATCAGGTTAACTCGTTCTTTGAGCCTAATGGTATGGTTCGACTCGAAACGCAAGAACTCGCTTTAGCATCTGACTCCTTGGTGACGATTCAGCATCGCGCGGAAGATGTTGTATGGCGCCGTGACATCTATCGAATCATAGATATGCGTCAAAAACAAAACTTCCAATTGTATTTTCCTGTGATGCCAGATGACCCAACTTATTGGAGTTTGTATCGTTTGGTATTGGATGCGGTAAGTAATGGACTGACTATTTATCGCCCTGATCAATATGTCATCAAACCTACTTTTTCACCAGATAGAATCATTCCTAAAAAGGAAGTTCCTGACTACTTTATGACTGGAACATGGGCTGATTTGGACCGTGAAGACCCTGATACATATTTGCTTCAATATGACAGTGCTACACAAGTTCTAACACCCAACTTTACTCGATATGAAAATTATGTAAGAAATCAAGTGAAGTTCCTTGTTCAAGAGGTAGTATTTTTCAATAAACATACATCTCGTCTGTATAAGAAAATCATTGCAATTGCACCGCTTCAACCAGATATGGCATCTGGAGATGATGAGAACCCTTCCGAGTTCATGAGATCTTCAATTAAGTTTTGGATGCTATTCGACGAATTACGTCCTTGGTTAGCAAAGCGTTATATGATTCCAACACAAAATGAGCAAAAGCGTGTAACATTTGATGAGTTCTTCCAAAAACGTTTGTTCACGTCATACATCATAGGTGAGAGCAATATGTACAATCGTATGATTTTGGATTATTGCAAAACCGAAGTGGAGGCTAAAAGAGAACAAGCGAGAATTGAGTCTGAATTGCTCACGTTTGAACAGGATCTGTGGGAATATTAAGTTCATAGGGCAGGTTTAGACCTGCCCTTTTTGAGTTAATATACCAATGTGTAATGAAATGCTAATAGAGTAGTTTAATTGCTCTCCAAATCCTATTATTTGAACAAAATATGAAAAATAAAAGTTTCTTTAATATGTATCTAACGACTACAATCAGTGTAGTCTTAGTGTTGTTTTTAATAGGTATGGAATGTGTTGTGTTTATGGCAACGAGGAGGTTGTTGCAAGATACAAGACAAGGGTTGGCTTTAACACTCGTGCTTAATGACCAAGCAGATTCTATCGCAATACAAAATTTTGGGACAGCATTACGTGCCGCTCCATTTTGCTACGACTATAAGTACATTTCAAAAGAAGATGCTTTGAACGAGCATATTGAGCATTTAGGAGAAGATCCCAGTGCATTTTTGGGATTCAATCCTTTGTCTGCTGCGTATGAAATAAATCTAAAAGAGGAATATGTTGATGCTGATAGTATAGCAAAGATAAAAAAACAATTGCTTTCTTTTTCACAGGTAGATGAGGTCTTGTACCAAGAGGATGTTGTGAATATTTTGGATAATCAAATTGATAATGTTTCGTTTGTGTTATTGGTCGTAGCATTGATACTATTATCTATGTCTGTAGTATTGATTGTAAACACGATACGTTTGCATATTTATTCAAAGCGTTTTATTATCAATACGATGCGCTTGGTAGGAGCGACTCCATGGGTTATTAAAAAACCATTTATTAGAAGAAATGTGTTGATGGGATTGGAAGCAAGTATCGTAGCATTGTTAGCTATTTTTGCGACCATCTACGCATGTTACTATAGATTGGGCATTATGTTAATTCCTATAACAATAGAGAATTGTTTAATTGTAGGTTCTACGATTTTGTCAATAGGTGTATTATTAACGTTCTTTACATCCTTGTTTGCAACAGGAAAATATGTTAGAATGAAAGTTGATAAAATGTATGAAATATAATAGGGCATTATAATTATTCGTAAAACATTAGTGTTAATTTTATGAAATACAATCTTTCGAAAGTTAATTTTATTCTTATAGTCGTTTCTTTATTTTTTATTGTATTGGGTTTCTTTTTGATGGCAGGTGACCCAAGTACAACAGAGGCTTATAACCCAGACATTTTTTCAGTACGTCGCATTACTATAGGTCCTATGATTTCATTATTTGGATTTGTTTCTGTAGTAATTGCGATATTGTGGAAACCAAAGAACAAATAAATTTTCTCTATTTGTTCAAGGTAGAAACTATATTCACTGAATCATTATAAATATTAATATTTAATAATCATCTTATTATGGCTTGGTGGGAAGCTTTATTTTTGGGCATTTTGCAAGGACTGACGGAGTTTTTGCCTGTTAGTAGTAGCGGGCATTTGGAAATAGGTCATTCTCTATTAGGTACTGCAAGCGAAGAGAATTTATTGTTTGCAGTGGTGGTACATGCTGCGACCGTTTTGTCCACAATTTGTATTTTATGGAAAGAAATCGTGGGCATTTTGAAGGGTACGCTAACCACCGTGAAATGGAATGCTGAGAAAGATTATTTATGCAAGATATTATTGTCAATGGTACCTATTTTTGTTGTAGGTATGTTTTTCAAAGATCAAGTTGAAGCTTTCTTTGGAAATGGACTTATATTGGTGGGTATATGCTTGTTTGTAACAGCAGCATTACTTTTCTTGAGTGAGACACTGTCCAAGAGAACCAAAAAAGATGCACATGAGGTACGTTATGTAGATGCCATCATTATAGGTTTGGCCCAAGCTGTTGCGGTGTTGCCAGGCTTAAGTCGTAGTGGTACAACGATTGCTACGGGTCTATTATGTGGTGTGAAAAAAGAATCCGTTGCGCAATTCTCATTCATAATGGTTCTTGTTCCCATTTTAGGACAGGCATTGTTAGACCTTCTAAAGTGGACTCAAGGTGAGATAGTATGTACGATTGGTTTAATGCCTTTGTGCATAGGTTTTGTGTCTTCCTTTGTAACAGGTTGTTTAGCATGTAAATTTATGCTATCAATTGTACGCCGTCAACGGTTAATATATTTTGCTATCTATTGCTTGTTTGCAGGTGCTTTTGCTATAGGATTGGAACTTTTGGGTTAAGAACCATATATTGTGGATTTTATATTAGGAGAGATATTAGCTTTTGATAAACCCTATAAATGGACGAGTTTTGATGTTGTAGGTAAAGTACGCTGGTTACTGTGCCGTAAATTAGGTGTGAAGAAACTCAAGGTGGGGCATACTGGTACTTTGGATCCTTTGGCGACAGGAGTAGTAGTGGTTTGTACCGGGAAAAAGACCAAGTTGATAGATCAATTACAGCAACATGTTAAGGAATATATTGCAGTACTTCAGTTGGGTGCGACTACGCCAAGTTTTGATTTAGAAAAAGAAGTAGACTACACTTATCCCACAGAACATATCACAAGTGCATTGATAGAAGAAGTTATACCTACCTTTTTAGGTGAGCAATGGCAAATTCCACCAATGTTTTCCGCTGTTAAAATAGATGGCAAGCGTGCTTATAAACTTGCAAGACAAGGTGAAGAAGTGGATTTGCAACCTAAACTTCTTATGATAGATGCTATAGATGTTTTGGATTTCAATAAGGAGCTTATGCAACTTAAAATCCGCGTTGTATGCTCGAAAGGAACATATATTCGTGCTTTAGCTCGAGATATAGGTAAAGCGCTTAATAGTGGCGCACACTTGATAGAATTGAGAAGAACGAGGGTTGGGGATATTCGTGTGGAAGACTGTCTAAACATTCAAGATTTTGAAAAAATGCTTGATGCAATTAGTGATACGGAAGATAATAATTTGTAAACAATTTATAAATCCAAATGAAATTAAGTCAGTTTAAGTTTAAACTACCAGAAGAGCAGATAGCACAATTTCCTGCTCCTTATCGTGAGGATGCTCGCATGTTGGTACTACATCGCAAAACCGGTGAGATTGAACATAAGTCAGTTAGTCATTTAGTGGATTATTTTTCGGAGGGAGATTTGTTTGTATTCAATGACACTCAAGTTTTTCCAGCTCGTATGTATGCGAAGAAGGAAAAGACAATGGCAAATATTGAGGTGTTTTTGTTGCGAGAATTAAATCATGAAAATCGTTATTGGGATGTATTGGTTGATCCTGCACGTAAGATACGTATAGGAAATAAACTATTCTTTGATGAGGATACAACCATTGTAGCGGAGGTTATTGACAATACCACTTCGCGTGGCCGTACTTTACGTTTCTTAACTGACTACAATAATGAAGAATTTATAAATCATCTATATGCTTTAGGTACAACTCCATTGCCTAAATATATCAAACGTCCAATGTATGCAGAGGTACAAGAAGAGTACGAGAAGGCTTTTGGGGAGTATGATGTAGCGCGAATGGATGAGGAACGTTATCAAAGTATTTTTGCATCAAAAGTGGGTGCTGTAGCAGTTCCTGCAGCATGTTTGCACTTCTCAAAGCAATTACTAAAGCGATTGGAAATTAATGGAGTAGAGCAAGGTTTCTTGACTTCTCATGTTGGATTAGGAAACTTTAAACCTATTGATGTAGAGGACCTGACCAAACACAAGGTAGATTCAGAGCAAATTATTATTGAACAACCTTTGGTAAATGCTGTGGAGCGTGCTCACAAAGGAAATCATCGTGTATGTGCTGTAGGAACGGAAGTGATGCGTGCTTTAGAACATGTAGTAGGTACAGGTGGACAAATAAAGTCATATGATGGCTGGACAAACAAATTTATCTTCCCTCCATATGATTTCTCTGTGGCTAATTCATTCTTTGTAAATCTTTATATGCCTATTTCATCTCAACTCATGATGGTAGCTTCGTTTGGTGGATTTGAGCAAGTAATGAACGCATATCAAATTGCCGTTAAAGAAGGTTATCGTTTTGGCGACTATGGAGATGCGATGCTTATAGTTGATTAATAATACGATAATACATTTGCGCATAAGCATAGATGGATGTGCGGATTGATAATACTTGGAAACGTGTATTGCAGTCAGAATTTGATAAGCCCTATTTTGAATTGTTGACGTCTTTCGTTCGCAATGCTTATAGAACAACGACATGTTTTCCCCCTGCTCGCGAGATTTTTCGTGCGTTTGATTTATGCCCTTTTGACAAGGTTCGAGTGGTCATTATAGGGCAAGACCCGTACCATGATTTTAATCAAGCACATGGGTTATGTTTTTCCGTTCAAGAAGGAGTTCGTATTCCGCCATCTTTAGACAATATTTATAAAGAATTGAATAGAGACTTAGGTTCTCCTATTCCCCAATCTGGCGACTTGACGCATTGGGCAGAGCAAGGTGTCCTACTATTAAATGCGACCCTTACAGTAGAAGCTCATCGCGCAGGGAGTCATCAAGGAAAAGGTTGGGAGGAATTTACAGATGCAGCCATTCAAGCTGTCAATGATAAATGCAATAATGTTGTTTTTATGTTGTGGGGAAGTTATGCTCAACTTAAAGGGCAGTTTATTGACCGAAAAAGACATTTGGTGTTGACAGCAGTTCATCCGAGTCCGTTAAGTGCTTATCGTGGGTTCATAGGATGTGGACATTTTTCTCAAGCAAATGCATATTTACAACAACATGGTCATACACCAATCGCTTGGTGAGTAGCAAATAATACCTATCAAGCGTTAAAATCTCTACTATCTTGAAAACTATTCTTCTTATTGATGCGTATGCTATGATTTATCGAGCATATTACGCTTATATACGGGCCCCTCGAATGAATTCTCGTGGGGAGAATACATCTGCTATATTTGGTTTTGTTATTACATTAGAAGACCTAATCAAACGTATCAAACCTACACATATTGCGGTAGCTTTTGATCCTGCAGGTCCCACTTTTCGTCATGAGGTTTTTGAGGAGTATAAGGCACAAAGGCAAGAAACTCCAGAAGATATACGAAGAGCTGTACCCAAAATAAAACAAATATTATTAGCCATGAATATTCCTATTTTGGAAATGGCTGGATATGAAGCAGACGATTTAATAGGAACTTTGTCTAAGCAGGCGGATCAAGCTGGATTTGAGGTTTATATGGCGACACCAGACAAAGACTATGCTCAGTTGGTGTCGGAACGTGTTTTTATGTATCGTCCACGCCATACTGGAGGGTTCGAAAAAATGGGACCTAAAGAGGTGTGCGAGAAATATGGATTGCAATCCCAATCACAAGTGATAGACTTATTAGGTTTAATGGGGGATAGTAGCGATAATATTCCTGGTTGTAAAGGAGTAGGTGAGAAAACGGCTGTACAACTCTTACAGCAATTTGGTTCCATAGACAATTTGCTTGCAAATACACATCAACTCAAAGGAGCGCTTCAGCGCAAGGTTGAAGAGCAAGCTGATAATATCCGTTTTTCACGATTCTTGGTAACAATCAAAACAGATGCTCCAATCATTTTTGAAGAACAATCTTTTGTATATCAAGAACGTAATTGGGATCAACTTGTACCATTGTATCGTGAGTTGGAATTTAACTCCTTGCTAAAGCAAGCCCCTAAAGAAATTTCAAAACCAACGCCTAAAACGACAAAGAAGGTGCAAGAAGCAACGTTAGATTTGTTTGCAAGCATGGAAACACCTTCCGAATCTTTGGTTAACGATGCCACAACACGTCCCAACATACAAATAGAAGAGAGATTGGCAGCATATTTGTTAAATCCAGAATTAGCTTTTAATCCTAATATCCCCGTACAATGGGATGCTTTACAAGCCGATTCTGCTTTATGGGCATTGTATCAGGATGTTGAGCTTCCTTTGGTACAAGTGCTAAAGGAGATGGAGCAAGAAGGTGTACGTGTGGATGTAGATATGTTGCGTAACGCAGAAAAAGAGTTAACCATTGAATTGAATGCTTTAGAACAACAAGTCTATCATTTGACCAATAAAACGTTTAATATCAATTCTCCCAAACAAGTAGGTGAAATACTTTTTGATGAACTGAAGTTAGACTCCAAGCATAAGAAATCAAAAAGTGGAAGTTATTCAACATCTGAGGAAGTATTGTTGAGCATTAAGGATAAGCATCCAGTGGTAGGATTGATTTTGACTTATAGAGAATTGAAGAAATTGATTTCAACCTATATCGCGGCTTTACCTACTTATATCAATCCGACTACAGGAAAAATACATACAACATACAATCAAACGACAACCGCTACTGGACGTCTTTCATCTTCCAATCCCAACTTGCAAAATCTGCCTATTCGCTCCGAACGTGGACAGTTAATTCGTCGTGCCGTTATTCCTGATGAGGGCTGTATGTTCTTATCGGCAGACTATTCGCAAATCGAATTGCGTCTCATGGCACATTTCTCTCAAGATCCACACCTATTACATGCATTTCATTCTGGACAAGATATTCATGCAGCAACGGCGGCTAAGATATTTGGAATACCAATTGAACAGGTAACAAAAGAGCAAAGACGCCAAGCCAAAACAGCAAATTTCGGTATTATATACGGCATCTCTGCATTTGGATTATCCCAACAACTTGATTGTTCACGTACAGAAGCCAAAGCATTGATAGATGGGTATTTTGCAGCTTTTCCAGGAGTGATTGATTTTATCGAAAGACAAAAAGAATTAGCGCGAAACACGGGTTATGCTATCACGCTATTTGGACGCAAACGTTATTTGCCAGATATATTGTCTCGCAATGCAACGGTACGTTCATTTGCAGAACGAAATGCTGTCAATTCTCCCATTCAGGGAACTGCTGCCGATATCATCAAAATGGCAATGGTAACCATCAATCGTCGTTTAAAAGAGGAAGGATTAAAAGCCAAAATGATCATGCAGGTGCATGATGAATTAAACTTCAATGTTCCAATGGATGAGGTAGAGCGAGTAAAACAAATTGTGGTAAATGAGATGCAAAATGTAGTGCACTTATCCATTCCTTTAATAGCTGATTGTGGCGTTGGAAAAAATTGGTTCGAAGCACATTAACATCAATGTTATCATCGGTTATATAAGGTAACTGATGAACACGAATAACTGAAAAGTAAAGACTTCTGAAACGATTAAACCTAATAACCAGCAGGCTATGTATGCCCTCCTTGGCGTTGCATTCGTTTGTCTTTGTGATGAAGTTATTAATGGTTAAGTGGGCAATAAACTAAACGATCAGCCTAAGCATTTCATTGCTTATTTCTTGTAACGACATCTCCCTGCACGTTTATCCCCAATCGGTCATTAGACCGTACATTGTTCCAAAAATGGATGTAAATATTAACATTTACCAAATCTAATGAGCAATTTGGTTTTATATTTTTTTTTACTGACAATGCGCCATTACATAGTTTGGCGCAGTTTTTGTATCATATCAAACATTAACCTAAAATATTTTTACTATGAAAAAGATTTTATTACCTATTCTCGTATGTTTATTTCTAACAAACTGCGAAAGTGCAACAATGGTGGACAATACACCTATTGCTTCAATTGATTTAAATCGTTATCTGGGTACTTGGTACGAGATAGCTCGTTATGACCACCGATTTGAAAGGGGGATGGAACACACAATGGCTAATTATTCCTTACGTCAGGATGGAATGATAGCAGTGAAAAATACAGGAATAAAAGATGGGGAATTTAAGGTTTCCGAAGGCAAGGCCAAAACAACTGATATTCCAGCATTACTACGTGTTTCCTTTTTTGGCCCCTTCTATGGTGATTACCGAATTTTATTGCTTGGTGAAAACTATGAGTATTCATTGGTAGGAGGTGGAAGTGATGATTATCTATGGATATTATCCAGAACACCAGAAGTTGATGGAACGACCCTTAATAAGATTTTGGATGAGGCAATAAGGCGTGGTTACGACACTTCACGATTAATCTGGGTCAATCATGAGTAGTTTGGCATGACAACACATTTGGATATTAATTGTAAAATCATAAAAGCAGCGAAATTCGCTGCTTTTATAATTCAAGAATTTCAAAGGAGTTTATACGACCTCTTTTCCGAATGGTAGTATGGTACCAATGGCAATCTTAAAATGTTGCACCCCAAATGGAATACCAATGATTGTAATACACAAACATAATCCAAAAGTTAAATGGCTTAATGCAATCTCCCACCATCCGATTAAAATCCATAGGATATTAAATGCAATATTGATGCATCCTCCATTGTTAGGACCTGCAACGAGATCATGTCCAAAAGGTAGTAATACAAACTTGCCAATTTTGAATAATTGTACGCCGAATGGTATTCCAACAATCGTAAGGCACATTATTAAGCCAACAATCCAATAAAGTAGAGCACAAATGAAACCGCCCAAAATGAACCAAATAATATTCCCAAATGTTTTCATAATGATTAGTGTTAAAATTTTCTTTGCAAAATTAATAAAAAAGATTGATATATAAAATTTTTGAACCTATGAAATAAAGAATGTGGCAAAATGTCGCAAAAAGTATAAAACTAAGGTGTATCTTTGTACATAAATTAGTGGGTACACCCAATTAGGGGTACTCAACCACCTATTATAAAAATCCGAAATGTTATGTTTTGTAAGATACCTTTTCAAGAATATTCTAATCCTTTTTGTGTTTTAATCCTACGGCCACCCTACGGAATCGTCCACGATGCGAACGAGATGCGAATGACATGGGCTGCAAAATGTCTCGAAAATGTCTCGAAAATGTCTTGATAATGTCTTGATAATGACTATGGCTTCTAATAAATTAATAACCTTAAAAAGTTGAAGACAATCATGATAACTCGTCTGTAAAATTGATTGTTTGAGAATATTTATCAAAAAAAATGTATATTTGACCTCCAGAAAAGAGAAATTCTATTGAACGAGATGTTGTATGAAAAAAGCAGCTCAATATGCTATGTATTCATATATTATGCTATCTTTTCATATAATGTGAGTTATTCCTATGTTACTAATGGTTTTTATTGGACAGCAATGATAAATAAGGGTTATTTACTAGGAAACTATAAAAGTGTTAAAGTTTCCTAAAAAATTTGGTGATTTCAGTTAATTATAGTACTTTTGCACGTTTTTTGTAGAAAGCAAGATATGGCAATCCTGAAAGAAAAAATATTGAAAGCAGCTACACCACGTATGCAGCAAGTGGGGATACGCTCAGTAAGCATAGACGATCTATGCAAAGAATTGGGTATATCCAAGAAAACTTTCTATGTTTATTTTCCTTCAAAAGATGAGTTGGTGAGTGAGATTCTACATGTTTATGAGCAGAAAATGGCGCGGGAAGTACAGCATTTGGTTGTAGATAAGACTGTGGTGCAATGCATCGTGGATTGGACGAAGATTGCCAGACAAACTGAGAAGAGTACGCATCAGACACCGCCGATGTTATACGACCTGAAAAAGTATTATCCTACGCTGCATCAAGAACACCTGCAACGCATGCGCAAGATAATGCAACAGTTTTTGGTACAGCTCTTGAGGAAAGGTCAGGGCGAAGGGATATTCCGCGAGGAGATAGATATAGAGGTGGCAGCAATGATGCTGGTGAATACACATCTGATGTTGGCTGAACGTGCGGAAAGACTGAAGATGAAGCCACAAGACGTTCGCCATATGGGCAAAACGACGATGGATATCCTGCTGCGCGGAATGTTTACGGCAGAAGGATTGGCAGTGCTCGAAAAAGAAGTACATAATAAATAAGGTAATATATAACAAAAGATGAGAAAGATTGTATTATTAGTTAGTATGTTTGCCATAGCGGCAAACATGATGGCAGCCGATCATGTAATGGCAGCCACCAAGCGTGCACCAAAACAAGAGGTGCCTGCTACCCTAAACCTGAGCCTGGGAGAGGCGCAAGACTATGCAGTGGCGCAAAACCGTTCGCTGAAGAATGCCGACTTGGCAGTGCAGAAAGCGTATGCCACCCGTTGGCAAACGATAGCCAGCATGCTTCCGTCGGTGGATATGTCGTGGGCATATCAATCAATGATGGGCTACAAGATGAACTTTGGTGGTATGCCTATTGAAACGCCAGACAATGGAACGTTGGGTATCACGGCATCAATCGGTATCAATGGACAAGCGATTGTGGGAGCATTGCTCAACAATACTGCGATTGAGATGCAAAAACTGAATCTTGAAATCAGCGAGGATAACCTACGTGCGAGTGTGAAATCGAGTTACGCTTCGGTGTTGGTGCTGGAAGATGTGGTGAAGTTGCTAGATAGTTCGCTGAAGAACATTGAGAATTTGGCAGCAATGACTCAGCGCAGCGTGGAAGTGGGTGCAGCAGAGCAAACAACGGCAGACCAAATCCTTGTGCGCGTGAACACATTGAAGAATAATATCAATGCCAACAAGCGTTCGACACAGTTGGCGATCAATGCGTTGAAGGTGCTACTGAATGTTCCAGCAGAAACCGAACTGACCCTCACCACCCAACTGAGTGATATGCTGAGTGCGGAAGCCATAGTAACATTGCTGGGCAATGAGTTCGTATTAGAAAACAACTTGAGTTACCAAACGTTGGCTAAGAATGTAGAATTGGCGAAGAAGAATGTACACATGGCTGGTTGGGCGTATGGTCCAACCATAGGTGTGGGCTATCAATACAGCGAAAAAGACTATTTTGGTAAGAAAGAGGGCTTTAACATGACTCCTCCTAATGCGTTGAGCATACAGGTGAGCATGCCACTTTGGTCTTCTGGTAAGCGTGCAGCTGGTGTGGTGGAGAAGAAAATCGCCTTGGAAGAGGCACGTAACACATTTGAGGAGACAGCCGATAACCTTGGAATCCAAAATGAACAATTGCGCTATAACCTGCAAAATGCGTATGAGACTTATACTAACGAGCAAGAGAATATGGGCGTGACACAACGCGTGTTTGACAACACCTCACTGAAATTTCAACAGGGTGTGGCAAGTAACTTAGATCTCGTGAACGCAAGCAACGACCTAATCACCGCACAATCGACGTATGTGCAGGCGGTGCTGACATTGGTGAATGCGGAAGTGGAACTTGAGAAGTTCCTTAATTTATAATTTTTAATTAAGAATTTTGAATTAAGAAAATAATAAAGATAATGAAAAAGATTGTATTAATGATGGCTGCAGCAGTATGTTTGATAGGTTGCGGCAAGAAAGATGCTCAGGTAACTCAGCAAGAAGCTGAGCGCGTGGAGGTGGTAGGTACAATAACCCTCCAAGAAAAAGAGATTGAGCGCGTGCTCAATATTTCTACGAACTTACAGGGCTATGTGACACAAAACGTAGCACCATCGTTGACAGGTAAGATAGAGCATATCTTCGTGGAAGTAGGCGATAAGGTAAATGCAGGCGATATGCTTGTACGTATGGATCAAACACAGTATCTCACACAAAAAATCCAATTGGCTAATCTTGAAATCGAGGTGGGACGTTTGGAGGCATTGCTCGAAACAGGAAGCGTAAGCCAACAGACCTACGACCAAACTAAGGTGGCATATGACCAACTGAAGCAAAACCTCGCTTTCTTGGAGCAAAACACTTATGTGAAAGCTCCATTTGACGGCGTTATTTCTGCAAAGACCTACGAGGACGGTGAGTTATATGGCGGTCAGCCCATCGTGGTACTCACTCAAGTGAAGAAACTGAAAGCGTTGATTGCAGTGCCAGAGACTTATTACCCTATGATTAAAGAGGGTATGAAACTGACTGTGAAGAGCGAAGTGTATCCTAATGAGACTTTCCCAGCAACGATAGAGGTGGTTTATCCGACTATTGATGCTGCGAGCCACACCTTCCAATGCAAGGTGGTTATCCCTAATGCGAGCGAGAAGTTGCGTGGCGGTATGTACGTGACTACTACCCTCGGATTGGGCAAGGAGAACACCATCGTAGTGCCTTATCAATCGGTAGAGAAACTGATTGGTTCGAACGAGCGTTATGTATTTATCAACGAGAATGGCTATGCTAAGCGCGTTAGTGTGAAACTCGGACAACGCTTTGACGAGAACATTGAAATTATTGCACCTGAAATTAAAGCAGGTGTAGAATACATCAGCGTGGGTCAACACAAATTGGTTGATGGTGTGAAGATTCGCATTGCAAATGAAAAATAACTTCGTTGAATAGTTAGCCCTGCGGACTGAATAGTTAGCTTTGCTGAGCAACCATTGCTTGCAATGAATTTTCACGAAGTAACTCTTCAGCGGCTAGCCGCTAACAATTCATTTACAAAGTAAATAAAAGAACTATGGCAATTTATAAAACCGCGATTAAGAATCCCGTAACGACGATGCTGGTGTTCGTTGCGGTGATGATCATAGGTTTGTTTTGCTTCGTGCAACTACCTGTGGATCAATTTCCTGAGATGGACCCACCTTATGTGATGGTGATGACGACCTATCCAGGTGCGTCGGCGTCTGAGATAGAGACCAACGTCTCGAAAATCATGGAGAATAGTTTGACTTCGGTGGATAACCTGAAGTATATCAACTCTACCAGTAAAGATAATGTCAGTCTTGTAATACTCGAATTGGAATGGGGGTCCGACATTACGGAAGCCGTCAACGACATACGATCGTTCTGCGACATGGCCAAGAACCAGTTGCCTGACGGTTGTTCGTCGCCTATGGTGTTCAAGTTCTCATCGAGCACCATGCCAATCTGCCAATATGCTATCACGGCAGACGAGTCGTATCCTGCACTCGACAAAATCCTCAACGATGAGGTGATCCCACAATTGAACCAAATCAATGGTATCGGTAACTTGTCTGTAGCAGGTGCGCCAGACCGCTATGTGTATGTGGATATCGACCAACAGAAATTGGATGCTTTTGGCATCTCGCTGGAGCAAGTGGGACAAGTCATCTCTGCCAACAACCTTAACCTCTCTTCGGGTACGGTGAAGATGGAGAAGGAGCAATACCAAATGCAAGTACGCTCTGAGTTCATCGAGAGTAGCGAGATTGAGGATCTGATGGTAACCATGACCCCACAGGGCCAACAAGTCTTTGTGCGCGACATCGCCACGGTGCGTGATACCATCAAAGACCTCTCATTGGATGAGAAGACCAACGGTCGTGAAGCGGTGCGTCTGATTGTGGCTAAGCAATCGGGGTCCAACACCGTGCAAGTCTGCGAAGATGTGGACAAAGCATTGAAGAAGATCCAAAAGCAACTGCCTACCGACGTGAAGATTCAAGAGATCTACAACTCTGCAGACAATATCCGCAACTCTATCAACTCGCTTGAGGAGTCTGTGCTCTACGCCCTCCTCTTTGTGGTGCTCGTGGTGCTCTTCTTCCTCGGCAAATGGCGTGCGACACTCATCATCTCGCTCACCATTCCTATCTCGCTGATTGTGGCGTTTATCTATCTGAAGATGGCAGACTCCAGCATAAACATCATCTCGCTCTGTTCGCTGACTATCGCTATTGGTATGGTGGTGGACGATGCGATTGTGGTGCTTGAGAATATCACCCGCCATATCGAACGTGGCGAGAGTCCACGCGAAGCATCTATCTATGCTACCAACGAGGTTTGGGTCAGCGTTATTGCTACTACCCTTGTGCTCTGCGCCGTATTCGTGCCACTGACCATGATGGAGGGTATGGCAGGTATCATGTTCAAATCATTGGGTTGGATTGTTACCGTAGTATGCTGTACTTCTACCGTGATTGCTATCACGCTGACCCCTATGCTCTGCTCCAAACTGCTGAAATCTAAGAACTTCAAAGTAGTCAATGGTAAGTTGGTAGATAATAGCGAAAAGAAATCTTGGTACGATCGCACCGTAGTTGCACTCCTTGATAAGGTGGACAAAGCATATGGTAAATCACTGGCATGGTGCTTGCGCCACAAGGCAGTGACTATCATTATCCTGTTCGTATTCTTCGGCGCTTCACTCTTGCCGTTCATTTTTGGCAAAGTAGGTACCGACTTTATGCAACAACAGGACAATGCTCGCTTGAGCGTAACCGTAGAACTGCAACGCGGTACACGTATTGAGGAGACCCTTAAGACCGCACGCAAATTGGAGGAGCGTTTCACCGTTCTTGTGCCAGAGATTCAGATGATTGCTACCTCCGCAGGTTCCAACGACGACGACGGTACAGGTGCTATCTTCTCTACCACCATGAACAATACCATCTCTATGACCGTTCGTTTGAACAAGAAATGGGAACGCGAACGCACCATTTGGCAAATTGCCGAAGTGCTCCGCCAAGAGATGGCACAATATCCTGAAATCATTGAGTATCAAGCATCAGTTAGCGGTGGTGGTCCTGGTGGCGGAAACACCGTGGACATAGAAATCTATGGCTACGACTTTGATATTACCAACCAAATGGCGCAACAAGTCATGGCACTGACCAAGGAGCTGCCTGGCGCACGTGACGTCTATGCAGACCGCGATGATGACCGTCCTGAAATCAAAATCGTAGTGGACAAAGAGAAAGCAAGTCGTCTGGGATTGACTTCTGCTACCATTTCTTCTTACCTGCGCAACCGCGTGAATGGTATGGCAGTAGGCTTCCTCAAAGAAGATGGCTCGGAGTACGATATCCTCGTGCGTTTGCAAGAGGATGACCGCAACTCTATCAGCGATGTGCTGGACTTCTCCATCCCTACTCCAACGGGCAAGACCGTCAAACTATCGGAAGTATGCACCGTGGACGAATACTGGGCACCACCTACTATCGCGCGTAAGAGTCGTCAGCGTATTGTGACTGTGAAGGTAACACCATTTGAGACCACATTGGGCGAATTGGCACAAGCCATTGAGACACAAGTGCTTCCTAAAGTGGATTCCCCTGCTGGATACACTATGCGTATCGCTGGTGACTACGAAGACCAACAAGAGACATTCGGCAAGATGGGTATGTTAGGTATGCTGATTATCCTGCTCGTATATATCGTAATGGCATCGCAGTTCGAATCATTCAGCAAACCTGCTATCATCATGTTCTCCGTGCCATTTGCTCTCTCGGGTGTGATTATAGCCCTGTGGCTCACCAACACCTCGTTGGATATGATTGGTGCCTTGGGTCTGGTACTCCTTGTGGGTATCGTGGTGAAGAACGGTATCGTGCTGGTGGACTATATCAACCTCATGCGTGAGCGTGGACACGAACTCAACGAAGCTATCCAGATGTCAGGCGAGAGCCGTCTGCGCCCTGTATTGATGACTGCGTTCACCACTATCCTTGGTATGGTGCCAATGGCAGTGAGCCAAGGTGAAGGTGCCGAGATGTGGCAACCATTGGGTATAGTCGTTATCGGTGGTTTAACCGTTAGTACCTTCCTCACATTGTACATTGTACCTGTAATCTACGGCGCAATGTCTAAGAAAGGCGAACGCGACAAACTCAAGAAAGTACGCGAGAACTTCATCTTCATGGACATTGAAGTGAAAGACTGCGAAGAAACTCAAAATTCATAATTCAAAATTCATAATTATCTATGAAATCTGTAATGATAGTATTCAATCAAGCCAACACCGAACGTGTGGAGTATATGCTTGATATGTTGGAAATACGCGGTTTTACTTTCTTCGAGGAGGTACAAGGTCGTGGTAGCAAGAATGGTGAGCCACGCCGTGGTACCCACGCATGGCCAGAGATGAACTCGTGCGTCATCACCATCGTGCCCGACGAGAAAGTGCCAGTACTGCTCGAATCCGTAAAGAAACTCGACAAACGCAACGAAGAAGTGGGTGTCCGCGCCTTCATGTGGAATATCGAAGCAACGGTATAAGCAAAAGGCTGAAATACAATCAAATCGCCATTGACGTTGGTCAATGGCGATTTGATTATTTGGCTTCCAGAGACCGGATTCCAGAATCCTGATGTCAGATTGCAAAAAAAAGAAACAACCCACAGGTTGCTTCTTTTGCGGTGCGGACGAGACTCGAACTCGCGACCCCATGCGTGACAGGCATGTATTCTAACCAACTGAACTACCGCACCAAGTGTTATGTCGCACTTCCTTTTCGAAAGCGGGTGCAAAGGTACTGCTTTTTTTTGATATGACCAAATATTTTTCAAAAAAAATGTAATTTTAGGTGCATTTTTTAGTATTTTGTAGGATTTTTGAGACATTGAGAGGTCAAAAGCGAGATTTTTTTTGCATAATTCCTCAAAAAATAGTAATTTTGCACTCTAATTGCAAATTGACAATAGTCTAATCGTAAATTATATTATGTCTGTGCACACACATAGCACGCGCATGACGACCACTCGTCTGCGCCAAATGAAAACCAAGGGTGAGAAAATCGCCATGCTCACCAGTTATGATTTCACCTTAACCACCCTTTTGGATGAGGCAGGTATTGATATGATTTTGGTTGGCGATAGTGCATCTAATATCGTTTGTGGCAACGCATACACCCTGCCTATTACGGTCGATGAGATGATTTTTCTCGCTCGCGGCGTAGTACGTGCAGCCAACCATTGTCTCGTAGTACTGGATATGCCTTTTGGCAGTTATCAAGTCAGCGAAGAAGATGCGGTGCGCAATGCAGTGCGCATGATGAAAGAGTCAGGTGCAGATGCGCTCAAGTTAGAAGGAGGCGAAGAGATTCTGCCTGCCATCCGCCACATGATACAAGCAGGCATACCCGTGATGGGACACCTGGGACTAACTCCTCAGAGTGTGAATCAATTAGGCGGATACGGTCTGCGCGCCAAAGAGGAAGCAGAGGCTGAAAAACTGCTCCGCGATGCTAAATTGCTGGATGAAGCAGGCTGCTTCGCTATCGTACTGGAGAAAATCCCCGCAGCATTGGCAGAGCGTGTTACCAAAGCAGTATCCTGCCCTACTATCGGTATTGGTGCTGGCAACGTAACAGACGGACAAGTGCTCGTACTACACGATATGTTAGGACTGAACCAAGGATTCAAACCTAAATTCCTTCGCCACTTTGCCCAATTGGGCGAAGCTGTCAAAGGAGCAGTGGGCGAATATATTGATGCTGTGAAGCAGTCCACGTTCCCCAACGAATCAGAATCGTACTAAAGATTTGCATATTCCGTAATTTTTTCGTACCTTTGCCGCGAAATTACGAACCGTTAAAACTGTTAAAACTATTAAAACTTTTTAAATTTATACACGTATGACAATGACAAAGAGTCCCTTGCAAATTGCACGCGCTGCGTATCAACCAAAGATGCCAGTAGCATTGCAAGGCAATGTAAGCCTCAAAGAAGGCGCTAAAACGCAATCCGTAGCAGACCAAGAGGAGATTCAAAAACTCTTCCCTAACACCTACGGTATGCCTATTATTGAGTTTGAACCTGCTGCTCAAGCAGCTGCTGTAGATGCATTCAACGTAGGTGTGATTCTTTCTGGTGGTCAAGCACCTGGTGGACACAACGTAATTTGCGGTTTGTTTGATGCATTGAAACGTATCAATCCTAACAACAAACTCTATGGTTTCCTTGGCGGACCAAGTGGTTTGGTAGATGGCAAGTACGCAGAACTGACTGCTCCTGTGATTGATGAGTATCGCAACACGGGTGGTTTTGACATTATCGGTTCTGGTCGTACCAAACTGGAAGAGACTTGGCAATTCGACAACGGTATCAAGGTTTGCCAAGAGTTGGGTATCAAGGCTATCGTTATCATCGGTGGCGATGATAGCAACACCAACGCATGTGTACTCGCTGAGTACTACTTGCAAAAGAACTGCGGTATCCAAGTTATTGGTTGCCCTAAGACTATTGACGGTGACCTCAAGAACGAGATGATTGAGACCTCTTTCGGTTTCGACACCGCTTGTAAGACCTTCGCTGAGCTCATTGGTAATATCCAACGCGATGCTAACTCTGCTAAGAAGTACTGGCACTTCATCCGCCTCATGGGTCGCTCTGCCAGCCATATCGCATTGGAGTGCGCATTGCAAGCACAACCTAACGTATGCCTTATCTCTGAGGAAGTAGAGGCCAAGAACATGACTCTCAACCAGGTGGTAGAGCAAATCGTAGAGGTAATCGTAGAGCGTGCTAACGCAGGTTTGAACTTTGGTACCATCCTTATCCCAGAAGGACTTATCGAGTTTATCCCAGCTATGCGCGTACTCATCCAAGAGCTCAACGATATGCTCGCTGAGAACGAAGAGTTTGCTGCTCTTGAGGGCGACGATGCTAAACGCGAATACGTGAAGTCTATGCTCAGTCCTGCAAGTTGCGAACTCTATCGCAGTCTGCCAAAGGGTATTGCTAAGCAGCTCACCCTGGACCGCGACCCTCACGGCAATGTGATGGTAAGCCAAATCGAAACAGAGAAACTGCTCATCGAAATGGTACAAAAACGTCTTGCTCAGCTCAAGGCTGCTGGTACATACAAAGGCAAATTCTCTGCGCTCAACCACTTCTTCGGCTACGAAGGTCGTTGCGCTATTCCATCTAACTTCGATGCAGACTACTGCTATAGCCTTGGTAACACCGCTGCTCACCTTATTGCAGCTGGCAAGACAGGTTATATGGCATTGGTGAAAAACTTGACCAAGCCTGCATGCGAGTGGGTGGCTGGTGGTGTACCTGTAACCATGATGATGAACATGGAGCGTCGCCACGGTAAGATGAAACCAGTAATCCAAAAAGCATTGGTGGATCTCAACGGTGCACCATTCAAGTATTTGGTTGCTCACCGTGCAGACTGGGCTGACCCACAACTCAGCTATATCTACCCAGGTCCAATCCAATACTACGGTCCAGCAGAAGTATGCGACCAACCTACTCGCACACTCATGCTTGAGCAAGAAGGCAAGTAAGATTGAGATTTGAGACTCTTGCAACTATTCATATTACTGATGGTTTCGAGTATGTGCCACGCGCAGTACTCGAACCATCAATTATATGAAGCCTATCTTACACGCGATATGCGTATATGGCAACAATATATCGTTTCAACCAATTGGGATAGCCTAAAGGTGGAGGAAAAGAAGCAATTGGTGAACTACGAATATGGTTTCACGGCATATATATTGGGACAAGACCAAGAGGAAGCACGCAAACACATCGCGCTGTTTGAGCAACACCTCAACGCCCTGAAACATCAGTTGCCACAAGCACAATACTATGCGTATCTATCAAGCGTATATACCTATAAATTAGGATTAGACAAAAAGCATTTGATGAAATATGCCTCTGGGATATTTGACAACATCAAACGCGCAATGGAATTAGATGATGAAGACCCACTTGTACTATCAATGCAAGGAAATGTGGAGTTCTATAGTCCCTTTGGCAGCAAGAAAAAGGCATTGGAATACTATCTGAAAGCAGATAGCATTTATCACCAAATGCCTAATACTGCCGAACTGTGGAACGTGCGGGCGGTGCAAATGACGATTGTACAATGCTTGGCGAAAATGAATAGGGCGGAGGATGCCAAGCAACAATGTATGCAGTTTCTTGAGGAAGAACCTGATTGTGTGATCTTTCAAAATCTATTATCCGAACTAACCAACCAATAAAACCAACATAACTCTTAAAACTATTTTAACACTTCAATATGCGACTTATTAAAAACCCATGGATAGGTGCAGAAGGCTACCACTGCTTTGGTTGTTGTCCAGACAATCCTTTTGGACTACAAATGAAGTTTTACGAAGAGGGCGATGATGTGGTATGTATATGGCATCCTTCTACGCGCTACCAATCATGGGAGAACACGTTGCACGGCGGTGTACAGTCCGTATTATTGGATGAAGTTTGTGGTTGGGTAGTTTTTCATAAGTTACAGGCATCGGGAGTAACAGCCAAAATGGAAACACGTTTTCGCAAACCCGTATTAATACGCCAACAATTTATTGAATTGCGTGCGCGCTTGCGCGAGATGCGACGCAATATTGCCATCGTGGATGGCGAAATCAGAAGTGCAGAAGGGGAGATTTTGGTGGAATGTACATGCACTTTTTTTACTTTTGATGCGGCACACGCACCCGAGGGGGTGCCTTACCGACCTACAGAACTAATCGGGGAAGAACTGACACGGGAGGAAATTTTAAATGCTAAATTCTAAATTGAAATGAAACACCATTTTTTACATTATATGGATCAAGTGATCCATAATCGTTGGCGAGATGTCGCCTTTGTGGATTACGGAGAGAAAAAACAATACACTCATGGCGAAGTGGCACAACAGGTGCAACGCTTTCACAAATTATTTCGCCTATTAGGTATTCAACCAGGAGATAAAGTGGCCATTGCCAGTCGCAACTGCTCCAACTGGGTCGTTTCCTATATGGCTATTATGTCATACAAGGCAGTAGCAGTAACGCTCTTGCAAGATTTCAAAGCAGAGGACCTGGCACGACTTCTGGAGCACTCTGATGCCAAAATGCTCATCGTAGGACCATACGTATGGCGCGAATTGCAGCACCAACAACTACCTGAATTACAAGTTATTATGTCAATGGATGACTTTTCTTTCATTCATCTCGCAGAGCCATACAAAGGCAATGTTGAGCACATAATGAGCGAGCCATCTACACTGACAGAAAATACTTTCTTCTCGCTTGTTAGAGATGGCGAGATTGATCTTGATTCGTTGGCACTGATCAACTATACTTCTGGTTCTACAGGTTCGCCAAAGGGCGTGATGGTTAGCCACCGTTCACTGAGCAACAATACGGAGAATGGCATGCATATCCTACCCGTAGAGCCAGGACAGCGCGTGGTCAGCATGTTGCCTCTGGCACACATGTTTGGTCAGTTGGCAGACTTCCTATATCCATTCAGCGCAGGTGCCACCATTTATTACCTCACCAAAGCCCCTACCCCAAGCATCCTGCTCAAAGCAATGGCAGATGTCAAACCATACTTGGTAGCTACTGTGCCATTGGTGATTGAGAAGATTCATAAGAAAAAACTTGACCCACTATTGTCTAAACCAGTGCTGAAATTCTGCTGGTACACCCCTGGTGTGATGAATCTGATCCGTGCGTATGTCAAGAAGTCGTTGGTGAAAGCCTTCGGCGGACAAGTGCGCTATTTCCTATGCGGTGGCGCAGCGATGAATCCAATTGTCGAGAAATGCTTGTTGGATGTCAATTTCCCATTATCTATCGGCTTTGGTATGACGGAGTGTGGTCCTCTGGTGAGTGGCTTGCCACCTAAATACTTCAAGCGTCGCTCATGCGGTGCACCTGTACCAGGTATGGAGGCTAAGATTGATAATCCTAACGAGAAAGGTGAAGGCGAGATTTTGGTTCGTGGCGAAAATGTCATGATGGGTTACTACAAGAACGAAGAGGCCACTAAAGCTGCGTTCACCGAAGACGGCTGGTTGCGCACAGGCGATCTTGGCTATATGGATAAGAAGCAGAACATCTTTATCCGCGGTCGTATCAAGAGTATGTTCCTCGGAGCAAGTGGACAAAACATCTACCCCGAAGAGATTGAAGACAAACTCAATAACCAAATGGGTGTAGCAGAATCTGTGGTTGTAGAACGCGAAGGCAAACTCATTGGTTTGGTTTTCCCAGATGAGGAAACTACCAAAGGTTTCTCACTCGCCGAGGTGGAGCGCATGATGAAAGAGAACTTGAAGAAACTTAATGACTTGCTTCCAACCTACTCGCGTGTACACGACATTGAGGTCAAACAAGAGCCATTCGAGAAAACGCCTAAGAAGAGTATCAAGCGATTCCTGTATAAGTAAAGGTGATGAGGCTATTAGGCTAAAGGCTATAGGCTGGTAATAGAAAAAGGCGAGAAAATTCTCGCCTTTTTCATACTTCGTGCCTTTACACCTTACGCTCTACACTATATCACTTGCGTGGTGCAGGCACGTAGGTTGGATAGAACACTTGCTGCAAACTATCCACTATGTTGTGATGGTTCTTCAGCAACACATTTGATGGGAAATAGCACTCACCTGTGATACCTGGGATAGTACGGTTGAGGCGCAACTGACGGCAAATCTCATTGCCTTCGTTCCAAGCCGCAGCCATCTTTGGGTTACCCAAATGGTATGGAGCCATACCAATATACACGCGGCACTTGTCAGTAGCATGTTGAGCCCACCAGTGAGCAAGTATCTC
This sequence comes from Paludibacteraceae bacterium, assembly GCA_017938155.1. GTDB lineage: Bacteria > Bacteroidota > Bacteroidia > Bacteroidales > Paludibacteraceae > Colicola. The sequence goes on along the minus strand of JAGBCD010000025.1, from coordinate 3,466 downwards.
ATAATCAGCCACTTTTTTACCAATCTCCCAATAGAGTTGTGGTACTACATAGTCAATCCATCCCTTCTCCATCCAGAGGAGAATATCGGCATACAATTGGTCGTAGTTTTGAAGTCCGTTGGTCTCGCTACCACGAGGGTCGTTCTTCTTATTGCGCCAGATACCAAATGGAGAGATACCAAATTGCACCTCTGGTTTGATACTATTGATGGTATTGCGCACTTGCTCAATGGCCAAGTTTACGTTGTCGCGACGCCAATCGCCTACGTTGTCAAAGCCACGTGGGTCTTTGGCAAATGCCTCAGCATCAGGAAACTCCTGACCAGAAACAGGATAAGGATAGAAATAGTCATCCATGTGAATAGCCTGAATATCGTAGCGAGTAACGAGGTCTGCCACCACTTTGCAGAGGAAATCGCGTGTCTCTTGCAAATGAGGGGCAAAATACCATTGCGTACCATACTTCAAGAACCATTCAGGATGCTTGTGGTAGATGTGATTAGGAGCAATATCCTCTATCTTGCTTCCACCGCCTGTTACACGGTATGGGTTAATCCATACGTGTACATCTATACCACGTTTATGTGCTTCAGCGCAAACGAACTCCAATGGGTCGTAGGTCGCAGCCTCGCCTTGCTTGCCAGTGAGCCAAGCGCTCCAAGGCTCTAACTCCGATTTGTACAACGCATCCGCAGTAGGGCGTACTTGGAAAACAATAGCATTCAGATTCATCTTTTGGAACTCATCCAACATTGCCACCAAATCGGCTTTCTGTTGCTCATAATTGCCGATAGCCGCCTTAGTTGGAAAATCAATGTTAGCCACGGTGCTCACCCATGTAGCACGAAAATATGGCTCCGTTGCAAACGACAAGCATGCACAAGCCACAAACAGGGATGTTAAAAAGGTCTTTTTCATGTAATGTAGTATTTGTTAATTCTTAATTCAAAATTCATAATTCATAATTAAAATATTCTCTGCGCGAATATCTTCAGATAGTCCATCCAGTTCTGCCATGAGTGTCCGCCTGCGGACTCATGGTACTCGTATGGGTATTGTTTTTCATCCAAGTATTGGCGATAAATCACATTGTCTTCGTATAGAAAGTCCTCTACGCCACAGGCTATCCAATACAATTGTGGAGGATTAGCAAACTGCTGTGCAAGCAGAGTTTCTGTTTGTTGATATGCAGGTTTGTCGGAGAGTGCCAATGCGCTCATCTCTATAGTACGCTCAGCGTGAGGTTGCTTGGTATGTGGCACATATAGTGCGGAGAAGATACCTACATAGTCAAAACTCTGATTGAGCAATGCTGCTGTGTGCATGGTGTGGAATCCGCCCATAGACAAACCTGCAATGGCGCGATGTTGTTTGTCATTGATGGTACGGTAGTGCGCTTCTGTCCACGCGATGAGTTGGCTGAAGTTCTCTTCGAAGGTGCTCTCCATCCACAAACGTGATTCTGGGTCATAGTATTTGCCCGTTTGCTCCAGATAGCCATTAGGCATAACCACAATCATAGGTTTGCACAATTCGTTGGTAATCAGCGAATCGAGGATAGCTTTGGCGCAACCTTTGGTCAGCCAACCAGCCTCATCATCGCCACTACCATGTAGCAGATAAAGTACAGGATAATCTACCTTTGAGGTAGCATAGCCCTCTGGCAGATACACTGCCACACCCGCCTCACCGATGCTGGAAGGATAAGATGTTACAACGACTTGACTTGGTTCAATGGCTTGTTTTGCCTTTGGGCAACAGCTGACGCATACAATCAGCAATAGGAGTAGTAATTTGCTTTTCATGGTTGTATAAAATTCGAAATTCATAATTCAACATTATTCTGCTGCAAAGGTAGTGAATTATTTTGAGTTGTGCAAGTGTTTTGTGTGTTTTTTATTCAAATTGCGGTCGAACTATCCCCATAGTGAGGAAGTTGAGCAATACATAGAATAGATTACGAGGACATCTCTATGACTTCTATGGGCTTTCTGTGGCTTTTGTGTTTTCACTTTTCTTGTTCCTTTTTTTCCGAAGGGATACCGAACCCTTGCCGAAGGAACTCTTTTCCTTTAATCAAAAAACTCTCACCCAAACGAGGTGAGAGTTTTTGATTTGTGCCTTCTAATTTTGCTTAATGCAAATGCGTTTTGCACAATAATCGTTCGAACGATAGTGAGATAAGAAATAATCGTTTGAGCTTAAAGCGAAATAAGAAATTTATAAATTACTGGACTAAACGCACGGATTGTCCATAGCATTGATGGTAGTTAATCAGACCTACATCATTCGAATTGAAGTAGAGGTACCACGCGTAGTTTGAGTCGTAAGCAGTGGAAGAGAAATAATATCCATATGTACCGACATTTTCCACTACAGTACCATCACAATTGCGATAGCCTGCAGCCTGAAGTACAATAGAATTACCATTATCTCCTTTTACTACATATCCCTTGCCATTCCATTCCCATGTACAAAATGCCTTTAACTCTTCTAACTGCTCACGAGTAGGTAATTTATCGCCAAATTGATTTACTGCCTCATCATAAGTATAATACATACCCTTCTCATTTTTAGACTTCCACAATGTACCACTTGGCAAGCCTAAATCAACATAGTCAGATTCTTGGACTGGAGTTCCACCTACCGCAGGACCTGCTCCAATAGCAATTTGTCCTGCTAATTTTTGTGCAAGACTTTTCATTGTTTCACGATAAGAAGATCCCGCAAATGTAGCACCTTCTGTAGCTGCAATTGTGCCGCTCTCTACATTGATTACACGCACATCCACATTGTACTGCCCCATTACAATATTCACATCGCCAATGACAATCTTAGATAAATTCAATAATTCACCAATACGCACCATTTGGCTTTCCGTCAAGGCACTGCGTTGCATTTGTTGTTCATCAATAATACGATCAATTTGTGTACGCTCAATCATGGTGTAACCTGCTGGGCGGAAATAGGTAGTAAAGATACCTGAAAGTCCATCAACATCCGCTTGTGAGATACCTACGCCAGCCTTAAACTCCATAACAGCAGCACGCTGCGCCATTGCTGATACTGCAAAAAGGCAAATCATGCATAAAGAAAATAGTTTTTTCATTGTTGTGTTGTTTTTATTGGTTAGTATTTTGTTTTCTTTCTCAATTGAAATATAGGTACACAAAAAGCGTGAGCCACTGCTATTGGTTCATTCGGGCATCCACTCCCTTTACCTCCAAATATGCAGAAAGCCCACGCTTATGCGTGAGCGTTTCGCATTATTCTCGGACGGTAAATTCAAAATGTGGATGATTGAATGAATCCTCAAATAAAGCAAACGCTTTTATTTTTGTACCCGATTTTGAAAAATATCCTATTATTAAGATTTATAGAAATCGCTAGATAGGGATATACGGTGCGAATTTTGTAGTTAAACTAGAGATCGTATCCGTGGGAGGTGAGAACGGTTCACGCTAGG
>JAGBCD010000024.1 GCA_017938155.1 Paludibacteraceae bacterium | reverse complement strand
TTTATCTCCAGAAAGGATAAGACCGATGACTTCTTTGTCATCTTCGGGATACTTGTTGTAAGGTAAAACCTCGCAGAAAGTATCTAATTCGCGCACGCGACGTCCAATAAGTTGGGTAGTGTGCGAACCAAGATCAAGAATGATGATTTTTTGCATATATTCTTTTTTTTTAAAAGTTCAATATTGTTCAATATTGTTCAAGGTTGTTCAACATTGTTCAAACGCCGGCATTTATTGTCCACGAGTGTAGTTTGGAGTTTCACTGGTGATGGTGATGTCGTGTGGGTGGCTCTCGGTCATACCTGCGGCTGTAACACGAACAAACTTGGCTTGTTGTAGTTCGGCGATGTTATGAGCTCCGACATAGCCCATACCCGAACGAAGACCTCCCATGAGTTGATAAATCGTTTCACTGACATTTCCCTTGTATGGCACGCGACCCACAATACCTTCCGGAACAAGTTTGTTGATATTGCCTTCACCACCTTGGAAATAGCGGTCAGCAGAACCTGCCTTCATGGCATCAATAGAGCCCATACCACGATAAGACTTAAACTTACGACCGTTATAGATGATAGTCTCACCTGGAGCTTCTTCAGTACCTGCAAACATACTTCCACACATCACACAGTTGCCACCAGCTGCAAGGGCTTTCACCACATCGCCGGAATAACGTAAACCACCATCGGCAATCATGGGTACACCTGTACCCTTCAATGCTTCTGCCACTTCGAAGATTGCTGTGAGCTGTGGAACACCTACACCTGCGATAATACGGGTTGTACAGATACTACCAGGACCGATACCTACTTTCACACCATCAGCACCATTCTCCACGAGATACTTAGCAGCTTCAGCAGTAGCGATATTACCGACTATCACATCTAAGTTAGGGTAGGTAGATTTGATAGTACGCAGTGCATTTATGATATTTTTAGAGTGACCATGTGCAGAATCCAATACTACGGCATCCACTCCCTCTTTGTGCAATGCGCTAACGCGCTCCATATAGTCAGAAGTGATTCCCACACCTGCTGCACAACGGAGACGACCTTGCTTATCCTTGCATGCGTTAGGGAAATCCTTGAGTTTGGTAATGTCCTTATAGGTTACGAGGCCTACGAGTTTACCATTTTTATCTACTACTGGTAATTTTTCTACTTTGTGTGCTTGCAGAGCAGCCATAATGACTTCGTTTTCTGTAGAACTGATGGTAATAAGGTTTTCGCTTGTCATTACTTCTCCAATCTTGCGGGTCATGTCTGTCTCAAAGCGGAGGTCACGATTAGTAACGATACCTACAAGGTTGTTTTCTGCATCCACTACGGGAATACCACCGATATGGTTGTCGTGCATGAGTTGTTCAGCGTCGCCTACGGTTTGGTCTGCAGTGATAGTGATAGGATCGGAGATGAGTCCGTTCTCAGCACGTTTCACACGACGTACTTCAGCAGCTTGTGCAGCGATAGACATATTTTTGTGAATCACACCAATACCACCTTCACGAGCGATAGCAATGGCCATCTTGGACTCGGTAACGGTGTCCATAGCTGCTGATACCACAGGGATATTAAGGGGGATATTTCTGGAGAATTGGCACTTGAGGTCCACTTCACGAGGAAGTACCTCTGAATAGGCTGGGACAAGCAACACATCATCAAATGTGAGGCCCTCTTGTAAAATACGGTCGGTCATATTTATTGAGTTTAATAATATTAAACGTTACTGGTTTCGCTACGCTGTATGCGAGCCACTTTTTCGTGCCTCCGGCACTCAAAGTGCGTGGTCGCAGTAGTGGCAGCGGAGTACGCCTTCGGCGTCGGTGTATGCTTTACGCTCTACTGGTTCGGTGGTAACGATGCAACGGTCGTTGGAGCATAGAATATCTGTGGTATGCTCCTCACCTTTATGCGGCATCTCTTCATCTTTCCAAGAGAGTAGGGTATAGATAAGCGCCATACGCACATACTTACCATTCTCTACTTGGCGGAAATAGGCGGCGCGCGGGTCTTTGTCCACGTCCACGGTGATCTCGTTTACACGTGGTAGAGGGTGTAGGACAATCATTGAGTCTTTACCCAACGCCATTTTCTCGGTATCAAGGATGAATGCATCTTTGAGACGCTCGTACTCAGTTTTATCATCAAAGCGCTCTTGTTGTACGCGTGTCATGTACAAAACGTCGAGAAGAGGCATTGCTTCTTCTATTGTAGAGTATTCGCTATAGTTGTCACCCAATTCATGCTTCATATAGTCGGGCAAACGAAGTTCATTTGGAGATATGAGTACAAAGTGTACACCCTCATAACGCTTCATCGCTTTGATGAGCGAGTGGACAGTACGACCGTACTTAAGGTCGCCACAAAGACCTACTGTTAGATGGTCAAAATGCCCAAGTTCGCGACGAATAGTGAGCAAATCGGTCAATGTCTGTGTTGGATGGGAGTGTCCTCCATCGCCTGCATTGATAATAGGTATGCGACTAAATTCAGATGCCACACGTGGTGCACCTTCTTTATAATGACGCATGGCAATGATATCCGCAAACGAGCTTACTACACGCACAGTGTCAGCCACTGTTTCACCTTTGCTTACACTACTACTTTTGGCATCGGAGAAACCCAATACATTGCCACCAAGTTCCATCATTGCCGCCGTAAAACTGAGACGTGTGCGGGTGCTTGGTTCGTAGAATAGTGTGGCGAGTTTCTTGCCATGGCATGCCTCGGCATACATTTCTTTGTTGTTGATGATGTCCAATGCTCGATTAATGATCACATCCACTTCGGCAGTAGTTAAATCGGTTGGGTCAATCAAATGTCTCATATTTTTAATTTAATAGTAGTTAAATATCCATCTTTATTTTCCTCGTCTATTCCTTCGGTAAGGGTAGGGAAAGGGTAAGGAAACAATGTCACTCAAAAAACATTCTATGTTAATCATTTTTTAGCCACTTGATGCATTCTGAATAAAGGCCGCTGAAGTCTTTGACAGATTCAATCATAAATGGCAATATGATCATTCTATTCTTATCATCTTGGTAAGCAACGCCAGCGTTAACGTATGTGTCATCGTAGCGTGCGATACGTACTCCACCTCTCATAGGTTCGATACCATCTGGCCATTCACACTCTATCACGTGAGGATTAGGTTTGGTGTAGTATTCGTATTGTGGTGTTGGTAAGATGTTGTATTGGAAGTTGATACGTCCACAAATAGATGCTTTTTCGGTTTTGTATCGGTAGTGCATCACATTGTGTGTCCAAGCAGTATCGCATGTGCGGCGCATATCACTGGCAATGTATGAACCTGTGAGCAGTATTTTTCCACCTTGTGCTGTGTAGTTGTTGATAGCCTCACGCATATGCATAGGAATGCAACCGATGGTGTCATTCTTTTCGCCTTTCTGCTTACCCATGATAATATCCACGAGGGTATAAGGAGTAAGCGAGTTGATGGCATCAATTGAAGAAGATACATATGAGATACCCATTTGTGCGAGGACTTTTCCGTGCATGCTTGGATAGTCAAAGGTGTTGCCTATATTCACTTCTTTTTGCTTATCGGCGTAGCACATACCAAATCCGCAATCGTCGTCGCTCTCCCACATATTGGTTCGGTCGTAATCAAATTGTTCGCCAAGGAAACTAATCTCTTTGCCATATGACACAGCAAATGAACCAGGAACTACACCACCAGTTACACTATCAATGCCAAACATTTCTGGTGCATCTACACGATGAAAACCGTTAATAATAAGAGCAAGATTATTATCATACTTAGGATCAATATAGGCACTCAATACTTCGCTTGGAAGGCTTACACCACCAGTATTTCCAGCTCTAACCATGAAATCATATTTTACACCACGTTCGATAGAGATAGTAGCACTATTTTGATTTACTACCATACCATTATCCCAATCGGATGTAATCCATTCACCATTCTTCAATTGGCTTGTGCGCGTGTACAGTACGTAATATGTAGGTGTTGCAGTTGGTTCAAGATGATCTACACGCTCATTCCATGATATTTGAAGAGTATTTTTATTTGCATAACTTACATTCATTTGTTGAACAGGCAATGGTTGTACAACATAAGGAGTGCCAGTCGTTTGGTGAATGAAACGGAGCATACCTTTGTAGATAGCACGGCTCGCAATGAATTTGAATTTTGGGTCCAATCCAAAAGTCATATCGTAGTAATTGTGGTGGCTGAGCAATTCAATAATGGTGGATGGCACTTTAGGATTGCGCGTCTCGGACATTGACTGATGCATCAAGTGGCGTTTTTGCCATGTTGGCATCATGGTATGACGAATGTCCTCTACGATTTGTGTTTGGATAAAATCTGCGAAGTCGCGATTACAAATGCGGTCACCTCCCGATGGATAGGTGGTCTCTTTGTCATCGCCTTTGATGGTATAAAACATAAATGTACCCACGAGTTTGTCGGTAGGATGGCAGCCTGCATCGCTATGGAAAGCAACACTCATGTTTACGGGGATATTCAATCCAGGACCCTCTGGATAAGCCGCACTACCGCCTGCGAGGTAATTCACCCAACGACCGCGACAACTGAAGTCGTCTGTGTAGTCATTCTTGCTGCCGGTGTAGTTATAAACACTATCAGGAATACCCGCATATTGCAACCAATAGCGTGCACCCTCGATATAGCGTGGGTAACCACTGGTTGTAGCAAAGGCTTGCATCTCTTTGTGGCGAGTAGAGTCGGTGATTACTTCTTGTGAGTGAGTATCTTTTTTTGTATAGAAATCATCGTGTCCAATTTCTGGATGTGGATAACGTGCCACAGAACCCCAACCGCCACCAAACTTGATAGCATCGGTAGTAGTGATATGTTTGCCTTTGTGTGTGAGGGCAACATAGTTGCTATTACCATCGGTGCCAAAATCAAATGTGCCAAGGTAAATCCATGTTCCACCTCCCATTTGTTGATTTACATGGTAGGTCGTACTGATACCTTTGTGTACTACTGTATATTCGGCTTGTGGATTACTTTTGGGTAATGACTTGTAACTCACATATACAGCATATTCACCTTCTTCTTGCAAGTTGGGTGTATATCTTGCATTGCTATTCACAATGCTATATCCTCCCATAGCGAATGGATTGTCGCCTTCTAATAGTGGTTTGAGAGGTCTTCCCCAACCACTTCCTTGAGCTGTAGTGATTCCGCCGCTGATTTGTGAGTCATCCACAATAACCTCATTTAGTTGTGTATCTCGTTCACGAGGTTGCAAAACTACTGCACCTGCATTTTCCAACATAGGAACGAGGAATGGCATAGTATAACTGCTTGTGTATAAGTCTTCAATAGTGGTCCACAATCGTGCACGTTGCCATTTCCACATGCGGTATGCTTGCACGTAGTAGATACCATGACTACCCCATAAAGCAATGTGCTTGCCATCCAAACCTTGTTTTGCGGAGTAGGGTTGTGATGCATTGTGTACCAAAGGGTACTTTGCACTTGCCATTTTATATTGCAATTTCTTATCGCGTTTTTTGTAGAGTGCTGTTACCCATTCATCCAGTTCCTTACCATCAGAGATAATGCTCACTTTGGCAGTTGATGCACCACCTACCCATTGACGAACGGATGATTTGAGTTGGGTAATTTCTTCTGGTGTGAGAGAAATACATGATAATCTATTGCAGGTCGTCACAATAATATTCTGCTCATCCATCTGAATGTCACTTACTTTCACTTTTCCAAGATATGCTCTTTCGCTGGCAAATACGTTGAGCGAATCTGCCAACTCTTGTGGAGTAATAGCAAAACTTACTGTTGCGCATAGTATCGCAATGGCTAATAAGAAAGACTTTTTCATGTTTATCATTGTTGTTAGTTTTTACTCACGTTATTGGTTTTACTGCGCTTCACGAAAGTGGTTCTTATCTCGGCAAAGCTTTGAACGATTATTACACTTTGTTCACGTGAGCCGTAGGCGAACCATTTTCGCATCTATGATGCCATTTTTGTTGAAGACCATTTTCGTGCCTCCGGCACTCAAAGCATCCAACTCTCGTCAGAAGGATTGTTGCGGAATTGGATAAGGCGCTCTTTGTCTTCTGGAGCGATATATGCTTTGTCTGCCGCTACCTCTACCAAGGTGTCAAGGTCGCAAAGGCTTACATTTTTCACTTCTGCTGCTGCCAAACGCTCAAGACCTTTCTTCATGCCGTAGGTGAAGATACTCACTACGCCGAGAACGTCGGCACCTGCTTCGCGGAGCACATTCACCACCTCTATACAACTACCGCCAGTGGAGATAAGGTCTTCTACCACAACCACTTTCTGACCAGGGAGTAGTTTGCCTTCAATTTGGTTGCCACGGCCGTGGTCCTTTGCGCCACTGCGTACATAACCCATTGGCAGGTCAAGGATAGTTGCGGTGATGGCTGCGTGTGCAATACCTGCGGTGGAGGTACCCATAAGTATCTCTACTTGAGGATAATGCTCTTTTATCAGTTGAGCGAGTCCGTTCTCTACATCGTTGCGCACTTGGGTGTCGCTCAGGGTGAGGCGATTGTCGCAATAGATAGGACTCTTGATACCACTAGCCCATGTGAATGGCTCGTTTGGACGAAGGAAGACGGCTTTGATCTTAAGCAAGTCTTCAGCGATTGTTTTTTTCATTTATTTGAGAGTTTAAAAAGTTCTAAGGGTTCTAAAAGTTCTAAGGGTTTTACTATGCACCTTTGGAACTGTTAGAACAGCACCTCTGGTGCGATAGAACTCATTTATCACGAATTTTGCTTACCCGCAAAATTCTTTGACGCAGCGTTGGTATGCTGCTACTGGGTCTTCGGCAGCAGTGATGGGGCGACCTACAACGATGAAGTCAGAGCCAATCTCGCGTGCTTTGGCTGGAGTAGTGATACGCACTTGGTCACCTACCACGCCATCGGCAAAGCGAATGCCTGGGGTAACGGTATAGAAATCCTTGCCACATGCCTCTTTCACCATGCCTGCTTCGAGTGGTGAGCAAACCACGCCATCCAAACCAGCTGCCTGTGCGTTCTTGGCATAGTGTACCACTACATCGCCGATATTGCCTTGGATAAGGAGGTCGTCGTGCATACGCTCTTCGCTGGTAGAGGTGAGTTGGGTGACAGCCAAAAGGATAGGACGAGTACCGTCCTCGCGTGTCAAGCCTTCTACTGCTGCCTTCATCATTTCGATAGTACCTGCCGCGTGGAGGTTGCACATATCCACATCCAAGCGAGAGAGTACGGACATGGCTTTCTTGACCGTGTTAGGTATGTCGTGGAGCTTGAGGTCAAGGAAGATCTTGTGTCCGCGGCGTTTGAGTTCGCGCACGATAGCAGGACCTTCTGCATAGTAGAGTTCCATACCAATCTTTACGTAGGGTTTTACATCGCCCATCTTGTCAAGGAAGCGATAGGTCTCTTCTGCCGAAGCGAAATCGCATGCAATGATAACCGGGGTCCCCGACAAATCTGCTGATTTTTGGGGTGCAATTACATCTTTATTCATGGTTTACTATTCCAATTATATCGGTTAATTTTTCTATTTTCAGTTCATCCATTAGGGTTGGTAGGCGGTCGATGATTTCTTTTGCTACCATTGGGTTGGTGAGGTTGGCTGCACCAATCTCTACGGCTGTTGCGCCTGCCATCATCATCTCTATTACATCTTCTGCGCTGCTTACGCCACCGCAACCGATGATAGGAAGTGAAGTGGCGCGTGCTACTTGGTTCACCATACGGAGGGCGAGAGGGAAGATACCTGAACCCGAATAACCACCATAGCGGTTGGCAATCACGGGAAGGCGACGACGGATGTCAATGCGCATGCCGAGTACGGTGTTGATGAGGCAAAGGCCGTCTGCTCCTGCAGCTTCGCATGCTTTGGCAATTGCCACAATGTCGGTGACGTTGGGCGAGAGTTTCATATATACGGGCTTGGTAGTCACGGCTTTAACGGCTGCTGTCACTTCGGCAGCTGCCTCAGGACTGGTGCCAAATGCCATACCGCCGTTGTGGACGTTAGGGCAGGAGATGTTTACCTCAAGAATATCAATGGGTTCTTTGTCAAGCATAGCACAAGTCTCCACATAGTCTTGCACGGAGAAGCCACTGACATTTGCTACGATACATCCGTTATAGTGGCTCTTGAGGCGAGGGAGTTCGTGTGCAATCACATGTTCTACGCCTGGGTTTTGGAGTCCGACCGCGTTAATCATGCCATAGTTGCCACACTCAGCGATACGAGGCAACGGATTACCATAGCGCGCTTCGCGGGTAGTGCCTTTGAAGGATATACCGCCAAGGCAGTTGATATCGTATAACTCAGCAAACTCGTCGCCAAAACCATAAGTACCCGATGCTGGGATGATAGGGTTGGCGAGCGTGATGCCAGAGAGTTGTATTTGTAATTTATCGTTCATTGCTTTCTTATCACTCATAGTTTATCACTAATCACTAAAACTGTAATATTGCAGCGTCAAACACAGGGCCTTCTTTGCAGACGCGTTTTGGTCCTTGGGTGGTTTGGATGGTGCAGCCCATGCATGCGCCAAAGCCGCAACCCATACGCTCTTCCATACTCACTTCGCCATGGGTGCCTGCAGCTTGCAGGAGCGCTTTGATCATTGGCAGTGGTCCGCAAGTGTAGTAATAGGATTGTTGTCCATCTAAGGCGTTGGTGACAAAACCTTTTACTCCATGACTGCCGTCCACGGTGGTGACAGTGACATCGCAGCCCAATGTGCGGAACTCCTCCTCATAGAAGACTTCATCTTTGGTGTTGAAACCGAGAATCACACGCACCGCTTTACCTGCTTCGCGCAGTTGGCGAGCGAGCATATACATTGGTGGTACACCAACGCCGCCACCTACCAGTAATGGGTTTTCTCCAGCATTGGCAATATTGTACCCAGTACCTAACACAGTAAGCATATCCACTTTTTGTCCTGCCAAAAGATGAGTCATAGATTCTGTACCGACTCCTACTACTTTATATATTATAGTCAATAATCCCTCTTGTGCATCGCAAACTGAAATAGGCCTACGAAGAAAGAGTCCTTCTATGCGAATGTTGACAAATTGTCCGGGTAATATCTCATTTGTGTCACCTGCCAAACGCATGCGCCATACGTTTGTGGCAATTTGTTCATTCGTTATTATAGTAAATATGCTCTGTTTCATGTGTCGATGTATATCTATTATGCTTCAAAAACAACTTCTCCTTTTCTTATAGTCTTGATGCATTTTCCAAACACTTTCCATCCTTCAAATGGCGTGGCTTTGCCCATAGATAGAAAATCTTTGGTGTCAATTATATATTCTGCATTCAAATCAAAAGTAGCAAATGAGTTGCTATTGTCTATGCCAACTATTTTGCACGGATTGATTGACATCAACTCGATTAGTTTTTCCAAGCTAATGATACCCGTTTTTACGAAGTATGTGTACATCAATGGGAATGCCGTTTCTATTCCTACAATACCAAAGGCACTCTTTTCCAATCCGCGGTTTTTCTCTTCTGCGCTATGTGGAGCATGGTCGGTGGCAATGCAATCTATCGTACCATCTTTGATGCCTTCAATGAGTGCCAATCGGTCTTCCTCGCTCCGTAAGGGTGGGTTCATTTTCCATTTGCCATCTTCTTGCAAATCTTTATCCGAGAGCAACAAATAGTGGGGTGCTGTTTCGCAAGTTACTGGCAAACCATTCATTTTTGCCTCGCGGATTAGTGCAACGCTCTCTTTGGTTGAGATATGGCATATATGAAAACGACACCCAGTCTGTTCCACCAGACGGATGTCGCGTTCTATCTCTTTCCATTCGCTCGCTGACGATATGCCACGATGGCTATTAGCCTTCGCGTATTCGCCCTCGTGAATGTAGCCTCCTTTGACAAGGTCATCTACTTCACAATGGGCGACGATTAACCCTCCTATGGCTTGGCACTTCTTCATGGCTTCACGCATCAATGTTTCATCTTGAATGCCACGACCATCATCAGAGAAACCTGGTACGTGGGGAGATAGTAAGGCAAAATCTACCAATTCTCCCGCACCTTTTTGCCCCATCGTGATAGAAGCATAAGGATGAACGCCGATGATTGCATCTTGAGCAATTATATCTTGTTGTACTTTCAAATGATCCAAACTATCGGGAGCAGGTGATACGTTTGGCATGGTAAACACTTCACTATATCCAGCGGCTGCTGATGCTAAACTCCCTGTACGAATAGTCTCTTTATAAGAAAAACCCGGCTCACGAAAGTGGACATGTAGGTCCACAAGAGCCGGAATTTGTACTATGTTTTGTTTATTGGCCATCTTTCTAAAAAGAGTTTACAAAATACTCTGCAAAGGTAAAATAAAAATTGCACATACACAAGAAAACGGATTAAAAAATATTTCACTTTTCAATACTTATTTCTAAGTGGCATGTCAATATGCCTTAATTGATGAATTTGAAAATAATGTGTATTCATAGTTGCAATTGTGCAGATATTATACTATCTTTGCATTCTTGAAAAACTGCCTTATGAAAAAAATATACATCATGCTAATTCTTCTTACGTTAATTATTGGTGCATTGACTGCATTATTCTTTTATCCTGCATTTGGAAGAAAGCAATCAGAAGACCGCAGAAAGCGAATACTTGCCTCTCCTAATTATCATGATGGAATGTTTCAAAACGAAATACCGACGGAGCAATTTACAGGTAAAAAAGGTACTATTTCTGCTTTGTGGAGATTTTTGTTCAAGGGATCTGATAATCGTCATCCTAATGCACCTATACCTGCTGTAAAAACCAAATTGACCGATTTATCCAGTGAACGCGATTGGTTAGTCTGGTTTGGACACTCTTCTTATATGTTTTCCATAGAAGGCAAAATATTTTTAGTGGATCCAGTGTTGGATTTTAAGTTTCCAATATCACTTATGTTGCGATCTTTCAAAGGAACTGATATCTACAAGTCAGATGACCTTCCGTGTATTGATTATCTTATCATTACACACGAGCATTGGGATCATTTGGATTATACTACTTTACGAAATTTGCGCCCAAAAGTTAGACATTGTATATGTCCGTTAGGAGTGGGAGAGTATCTTGAGTATTGGGGGTATCCCTTAGATAAGATCACTGAGATGGATTGGTATGAGCAAGCATGTTTTGATGAGTATAAACGAATCAATTTTAATAGAGTAGGGAATGCAAGGGATGGTATAGATAACTCATGTCAGGCTTCTGTTGTTTGTTTGCCTACGCGTCATTTTTCTAATCGTCTTTTTGCACGCAATCAAACCTTGTGGGCTTCTTTTATGGTACAAGTAGGTAAGAAACAAATCTATATTGGTGGAGATGGAGGATATGATGATCGTTTTCTTCGTATTCGTCAGCAGTTTGGTGAGATAGACTTGGCGATTATGGAGAATGGCCAATACAATGTGGATTGGGCTAATGTGCATCTAATGCCCAATGATTTACGTCAGGCAATTCTTGATTTGCAACCCAAACAAGTTTTCACAGTTCATCACAATCGATTTGCTCTTGCCAAGCATGCTTGGAATGAACCGCAAAAAGTAGCGCAAAGCATTGCAGAGAAGGATTCCGTCGTACTTCTTGATTCCCATATAGGCCAAGTTGTTTATTGGTAGTTTGGCTGTTTACTACTCGCGGCCATCCCCGCGAGTCTTCTTGCGCCCGGTTTGTGTTTGTTCATTTCTCCGAATATCATTCGGGCATTCTTCTTTTCCCATTGCCTGTATAGTGCACGGCGGTGGTTCGCCGTTTTATATCTTCCCTGCTACTGGTTTAGTATTCGCGACTATCCCCGCGAGTCTTATTATTGTATATCGTTGCTATACCCTTGCTATACCTTTGTAAAATTTTACCACCATCTTATTTTCCTGTTTTTTATATGCTAACATGTTGCGTTGGATATACGGAATATTCATAGTGCCGGTAGCAATCCTAATAATCGGTATGCTAATACCCCAAAAACTGCAAATGCCTGTGGCAGGGGCCGATCAAGGTGATTATAACCATAATACGTTTTGGCACAAAGGGTGGGGAAAGTCTGTTGTACATAAAGGAGTGGATGTCTTTGCTAAAAAAGGCACTGTGGTCAATTCATCAACTATTGGCATTGTCCTATCTACCACACAATTGGGAAGGGGAGGGAAAACAGTGCTGATATTAGGTCCCAAATGGCGTTTACATTATTATGCTCATTTGGATAAGATAACAACACACCCATTGGCTTTGGTGGGGCATAAAACACAAATAGGCACCGTAGGAAATACGGGCAATGCAGTAAGTACACCTGCACATCTTCACTATTCGATCTATACCTTGATTCCGTACCCATGGCGCATAGATAACGAACCACTGGGATATAAGAAAATGTTTTATCTGAATCCGATAGACTATTTCTAATCAACTATACCTATCATAATAATACATAAACTAAACGGATTATCAAGAAGATGATTCGTGGATTTGCTGTCGGAATGAAAGTGTGAATTAAAAATCGCAAAAAGATGTTGATTTATTAAAAATATTTGGTTGTTTGGCAAAAAAGCACTAATTTTGCTGCGATTTTTTGTAAAATACCCGATTGAAAATTAAAAACAGCGTTAATTGTATGTCGAATATTCGTTTTGATGCATTGAAAACAGCATGGGCTCATCAACCACAAAAAGTAGTATCAACACAACGTGGTAGTGTTATTTTCTCACAAAATGTATTTACCCGTGAGAAGATGAAAGAATACATAGCCAGCAATATAGTAGAAGAACTTTTTGACTTGATGGACAATGAGAAGACTCTGAGTCGTGATATAGCCAATAGTGTAGCCATTGGTATGAAGAAATGGGCTATGGAGCAAGGAGCTACTCATTATACTCACTGGTTTCAACCGCTCACGGGAGGTACGGCAGAAAAACATGATGCTTTTTTTGACTTTGATGATAGTGGAGCACCTATGGAGAAGTTTTCTGGTTCGGTGCTTTATCAACAAGAACCTGATGCTTCCTCTTTCCCTAATGGGGGGATACGGAACACGTTTGAGGCGCGTGGTTATTCTGCATGGGATCCATCTTCTCCAGCCTTTGTAATCGGGGATAGACTATGTATTCCAACCATCTTTGTTGCCTATACTGGTGAGGCTCTGGATTATAAGACCCCCCTTCTTCGTTCAATAACAGCAGTAGGTAAAGCAGCTGTAGAAGTGGCACATTATTTTGATAAGAACGTAAAACGGGTATATACCTATTTGGGGTCGGAGCAAGAGTTTTTTCTTGTGGATGAAGCCTTATACAATGCAAGACCTGACTTGATGATGACAGGTCGCACCCTAATGGGACACTATGCGAGCAAGAGCCAGCAATTGGACGACCACTACTTAGGAACTATGCCAGAAAGAGTATTGGCGTTCATGACTGAATTGGAACAGGAGGCTCTCAAATTGGGAATACCTGTCAAAACACGTCATAACGAAGTAGCACCAAACCAATTTGAGTTGGCCCCTATATACGAGGAAGCAAACTTAGGTAGTGACCACAACCAACTCCTAATGTCCTTGATGGAACAAGTGGCTCATCACCATCATTTCAGAGTGCTATTCCACGAAAAACCTTTTGGTGGGGTAAATGGTTCGGGTAAACACTGCAACTGGTCGTTAGGAACGAATACAGGAGTGAATCTTGTAGCCCCAGGTAAAAATCCATATCAGAACTTGCAATTCGTTACATTCTTGGTAAATGTTCTCATGGCGGTGCATCGGCATAATGGCCTATTGAAAGCATCTATAGCATCGGCAACCAATGCTCATCGCTTGGGTGGACATGAAGCTCCTCCTGCAATCATATCCGTCTTTTTGGGAAAACAAATAAATGATGCATTGGATCAAATAGAACATGCAGATGTAGAGAAGGGTATTATTATCAATGCCAAAAAAGAAATGAAATTAGGTGTAGGCAACATACCTGAGATACTTTTGGATAATACGGACCGTAATCGTACTTCACCTTTTGCCTTTACAGGAAATCGTTTTGAGTTTCGTGCCGTAGGTTCGTCCGCTAATTGTGGTGCATCAATTTTGGCACTGAATGCCGCAGTTGCAGAACAACTAAACATGTTTAGAGATGAAGTCGATGCTCTCATAGCCAAAGGAGAAGCCAAAGAAAGAGCATTATTTAGCATAATCAAAAAGTACCTTAAAGAATGTAAGGATATTCGCTTTGATGGAAATGGATATAGTGAAGAATGGCAAGAAGAAGCAAAAAGACGTGCCCTTGATACGGAAACCAGTGTACCTCTAATGATTGACCAATACCTAAACGAAAAGAGTGTAAAAATGTTTAGTTCTACTGGTGTCCTTAATGAGGCGGAACTGAATTCTCGCTGTGAAGTGAAATGGGAAAACTATTCCATGAAACTGCAAATCGAATCACGAGTTTTGGGAGATTTGGTTATCAACCATGTAATCCCTGCGGCAAAAAGATATCAAACCATTCTGCTACAAAATGTGTTGAGCGTAAAGCAAGTGTTTGATGCTCTTGAAGCAGAAACATTGAATCAACAAGATATACTTCTTGTCAAACGCATTGAAAATCATGCTAGTGCTATTGTAGCAGGAGTGGAAATGATGAATAAAGAAAGAGCAAAAGCTAACCATATTGACAATCAAAGAGAACGTGCAATCACTTTCCATAACCATGTAGTACCTTTGATGGAAGAGATAAGAAAACATGTTGACGATCTGGAGATGGTGATAGATGACCAACTATGGCCGTTACCTAAATATAGAGAACTGCTGTTTATACATTAATGAAAAATCAAATAATAGTTATGAGAAATACTAATGTTTTGATTCTTATCATATTCATGTTGATTCTACCTACACAGTTATATGCAATGAATAATACGAATAGAGCGAAAAACGATCCAATGATAATCACTACTACCAATGATTTGATAATTTACGATATTACAGAATGTAAATTAGACCTTGCTTGTGGGCAAATGCCAGATACAACAATGGAGAATGTGATATTATGTACAGCAGCTGCATTTACTGGTAAATGTTTGGACTATTTTGAACATACGAATATATTAGGTCCGCATATTTCAAATAATGTGTTGTATGATGGCTATGAGTATGATGAACATTATGCCCTATTTGCTGCACATGGGAAGGAAAAAGGAATATACAACTTGCCTAATCAAGCCGTTTTGGAGCAGGTGCAGAAAGAGGGTGGTATGGCATTTACTCAACATTGGGTAATAAAAAATGGAAAAATATATACTCCTACTATACAAAAACTTGAAGAAAAACATCACTATCGTTCGATGTGCATCAAAGAGGGGAGAGTATGTGTGGTAGCAAGCAAAGAAAAAGTGCCATACCAAGATTTCCTAAATATGCTTGTGGATTTTGGTGTAGAAAATGCCCTTTATATGGACATGGGAAGAGGATGGAACCATTCATTCTATCGAGATGAACAAGGACAAGTACATATTATTCACCCCAAGACACATAACTATTGTACCAATTGGTTGACAGTGTATCGCGTTCGGTAACGTCGCGTTCGGTAACGAGATTACGCAGACCGATGACCCTGTCATCGTTGAAGTAACTCGTATCTCCGCTTCTCCCCATAACAAACAGACGAAGTCTTGGTTTGTTATGGAGGCCCCGTGTAGGGAATTATGAATTATGTAAATTCGCTCTGCGAATAATCGTTCGACCCAAAGGGGAGATAAGAATTATGAATTATGAATTATGACTTATGAATTTTGAACGCTTTCCCTATAGCAAACAGACGAGTGCAGCACAACCATATGAAAGGTTGTGCTGCATATTTTATGAAAACTTATATACGAAATAAGTCATCCGTAGGATATATTTGAGATAAAGAACAAATGCCTACAATAGAGAGACGATGCTTTTAAATCTTGTAGATTTGTGCTAATCGCTTTGCTTCATCAGCAAATTTGGAAACCAAATATGCTGGTTCTAATACTTCTAAATCAGATCCATGTGTGCGCAACTGCTGAATGAAATCAAGTGTGGGAGCAACGAAGTAAGTAAACTCAACACCGTTTGCGTCTTGTTTAACCTCTTTTTGTGAATGATGCAATGGAAGGTTGCGCAAATAATCAGCAGATCGCTTGGAAACTCGAATACGAACCCCTACAGGAGACTCATTACGAAAGACTCCATAAAAATCTCTGAAGAAACTCTTTGCATCCCAATCAGGTAAACGTTTATAATGTTCGTCTAACACTTTCAAATCAGACATACGATCCAAGGCATATATGCGTGCCTCTCCTTGATGAGTAGAGGGCTCTCCTGCAACATACCAACGTTGCTTGAAAACTTTCAAACAATAGGGCGCTAAACACAATGTATAGATTTCATTGCGTGTGAAATTGTGATATTTGACTTGAATCTTTTGTGTATTGCGTATCGCATGGACTATACTACTTAAATATTGCGTATCTCCAGGCATGTCTTCAAATAAAACAGAGTCCTCTATGTCTTTGGACTGTTCGATCATAGACTGGACCGCAAAATTGGATAACAACCATTTGCGAGTAGTCCCGAACTTAATGTCATCTAAGTTGGAAATATAATAATAGTTTCCGTCATGTTTATTGCAACGAATCTCTATGTCAAAAAGTTCTTGAATCTCAGCCTTGTATCGGTGAAATTTTCTAATATGAAAAACTTCTTCTTTCTCATCGTTGTATCGACAACTATACCATCTGCGATCTATATCTTCTTTGGTCAACTTGCCAGATGCAATGGTATCAAGCAACCAAATATAGATGTTGAAAATATGTGCGGACATGACTGGATCGATTAAAGTAGTTGATACTATTGAGCAGTATAACCTGCTGCACTAACTGGCAATACTCCCAATGCAGGGATTAAGCCCGTAAGCACTTTGGATGTAGCCAATTGATTGGATTCGCTGTCTTGATACGAGATAATGATACTGCCTAAGTCACTTATCCAAGGAATATTGTTCAAGCCATATGGTGTGCTAAACTGAACCATCAAGGTGGGAATCGTTTTAACGATTTGCCCCAATGCTTCCATGTGTTGTTCGTCTATTAAATTGTCTTTGGGACGTCCGTAAGGATCGTGACATGCTAAAATAATCATATCATAAGAAGTCAACGACTTCTCAAGTTCTGCAATTTCTTTGAGCGTACTCTTTTTGTTTAGTTTGAAGTAGTCAATGTTGTAATTGCTTTGTTTGATCTGTTGGTATAGGATAGTAGTTGAATCAATCATTCCCGTCTCGGGACAGTATCCAGACAAGCCGTCAAGTTCACCATAGAAACGTACCAATGGAATATGTTTTGCATTGTATGCTACATATGCGATCCGCTTGTTGGTGTCCAATGGTACTAAATTCCCACGATTTTCAACCATTGTTATAGAATGGTCGGCTAATTTTTGTGCTAATGCAATATGTTCAGGTTTGCGTACTCGATTGACAATATCGGTAGAATCAATAAGTGCACTATACCCCTCTGTGAGCATACCCAATTTAGCTTTTAGTCGTAAAATCTTACGAACACGATTATCAAGATCTTCCATACTACATTCGCCCGACTCAACTGCAGACACAATCAAATCTATGGAGCGTTTTACTTCATTGGGCATAAGCAATAGGTCAACTCCCGCTTTGTATGCCGCTAAAGTAACCTCACTGGGACGGAGTGTTGAGCTGACTCCCTTCATGTTGAGTGCATCGGTAACAACTATTCCGTCGAACTTCATTTCCTCCTTGAGCAGTTTGGTTACTACCTTGTGAGATAGGGTTGATACAATGGTGTCTAATGAGGGAATAAATAAGTGTCCTATCATCACCATTGCTACGTCTTGCTCAATCATGGACTTGAAGGGATATAATTCTAAAGAATCTAAACGTTCGCGACTAAATGGGAGAATAGGTAATGATCGGTGTGAATCAACATCTGTGTCGCCATGCCCAGGAAAGTGTTTGGCGCTGGCATAAATACCTCCATCTTGCATTCCGCGCATGTATGCACTCGCAAATTGGGTTACGCGCTCTTTGTTTTCTCCAAATGAACGTGTATGAATGACGGGGTTTTTAGGATTGGTATTGATGTCAACTACCGGCGCAAAATTGATATGAAGATTAACCATTTTGCATTGTTCTGCAATGGCCAATCCCATTTGATATACGAGTGTATCTGAACTTAACGCTCCTAACTGCATTTGACGTGGGAAAAAAGGAAATTCGCTATATCGCATAGAGGGTCCCCATTCGCCATCTACACCTACTAATAGTGGGATGCGTGACATGCTTTGCAATTCATTGAGTCGAGCAATAGAGCGAGGTAAACTATCATGGAAAATGATCAATCCTCCTATGCCTTCTTCACGAACCAATGTGTCGCGATTGAGTCTTTTGGCTGGAAGATTGTAACTATCGCATGATACCATAATCAATTGAGCAACTTTTTGGCGAGTTGTCATTTGACTGAGTACTTCTTCGACTTGTTTTTCGTGAGTTGTAGAGCATGAAATCCCCATCATGGAAATGATGGCCATGATGGGGAGAAATAAATAGTGTTTTATAAATGATTGCATAGGATACATATTTTGTATTATAGTCTAGCTTTGATGGCAGCAGATTCTGCTTCATAACCAGGTTTATCTAATAGAGCGAACATGTTTTTCTTGTATGCTTCTACGCCTGGTTGATTGAAAGGATTCACATGTAGCATATATCCTGAAATACCGCAAGCTATTTCAAAGAAATAAATCAGTTGTCCTAAGTAATATTCATTGATTTGTGGAAGTTCAATTTTCATGTTAGGAACGCCACCATCAACGTGCGCAATCATGGTTCCTAATTCAGCCATCTTGTTGACGTGGTCAATACGTTTGCCTGCTAAGAAGTTCAAACCATCTAAGTTTTGTTCGTCGTGTGGGAAGTGCAGGGTATATTGAGGTTCTAATACAGAGATGACTGTCTCCATGAGGTGTCTTTCACCTTCTTGGATGTATTGTCCCATCGAATGGAGATCTGTAGTAAAATCGACAGATGCAGGGAAGATGCCTTTGTTTTCCTTACCTTCTGATTCTCCATATAATTGTTTCCACCATTCGCTCATGAAATGGAGTTTTGGATGATAGTTAACTAATAATTCGATTTTCTTTCCATCTGCGTATAATTTATTTCTCGTAGCAGCATACAAAGCAGCGGGGTTTTGTTCGAAAGGTGTATCTATTCCGCATAGTTCCATCATCTTGGTAGCTCCATCAATGAGTTGGTAGATATCAAAACCAGCACATGCGATAGGAAGTAAACCCACTGGAGATAAAACAGAGAATCGTCCTCCAATGTTATCTTCAATAACAAATGTTTTGTAGCCCTGCTGTGTAGCCAAAGTCCTTAATGCGCCACGTTTGGCATCTGTGATGCAAATGATACACTCTTTAGCAAATGCTTCGCCGCATTGTTTTTCCAATTGAGTCTTTAATAGACGGAATGCTAATGCAGGTTCTGTCGTGGTGCCTGATTTGGAGATGGAAATAATTCCAAATTTTTTATCGCGAAGTAATGATTGCAATTCATATAGGTAGTCTTCGCTGATGTTTTGTCCTGCATATACAATAGCAGGTTTGTTACCTTCTAACCAAGCAAAAGAACTGGATAATGCTTCAATCACAGCTTTGGCACCTAAATAAGAACCACCAATACCTATGCAAACGATAATATCACATTTGCTGCGTAGCATATTGGCGCAGGCTTGAATGTCGTCCAATTGAGAACGTATGTCGGTGGGCAAATGTAACCATCCTAAAAAGTCATTTCCTAAACCCGTTCCTTGAACTAATTCGTTTTGTGCAGCCTTGACTGCTGCTTGATATTGTGTTAATGCTTCAGTGGTGAGTGCATTGTTATAAGAAAATGATATATTCATAGTTTTTGAACAATATAATGATTAAACTAATTTTTCTGTGAGTTGTTGTATAACCAGAGTAGGGGATTGGCGATTGTAAAGAATATCATAAATGGCATCCAATATAGGTAGGGAAACTTGCATGCGCTTGTTGGCAAGATAAATACATTTGGTACCAAAATATCCTTCTGCAATCATGTGCATTTCGATTTGTGCAGCTTTGACAGAGTAGCCCATTCCTATCATTTGTCCAAATTGTCGATTGCGCGAGAATTTGGAATAGGCAGTAACGAGCATATCACCTAAATAACCACTTGCGTCAATATTTCGATGAGATAAATATACAGCATTGGTAAAACGTTGGATTTCTTGAATGGCATTGGACATCAATACTGCTTGAAAATTATCTCCATATCTAAGGCTACGGCAAATACCTGCAGCGATGGAATAGATATTTTTCATAACGCTGGAATATTCTAATCCTTCAACATCGTCACTAATGGTGGTGTGCACATAATTATTGCGAAATAGATTTGAAATATCATGGGCACGTTGACGGTCGCGACAGCCAATAGTCAAATAACTTAATCTATCTAAAGCAATCTCTTCAGCATGACAAGGGCCTGCTATCACAGCTAAATTTTCGTATGGAACATTAAACTTGTAATGTAACCAATCTGTAACAATGATATTCTCGTCAGGAATCATGCCCTTTACAGCGCTGATGATAATTTTCTTGCGCAAAGAACGTCGAACCCGACTTAACTCTTGCTTGACATAGGGTGAGGGAACAACCAAAACGAGTATATCTGACTGTGCAATGGCTTGGTTGATGTCAGCGAAGAAATTGATGCGCTCAGGGTCAAAGATGGCATTGGTCAAGTAATGAGGATTTCGTCCAGTCTCTTTGAATGTATCAATCACTTCTTGCTTACGAATATACCAATTGATGGAAGGTACATTCGTTAGAATAATTTTAGCAAGTGCAGTTGCCCATGAACCTGAGCCTAAAATAGCTATTCTATCCATAGAATACTCTCTTATGAATTATTTTTCTGGTTTCATTGTAGGGAATAGTAGTACATCTTGGATAGAAGGTTGTCCTGTCATAAATATCGCAAGGCGATCAATACCAATTCCTATTCCGGATGTAGGTGGCATACCATATTCCAATGCACGCATGAAGTCATGGTCAATAATCATAGCTTCATCGTCGCCTTTGTCTGCCAATTTCATTTGTTCTACAAAGCGCTCATATTGATCAATAGGGTCGTTGAGTTCGCTGTACGCATTTGCCAACTCTTTGCCATTAACCATGAGTTCGAAGCGCTCTGTCAATCCTGGTTTGCTACGGTGCATCTTGGTAAGTGGTGACATTTCTACTGGATAGTCGGTGATGAATGTAGGTTGAATAAAGGTTCCTTCACAAGTCTCACCAAAAATCTCATCAATGAGTTTGCCTTTACCCATTTTGTCTGTATCTTCCACTCCATATTTTTTTGCCACTTGACGAATCTCTTCCTCACTCATAGTGGATAGGTCGTAACCGGTTTTCTCTTGTATCGCTTCTAAGATAGGTAAACGACGATAAGGAGCCTTGAAATTGACGATGTTGTCACCAATCTTGACTTCTGTAGTTCCATTGACTGCAATAGCAATTTTCTCCAATAGTTGTTCTGTGAAGGACATCATCCAATTGTAGTCTTTGTACTGAACGTATAATTCCATGCATGTGAATTCAGGATTGTGTGTTCGATCCATACCTTCGTTTCTGAAGTTTCGTCCGATCTCATATACCCCTTCAAATCCACCTACAATGAGTCTTTTGAGGTATAACTCGGTGGCGATACGCATGTACATATCCACATCTAATGCATTGTGGTGGGTGATGAATGGGCGAGCAGAAGCACCTCCTGCAATGGCTTGTAACATAGGAGTTTCCACTTCTGTGTATCCAGCTTCGTCAAATACTTGACGCATGGTTCGGATAATCGTAGCACGTTTGAGGAAGACATCTTTGACTCCTTCGTTCACTACCAAATCAACATATCGTTGACGATATCGTTGTTCAGGGTCGTTGAACCCATCGTAGGCAACCCCATCTTTGTATTTGACAATAGGCAGTGGGCGCAAACTTTTAGCCAAAACGGTCATTTTTTTTGCATGTACGGAAATTTCGCCCATTTGGGTACGGAAAACAAAGCCTTCAATACCGATAAAATCTCCAATATCAAGTAATTTTTTGAAAACAACATTGTACATTTGTTGTTCTACAGTAGTAGCCGTTTCACCTTCAGGAACAGGGGCTTGAATATCGTCACGACTGACATATACTTGAATACGTCCTTTGGAGTCCTGTATTTCTATGAATGAGGCTTTACCCATAATGCGTCGAGACATCAAACGCCCAGCTATACGAACTTCTTTGCCAGTGTGCCATGTGGCAGTCGTATCATCATCTACAAACGATGCTTTGATATCTGTTGAGTAACCTGTAACTATGTATTCAGCAGCAGGGTAAGGATCAATACCCAAAGCACGCATAGATTGCAAACTTTGTCTGCGAACTAATTCTTGTTCTGATAATTCCATAATATTATTATAATTTTACTCTTAAATTACTACACATAAATGACGTTGCAAAGATAATACTTTTTTTGCAAAAAAACAAATTTATATTAAATCCTACCATACGTCTATGCATATGGTGTAGATAAAATAAAAAGAAGAGGGGAACACCCTCTTCTTGGTCGC
This sequence comes from Paludibacteraceae bacterium, assembly GCA_017938155.1. Classification (GTDB taxonomy): domain Bacteria; phylum Bacteroidota; class Bacteroidia; order Bacteroidales; family Paludibacteraceae; genus Colicola. Next base: position 22,953 of record JAGBCD010000024.1, on the reverse strand, counting down.
TGTATTGAATCGTTATTATTTAGTACCTAATCGCATTAGTTCATGCTTGTTTTTGTCATATAAGATCAATTCATTTTTGTTGAGTTTCAAATACATTGTTTGCGATAGTATTTCTGTCATTTTGTTTTCAATGATAGCATTGTGGCAGAACATTCGGGTACTATACATTTTGTGTACGGAGAATAGTCCTTTTTCATATTTCCAAGCCCCTCCCATTTGATTGCACCCTGCATAATAGGCCAAGGTATTGTCTGCTCCTATGATTAAGTATGGAGAGTCTTCTACTGTATCAATAAAATTTTGAACAGGAACCATTTGTATGGTATGGACATACCATTTACCAGGTAGTTCGTTGATGTCAATTTGATATTTTGTACTGCTACATCCTCCTAACAACATCATACTAAGTATGATACTAACAATATGGATACGTTTCATATAATTTGAGTGATTTTGGAATACAACAATAAAATATTTTTTAATAAATAAGTATCAAATATTATGCCAAAAATCAACGTGTAAATAACGATGTTCACTACGGTCCACTAAAAAAAGGAACATTTATAAAAAATAGATTTATCATTCCCCAAAATTATAGTATATTATACAAATTTAACCCCCAATTAATAGTTGTAAATTTACAAAATCAAATCCTTGGGATACAAACTTTCTTCGTAACTTACTAATTTCAATAAGTTGAAGAATAATTTATGATTTTTTAGTGGATACTATTGAAGTAGTTATAAGAAAAGAATGGCTATTATTTGAACTATCGCAGAATGTATTTTTGAGAAATATAGAATAGGATTTGCTCAAGAAAAAAAAATATAGTACTTTTGTCTCAAGATTATAGATATAAAATTAAGTAATGTAATGAGATTATGAATAGAATAGCAAGTTTTGAAGTAGATCATGATACAATGGTTCCTGGTTTGTATTTATCAAGAACAGATGTTGTAGGAGAACATGTTGTATATACATATGATATACGTGTCATAAAGCCTAACACGCCTCCATTTATGACAACGACTCAAATGCACTCAATAGAACATCTATTTGCTACTTTTTTTCGAAATACTTATGATGATGTTATTTACTTTGGTCCAATGGGATGTTCAACAGGTTTTTATGTGTTGTTTTCTAAGGAACATTCCATTGAAGAAATAAAAGGACGAGTTTTGCAAGCATGCAATTTTGTTGCGCAGTATGAAGGTAAACTGCCTGGGCAATCCTCTAAAGAGTGTGGTAACTATAAAGATTTGGATTTGGGTGAAGCAAAATATATAGCACAAAAATTAACGGAAATACTCAATTCTTAATAATAAAAAACATGGAAAACTTCCATGTTTTTTATTACATATAAGGATTGTATTCTTTTTCTTCACCTATCGTTGTTGCATATCCATGCCCAGGATAGACTTTTGTGTTATCGGGTAGGGTAGCTAAACGCATTAATGATTTGGAAAGCATAGCCATATCACCACCTGGTAGGTCTGTTCGTCCGATGCTTCCTTGAAATAATGTATCGCCAGTAAAAATGATTTGTTCTTTTGGAAAATAGTAGCACACACAATCCTCTTTATGACCAGGTGTTTCCCAGACGTTGATGGATGTGTTTATTCCTTTTGGTGTAGGTAATAATCCTTCTGAGGGAGCAATAATAGCCTGAATAGAGTAGTTGTTTTGTATGAATTCTAGTCCGCAGATATGATCAGGATGGGCATGTGTTACGAGCAAAAGAAGGGGTTTTAAGTTGTTTGTTTGGAGATATTCAACGATTCTTTCTTCCTCTCGTGAGTTGTACATTCCTGCATCTATAATAATAGCAGCCGTTTGGTCGTTTATTTTCCAATTGGCATCATGAAGTACATAGGTACATTCTCTATAGGGATTGAAATAAAAAGTTTTGACCTGCATAGGTATGTTAAATAGTAGGATTTATGACTATAATGGCAAGTAAACCAATTGTTTTTCTTTGAAGAATTCTTCTTCGAAAAGATCATTAATTTTGGTTACTTCAACCACTTTCCTAAAATTATGAATCTCAGAATCTAAGTTTCCTCCCTTAAGCGTAATCAATCCGTTTGGCATAGCATTCTTATGTTGTTTGCTGATATTCTTTTTAACCAATTTGACTAAGTCAGGAAGTGGCATAACAGCTCTTGATATAATGAAATCAAACGTGTTTTTTTCTTGTTCTACGCGTTTTTGAATGCATGTAACGTTAGACAATCCTATAGCATGTGCAATCTCGGTTGCAACTCGTATTTTTTTTCCAATGCTATCTATGAGAGTAAATTGGCATTGAGGGAACATTATGGCTAAAGGAATTCCAGGAAATCCTCCCCCCGTACCCACATCTAACAACGAGGTATTGGGCTCAAAGTCAATTAGTTTGGCTATAGAAAGTGAATGGAGAATATGATGTTCATATAAGAATTCTATATCCTTTCTTGATATGACATTGATTTTGCTGTTCCATTCAGGATACAACTCACCAAGAGCATCAAATTGTTGCTCTTGGTGCGAAGTAAGTGTGAAATATTTATTCAGCAATATTCGTGAAGACATTTTGCACATCCTCGTCCTCTTCTATACGGTCAATTAATTTTTGTACACTTTCACGTTGTTCATCAGTAAGTGACTTGGTGTCATTAGGCAAACGAACAAACTCACAAGATTGGATTTCAAATCCATTATCTTCAAGGTACTTTTGCATTTGAGAATATTGATTGAAGTCTCCATAAATAACGATAGTACCTTCTTCTTCATCAACGCCTAACTCTTCTACTCCGAAATCAATAAGTTCAAGTTCCAGTTCGTCCAAATCTATTCCGTCTTTGGCAGAAACAGTAAAGCATGCTTTACGATCAAATAAGAATTGTAAGCAACCTTGTGTTCCTAACGTACCTCCATGTTTTGTAAAATAGGAACGGATGTTAGCAACGGTACGCATGTTGTTGTCAGTAGCGGTTTCAACGAAGATTGCAATTCCATGAGGACCATATCCTTCATAGCATATTTCTTTGTATCCTTCAGAAGATTTATCAGTAGCTTTTTTGATAGCACGATCAATATTATCTTTAGGCATATTTTCCTTCTTACATTGTTGGATCAATGTGCGTAGGCGAGGGTTGCTATCAGGATCAGGCCCACCATCACGAGCAGCCATTGTAATTTCTTTTCCTAACTTGGTAAATACACGGGCCATGTGTCCCCAGCGTTTTAATTTTGTAGCTTTGCGGTATTCAAATGCGCGTCCCATATTATAAGATGAAATTATTTAGTTAATGATTATTTAATAGAATCTAATTGATTTGCTTGTTCATCAGAAGAAATTGTAGTTACCTCGTACGAGATGGTTTCATAAGTTATTTCAAACTGAACTCGTCTATTTTTAGCTCTGCCAGCTTTGGTGTTATTGTCAGCAATTGGTTGTTCCATACCATATCCACGTGCTGTCATACGATTGGCATCAACACCTTTGGAAATGAAATATTCTCGAACAGCATTGGCACGTTTGTAACTAAGTTCTTTGTTCATTTCTGGATTGCCCACGTTGTCTGTATGTCCTTGAATCTCAATGATGTAGGATGGATTCTCAATGAATGTAGTAGCAATTTCGTCAAGCAAAGCATATGAATTTTTCTTGATGATAGCTTTACCTGTTTCAAATTCGATACCTTGCATCGCTTTTTGCAATAGGTTTCTAACTTCTCTTTTCATTTCAGGACATCCATTGTTGGTTATAGAGCCAGGTGTTTTAGGACATTGATCTTTCCAGTCTGGTACTTCATCATTGTCCGTATCAATCTCACATCCAACGGTATTAACAAATCCTTTTGCTTCGATAGGAGTGTTAGGGCATTGATCTTTCCAATCAGGTACACCATCTTGGTCGGTATCTATTTCACATCCATTGGCATCCACAGCGCTGATTGCTTCAATTGGCGTGTTAGGGCATTGGTCTTTCCAATCAGGTACTCCATCTTGGTCGGTATCTGTTTCGCAACCCCATTCGTTGACAAAGCCATTTGCTTCTTTAGGTGTATTTGGGCATTCATCTTTCCAATCAGGCACTCCATCTTCATCTGTATCAATAGCGCATCCCTTGTCATCAACAAATCCGAATGCTTCTGCAGGTGTATCGGGGCATTTGTCCAAATAGTCTGCAACTCCGTCGTTGTCAGAGTCCAGTGGACAGCCATTGTCATCAATGAGTCCATATGCTTCCATAGGTGTTCCAGCGCATCTATCTAAGTAATCGGCTACTCCATCGCCATCTCCATCGAGAGGACATCCTAAATTGTCCACCGTAACGTTGGCAGGTGTGTTGGGACACATATCCAATTGGTCCCAAATGCCGTCTTTGTCAGAGTCTTTATTTTTCTTGTTGGTTCCCCATACGATGCTAAGTCCGATGCCAAGATTGAAGTTGCTTGTTTTGTATGGAATTGCATATACAGGTTTGCCATTCACATCAACTGCTGCAAAATTTGTAGGGATATAATCTGCTAAAAATGTGATGTTGATTCCATCATAAGGCATCAAACTAATGCCTGCACCAATGTTGCTATATTTGCCATTGTGTAGTAAGGAATAACTAACGGCAAGATTGAACCAATTGCATGGTTTGAGTGCTGCTCCTATTGTAACCTCTTCATACAAACGATTGTTATATAGTCTCGTATTGCTCAAGATTCCTAATCCAATTCTATTGTCCCAAAAATTGGCATCTACTCCAATATTTAGGTTAGCATTGAGCATGCGCGTAAATCCTCTCTTACCTTGGAGTGATAGTGCATCAGCTAACCCTATAAGGTTGTTGATAATAGTGTTGCTAAGAGAATCTGTACTAAAACTACCATCTACGACATAGTCGTTGTATTCGAAATTACCAACACCATTGTATATAGTGTCTAAAGCATATTGATAACTAATGGATTTGTTCCAATGAATAAAACCTAAGTCGGTGATGCCTGCGGATATTTGAATTTGTTCGATGGGTTTGTACGTCATACCCAAGTCAAATGCAGCTCCCATGCCAGCAGGCTTGACCAATGACATGTAATCAAAGTTTTCCAATGTACTTTGTAAATTGTCGGAAAAATCTTGTAATGTATTGCCATTTGGACCGATTTCTGTGGGTATATTGCTGAAGTCCAATGGTGCACTGATTTGTACATCTCCTAATCCTTGTAGTCTCCATTCTTCAGTGTTGGCATCAATCTTCAAAGTCTTTTGCGTCATGCCGACATATGCTGTTCCTGCAAGGATTTTTAGTTTTCCACCCACAGTCCATTGGTCATTGATTTTATGTGAATAACCTAATCCTACTTCGGTATATACACTAGCTTGAAGTCCTAATGAACTTAAGTCAATCGTGTTGGTTGCATTTAAGTCTTTGAACCCTCCACCTAACATAAAGTCAAATAGTCCTCGGGGTAGGGTGGCGCCTAGATTGACTTTTTCGGAAATTGAAAAATGTGCATATCCATTTTCACGCACTCTAAAACCAAATCCAAGTAATGTGATGTCCACATTTGCTTCAATTAGGTTGTTCTTTTTCAAAGCTTTGAGAAACATATTTTTGTCAGCATCTGGATGTAATGGTGTGATGGTGACATTTTCAATAGGTGATTTGAACAAAATATCGCTCAATGTCAAAGCATTGTTACCAATTCCCATTTTATAGAATCCAAAAGGTAATATATTGATATATCCATCACTTACCGGTTGAAGTGCTGGGTTGATAGTGCTTCGGTAAGGAGAATTATCCAAGAAATACAATGTGGATATTTGTTGTGCACCTATGCTAAGTGTAGATGATAGGAGAAGAAAAATAATTGTGTTGCGTAGTGTCTTCATATTATAATCCTCCTAAATATTAATTGTTCAAAAATGAGTTAAAATCAAAGACAGCATTTACTTGAGCGGTTAAGCCAAGTTTGATTTCAAGTTTGGTGTTTTTGTGTAGGTATGCTTTGACTTGGTTGTCACCCAAACTAAAATCTAATGAGATACTCTTCACTTGAGATAATAGGTCAAATTGTGTTTGGTCTATAGAAAGAATGATGGTGTTATCAGTAGGTTCGCTAATGAATCCGTTGTTATCTACTTTGTCAGGCGCTGATAATGTAAATAATGTATTATGATTGATTAGTTTCAAATCAACAGGGTTGTTGTCTTTGTCGTAAAATTGAATGTTCGCATTCAGAGCAAAAGGAATATAATTACGGACCAATAAAATTAATCTAAGTTCGGAATGATTGATTTTCTCAATTATGTCGGCAGATTGAATGATAGAATCAATGGTAAGAGATGAGAAATCAAGACTATCTATATTTACGGTGTAGTTAACTTTGCTATCCTTATCAAAAATAAATGGTAAATCAATAGCAGCTTTGGCTTCCATTGACGTATTTTCCACCAATCTGCCCTGGTTGTTATAGTCTGATTTTAATCTATTAAGGTCCATATCAATGTAGTAAGAATAGGCTACACTATCTGGTTTGACATTGAATAGTTCATCAATATGTCCTTTATCGGTTGCATTGGAAAAATCCACAGAATTGGATATGCAATCATCAAATGCAGAATGTGCAGGGTCTAATGTGTTTGGTAGAGGAATATTGATTGATTTTTGTCCATTCCAAGTTGCATATTTCGTCTCCCCAGTAGTGTTGTTTTTTGTGTAGATATGGTTGATGTGAACAAACAAAGGAGCAGCGATTTGGTGTGTGACTAATAGGCTCAATTTGGGTTCTGCAAATTTGAGGGTAAGGTGTTGGAAATTTTGCCATCCACTCCAAAGACTATCAATGAGTATTTCGTCTTCATCTCTTAGTTCTTGCGATGCGTCAAAATATCCCCAAATAGCTTTATAATTGATGAAATTTACTTTCATATCGTAGTTGATGAAGCTATTGGCAGTGACAGGAATAGAATGCGAAGTTCTCAAGTCAAATACGATATCAATAGGAACTTGTTGTAGAGACTCACCAGGTGTTGTCTTATCTTTCATGAGGCAGAGAATAAAATCATCTATGATGATAGGTATCTCACTACCAAAATTTTTTCCTTGAATAGGAATGATGATTTCATTGCCATTTTTGCGTGCGAATAGTTGCTTGTCTAAAACGATGCGTATTTGCTCTATTTCGCTCCACTTTAAGTCAAGTTCGTTCACATTAATAATCGAAGTGAAATTAGCTTCAGTGACATAAATACTATCCACACGTTGATGTGCGGGATCCTCATTTATGCCGCTAACATCAAGAATCATAGTAAACTTGAGGCCTTTGATGGATTGATTGCTTGGAATAGAAGAAGCAGGATATTGTTCACGAATATAGAACTTTTCGGGCTCTTTGGTATGCAACAAATATTTTGTTAAGTCAATGGAGTGAAAATCACGAGTTTGAAGGGGAAGGGTGTCACAAAAGTGAAAAACTCCCATTTCATCTACCATGATTTGTTCTATCAAACTATCACCTAAGAAATCTCCTATAGTAGCGGACATTGTACCAATAGGCAGTGCTACGCCTAAGTTGATTTGAGATGACATATCAATATTGCTCAGATCTACATCAGATTTGCAGGCATTGAGTAATCCTAAGCAACTTATCAAAAAGACAATGAAGTATGTGCTCTTTTTCATCCGTCAGTATTTTTAAGTTAGTTGTGAGTTGATTATTATCGTGCAAAGGTACAAATAAATATTGAATATTACAAAAATGTAGATATATTCATATTATTTGTAATAAATCGTTATAAGATTTGTGCATTGATGTTATACAAAATTTGTATGATTCGTTCTGCTGTGTGTCCATCCCATAATGGTGGGATATCTCCTTTTTTCCACTCTCCCGCGAATAGCTTGTCCAGTGCAGGTTTGACAGCTTGAGGATTGGTACCTATCAACTCGTTGGTTCCGATAGTACATGTTTCAGGTCGTTCTGTATTATCACGTAGAGTAATGCAAGGTACTTTCATGATGGTGGTTTCTTCTGTTATTCCTCCTGAATCGGTGACTACAGCTTTGGCTCTTTGTACCAAATAATTGAACTCTAAATAACCCATTGGTGGTACAATGTGAAGGTTGGGGAAAAGTTCTTTGAGAGCATTCTCGTCTCCCCACAAGCCATAAAATATTTTAGCTGTACGAGGGTGGATTGGGAAAATAATAGGTAATCCATGTACATTAGTAATGATTTGTTCCATTAGTTCCTTGAGATGAATTTCCTCGTCAACATTAGCGGGACGATGCATTGTCATTACAATGTATTGTTTTTCAATAAGTCCTAATTGGGTGTAAATATCTGGTTGGACAAATCGTTTCTGGTTTGATAGCAAGGTGTCGATCATCACATTCCCGACCCACCAGATTAGTTGGGGTGTTTTGTCGGCAGCAAAATACTCTTCAGGTAGTATTTGGTATGTAGCAGTCTGCGTGAAATATTGTGATAGTTTATTTTGCTCATATTCAGCAAAACGAGCACCCATAGAGATTAAGTTTTTATTGGCCACCTCACTTGTAGTAAACAAATAGTCTGCCAGTGAATCTGTTACCATGCGGTTGATTTCCTCTGGCATGCTTAGGTCCCAACTCCTAATACCAGCTTCTACATGGCACACTTTGGTGTTTAATTTTTTTGCAACAATAGAACATGCCATGGTACTTGTAACATCTCCAACCACTAAAACAATGTCGGTAGGATGAGTTGATAACTCTTTTTCAAATTCAACCATGATATTGGCTGTTTGTTCGGCTTGTGTACCTCCACCGCAACCTAAGTTGATATCAGGTAATGGTATGTTTAATTCTTCAAAGAAGGTATCTGACATATTTTTGTCATAGTGCTGTCCGGTATGAACCAAGCGATATTGTATATCATATCCAAGGTCTTGATAGTGCTTTATAGCATGAATCAATGAAGCTATTTTCATAAAATTAGGACGTGCGCCTGCAATTAATGTAATCTTCATAATGGTAAAATTTATTTTATAGGGGTATATTTTCTATTCACAGGCTTGACTCTATATCCTGCATTCTTAAGTTGTGCAATCAGTCCTTGATCACCTCCTAAGTATATTGCATTGAGTGTTATGAAACATTTCCCATCATGTAGATAAGATTTTAGTTTTTTGACCCATTGCTGGTTGCGTTGTGCATATACTTGGTAATCGGAATATGATATGCTGGTAGTGTTGTCTGGCGAGAGAACTTGAAACGCAATATCATTGAGTCGTCCCATAGAATATAAGTCGCGTATGGTACGTTCTTGTTCGATCTCTCTATCTGGATAATCAATAACTTTTATTAGTTCTTTGCATTGCCATTGAAAAGGTTCTCTATCAAACAACATGTAAAGTGTTTCTCCTAAATCATCCAGCGGGTAGATTGGAATATTTTGTTTTTGTGCGACTTGTTCAAAGAAGGTTTCCATTGATTGGTTGTCATCCCATTGAAGCCATTTTTTTAATAATTCAGAACGATATAATTCCGTTAGATAGGCAGGTTTCATTCGTCCTAATTCTTGCAGTCCCATTCCTAAGGTTAATAACAATGCTTGGTTGATGTTATTCAATTCCTCTTCGGTATAAAAAGAACCTAACTTAATAGAGTCGGGTAGTAGGGATGCTTTTCGTAATGCTGCGATTGCTTGATAGTCTTCAAAGGCAAATTCAGTGATTACTTTGTCACACTTGCTAAAGGAATTGAAAACATTTGGAATGGTGTCAATGAAAGTGATATTAATCAACTTGTTGGTTGCCAATAAATAGGATTTTTCGAGTGTACTATTTCCCGAAATCTCATACAGTACTTGTGCATGCGCGTGTGTGTATGCGCACATGCTCGCAAGAATTAATAAATATGTGACGAAATAATGTTTCATTTATTTAAATCGACTAATCAAATTATAGGCTTGGTATATGCCCAATTCGCCTGCTTTGCTTAAATCATCAATACCTTTATTTACCTCATCTGTATAAATATATGTCAGTCCTCTATTGAAATAAGCTTCTGCAAAATCTTCATCAATTTCTATGGCTTTTGAGTAATAAGCAATGGCATCTTTAAATTCTTTTTGTGCACATAGGATGTTGGCTTTGTTGTAGTATGCATAGTGAAAATCAGGTACTTTATTGATGATAAAGTCATAATCACGTAACATGATTTCCAATGCGAGGTGTATTTCTTTATTGTTGTCACTCTCGTAACGTTGAACAGAAATGATTTTATATCTCCAATTGGCACGCGCGAAATAAGCCAAATAGAATGTGTGGTCCAAGATGATAGTTCTAGTACAATCGTCAATAGCAGATTCATAGTCTTGAACCAATGCAAATTCTATGGCTCTTGCAAAATATAGTTTAGCTATATGTCTTTTTTGTTTGTCGTCTAACAATTTGTAGTTATTACCATAAAGATCAATTTGATTTGATAGACGAGTTATCTGCTCAAAATGCATGTTGACCATATCCACCGTTAGACTAATTTCTTGTTCTGTAAGTCGTAGTGGAGCAGGTAGAGCGTGTTGATGATTGATTTGTTCAATTAGAGGATGAGAATAGTTGGTTCGAATCAAACCATCGTTACTGCCGTAATAGCTCAATGAGATATTGTTACGATTGATAACATCAGCATGTCTATTTTGTACGTCTCCACGTGTTTGAGACTGATATGGTTTGTTTTGTTGGTTTTGTTCGCTTTGACTTTGTGCTGCTCTAGCGGAAAATTCTTTTCTTCTATCTCTTTTTTGAGGTTGTGCTTTTGCTATTTGTATATCTGTATTAGGTGAGTGTAGTGTGTCTTGTGATGTTTTTTGTGCGATCTGGATACTATCTTTTTTCTCTTCTAAACGTATGGCAGTTTGACGATATGTGTATGCTTGTTTGTCGTGTCCTAATTTGGAATGCGCTTGTGCTATTAGGTGGTACGAGGGTAAGAAATATGGATAGGTTTGTATTAATATATCTAAATCCTCAATTGCTTTTTCCCATTGTCTAAGTTGCATATTAACGACGGCGCGTTGGTAATACATTTCATATTTGTTAGGACTCAAATCTATGGCTTGATTGAAGTCACTTAGCGCATTGTTGTAGTCTCCTAATTCGTGTCTCAACATCCCTCGATTGTAATAACATTGGGAGTTTTGTGGTTCTAATGTAATAGCTTGATTGTAGTCGGATAGTGCCGCTTTGTAGTTGTGCCATTTGTAATGCAAAATACCTCTATTGATATAGTCACCAGCCCATTTGCTTCCCAAGTTGATAGATTGTGTCAAGTAGTTCATAGCTTCTTTCTCTTGACCCATTTGCAAGTATATGACACCCAATGCTGACCAATTAGCAGGATTTTGAGAGTCATACGTTGCAGATAATTGGATGCATTGTATCGCTGTTGTTGTATCTTGATTATTGAGTGAGATGACACCTTTTTCAAAGAGTAGGTTGGGATCTTTAGGTTCTCGTTTTAGTAGATAATCAATATCTTTCAAAGCTTCGGTAAATTGTTGTTGATTGGCTTTGGCATCAGCACGAAGTAATCTATACGTTTTGTTGTCTGGATCATATAGGAGTGCGTTATTAAAGTCTTGTTCTGCTTTCTGATACTCATTTAATTGACGATAAACGTATCCTCTGGTGTAGTATGCTCCAGGTTGAAAAGGGTTGTTGTCAATGCAAATATTCAAGTCTCTTAAAGCACCAGTATAATCTGCCAAATTGATTTTTGCAATAGCTCTTAATAGATAGGGCTCTGTTAAATATGGTTTGAGTTTGATAACTTGGTTGAAGTATTGAATACTTAGTACGTAATCCTCAAAATACAATGCATTGCGTCCGATGGAAATAATTCGATCGGTATTGAATTGTGCATAAGAATGGGATGGGTATGAGATGCATACCACCAATATAAGTAGTATTCTTAGTACAATATGACGATATTTGTTAATGCTTCGAATCAAAATATTGATTATTTGCAACCAGCATTAGGATCAAACCAATCTGGGATTTCAAATTGTTCTTTTTGTGAATAGCCTAATGTAGTATCTTGATAAATTTTATTCATATACAATCCATAAATTGGTAGTGCCATAGATGCACCTTGTCCGTCAGACATTCTATCAAAGTGTACAGCTCTATCTTCGCCACCGACCCAACATCCACTAACCAAGGAAGGTGTAAATCCTACAAACCAACCATCGGAGTTGTTTTGTGTGGTACCCGTTTTTCCTCCCATAGGTGCTTTGAGACCATATTTGAAACGTAATCTCACACCAGTACCATGGTCGATAACACTGCGAAGCATATGAATCATTTTGTATGAGGTCAATTCGCTAATCACTTCGTGAGTCTTAGCTGTAAAAGTAGCAATAACATTTCCATTTTTGTCTTCAATACGTGTTACATATAGGGGTTCAACACGAATGCCTTTATTGACAAAAGTAGTATAGGCATCTACCATTTCTTCTACACTAATTTCACATGGACCAAGGCATATACTAACAACAGGATCAAGGTTGCCTCGTACACCGAATGAATGCATCAACTCTACAAGTTGTTCAGGTGTAAATAATGACATGAGGTAAGCTGATATCCAGTTGCTTGATTTTTCTAATCCCCATTGCAACGTTACTGTATCTCCTTGATTCTTAGTATGTTCATCTCTTGGAGTCCATCTTACACCATTGGCATCAATTAGTGTAACAGAATCGTTGATAGTTTTATCGCATGGCCACATGCCTTCATCCATTGCGAGGGTATAGAGATATGGTTTTACAGTAGAACCCACTTGTCGTCTGCCTAATGTAGCCATATCGTATTGGAACTGAGCAAAGTTAGGTCCACCCACATATGCTTTGACATGTCCAAGATGTGCATCCATAGAGACAAATCCACATCTAAGAAAATGTTTGTTCCATTTGATAGAATCAAGTGGAGACATTATGGTGTCTTTCATTCCGTCGTAGGTAAAAATTTGCATTTCTACTGGTGTGTCAAAGATGGACATAATTTCGGATTCAGATAACCCTTTTTTCTTTAGACCTCTATATCGGTCAGTTTGTTTCATTGAGCGCGTCATGATTCCATTGATATCTTCTTTTGATAAATCTTTAGAGAATGGGGCATATGATTTGTTTTTCTTTTCTTTGAAGAATCGTTCTTGCATGTATCGCATATGCTCATTAACTGCTTCTTCCGCATACTTTTGCATTCTGGAGTCAATAGTGGTATAGATTTTCAATCCATCTTGATATAAGTCGTATGATGTACCATCGGGTTTGTGATTTTTGTTGCAAAAACCATATAAAGGATTATTATCCCATTGTTCTTTATCTATTTGGTATTGCACTTTGTTCCATGTCGAATATTGACTCTCTTTAGGCTCTTTAGCTGTAAGAATCAAACGTAGATATTCTCGAAAATAGGGTGCTAATCCTTTTTTATGATTTACTGAATTGTATTTTATTTCTAAAGGTATTTGTTTGAGAGAATCGCATACTTCTTTTGTGATGTAATCGTATTTATACATTTGATTTAAGACAACATTTCGTCTTGTAGTGGTGCGTTCTTTGTATCGTATGGGATTATATAGGGAAGGGTTTTTGCACATGCCCACCAATGTCGCAGCTTCTTCTAATTTCAAATCAGCAGGCGTAGTAGAAAAATATACCTGTGCAGCAGATTTGATACCCACTGCATTGTAGAGAAAATCAAATTGATTGAGATACATCAATAGAATTTCATCTTTAGAGTACAAACTTTCTAATTTGGTAGCAATGACCCATTCTATAGGTTTTTGCATCGCGCGTTCAAATATATTGTCCGCTTGTGGAGACCATAATTGTTTGGCGAGTTGTTGCGTTAGTGTAGAACCACCTCCTGCTTGGCCCAATTTGAGAACGGCTCTAAACAAGGATTTGAAATCTATTCCACTATGTCGGTAAAAACGAGCATCTTCTGTCGCAATGAGCGCATCAATAATATATGGCGACAAGTCAGTATATTCGACACCAACTCTATTTTCATTTCTATAATATCTGCCTAATGATACCATATCAGAGGAAAAAATCTCACTGGCATATTGATTTTTAGGATTTTGGAGTTCGTTCAGCGGTGGAAGATAACCTAATACTCCATTGCTAATAAGTGTAAAAATGAGTGCGACAGATATGATCGCAAAACCAAATAGTCCCCAAAACCATTTAAGAAAAGTTTTTTTACCGTTTGATAGGGTGGTTGTAGTTTTCTTGTTCATAGGATAAAAAATAGGGTTAGTATTTAGATGTTCAAATTAAGTCTTCTATTATTCGATTTAGTATGTGGTAGCCTTCTAAAGTTGCACAAATTCGCTGGTTGTTTAACGTTAAGTATCCCAAATTGAGGTATTTTTGAACAACTTTTGGATCAACCTCGTTGGCAGCAATTCCGTTTTTGGTCCTTAAGCCCAACATGATTCGTTCTGTCCTCAAATCTTGTAGAGATAGATATTCCTTTTGCTGTACATCACTAAAATGAGTAGTATTGATATAAGCATCAATATCACTTATATTCCACCACCTGATGTGATTATTATAACTATGTGCTCCTGCTCCTAATCCAAGGTAAGGTGTATGTGTCCAATAGGATGAGTTGTGTTTGGATTCGTATGATGGTAGAGCAAAATTTGATACTTCATAATGGAGGTAATTATGCTTGCTTAAGGTATTGACCAAGTAATCATACATTTCATTTTCAATCGTATCTTCAATGGGCTGTATCATTCCTTCAAGTAACAATTGATTTAATTTTGTTCCATTTTCGTATGTCAAACAGTATGCAGATATGTGTTGTGGTCTTAATAATAATGCTTGTTCAATGTCTTGTTTCCACTCGTTGAAGGTTTGATTTGGTATGCCATAAATGAGATCAATTGATATGTTTTCAAAGCCTACATTTTGTGCGTTTGTGATAGCTGTCATTGCTTGAAAAGAATTGTGTCTTCTTCCCATAAAGGTTAGCAATGAATCATTGAATGATTGGATGCCAATAGACAATCTGTTGATATTTGTTTGTTTGATGCAGTATAGTTTATCTAAGGTTAGATCACACGGGTTGGCTTCAAGCGTTATTTCTTTTGGTGTGTGTGGTAAGTCTTCTAAAATAGTATTGATTAGTAGGGTCAAATCTATTTCATCCAGCATACTTGGAGTTCCTCCACCAATATAAATGGTGTCGATGTTATTTTTCCAATTATGAGCATTTTCCTTCCATTCACGTAGTACTGCTTTCACATAATCATTGCGTTTGGATAGCATAGTGGTGGAATAAAAATCACAGTAATTGCATCTTGATGCGCAAAAAGGAATATGTATGTATATGCCAGCCATTTAGTTATAGTTTGTTTTTATCATCTCCCCATAAAAATTTCATCCATTCATTCATTTTCTGCTCTTGAGGACTTCCTTGTGCAATCCAAAATTGTTTTCCAACCATTTGGTCGGGTAAAAATTGTTGTTTGACAAAATGGTTTTGGAAGTCGTGTGCATATAGGTAATCTGCACTATATCCTAATTCTTGCATTAGTTTGGTAGGTGCATTTCTAAGGTGTAATGGTACAGGCAAATTACCAGTTTTTTCAACCCATTCCAATGCATCGTTGATGGCCATGTAGGCAGAATTGCTTTTTTGTGATGTAGCAAGATATATAGTTGCCATAGCCAGTGGTATTCTACCTTCTGGCCAACCTATTTTGGTTAGTGTATCAAAGCAAGCATTGGCTACTAATAAGGCATTGGGATTGGCCAAACCAATATCTTCTGTGGCAGATATGACCAATCGTCGTGCAATAAATTTAGGATCCTCTCCTGCAGCAACCATGCGAGCTAACCAATATATAGCAGCATCTGGATCGCTTCCTCTAATGGATTTGATGAATGCTGAAATGATATCATAATGTAGTTCGCCATCTTTGTCGTATGCGGTTGGATTTTGCTGGAGTTGTTCTACAATTGTTTGATTGTCTATTGTTGTGATACCAGCATTGGTTACCAATTCAATAATGTTTAGGAACTTCCTTGCATCTCCGCCGCTATAGCGCAATAGACTTTCTGTTTCCTTGACTACGATATTGAGTTGTTTGATGTGATCATCTTCTGTAATTACACGCTCTAAAAGCGCCAACAAATCTTCTTTCTCTAATGGTTTGAGAACATATACTTGGCATCTGCTCAATAGTGGTGTAATGACTTCAAAACTTGGATTTTCAGTTGTTGCTCCAATGAGTGTAATAATTCCTTCTTCAACAGCGCCTAATAAACTATCTTGTTGTGATTTGCTGAAACGATGTATTTCATCAATAAAGAGAATAGCATTAGAAGGGTGTTCTTCTTTGAAAAGCGCGTTGGAAGCCAAGTTGTTTGCTCTTTTGGCTTTATCAATTATATCCCTTACTTCTTTGACACCGCTTGTAACGGCAGATAGGGTATAGAAAGGACGTTCCAAAGTATGAGCTATGATGCGTGCCAACGTTGTTTTACCCACTCCTGGAGGTCCCCATAGTATGAATGAAGATATGTTACCATTCTTAATCATTTGATTTAGAATAGCACCATCTCCAACCAAGTGTTTTTGTCCGATATATTGATTGAGATTTTTAGGGCGTAGTCTTTCTGCTAAAGGTAACATATTTTAGTTTGTGTATAGTAGTTGTTTGGCAGTTTCAATAGCTGCTGGAGTAGGGGAGTTTCCTGCTACCATGCTGGCAATATGTTTGATTCTTTCTTCTGCGTTGAGATGACGAATATTAGTGGTTGTTCGTGTCTCTGTGTCTTGTTTGTATACGAGGTATTGTGCATCTCCTTTGGCTGCTATTTGTGCAAGGTGTGTAATTGCAATGATTTGACGTTTCTGTGCCATTTGTTGCATGATCGTCCCCATTTGTGTTGCAATCTCTCCACTTACTCCCGTGTCAATTTCATCAAAAATGATTGTAGGCAGCTCTTTGGTATGTGCAATCAACGATTTTATACAGAGCATAAGTCTGCTAATTTCGCCTCCAGATGCAACATCACAGATAGGACGTAAGGATTGATTGAGATTGGCTGCAAACATAAATAGTACTTCATCTTTTCCATTGGGCATAAAATCTTGGGTTTCACTGATGCGAATAGAAATATTGGCATGTGACACTCCTAAATGTTTCATATTGGAGATGAGATATTCTTCTATTTTGTGACAAACAGATTTGCGTGATAAGGTTAGTTTTTTGGCTTCTGTAGTCAGTATGTCATGTTGTGTCGCTAATTGTTGTTTGAGTGATTCAATTTCTATGTCTTGATTGAAAACTCGTTGAAGTTTGCTATTTAAGTCTTTTTTGATGTCTATAAGTTCATTGATAGAGGTGACTCTATGTTTTTTCATCAGTGTATGTAACAAACTTATTCTTTCTTGTACTTCAGTCAATCGATTGGGATCCATTTCTGTACGATTGGCCAATCGCTGTATGTCGTTTACAACGTCTCTTAGTTCAATTTCTAATGAGTTTAAGCGCTCAGCTAATGTGGTAGATGCATCGTCAATCCTAACATTATGTATTTGCGTTAGTGCACCGCATGTTTCATTATCCAAATAGTTAAGAGCATTCATTAAGGAATGTTTGATATCCTCTGCATGTGACAAGCGGTATTCTTCCTCTTCCAACAAAATAAGTTCATCCTCTTGCAAGTTGGCTTCTTCTAATTGTTTGTGTTGGAACGTGAGATAGTCAAATTCTTCTTGTAATTTGCGAGTTTGAATTAACGTCTCTTGCAATTGTTGGGTGAGTTTGATATATTTAACATAACAATGAGAATATGATTCTAAGATTGCAGAATTATTGGCAATGGTATCCACCACATCTGTTTGAAACTGTGTGTCGCCTATAAATAGGTTCTCATGTTGTGAATGTATATCAATCAATTGTTTGGAAAGTTTTTTTAAATCAGTTTGTGTAATCACTTCGTCGTTGACAAAAGAACGTGACCTGCCTGATATATTTAGCTCTCTACGTATGATAATATCTTCATTGTTGTTCTTTATGAAAGTAGCTTCAATGATACATTTTTCTTCGCCTTCAGTGATGGTCTTAGTGTCAGCCCTGCCTCCCATGACGAGATTCAAAGCACCTAATATGATGCTTTTACCAGCTCCCGTCTCTCCTGTTAGGACTGAAAAACCTTGCTCAAAATCAATTTCTAATTTTGAGATCAATGCATAGTTTTGTATGTACAATTTGCTAAGCATGCGATAGGTTATAGATTTTTATTGATTGATTTTATCGTAGGTTGCTTGACGTGTAGGGTCAATGTCCATTAATAATTCGTAAACTGTTTTCTTTTCTTCAGAAGTCCCTTTTTGGAATATATTGACCAATTCATCTGCTTTGGCATTGATAAATGTATTGATGGCATATGTCGCAGGTCTAGCTCTATTTACTTCTCTCAAAATACCTATTCCTGATGCTATACGTACCCTTCCATTCGCTACATTATCTGCCATTTCGTCCAATCCTAAACGATGGTATTCGTAAACGTACTCACGATATTTACGAAACGTTTCATCCATGAGGTTATTGATAAGTGCGTATCTATTACGATTGCTTTCAAATGCTTTCCATCCTGTTAGTTCGGTTTTATCAAGTGAGGAAGATTGGGCAGACTGCACAATGTTCTCGCATATTTGAAAATATGGTGTCCCACCTAATCTAGAATAAGTATCCATATCTAAACCGATAATCAAGTAACAATAGTAGGCTATGAGTGCGCTAAGATTGTTGGTAAATTGATTGGGCTGAAACTCAATGCGATCAAACTCTTGGTAGGTAAAAATAAAGTGGTCGTCTTTCAAATTCAGGACTGGAGTAGAGTAGGTCGTTTGGTAAACGGGTCTACGACTTTGTATTTGCCATTCACAAGTAAATAAACCTTCTGGTGAAACAGCTTTGACAATTAACATCATATTGCATTCAATACGCTCAGTATCAGCAAACGTTAGATCGGTCCAAGTGGTAGAGTTAATGTATTCGCTGAGTGTTTGCTCCAACGTGTTGAAGACCGACTTATTGGTACCTTGTATTTGATCTGAGTTGACAGTCACGTTGCATCGTAATTCTTGTGCAATGCAAATGTTTGTTACGCAGATAATAACGAGAAGTATGAATAACCTAATGGTATAAGATTTTATTGCCATATTGATTTAATATTTCCTGTTGCTTGGTCAAATATAATATGAATATCAGTATTTTCTCTAAAAAGTTTTTGGCTAAGTGGAAGTGCGATGCCAAATTGTGCAATATCAAACGTTTGGTGTACGTAAACTTGATTTTTGTATTGTAGTTGAATAGTTGAACTACCTGGTAGATTGTAATAGATAGGAGAGTTAAGTGTTTTTTGATTTTGCTTAGTATCTGTAGTATTTAAATATTCGCGTTTATGATTTGAACATTGAATGGTGATAGGTTCGCCACTCAAGTCATCCACTTGCACTGGACCATAATGTTTAGAAAAACGTATTAGGATAGTTTTCTCATCCTCGTTAGGTGTGTAATAGCAAATATACTTATGTTTTTTGATAGTTGTCTTTCCAATAAACATCGCAACGAGTTCCTTTTCTTGACGACTCAATTCGTCCAACACCAATAGCATTGCTTTGCCATCAGCAGGTGCATGCTCAACATCTCCTGCTAATATATTGATTCGAGTTTCGCGTAATCTATATATTTGTTTCGCTATTCCTTCAGCCAATTTAGCTGTATTGGTAGCCATGATTTGTTCTTCTGTTAGTTGTGGAATCTGCGCAACAAACGTGTACGTATCATTTGTCACTTGGGATGTATGAGTGGATGGCTTGAACTCAAATGGTATGTTATATCCAACAAGTTTTCCGTTGTCAATGCGCAAGAGGTGATTATTAAAACCTTTTACCTCGTTGACATAATATACGCGAGATGAATCGATTGTATTATATGTCTGAGCAGAGATTTGGGCTAGTTTATATGATGTTTTGTCTTCCTTAATGACGTCAGAAATATTAAGATATCTTTTTGAGTATTGGTAGTATGGCCCAACTTCTTCAATACACTCATCATATTCAATGACAAATTGAATGCAAGTTTTAGGCATATAATACACCAATAAAGGTGAGTTCTCAATGATGTCTTGGGCTTTAATCGTGGTAGATACTATTCCAAGAATAGGTAAAAGGAATAAATAACGCAATATTGTTTTCATAGATATATTATATTTTGTTCCATATTTTCCATGCTTCATCGGCTTGAATGTATAGCATATCAAGTCCGTTCTTTATAGTTGCCCCTTTTTGTTTTGCCTTGCGAAGAAATAGAGTTTCCTCTGGATTGTATGTGCAATCGTAAACAAGGTGTTCTGCAGTAAGACAATCGTATGGGATGTTAGGGCATTCATTCTCATTTGGATGCATTCCAATAGGCGTACAATTGATGATGATTTTGTGTTCTTGTATATATTTGTTGTCCAAGGCATCATATACAATGCCTTTGTGAGGATTTCGGGATACATACGTAAAAGGGATGTTCATTTGTTTCAATGCATAGGCTATGGCTTTAGCAGCACCTCCTGTACCTAAAATGAGCGCTTTAGTATGTCGTGCGTCCAGCAATGGAGCGATTGATTGTTGAAACCCAATCCAATCAGTATTGTATCCTTTCAAAATAGTTTGGGTCTCCACATGTTCAACCTTGACTACGTTGACAGCTCCAATTTGTTTTGCTATAGGGTCAATGAAATCCAATTTATCAACAATTAACTCTTTGTATGGAATGGTAATATTGCAACCATTCAACTTATTTTGAGATATGGTTTGTATTACACGGTCTATTTGTGATACTTCATACAAAAGATAATCTGCATCAATTTGATTGAGTGCAAACTTTTTGGCAAAATAGCGAGCAGAAAATGAATGCCCTAATGGTGTCCCTATGATTCCGTAGTGATGCATGCTAATTTTTGGGTGCTCTTGGTTGAATGATCCATTGTCCTTTTTTCAATGTGGCAGTATAATGGTCTGCATAAAATATCTTTCCCCCTTCTCCGCGTTTTTGTACATAAAACATTTTTTCAATTTCTGGGAAATTATATTCCCTTAATTCCTCATATAGTTGCACCATTTGTGCTTCTTGCGAATCAACTCCACTGATTAGATCAATATAACCTTGTACGCGTGATGCTGTTTGTGCAATGTGTTCAATCTCGGCTTTAGTGTATGAGGTCAATTGTTGACGTATTGCATTTCGTTGGTAAGAAGTATCAGTGTTGGTAGAATCTTCCACCCAATGAATATGTCGTATATCTCTTAAGTAATGAAGAATATAATCTCTTGTAGTACACAACAGTGGTCTAATGATTGGAGCATGAGCGTTGATAATGGTATTGTCTGCGTCATTTCTCCATCCATTTGATTTGGGTCTCATCCCAGCCAGCCCTCTCAGTCCTGTTCCTCTTTTGAGATTTAACAACAATGTTTCTGCCTGATCATTTTGATGATGAGCAACAGCTATTGCACTGCACTGATGTTCTGACGCTAATTCATCAAACCAATTATATCTAAGTTCACGAGCTGCCATTTCAATACTGATGTGGTTAGTCGTAGCATAAGAACGTGTATCAAAATGTTTGATAAATAGTTTTATTTTTGTTAGAGGATTTGTGTTGTTATATTGAGCAACAAGCTGTTGTACAAATTGTTCGTCTCTGTCGCTTTCTTGGTTGCGAAGATTAAAATTACAATGTGCCACAATGCATTCGTATCCTCCCCGAAGCAAAACATCTAATAGTGCAACACTATCTGCTCCACCACTGACACACACCAATACTTTATCATGTGGAGATAAAAGTTGATGATCACGAATGTATTGTTGGACTCTTCTAAGCACGTTAATTATATGTGGTAAGTTTATTCAATATTAATCAAATTGTGTACAATAGCATATATTGTTAGGCCAGCAACGGAATGAATGTTGAGTTTTTTTGTGAGATTTTTCCGATGCGAGATAACTGTATGGGTGCTGATGCACAATGCGTTTGCTATTTCTTTGTTGCTCATTCCATTGACCAAATGGATGAGAACCTCTTTTTCTCGGTCGCTCAATTCGTTGCAATTTTCGTTGGAGACATCTTCGCACTCGTCACCTATCGTTTGTTGGTCAATACCTATCATTCGTTTTACTGCAGGGAAGAGTAGATTGTCTTCAATTGAGCAGTGATGAGCTAATTCTTGTTCTGTTTGCAAAATATCATACAAAGCAGAAATTAATAAATTGTTTTGTCCTGTATAAGGATAATATTTGATAATTAGATTTTTGAGCTCTGATAATTTGTTGGCAATATGAATATCATCTATTGCACTATGTTGATGTGCAAATTTATCAATAGATAGATTTTTGTTTTCTTTTCCTTGAATCAATGCTTGTATATAGGGGAACAACTGCAAATTTTCATGTTGCATATGCAATTTGATTTCTTGAACATATTCATCATAGAATTTTATAATCAAAATAGGTATCTGATTATCATTTGCAGCCAAGTTGATGGATTCAATAAGTTTGGAACGTATCTTAGGTAGTGCAAACTCAAAGAAATATGTATGTGATTGTTGGAGGTACTTTATTAGAGTAGATAAATCAATATTGGCGTCAAATTGATGATTGATGACTGCTAAAAAAGTGTTATAATCTATGTTGTTTTCAACACAGACCATTTCAATCGTTTTATCACCAACTCCTAATGGTAGACCAAACCGACTTATAACTTGCAAGGCTTGGTGCTCATTTGCCATTAGGTCATACATCTTATCTTTTGCTGTGTATATCATGTGTGCTAACTTCGACAATATATCGAGTCTGCAAAGATACAACTTTTTTTGGATATATGCAATAAAAAAGACAAGAGAATG
>JAGBCD010000023.1 GCA_017938155.1 Paludibacteraceae bacterium | reverse complement strand
GATTGGTGATTGGTGATTGGTGATTGGGGAGTGCTCAGTTTAGTGGCCTGTAGGACAATGAATATAGAAAGATAATAATGCCCCAATAGTATTTGAGATAATGAACATAGATGAGAAAGGAGATTGACTCACAGGGAAATCCGCGAGCACTTAACCGAAGGATTTGAGATAAGGGAACTCAGATATACTCAGAAATACAAATAGTATTCGGGAGACATCCGAATACTATTAATAAATACCTCATAACGTGAGTTTTATTAAAGGAAAGTGTAAAGAAACTCAACTGCTTTTTCGTTTAGACGAGATAATGGGTAGTTGGATAACTCGTCTATCGAAATGGTTTTGCAATGCTCAATGGATGGTAGCGAGGAAACGGACTGGATGATGAATCGGGCGTGCAAACGCTGATGACTCAGAATGTGCTTGAAATCGCGTTGTGCAAGAATATGATGCTCGGAAATAAATGAAGTAGATAGTAAACGATTCTCAATAGTCTGTATATCAAGCAGGGAATCCATAGACTCAACCATTGGGAACTCCCACAAATGCTTCCAAATGTCGTTATCGTTTCTCTGATGGATGAGCGTTAGATATGTGGAGTCTGATTTGCAAAGGTATATAATATAGTTCAAATAACGATCTTTGAGCGCATTCTTTTTCTTGCGAAGAGGTAACAATTCAACTGTATTATGAGCATATGCTAAGCAATGGTTCTGGATAGGACATGTGCTGCATTCGGGTGATAGTGGAGTGCAGTATAATGCTCCAAATTCCATGATGGCACTATTGAAGAGTCGAGGGTTCTCACGATCCATGAGTTGATTGGCAAGCTGATGAAAATGTTTTTTGCCACTATAGGTGTCAAAGATTACTTCAGAGTCGTATAGACGAGCTAACACTCGGTAAACATTTCCATCAATAGCAGGGTAAGGCATATTGAAAGCAAAACTCATAATAGCTCCAGCAGTGTATTCACCAATGCCTGGCAGTGCGCGTATTTGGTCAAAAGTAGTAGGGAAATGGTCTTTTAATAATTGGGCTGCTTTGTGAAGGTTTCTCGCTCGTGAGTAATATCCTAATCCTTGCCAACAATTGAGTACTTGTTCTTTGGTGGCATGGGCTAAGGAGGAGATATTAGGGAAATGATGAATAAAATTGTGGTAGTAACTCAATCCCTGTGCAACTCTAGTTTGTTGTAAGATGATTTCACTAATCCAAATAAGATAAGGGTCGTTAGTTTCGCGCCAAGGTAAAATGCGTTTGTTGGCATCGTACCAATTGTATAATGAAATATAGAAAGATGATTTTGCCATATTATTATAATAAAATGTGTTACAAAGGTATAGAAAAAAAATAATGTAGGAAAATTTTTAACAAAAAACTTTTGTAAATAAAAAAAATATATTACCTTTGCACCGATTTTCGCAACAATGTATGTTGATAGTATAAATTTGTAAAAAATAGATAAACAATAATTATTATGACAAAGGCGGATTTGATAAGTGCAATTGCGATACAAACAGGATATGATCGTGCTACGATATCAACTGTATTGGAAGCAGCAATGCAAAACATTAAAAAAGGAGTAGCTACTGGTGATGATGTGTATTTGCGTGGTTTTGGAAGTTTTATTACTAAAACACGTGCACAAAAGATAGCTCGTAACATAACCAAGGCAACGTCAATCGTTGTTCCAGAGCATAAGATTCCATATTTTAAGCCGTCTAATGAGTTTAAAGATATGCTATTGAAATAAACAAATTAAAACATATATACATTATGCCAAACGGAAAGAAACATAAGAGACACAAAATGTCTACACACAAACGTAAAAAACGCTTGCGTAAGAATCGTCATAAGCATAAATAATGGATAATTAAATTCCTTTTTTGTTATGCCAAGTGCAATATGACGCATTTGTTGGTTAGGCTTTGTGGCAATGTTGAGTTGAAATAGACTCAAGGCTACAAAGCTATTTTTTTATATATGAGGTGAGTATGAAAAATGAATTGATTGTTGATGTTCAGCAAAACGAAATAACGATAGCATTGACGGAGAATGATCGTTTGCAAGAAGTCAATAAAGAAGAGAAGAATATAGATAACTATTCCGTGGGGAATATCTATTTGGGGAGGGTAAAAAAGTTGTTGCCCGCTTTGAATGCTGTGTTTGTAGATGTGGGGTATGAGAAAGAAGCCTTCTTGCATTTTTTGGATTTAGGGTCTGATTTTTTGACAACTCAGAATTACTTGTCCAAAGCGATGAGTGATCGTCGTAAAGCACCTAGTATGTTGCGTATACAACGAATGTCAACCATTGGAAAAGAAGGACAGATAAGTGACTACTTGAAAGTAGGCGATCTATTGCTGGTGCAAGTAACGAAGGAGCCTATCAACACGAAGGGCCCTCGTTTGACAGCGGAGATAAGCATCGCAGGACGAAATATCGTTTTGATTCCCTTTGCTGACAAGGTGATGATAAGCAGTAAGATAAAACGTGAGAGCGAAAGGAGTAGGTTGAAGCAATTGGTGCAATCGATTAAACCTCATGGTTTTGGCGTGATTGTTCGTACCTCTGCAGAGGATAAGCGTGTGGCGGAATTGGATAATGAGATGCAGATATTGGTTAAACGCTGGGAAGAAACAATTCACCATGTGCAACATCCCAAAGAGAATCCGTTGATTCAAAACAATAAGGATAAAGATGTATGTTTGGTGTGTCAAGAGATAGGTCGTACAATAGGGTTGATTCGTGATTTGTTTAATCCTAACTTCAGTGCTATTCACGTGAATGATGAGGAGTTGTATCGTGAAGTGCGTCAGTATGTAGAGTTGATTGCCCCAGATAGCATAAAAATAGTGAAACATTATAAAGGTAGTCAGCCCATATTGGATAAGTATGATATTACCAGACAAATGAAGACTGGTTTGGGAAGAATAGTAGGGTTTAAAGAGGGAGGATATTTGGTGATTGATAAGACAGAGGCGTTGTTCTCAATAGATGTGAACTCAGGAACAAAGAAGGTGCATGAGGATCAAGAAGAGAATGCTTTTCATTTTAATATGTTAGCAGCTGAAGAGATAGCGCATCAGTTGCGGTTGCGCGACATAGGTGGCATCATCATTGTTGACTTCATTGATATGGACTCTAAGGAGCATCAACAACAGTTGTATGACAAGATGAAAGAGTTGATGAGTCGTGACCGCGCAAAGCATAATCTGCTACCCTTGAGTAAATTTGGACTGATGCAGATTACACGTCAGCGTGTGCGTCCAGCATTGGAGATTGATGTGATGGATACTTGTCCTACGTGCATGGGAAAAGGTAAAGTACAGCCTTCAATCATGTTGATGGATGAGATAGAGAAACAATTGTCAACAATTCGTGAACAGTACCAAGGTCAATTGAGCATGCATTTGCATCCGTATGTTTACTCGTACGTGAGTAGAGGGTGGCTGCGAAGTTTAAAAAGACAATGGAAGAAGAAGTATGATGTAAAGACGGTAGAAGACCAAATGTTGCATATGCTTGATGTGAAGTTCTATGATGAGAAGGGGGAGAAGATTGTGGTAGAAGGAAATAAGGGATAGAAAAGAGTATTTGAATAGAAAAACTTGTTTATATCGGTAAGTATTTGTACCTTTGTAGGCATTTGTGATGGGTAATACAAGATTACATAATATTTTTATACCTAAGAGAGGGTACCAAGGTGCTCCTTTGGACTTTATTCCAAAAAGCATAACCAATAAGGCTATGGGAGTCTATTTGTGTGCTTTGCTGTTGTGTAGCGCGATGTATGCTAACAATGCGATGTTGTGGTACTGGTGGTTGTTTGGCTTGATAGAGGTGTGTGGATTTTTTTATTATGCTAATGTTTTATCCAAATCATGGCGTTTTAGGTCTCCCAAACTATTTGTAAAAAAACTATTCTGGACAAGTTTTGCGCTACGATTGGCATGGGTAATTCTATCGTATTTTCTATGGTATCATTGGACTGGCACTGCCTTTACTTTTCATGCAGGCGACGAATTATTTTATGAAGATGTGGCTCAATATGCTGCAGGTTTGATACGGGAAGGTAATTGGAATATAGTTCCTGCAATTCAAGACTATTCGGGAGGGGATGTTATGTATTCGGATATGGGTTATCCTGTGTATCTGTCAATTATTTATGCTATATCGGATGGGAGTATATTGTTTGCACGTGTGTTGAAAGCAATATGGAGTGCATGGACTGTGGTGTTGGTATATAAATTGGCTGTAAGAAACTTTGGAGAATCCGTAGGGCGTATGTCTGCTATATTGTGCATGCTAATGCCTAACTTGATATTCTATTGTGGACTTCAACTAAAAGAAATAGAGATGGTCTTTCTTGCGACGTTGTTTGTGGAGCGTGCCGACTATGTGATGAGGCGAGGGAGCTTGAAGACACTTCCTATGTTGTATCTGATGTTAATACCAGGTGTGTTGTTTTTTGTCCGAACAGCTTTGGCTGCAGTGTTGGTGATGGCATTTTTTGTAACGTTGATATTGAGTACAGACCGCATAATGGGGTGGGGAAGACGTATCGTATTGATTGTCATAGCAACGATATTTGCTGGTACTATCATGCTGAATAATACTAGTATAGGAACAGAGGTTAAAGAAATGTGGCAGACAAGAGGAAGTACTCAAGAAGGAAATATGGAATGGAGATCGACGCGTGTTGATAGAGATGGTCGTACACAGAAATTTGCCAAATATGCAGGTGCAGCAGTTTTTGCTCCAATGATTTTTACGATTCCTTTTCCTACTATGACAGAGACAGAGGGACAAGAAAATCAACGAATGATACATGGTGGATACTTTGTTAAGAATATTACCTCTTATTTTACAATCTTGGCGTTGTTTATACTGCTATTTAGTGGCAATTGGCGTAAGCATGTGTTGCCATTAGCAGTGTTGTGTGGGTATTTGGTTGTGCTGGTGTTTTCTAACTTTGCGCACTCGGAACGATTTCACTTGCCGACCCTTCCTTTTGCGTTGATGTTTGCTGTGTATGGGTTGACGAAAATAAAACAGAAACGATGGATGGAACGAGGTTATGTTTTTTGGTGCATCTTGATGATGGTTGCTGCTATTGCATGGAACTGGTTTAAACTTGCTGGGCGAGGAATGGTGTAGGGGAATAGAGAATTATGAATTTTTAATTATGAATTAAGAATTATAGGATAGGGCATTATAAGTATTAATGATTGATAAAGATAAAATAAAGGTATTGATCGTTGCATCGGATAAAGGTGGAAAATTTGCTCCGTTTATAGAAGAGCAAATTACTGCTTTGGAGGAGTATGGGGTGGTGATTGTACGATATCCAGTTACTCGTAAGGGGATAGTTGGTTATCTACAAGAAGTGCCCTCATTGAGACGCATGATAAAGAGAGAAAAACCAGATGTGGTACATGCACATTTTGGGTTGAGCGGACTATTAGCAAATCTTCAGCGAATGGTGCCAGTGGTGACGACCTATCATGGTAGTGATATCAATAATCCATCTACTTTGCGATTTTCAAAGATGGCAATGTGGTTGTCTAAACATAATATTTTTGTTTCGAAGCGAAATATAAACATTGCTCAACCTAAGAAGAACTATTCTCTGTTGCCATGTGGTGTAAATTTGACATTGTTACAAGTAAGTAATCAACTGACTGAACGTGTTATTAGTATATTAAAAGAAGGAAAAATAAATGTTTTATTTGCAGGTGCATTTGACAATGTTGTGAAAGATCCACAATTAGCTCAACAAGTCATAGAAATACTTTCTCATGATGTTGAACAAGTTAATTTGATAGAGTTAAAAGGATATATGCGTGAGGAAGTTGTTATGCTGATGCATTCGTGCAATGTATTGCTGATGACTAGTAAAACAGAGGGTAGTCCTCAAGTAATAAAAGAAGCAATGGCGTGTGGTTGTCCCATCGTGAGTGTGGATGTTGGAGATGTGGCAGAGCGAATAGAGGGAGTGGATGGATGTTTTGTAGTTAAGAGTCGTGAACCAGTAGCAATAGCGGATGCTTTGAAGAAGGCTGTTGTATTTGAGGGGAGAACTAATGGGTGTGAACGGATTATAGCAATGGGGCTGAGTAATGAGCAAGTGGTGCGTCAACTATTAACCATTTATCAAAGTCTTAATAAAAAGAGATAATGCCTAATTGTAAAATATTAAAATATTATGAAATAGATAAAGTTGCATGGCAGATGTTGATAAAACAATCGTCATATGCAACATGGTTTCAGACTCCCGAAGCATACAACTTCTATGAGTCTGTTCATAACGAAATGACTCCTTTTGCATATGGTGTTGAACGAAGAGGAGAACTTTGTGCAGTTTGCGTAGGGTATATAACGAAAGAGAAAAATATAATTAAACAGTTCTTTACTCGCCGTGCAATTATTATAGGAGGGCCAGTAATTGCTGATAATGCTGAGGAGCAAGATGTAGAACAGTTGTTACGTGCTATGATTGTAGAACTTACCTCACAGGCAATCTATATTGAGACCCGTAATTTTAATGATTATTCTAAATGGAATAATGTATTCGAGGAATGCGGATTTAGTTATCAACCACATCTCAATGTACAAGTAACCTGCGATGCTGCACATACGATGAGTGAGCAGCGTCGCCGCCAAGTAAAGAAAGCTATTTGTAATGGTGCTACTATCAGTGAAGCACAATCGGAGCAAGAGATACGTTACTGGTATAAGATATTACACAGACTTTACCGCGAGAAGGTGCGTACACCGCTATTCACAGAAAAGTTCTTTTTGGAATTTTATAGAAAAGGATTTGGTAAGTATCTACTTGTAAAATATGAAGATAAAGTGATTGGTGGTATGATGTGTCCTGTATTGGAGGGTAAAGCAATATACGAATGGTATGTATGTGGATTGGACGAGGAGTATAGAGAGCAGTATCCATCGGTAATGGCAACGTATGCTGCTATTGAATATGCAAAAGAGAAACATATTCCTTTATTTGATTTTATGGGTGCAGGAAAGCCTGATGAACCATATGGCGTTCGTGATTTTAAAATGGAATTTGGTGGCGAACAAGTGGAGTATGGGCGATTCTTGTGTATTCGCAAACCAATGTTGTATGCGATAGGAAAATTGGGCGTGAAGTGGTTGAAGAGATGTAGAGTGTAGGGTGTATGGATAATGAATTTTGTGCAGTTTGAATAAGGAAAAATTCTACTTTTGTGCAGTTTAGAAAGTGAAAAATTCTACTTTTGTGCAGTTTTACTTGTATAATTAAAAGATTTTCAGTAGATTTGTAGCGTTTTTGGAATTACAGTATTTTATGAAGGATTTAAAACGTATATTATCTAACCAAAAAGCGGAGTTAGAGCAGGTCGATTTGGCGACTCTTTGTACTAGAAAAGAGGAGCAAGAGATACACCTGAATAGCAAACTTGCGCAGATTGTAATAGGTGTAAGGCGTAGTGGAAAATCTACTCTTTGTCAAAAAGTTTTGCTCCAGAATAAAGTACATTTTGCCTATGTGAATTTTGATGATGAGCGCTTACGACGTGTTTCGGCAGATGATTTAGACACGATCCTACAAGAACTATATGTCATTTATGGCGCTTTTACCCATCTTTTTTTGGACGAGGTGCAGAATGTCAATAGTTGGCACTTATTTGTGAATAGGTTGCTTCGTCAGGGTATTAAACTGATTCTTACAGGTAGTAATGCCAATCTGTTGAGCGGAGAATTGAGCACCCATCTAACTGGGCGATATCATCAAATAGAACTGTATCCCTTCTCGTTTTCGGAATATTGTGCTATCAAAGATGTGGATGTGCACGGAGCAACTACAAAGGCATATGGATTACGAGATCGTGCTTTAGATGAATATATCATGACAGGTGGATTCCCAGAATTGATAGTTTCACCTGAAATCAATAAACGTAATTACCTATTCTCGCTGCGAGAAGCTATTATTAAGAAGGATATTTGTCAAAGATACAAGATTCGCTATCAACAGACATTGTCAGACTTGGCTAATCGTTTGTTGGATTGGTTTTGTCAAGAAAAATCGTTCAACGATATTGCAGAAGAATTGGGTATCAAGTCGGTGCATACTGTCAAGAATTATATCACCTATCTGCAAAATGCTTATCTGCTTTGTCTTATACCTAAGTTTTCGCTCAAGAGCAGTGAGCGTAATTCGGGTCGTAAATTATATGCAGTGGATAATGCTTTTATCTCGCAGCATGAGAATGCATTATTAACTGAGAGTTTCGGACTCCGTTTAGAAAATGTGGTAGTTATAGAATTGCTGCGACGTCTGCATTCGGAGTACGAACAACTTTATTATCTGCGTAAGGTACAGGATTTTGAGGTGGATTTTGTAGTGGTAGAATCTTCGCATGTGCGCGAACTGATACAAGTGACATATGACTTCGTAGAGCCAACCACTAAATTGTATAACAGAGAGATAAACGCATTGTTGAAGGGTGCTAAAATGACACAATGCGATCATTTGACATTAATCATGATGCGAGGTGAAGCACGAGATATAGTAGTGGATGGCAAAACAATCCATTGCGTGCTAGCATCAGACTGGTTGTTGGGAAGGAACTAGCAGGGGTAGGGTGTAGAATGTAGAGTGTAGGGTGTAGGAAGTGTAGAGCGTAGAGTGTAGAGTAGAGTGTAGGAAGCGTAGAGCGTAGGGTGTAGAGTGTAGAAATAACAAAATAATATATTTATGAATAGGTATTCGTACAAGAATTTGAATGTTTATCAAGATGCGAAGGGATTGGTAGTGGATGTGTATCAACTATTAAAAACATTTCCAGTTGAGGAGAAATTCGCGCTATGTGACCAGATTCGTAGAGCGGTAATCTCTATAACCTCGAATATTGCAGAAGGGATGAATAGAATTTCTGATAAAGAGAAAGCACATTTTCTAGGATTCGCATATGCATCTATGATGGAGGTGGATAGCCAATTGGATGTATCTGTTGACTTGGGATATTTGACATTAGAACAATATAATATAGTTGAAGAAAAAATAGATCGTATAGCAAGACAACTTTCGGCTTTACGTTCAAAATATAATAATTAAATGGAGCGTAGAGTGTAGAAGTTAGGACGTAGAAGGCTTATAATTTACAATTTTCGTTAGAGGTGAATTTTTATAGATTAGAGGCTATGGAAGCAGCAAAGCTGCATATTACCAGCAATACACCATACACTATGTAATACGAAAAAAAACAATAACAAACTAAAAATAAAACAATTATGAATCTTCAAGAATTTGTAGTAAACTTTGCTAACCAGTTTGATGATACTGAGTTGGAAGTATTTGCGCCAGAAACCAGTTTTCGTGAACTAGAAGAGTGGAGTAGCCTAACAGGATTGGCAGTATTGAATATGATTGCCAAGAAATATGAGGTAAAAATCACTCCAGCAGAATTGAAGTCAGTAGAGACCATAGAGGCATTGTATAACTTGGTTGCAAGCAAAAAATAATGAACAATCCATTTACCTTATCGGGTAAAACTATCCTAGTAACAGGCGCTTCGGCTGGTATAGGTCGTGGTATAGCCATTGCTTGTGCGGGTATGGGTGCGCAGGTTATCTTAACTGCTCGCAACACCGAGCGTCTGCAAGATACCCTTGCCATGCTTGAGGGAAAAGGACATACATGTATAGTTGCAGATTTAACGAAAGAAATAGAACGCACAGCACTAGTGGAGCAGTTGCCTATGCTAGATGGTGTGGTGCAATGTGCGGGAGTAGGTAGCCGTGTGCCATGTAAGATGCTGACGCAGGATGATCTTGACCATGTGATGAAACCCAATGCAGAAGCACCTATGCTATTGCAAGCACAATTGCTGAACGAGAAGAAAATTAAGAAGCAAGCGTCGTTGGTATATATAGCTTCGGCAGCAGCTACGATGCCAAGTTCAGGAAATGCCGTGTATAGTGCATCTAAAGCTGCTATGATAGCTTATGCCAAGTGCTTGGCACAAGAGTTGGCACCTCGTCAGATACGCGTAAACTGCATCAGCCCTACCATGGTTTGGACCGATTTGGCATTGGTTGGTGCCACAATAGAACAACTGCAAGAGGCACAACAACTCTATCCACTGAAGCGCTATGGACAGCCAGAGGATATTGCCAATTTAGCAATCTATCTACTGAGCGATGCTAGTGTGTGGATGACCGGCAGCAATATTGAAATAACAGGTGGAACACAAACACTATAACGATGGGATGTTTCTTTACAAATGATGTAGAGCATACAAGCGTTAATGGATGTACATTTGAACGTATTGCCAATGAGGTAGAGACTAATACTTTGCCTCGTTTGTTGGATTTATACGATCAATATAATGTGCGTTCTACGTTTTTTGTATTAGCATCTTTGGCCGAAAAGCATCCTAATATCGTGAAGCAGATTCATGAACGAGGTCAAGAAGTTGCCTCTCATGGCTATACACATGATTATCGCAAGGCATTTGATGTGTTGTCGCTTGATGAACAAATCACTGAACTAAAAAAATCGAAAGATATTTTAGAGCAGATTATTGGTCAACAAGTTGTTTCGTTTCGTGCTCCAGCTTTACGAGTAAATGAATATACTCCGTTGGCTTTAGAGAGTGCTGGTTATCAATTTGATAGTTCTATAGCACCTCAAAGAATGGATGCATTTATGTCGCTAGGAAGCAAGAAAAAACGAGCATGGCTGAATGCTCCTAGATGTGTGTATCGTACTGCTATTGATAATTTAGCACGCAAAGGAAATAGCAATATCATCGAAGTACCTGTTTCTTCGTTTGGCGTGCCATATATCGGCACAGTGATGCGCATATCACCTTATTTATTAGATGCTTTTACAAGACAAATTCTAGCATGGGAAGTAAAAGGTACGGAGAAACCAGTTAACTTTTTATTTCATCCTAGTGAAGCTGTTGCAGAATTGCCAGAAGAGTCTAACGCATTGCATCGTTCGGATTCTATGATAGGACACCTATTTTCTGATATAATCCGTACAAAGATAAAACTCAAGAATTTGAATGATAATGCTTTGACTTTGCTAGAGAAAGAATTGCAATTTTGGAGTAAACGACAACAGTTTATGCTAATCAAAGATGCACAAGTAAAATAATTATGGAATCAAATCAGTGGCATATACAAGAAGAACGTGCAGTACCTTATTATGAGGATACACAAAAACGTACATTCATTCAGAAATTACAGAAAATACGCAGTACAATATATTTGCTGCTGGCGTATGCTTGTCCAAATAACAAATTTCGTATATGGTTTCATAGACGTAGAGGAGTGCATATTGGTAAAAATGTGTATCTTGGTATGTTTTGCTTTCTTGATAATCTGCAACCTACATATATCTATATAGAAGATAATGTATCAATCAATGCCGGATCAATGATCTTGACACATTTTAATCCAATGAAGCAATTTGCTCCGATTTTGCAAGCGAGAGTTGCACCTGTATTAATAAAGAAAGGGGCAATTGTAGCAGTAAGAAGCACCATTATGCCTGGTGTGCAGATTGGTGAATTTGCGATTGTGAGCGCAGGTTCCATTGTAGAAAAACATGTACCTGCTTATACTATGGTTAAAGGTAATCCTGCAAAGAAAATAGCAGAGTATGAATCATTGATGAAATAATAGATATGAAACCTTATACCGTTAAAGAGCCTATCATTATTCCATACTTTGACCATGATCATAAGAGTTTGAAGAATACAATTAAGAACTCTAGTGATCGTCGTGGTATGAGTAAATGGCAATTTGTTTGTAGAAAAATTAGAAACATCTTATTGAGCAGATGGTCATATAATTGTCCGCTGAATGGTCTTCGTGTAAAAATGAATAGAAGACGAGGCGTAACAATTGGTGAAAATGTATATATTGGCTTACATTGTACCATTGATAATGCCTATCCTGAATATATCTATATCGAGGATAATGTTTCATTAGCAGGTGATGTCACAATTCTTGCACATAGCAATCCGTATCCACACTTTAAGAATGTTACCGAGTCAGGTGTGTCGCCTGTAGTTATAAAAGAAGGTGCGTGGGTGGCTGATGGTGTAATTATCTTGCGCGGTGTGACAATTGGAAAAAATGCAATTGTATCTGCAGGAACTATAGTGGATAAAGATGTACCGGATTGTGCAGTAGTAAAGGGCAATCCGATGAAGATAATAACTAATATTGCAGCATTAATAGATTGATTATGAATAAAAAAGCATATATAAAAGATATAGCCTACTATTTGCCAGAGGCTATTCTAACCAACGAACAAATTGCACAAGAGTTTCCAGAATGGTCGGCAGAGAAAGTGGCAAACAAAGTAGGAATAACCGAACGCCATATAGCTGCTGATGACGAGACTGCCACTGATATGGCTTACCATGCGGCAGAGAACTTGTTTGCTCAAGGTATGGACCGCAATGCGGTGGACTTTATCATCCTATGTACCCAAAGTCCGGATTACTTTTTGCCATCATCGGCGTGTATCCTGCAAGATCGATTGAGACTTAGCAAGAAATGTGGTGCATTCGACTTCAACCTCGGCTGCTCGGGTTATGAATATGGACTGGCCATTGCCAAAGGACTGATAGCAGCAGATATTGCAAAAAACATCTTGCTATTAACCGCAGAGACATACACTAAATACCTACACGAGCAAGACAAAGGCAATCGCACCATCTTTGGAGATGGGGCTAGTGCGACCTTGGTATCCACCGAAGGTTTTGCCGAGATTGGCGAGATGGTAGTAGGTACGGATGGTAGCGGTGCAGAGAACCTGATTGTTCGTTCGCTCGGAGCACGCCATAAATTACCATTGATGGACGAACATATTGATGAGGAAGGAACAATGGTTAGCGGCGACCACCTATATATGCATGGCGGCAATGTGTTTAACTTTACCGCAGATGTTGTACCACCTATGGTGGAGGAATTGTTGGAGAAGAGCCATCTCAAGCAAGAGGATGTGGATTTGTGGGTATTCCATCAAGCTAATAAATATATGATTAACTACCTACGCAAGTTGTTGGATATAGACAAGGATAAGTTCTATATTTATATGCAGACCGTGGGTAATACTGTATCATCCACTATACCTATTGCCCTTTGCGAAGCACGCAAAGAAGATCGTTTGCATGGAAACATCCTACTTGCCGGCTTTGGCGTTGGCCTTAGTTGGGGTGGGGTAATGTTGCATTGTTAAATATTAGAATTATGCGAGTTGGTTTATTTCTCGGACATCCTGCACATTTTCATATGCTTAAAAATACAGCCAAAGCATTGAATGAAAATGGTCATGATGTATGTTTTGTTATCAAGAAAAAAGATATCCTTGAGGATCTTTTGGCTGATGCAGGTTATACGTACACTATGATTCGCGAAGAGCGTGGTAATGACCTAATTGGATTAATGCGCTCTGTATTAGGTATGGAGAAATCTATGTGTTCTTTTTTATATAAGAACAAAATAGATATTCTCGTTGGTTCTACATTATCATTTGCATCGCGTGTAATCATGCATACTCCTACAATCGTAATGGGTGAAGATGATTGGAATATAGTGCCTAGATTTGCAAAAATGGTATTTCCGTTTGCTTCCTCAATACTTTCACCTTTTGTGTGTAATATAGGCAAATGGAGTTATAAAAAGATAGGATATGCAGGATATCAAAAATTGTCTTATTTACATCCAAATTATTTTGTACCTGATAAAAAAATAGTAGAGCAATACTTTCCAGTAGATGAATCTCCGTATTATATTATTCGTTTTGCTAAATTAACAGCACATCATGATGTGGGTGTAAAGGGATTTACCCAGGAGGTAGCAAAAAAAGTTATAGATAAACTAAAAGTACATGGACGTGTATATATAACCTCAGAAGCCCCATTACCAAAGGAGTTAGAGCAATATAGATTATGTATCAATCCACTGGATATTCACCATATATTGGCATTTGCTTCACTTTATATAGGAGATAGTCAATCTATGGCAGTAGAGGCATGTATGTTGGGTACTCCCTGTGTGCGATTTAATGATTTTGTTGGAAAGAAGAAAATAAGTGTTCTTGAAGAATTGGAATCTGTATATCATTTGACTAATGGAATTCATTCTAAGGATGTAGAAAAATTGTATCAAAAAGTAGATGAAATACTTGCAATGGATAATGCAAAAGATGTTTATCAAGAGCGTAGAATGAAAATGTTACAAGATAAAATAGATGTTACAAAATTTTGGACATGGTTTTTGGAAAATTATCCAAATTCATCAGTCCAACATGATGAGAATAACGAATTTTGGCAACAATTTAAATAGAAAGATATGAATAATAAACCACAAAATTTTGCTTTAATAGGTGCTGCGGGATATATAGCACCACGTCATATTAATGCAATTGCAAGTACAGGAAATAATTTGTTAGTAGCATACGATAAGTTTGATTCAGTAGGTCGATTGGATTCTAGTTTTCCTAATTGTAGTTTCTTTACCGAGAACGAGCAGTTTGATCGATTTTGTTCGAAGCAAATGCGTACAGATAATCCTATTTCATGGGTTAGTATTTGTACACCAAACTATACTCATGATGCGTTTATTCGATATGGTCTACGCTTGGGGTGTGATGTCATTTGTGAAAAACCTTTAGTATTGAATCCTTACAACATTGATAATCTCATAGAACTTGAGCAAGAAATGGGGCATAATGCATATACAATACTCCAATTACGCTTACATGACAAGATAAAAGCTTTGCGTGAGAAAGTTCAAAATGGGCCCAAGGATAAAATATATGATGTGGATTTGACTTATATTACTAGCCGTGGCAAATGGTACTATAGTTCGTGGAAAGGAAATATCCATAAGTCAGGTGGTATAGCCACAAATATTGGTGTGCATTTCTATGATATGCTGCAATGGATTTTTGGTCCAGTGAAGCAAAATATTGTACATGTCATGTCATTTGATCGTGTGGCAGGTTATCTTGAACTAAATCGAGCTCGTGTTCGTTATTTCTTGAGTATCAATGCGGATTGCTTACCATCTAACGCTGTGCAAGGGGAGAAACGTACTTATCGTACTTTGGCAATTGATGGTGAGGAGTTTGAATTTAGTCAAGGATTTACAGAACTACATACTGAGAGTTATCGCCAGATTTTGGCAGGTAATGGTTTCCGCATTTCAGAGGCTCGTTCTTGTATTGAAACTGTTAGTCAAATTCGTTCTTCTACACCTATAGGTTTAGTTGGTGATTATCATCCATTAGCAAAATTACCATTAAGTACTCACCCATTTGGATGGGATGAAAATAGATAAATTATGATACGATTACTAACCATTATTGGAGCACGTCCACAAATAATAAAAGCTGCAGCGCTATCGCGAGCAATTAATACGCATTTTGTTGGGCAAGTGGAGGAGTATATCTTACACACAGGACAACATTATGATCAAAACATGTCAGCTGTTTTTTTTGATGAATTAGGCATACCACAACCTAACTATAATCTACATGTTGGAAGCGGATCGCATGCTACTCAAACAGCGCGTATCACTGAAGGAGTAGAAAAGGTGTTGATGGAAGCTCAAACTAATGGCGTTCCTTTTGATGGAGTTGTTGTGTATGGTGATACAAACTCAACATTAGCTGCTGCTATTGCAGCTGTAAAGATACACATCCCCGTATTCCATATTGAAGCTGGTTTGCGCTCTTTTAATATAACAATGCCTGAAGAAGTAAACCGAATTGTATGCGATCAATTATCTAGTATATTATTTACTCCAACTCAAACAGGATGGGAAAATCTATCTAAAGAAGGCTTTGTAGAAGGTGGAATAAAACAACGTGTACATTTTTCTAATGGTAAGAATCAATACGTAGTGCTATCGGGCGATGTAATGTATGATAATTCCTTATATTTTAGTGAGATAGCAGATGATAAGTGTGATATTATAGAGCGATTAGGATTATCCTATAGAGGTTTTATTTTAGCGACAATCCATCGTCCAGCAAATACTGATAATAGCACTAATCTGCAGTCTATTTTTTGTGCTTTATTAGATATTGCAGATAGTCAAGATATAGATATTGTTTTGCCGCTACATCCGCGCACACGCAAGTTGCTTTCTATTCAGTTAACTGCTGAACTTTTACAACGCATTGAAGTTAATAATAGATTGAAAATTATAGAACCAGCATCTTTCTTTGAGATTATTAGACTGGAAAAGAACGCACGTGTTGTAATGACCGACTCGGGAGGCGTACAGAAAGAGGCATTTTTCTTTGAAACGCCATGTGTTATTCTCCGCCCAGAAACGGAATGGGTAGAAATAATTGAGGCAGGTGCAGGTTTGATAGCCGATGCAGACTATCATCGAATAGTAGAAGCATATAATGTATTGGCCAATAAACGGGTAGCATTTCCGCCTTTGTTTGGTGATGGGCATGCGAGTGAGAAAATATTAGGTGAAATATGTAATTATTTGATATAGTAGTTTTCTGGGCGCAGTTTAAGTAATAAGATTGTTAGGAATCAGACGTTTTGAATGCTATTTAATTCGTTGGAATATATTGTTTTTTTACCAATAGTTTTTTTGTTGTATTGGTTTATAAAGCATGTAACGAAAGATGATTCTCAACAAATAAAATTACAAAATTGGTTCATAATCATCGTTAGTTATTTCTTCTACGCATGTTGGGATGCCCATTTTCTGGTATTGATTTTGATAACTACATGCTGTTCGTATTATAGTGGGTTATTGATAGATTGTTCTACAACGCAACGTAATAAAAAGTTTTATTTGATATGTAATGTTGTAGTAAATCTGTTGATATTAGGCATCTGCAAGTATTATGATTTTTTTGTTAAGTCTTTTGCAGAACTGTTTGATATCAATACTGAATCGTTACTTCTAAATATTGTATTGCCTGTAGGTATTAGTTTCTACACATTTCAAGCTTTGTCCTATTCGATAGATGTGTATAGAAAGCGCATCTGTGTAACAAGGGAATTTGCAGCCTTTGGTGCATATATATCTTTCTTTCCTCAGTTGGTTGCGGGTCCTATAGAGCGGGCAGAGAATCTATTACCACAATTCTTAAATAAACGCGATTTTGATTATAAACAGGCAGTTTATGGTATGCGATTGATATTGTGGGGATTTTTTAAGAAAATCGTCATAGCAGATAATTGTGGTATATATGTAGATTCGGTGTGGAACGATTATGCGACTCAAAGCAGTGCAACATTGTTGTTGGCAGCTGTATTGTTCTCAATGCAGATTTACACTGACTTTTCGGGTTATTCGGATATTGCTATAGGAACGGCGAGACTATTTGGTATAAGATTGTCGGATAACTTTAATTCACCATACTTTGCACATAGTATAGCGGATTTCTGGCGGAGATGGCATATTTCTTTGACCAGTTGGTTCCGGGATTATGTTTATATCCCATTAGGAGGAAATAGAAAAGGAAAATGGCAAACGATAATCAATACACTCATCGTTTTTAGTTTATGTGGGCTATGGCATGGAGCCAATTGGACTTTTGTGGTATGGGGAGTATATAATGCAATGCTATTTGTTCCAATACTATTATCAAGAGCAAATAAGAATACTGATGCTTCATCGGAACGATTGAAATGGCACAAAATAATCATTACTTTTGTGTTAGTAGCATTGGGTTGGATACTATTTAGAGCACCTTCAATGACAGAATGTTGGGGATATATACAGGCATTGTGTAGATTGGATTTTTCTTCTATATGGATAGAGAATATATTCCAAATGGCTTGTGTGATAGTGGCGATCATTATCATGTTTGTGTTTGAATGGAGAAAATACCTACCTAATCGATGGTGGGTGTACTACATATTGCTGTTTTCCATATGGTGGTTTGCAGGACAAGACGTTGATTTTATATATTTTCAGTTTTAATGAAACGATTCGTTTGTAAAATAGGTATATATTTACTTCCAATAGTATTGCTTATAATGCTTTTGGAGTGTATAGCGGAGCGTATTCCTAATTCGTATGAATATAAACGACTATATATGGAGTCACATGCTGCGGATATACAAACACTCATCATGGGGCATTCAGTGGCATATGATGGAATAGATCCAAGCGAATTGTGTGGTGCATTTAACTTGGCAAACTCCAGTCAATGCTTGGAAGATGACTATCGATTGCTAACGCGTTATATAGAGAAGATGGACTCGTTGAAATATGTTTTACTGCCCATGTCATATTCTTCGTTGCAGATGGTGAGTTCAAGTAATCGAAGGGGGTATTATACTATATACATGGATTTGTATCCGCGTTGGCCTATAAGCAAGTACAGTTTTGAGTTTTTTAATTTGGAACTTATGGCGAAGAAGATAGCAAAATCACTTCTATATTCCGAAGACTTGGTTCGTTGTGATAGTTTGGGTATGCGCATAGGACATACAAAAGAAAATAGACCACAAGAAGATTGGGAACAGGTAAAGCAACTGATAAAAAATGATCAGTTTATAGGAGAGGCATCTTTGCAATATATAGAACAAAACA
This sequence comes from Paludibacteraceae bacterium, assembly GCA_017938155.1. GTDB lineage: Bacteria > Bacteroidota > Bacteroidia > Bacteroidales > Paludibacteraceae > Colicola. The sequence continues at coordinate 28,887 of JAGBCD010000023.1, read as the reverse complement.
AAAAGTATTTGGATGATATTGTAACATGTTGCAGAATGCACGGAGTAGAATTGATATTGATAGCAATGCCTATGATGCATGCTTATCAACAAGGTATATCAAAAGAACAAAGACTGACGATGGAATTTGCGATGCGGAATATATATGAAGAGAATGATGGTGTTCGCATTTATGACATGCAAGACTGGGGAGATGAGGATGATTTTTGGAATGCGACACACTTGAATAGAAACGGTGCCAAACGATTGACAAAAGAGATTAAAAAACTCATAGATTTGAATATAAGGGAATATAATTGTAATAATTAAAATATATCACAATGAAAATCATTATAATAGGGAAGGGTAATGTGGCTACGAATTTGCAATATGCATTTGCAAAGAAGGGTATTGATTGTACTATGGTAAGTAGCCGTGAAGGACTTGAAGATATACCAACGAATGCAGACGTATATGTGTATGCAGTACGTGATGAAGCATTGGAGGAAGTGATAAATAAAGTACATGTGGCAAATAGAGCATTGCATGTGCATACGTCAGGAAGCATGCCAATCACAGTGTTTGGAAATGACAAACAGCACGTGGGAATATTTTATCCCTTCCAGACATTTACTAAGACTCATGTGATAGAGGACTTTAGTAAGGTGCCAGTGTTCTTTGAAGCAAAAGCAATCGATGACATTAGTGCCATCTACTCTTTGGCTTTGATGATAACGAATCATGTGTATGAGACCACACAAAAAGAACGCGAACGATTGCATGTAGCAGGAGTATTTGCAAATAATTTTACGAATCTGATGTACACTTATGCATCGGAACTATTGGCCAATACACATATTCCTTTCTCTGTCCTTTTGCCCTTAATAGATGAAACAGCATTGAAAGTACATTCGATGAATCCAAAGGCTGCACAAACAGGTCCTGCTAAAAGACAAGACAAGAATGTGATGCAACATCATTTGGAGATATTACCTACAGAGGAGCAAAAGAAAGTGTATGAAATGCTATCGGAAGCCATAGGCAAACGCAGTTTGTAGTGGGATAGGGTACTTGATACCACATGATGCACTATTGAAAGAACCTACCAGTAGATGTGTACTAAAAAAGAAACGTTTGATATACCAACTGGCGAATAAGAAGTGGTTCATTGGAAAAATAAAAAACGGGATTGACTACGATAAGTCATCCCGTTTTTTGGTTTGTATAATCGATGTGATTATCTCATTTTCTTAGCTTGTGCTTTGGCATTCTCTCTGGCGAGGCGTTGTTGTTCGCGTTGCATTTGCTCCAAGCGTTGCATGAAACCAGATTTGGATTGATTGCCTTTCTTCTTGGCATTGGCCTCAATTTGAGCCAAGATTTTCTTGTCGTCAATAGACCATCTGAAAATCATGGTTTGTAGGATGGTGAACATCAAGCTAACCAAATAGTAGTAACTCAAACCAGCAGCGTAGTCGTTGAAGACAAACAAGAACATCAGTGGCATGAGGTACATCATCCATTTCATGAACTTCATCTCTTGTCCTCCACCTTGTGTTTGCATGGTGATGTATGTATAGACGATATTTACAATGGTCATCAACAAACAGAAAAGACTAAGGTGGTCACCTAAAAGAGGTATATTGAAATCCCACGTGAACACTGCATCATACGTAGATAAGTCTTCTGCCCAGAACAATGACTTGCCACGCAACTCAATAGCAGTAGGTAGGAACCAGAACATAGCCATCACTACAGGGAGCTGGAACAACATTGGTAAGCAACCTGACATAGGACTTACTCCTGCCTTTTGGTACAAAGCCATTGTGGCTTGTTGGCGCTCCTGCATTTTCTCAGGAGGATATTTGGCATTGATCTCGTCAATTTGTGGTTTGAGAACACGCATTTTGGCACTTGACTTGAAACTTGCAAAGACAAATGGCAAGATGATGAGTTTGATAACCAATGTCATAAGAAGAATGACGATACCAATGTGCAAGCCCCAAGATGAGAAGATGTCAAACATAGGAATGACTAAAATCTTGTTGATCCAAGCTACAATCTTCCAACCCAGAGGTACCAATTCTTTTAGGTTCAATTTCTCGTCGGATGATAGGTTCTCATCATAGGATTTTAATGTGTTGTAGTGGTTAGGACCAAAATAGTATGTAAAACCAGTGGTTTGTTTGCCAGTGATATCAAAAGCCACGGATGTGGTGGTTTTGTACTCCTTAATATATTTAGTGAAAGCATCCTGTGGGGTAGATTCCAATGTAGAGGATTGGAATTCGCTATTAGCGATAAGCACAGTAGAGAAGTATTGGTCTTTGTAACCAATCCATTTGATACGTGCACTTTCTTGTACTTGGTCATGTTTTTGTTCGGATAGTTTTTCCATTTCTCCTCCTACAAGCATGTATTGGAGTTGGGAATAACGTTCTTCGAATGTACGACCTCTTTCTTGTTGTGGTATGAGTTGATTCCATTGTAGGTCAAGCATGTTAACGTTTTGAGCTAAAACGTATTGCATGTTTTGAGGTTTGATTTCAAACCCGACCATATAATCGTCCTCATGCAAGGTGTAAACGAAATCCAACCATGCATCTTCGATGTTGGTTTTGAGACGCAAGGTAACATTTTGAGGGTTGTTGATGATAGGTTCGAAGTATAAGTTTTTGGTAGAGATAACGCGATTGTTGTTGGTTATCAATGTGAAACTTAATTGTGATTCATCTCCACGGAACAGATTGAGTGCGTTGACACTATCTCCGTAGGCCTTATATTCTTTGAGTTCTGCACGTTGAACATATCCGCCTAAGGTAGAAAGATGAAGGCGTATTTTGTTGTTTTCTAAAATGATATTTTGCTGTTCACCTTTGGCAGACAAAGCGAAAGGACCATATACAGCTTCGATGCGTTGGTTGAGTTCATCAATTGTTTCCTCAGGTGCCACTGTATCAACTTGTTGAGCAATCTGTTGACTAATAGCCTGGGCCTCTGCTTCCATCTTTTGAGCGACAGCAATACTATCTTGTATGCGTTTGCGCTCGGCAATCTCTTCTTCAGAAGGACGATTGATAATATTAAATCCAACAATAATTGCGGCTATCAATAAAAAGCCAATCCACGTATTTTTATCCATATCTTATATAATTAAATCTTTTTTGTCACTTATTTTCGAATATATTCGGCAAATGAATAGTCGTAAGGATTTTTGTCATCTGCACTCATTGTCTCATTTTGGGTTAATGTCCATATATTGGTATCAATCTCAGGGAAGAAGGTATCAGCATCTGGCCATGAGTGGTGAATATGTGTGATGTATAGTTTGTCTGCAAATGGCATCATTTGTCTGTACACCATACCTCCACCTATAATAAATATCTCTTCATCGGTTTTGGAGAATAGGTCAACAATCTCTTCGATGGAGTAAACACTTTGAGCACCTTCGAATGTCTTGTTAGGTACATCGGTTAAAACGATATTCTTACGATTGGGTAGGGGATGTTTGGGGAGTGAGAAGAAAGTACGTTCACCCATAACAACCGTCTTACCCGAAGTAATTTGTTTGAAATGTTGTAAATCAGAAGGCAAATGGCATAGCAATTGCCCGTTCTTGCCAATGGCATTTTCTTGACTAATGGCTACAATAATGCTTATCATACACTAACAACTCCAGCAATATGTGGATGAGGATTATAGTTAATTAATTGAAAATCGTCGTAATCAAACGAGAATATATCGGTCACATTTGGATTGATTTGCATGGTAGGTAATGTGCGTGTATCTCGTGTGAGTTGCAGTTTGACTTGTTCTAAGTGATTGGTATAGATATGTGCATCGCCCAAGGTATGCACAAAATCTCCCGCTTTGAGTCCTGTGACTTGTGCTACCATCTTGAGTAGTAAGGCGTAGGAGGCGATATTGAAAGGTACTCCTAAAAATATATCTGCACTTCGTTGATATAGTTGAAGTGAGAGCGTTCCATTGGCTACATAGAACTGAAATAGACAATGGCAAGGGGGGAGTGCCATGTTGTTGACGTCGGCTACGTTCCATGCACTGACCATGATGCGTCGGCTATCGGGATTGTTTTTTATTTGCTCAATGATTTGTTTGATTTGGTCAATGTGCCCTCCTTGATAGTCTGGCCAAGATCTCCATTGGTGTCCGTAAACAGGTCCTAAATCGCCATTCTCGTCAGCCCATTCGTTCCATATACGAACGCCGTGTTCCTGTAGGTAATGGACATTGGTATTGCCTTGCAAAAACCATAACAATTCGTAAATAATGGATTTGAGATGCAGTTTCTTGGTGGTAAGTACAGGAAAACCATCATCTAAATGGAAACGCATTTGGTGCCCAAACACAGATAATGTTCCTGTTCCTGTCCTGTCATGCTTTTCAACTCCTTCTGCAAGGACGCGTCGGCATAAATCTAAATATTGTTGCATATAGCGATGTGTTAATACAATTTGTATGTGGTTCGCAGAACCTTGAATTCGGTTCGACGATTGATTTGGTTGCAAATATCTTGTTGTTCTTGGGGTAGGGTGCTAATAAATGCCTCATCCAAGACTTGTTCTTCAGGGATAAACGAATATTTCTTGTGTAGGATATTGTCTGCCACCACAGGTTTGTTTTCACCATATCCGATAGGTGTTAGACGTTCTTGTTCAATACCTGCACTGATTAAATAATTGACAACCGATTGTGCACGTTTTTCGGATAACACTTTGTTGGACGTGCTATCGCCTACCATATCCGTATGTGCGCTGAGTTCGATGGTAATATTTGGGTTGTCGTTCAATAGTTTGACTAATGCCTCTAATCCTGTAGTGGAAGCAGGTGTCAAGTCCCATTTGCCGAACTCATAAAAAATATTGTCCATTGTGACGGGCTTGGATATAGGAGACAAGGTGAAGTCTTGTTTGAACGTGTGACTATCTTTGAGGTCAGTAGTACTGATTTGTTGTTTTTGGTTGAGATAGCCTCTTGCGAACGCCAACATGGCATATTGTGCACCTTTTTGCAGTTTGAGACTATAGGTACCATCTCTACGAATTTGGACTTTTTGGTTGGTACCATCGTTGCCTACTAATCGTAAAGTACCTTCTACTATTGGATCTCCAAGGTGGTCATAAACAGTTCCTTCAACCATAATAACCATTTCGGGTAGTACGAAACTATAGATTTGGTCATATCCTTTTTTCTGTCCTCTGTTGGAACTAAAATATCCATTTTCAGTTGCTCCAACGAAAGTGATGCCAAAATCGTCGTTGTTGCTATTGAAAGGTGTACCCAAATTGAATAGATCCCAAATTGGGAGCGGAGAAGATTCTGTAGAGTCACGATAGATAAAAATGGTATCTCGTTCAGTGGGGGAGGCTTTGAAGATATCCAATCCTCCGTATCCAGGATGTCCGTTAGATGCGAAGTACAATATGCCGTCTTCACGGATGCATGGATACATCTCGTCCGCAGTGGTATTGATTTGTGGTCCGAGGTTCTGGACATTGATCCATGTGCCGTCAATATTCTCTGCCATCCAAATATCCTTGCCACCATATCCTGGTGCATCGGATGCAAAATACAAGGTATCTCCTGTTGCGTTGATGGATGGATGTCCTACGGATATGCTGCTATCCATGAATAGGATAATCTCTTGAGGTTCGCCCCATTCGCCTCCTGTACGTGTAGAGGAATAGATTTTAGTGCCTAAATCTTGTCCATTGACGGGCCTTGAATAGGTAAAATACATCGTCTTGCCATCAGCGGTGAAACTACAAACACCATACTCTGCACTATTGGATTTGCCCGAACTGGTGGAATCGTTCTCACTCTCGCCCGATTCGCTATCGCTATTGTAAATTCCTTCGGGCAAACTAATCTCTTCCCATTCGCCTTTGGCATTTTGGCGTGAAGTGTATAGGTTGAATGTTTGTGTGCCCGTAACTGGATTTTTGCGTTTGAGTTTTTTGTTTGATTTGGTTTGTTGCAGGTTGCTTGTGAACATGATAGCATCCGCATCTGTTCCTATGAATGCAGGAGCGAAACTGCTGGATTGTTTGCTATTAAACTCTTTCGACAGTTTGACAACGTAACGACTCTTTTCTTTTTTCCATTCTTTTATTTGGTTGCAGGCGTATAATCCAGCTTGAGCAACGTAGTCGTTTGGATATGTTTGTAGGTGAGTCTCGTAGTATTTGACCGCATTCTTGTAGTCACCTTGGTAGTGAAGAACTTGTGCGTAGTGAAGGTGTATAATGGAATCGTTGTATCCGTATCGAATCGCATTTTTGTACGCATTGGCAGCACGTTTGTGATTGAGTATGCGGTAGCACTCTGCTTGTTTGTATGCCAATTCGCCTTTAAGTTTACGCTCTTTCTTGGCAGATATTCTTGGATAAACGGCTCGATAGAGTTCTGCAGCATCATAGTATTCACCGATAGCATACTTTTTGTCTGCACGTTTGATACGTGTTTTGATACTACACGAACCTAACAAGGCGCATAGTAACAATATCGCTATGGTGTAAATATGATGGCGCATGATTATATCAATTCATGAATAACTAATCCACTACGTAACTTAGGTTCAAACCATGTGGTTTTGGGAGGCATGATATTGCCTGAATCAGCAATGTCAATGATTTGTTGCATGGTCACAGGGTAGAGTGCCAATGCCATCTTCATCTCACCTGAATCAACTCTTCTTTTGAGCTCTTCTAAACCACGAATACCGCCAACAAAATCTATTCGTTTACTACTTCGCAAGTCGCCCAAGTTCAGTATCTTATCAAAGATAAGGTTAGAAGAAATCGTTACGTCCAGCACTTCAATTGGGTCATTGTCATTGAAACGTCCTTCTTTGGCTGTGAGGCTATACCATTGGTTGGATAAGTAGAGTGAGAAATTATGTAGGCAAGTGGGGTGGTAGATTTCAGTTCCTTTGGGTTGAACAACAAAATCTTCTTCTAATGCCTTGAGAAATTCCTCTTCTGTCAATCCGTTGAGGTCTTTGATAACGCGATTGTAGTCGATGATGTTCAACTGGTTATCAGGGAAGCATACCGCCAGGAAATAGTTGTACTCTTCATCGCCAGTATGTGTGGGATTGTTGAGTTTTTTCTCATGTCCTACTAATGCGGCAGCGGCACTTCGATGATGTCCGTCTGCTATGTACATAGAAGGGATTTGTGCTACGATGGAAGTGATTTGTTGTATATCCTCGTCGTTGTCAACAAGCCAAAACTTATGACCAAATCCGTCTATCTGTGCAACAAAATCATAGACAGGTTGTTGAGATGTGGTGATGCGTTGGATGAGAGCATCCAAATCGTCTCTATGAGGGTATGCAAAGAATACAGGTTCTACGTTTGCTCCAATGGTGCGAACATGCATCATGCGATCTTCTTCCTTGTCGCGTCTTGTGAGTTCATGTTTTTTGATACGTCCTTGCATATAATCTTCTACCCATGCAGCCACTACCAAGCCGTATTGTGTATGTGTGCCCATTGTTTGTGCATAAATGTAGTACATTTCTTTGTTGTCCTGTACCAACCATTGATTGGCCTTGAACAACTCATATTGTTCGCGGGCGCAAGCATATACGCGCTCATCATGCTCATCGGTACCTGGTTCAAAATTTATTTCAGGTTTGATGATATGGTAGAGTGATTTTTCGTTCCCAGCAGCTTCGTTGCGTGCTTCTTCTGAGTTCAATACATCATAAGGACGAGAGTTAACTGATTCAATTAACTCTTGTGGAGGTCTCACTCCACGAAAAGGCTTGATTTGCATATGAAGATTATTTTTTAGTTTCTACATTATGTTGACCCATGGTGCAAGTACCGTTCAGTAATGCATTTGGTTCTACGATGAGTGTTTGCGTAGATACTTCACCTTTGATATTACTGGTTGCGCGAAGGGCTAATGTGCCTTTGACTTGGATCTTGCCATCCAATTTACCCATAATCTCGGCATTTTGGCATGAAATATTGCCTTTGATATTGCCTTTCTCTCCAATTACCACTTTGCCTGAACATTGCAAATCACCCTCTACACTACCATCGATTCGGATATCTGAATCAGCAATAATAGTTCCAATAATTTTACTACCTGCGGTGAGTGCATTGTACAAGGTACCTGTTTGTTGGTTTGACGTTGCTGCCATATTTTTAGAATTTGAAGTAAATAATCCCATAAAAATAAGTGTTTATATGCTCATAAATAGCGTGCAAAGTTACTAAATTTATTTGGCACATGCAAATTAGACTGTAAAAAAGTCAAATTATTAAGGAAATATTTGTATGGTTGCTAAAATAATAGTATCTTTGTGGGCTTTTGTGAAAATGAAACTGATTCTTGTCATAGGGATTGTAGCTCTTTCGCTATTGTTGCTTTCGGTTAGGGTGTTGTTGAAGAAAAACGGACGTTTTAGTAGTCAACATATTTCTGAGAGTAAGGCTATGCAGCAGCGAGGCATTCATTGTGCGACGGCGCAAGATAGGGAAGCAAGGGCAAAAACCGTGAATAGAATAAACACGAAGGAGATGTGATAGGGCAGAGGGAATTAAGAATTATGAATTTTGAATGAAGAATTAAGAATTAAGAATTAATTAATTAAAATCAATCAATTTATATTTATGAAGAACTCTTTATTTCAAACAATCTTGAATGTTGTTTTGGTGGCAGCAGTAGTTGCCTTGTTTGTGATGAACTATGGTAAAGATACCAAAAAAGCAAGTGTAGCAGAAGGTGAAGTAGCTGCGGTATCTGACAAATTACCAGTGGCTTATTTGAATATTGATAGTTTGTTGTTGAACTACCAGTTTGCTCAAGAAGCTAACGAGAAATTGATGTCCAAACAAGAAGACGCACGTCTCAAATTGAACACCAAACTTCGTACACTACAAAATGAAATGGCTGATTTTCAACGTAAGTTGGATAACGGAGCATTCCTTAGCCAAGAACGTGCACAAAAAGAATATCAAAGACTACAAAAGAAACAACAAGATTTAGAGCAATTGGAAGCTAAATTGACACAAGATATTCTCGAGGAGAATCAAGCGCTCAATCTTCAATTGTCAGATTCATTGATGAACTACCTTAAGACCTACAATGCTGATGGTCGTTTTGAGATTATCTTGAACAACAATGCGAAAGATAATATTTTGATGGCAGCTGATGGTTATGATATCACCAATGATGTTGTAAATGGTCTAAATGCTCGCTATGCTAAATAAGCAATAGCATGTTCAGACTGAGACATATATATTATATAATAGCATCTATTTGCTTTTTACTATATTTTGAGCCCGTTTGGGCTCAAAATATTCCATTGAGTACGGAATATACCAGGATATATGATTTCTTGGACGAATTGAGTACCGATGGAGTCATTTCTATTAACCATGCAGTGCGTCCTTATACAAGAAAGGCGATAGTTGATTGGCTATTAGAAGCACAAAAAGGAGACACCCTTTTGTCTGCTCGACAAAAGAAGGACTTGCAATTCTATTTGAACGAGTTTGCTTTGGAACGTGATACTGTGAAGGATAATTATGTCCAATACACGGATCATAAGACGTTCAATCTTTCTTTGGCAGATCCTCAGTTTTCGTATATCAGTCCCAATAAACAATTTAAGTTATCACTTCGTCCTATTTTAGGTATGAATGTTATAGGAGGTAAGAAGGGAGTTATTTTGAAGCGTTGGTGGGGAGCTGAACTTACGATGGATATTGCCAAGCATCTCAGTATATGGGGTTCGTTGCGTGATATATCTTGGAATGGAACGTTCGGTTTATCGGATGCATATTACCCAGACGTATATGCCAAAATCGATGGGGCTAAGTTGACCAAATCAAGTTATTTGAACAACCTGCTTGGTGTACAATACAAAGAGGCCAATTATGGTGGTGACTTTTCGGATTCTCGTGGTGGAATAAGTGCTTATACATGGTGGGGTAGTATTGGTTTGCAACGTGAGAACATCCAATGGGGTGATGCTTATCATTGCTCCAATATCTTGTCTGGACGTAATCCTGCCGTCCCTATGGTGACATTGCAACTGACGCCCTGCAAATGGTTCCAGTTTGACTATTTCCATGCATGGTTGGTGAGCAATGTGGCAAGCAAGTCGTATTACTACGAGCAGCAGGCTGTGAACAAGGCCGATTCGATAATTACGAACATGCAGTATCGTCCGCATAATAAGTTTATGGCGGCTAATATGTTCACTTTTATGCCGATTAAGTATGTGCATTTCTCATTTGGTAATTCGATCGTATATGCTGAGAATAATGTACAAGCCGCTTACTTTATCCCATTCGCATTCTATAAATCCCTAGACCATTTGTTGACCAAAGGTTTGGGAACAGAAAATCAGAACTCACAATTCTTCTTTACCCTCACATTACATCCGGTAGAGCACTTGAAGTTATATACATCTTGTTATGTGGATGAGGTTAAGTTCAGTCGCTTCAAAAAGAGCAATCCGCAAAATAATCCGATATCGTATCTTGTAGGGTTTGATTGGACGGGTTGGCCTATCAAAGGTTTGGGTTTGAAGGGTGAGTTTATGCGTTCATATATTGCATGTTATACCCATTCTATTCCAGTGTTGGACTTCACTTCTAATAGTTATAATATGGGGCATTATATGGGAGATAATGCGCAAAGTATTTTTGTGGAGTTGAGTTATCGTCCGATAAGAGGAATGCATGTTGGGTTGAGTTATTTGCACGATACGAAATACAATTCGTATAATTATATACGAGGAGATGTGGCGAATGCTATTGCTCAAAAGCCTTTTGATAAGACTATTTTTTGTAATGAAGCATTGGCGCTTGATTTTACCTATGAAGTGCATCCAAACATGTATTTGACAGCCAACGTGATGTACAACAATGCTCGTGCGTATGACAACTTGACAAGTACTTGTGTGAGTGAAATAACGGGTACGGCATCCACATACTTGAACAAGTATGCTCCCATCTTTTATCAAGGAAAAAACCTAACAGCATCTGTAGGTTTTAGTTTCTCATTTTGACCAGGTACGTTTGCTACGGAAGTAGTAGTCAAAAAGAATGATACGTTTACTCATAGTCTTTGGGTAGGCGCATGTGGTCATGCTTAGGTTGTGTTGGCGTTTATGAGTAAATTGTTTTCGCATATTCAGATAGGCATACCATGCTTTGAGGACGGCATAGGCATTTTTTACTTTGCCACATACCAAGTAGTGTAGCGATGCTGCCAAATCTAAGAAAAAGCGTGCTACCAATGTGGTAGTTAGACGTTTGGAAGGCATGTTTTTGTATATCATCAACAAGCTGTTCCTAAAGTTTAAGAAGGTTTTCTTTGGGTTCTCATAGTTCAATGACCCTCCACCTAAATGATAAACGCGACTTTGAGGAATGCATACGATGCGATGTCCTCTGTTTAGGAGTCTCCAACAGAGGTCTATTTCTTCCATGTGGGCAAAGAATTCGGCATCCAATCCGCCTATTTCTATATAGGAATGTGTGCGCACGCATAGACATGCACCACTTGCCCAAAAAATATCTATGATTTGGTCGTATTGACCATGATCTTGTTCTACTGTTCCTAATATGCGTCCTCTACAATAGGGGTAGCATAACTTATCTATAAAACCACCTGCTGCGCCTGCATATTCGAATTGGTTTTTGTTTTTCCAACTGAGTATTTTGGGTTGGCATGCTACTACATCTAAATGGTTGTCCATATAGGTGAGCATGGGTTCCAACCAACCTTCACTCACTTCTACGTCGGAGTTGAGCAAAATGGTGTATTCGGAATCAATATGTTGTAAGGCTTTGTTGTACCCCTCGGCGTAGCCATAATTCTTATCCAATAGTACGATACGAACTTCTCGTAAGTGGTTTTCTTTGGCTGTTTTATTGATTTTACTTAATGTGTCAAGTGTTGTGTCGGTAGAACCATTATCTACGACCACTACTTCACAATCATTTGCTTGACTATGACGTATGACGGAGGGTAGATAATCTTGGAGCATTTGTGCTCCATTCCAGTTGAGTATAACAATGGAACATTTCATATGATTACTTACATTCTTGTGGGCGAGGATATTTCCAACGGTTATGGGTCCAAAGCCATATTTCGGGTTGTTCTATTATATTCTTTTCAAGTGCAGAGGCATAGGCTTGCGTTGCCTCGTAATGTGTATTTTCAGAAGGATTTTGTGACAACAGTACAAACTCCACTTGATAATATCCACGTTGCAATTTGCGTGTATAAGCGTAGTAAATAGGGTAGTTGAATTTTTTGGCTAATGTCTCTCCCCCTATGAGAAAAGAGGTGTCTTGGTGTAGGAATGTAGTCCAGAAGTGTGCATTGACTGGAGTAGGTTTTTGGTCTGCAATCAAGCCTAAGATAAACTTTTGTTTTTGTTTGTTAAGGGAAATGATATGCCTTACCAGAGAGTTTTTCTCGATGCATTCTCCGCCTCTTTTGGCGCGAATAGCCAACATTGCTTTATCTATAGACTCATTCTTCTGCTTGCGATAGACATTATATTCGATTACATCAGGACTATCATACCTTCTGCCTACGTCTGCCAACCATTCCCAATTGCCGATATGGCCTAACATTACAAAAGCTCCTCCACGCTCAAGGGCTGCTTGTTCGATGTCTTGCGTATTGACGTATTGTACTCGTGAGCGCATTTGTGCATCAGATATACGATAACCGTGGATAATCTCAACTATGGTATCGCTGAAGTGATGATAAAATGCTTTTTCTAATTGTTTGAGCTCTTGTTCGTTTTTTTCAGGAAAAGACAAACTAAGATTTTTCCTTACAATATTACGTCTATACCTTATCGCTCCGTACATGAGTGGGTATATGAGATAGTCTGCTATGAAGTATAGCGCTTTGAGGGGGAGTAATGAAAATATTTGAATAAAAAATAACATCAATCTTCTTCGGTATAGTAGCCTTCTTGTATTCCGTATTGTAGTTCGGCGTCTAAGATGATTTGTATTTGTGTCATGGTAAGGTTTTTGCCAGCTTCTTGGGCTGCGTTGTAGATGAATTGCATTTGTTCTGTCTCATCCACTTCGCCTTCCAAATAGGTTATGTCCTCATCACCTTCTACCAACAAATCATTCTCGATGAGGAAATCGTCTATCATGTCCAAGACAAACAATACATCTGTTTGTTTCATATCCTTACGATCTTGTTCTGGTATGATATTCCAGATGGCATTTAGCATCTCTTTTTCTTCTGAATCCATCAGACTTAGTTCGAATGTGTCGTTGCTCATAATTTTGAAAATTTATTTGCAAAGGTAAAGATTATTTTGTACTTTTGCAAAAAAAAGAATGAATAATTCTTTTCGATATCCAAATCATTTAGTATAAGTAGTTGAGTTATGTCCAATTTTATCACACGTACATTGTCTGGTGCTGTTTATGTTGCCTTGGTGGTGTTGTCTATTTTTGTGCATCCTATTTTTTTCGGTGTATTATTTTCTATCATTACTATATTAGCTGTTCGCGAGTATCATCATTTGGTTAATTCTTCTCCTTTTCATACGATTATGTCGATGATTGGGGGACTTTTGTTGTTTGGTACTACGTGGTTGTGGTACAATATGGGTGACCTTCCATTGTCAAGCGTGGCCTATTTGGTTTTGGCTTATTTGCTATTTAGCATATTGGTCCTCGTGATGGGTTTGTTTTTTGAGAAGCGCAATCCTATACAAGACTGGGGTAATTATTTTGTGTCTCAGTCGATGGTTGCGTTGCCTTTGGCGATGATGAATATTGTGTATAATCATGGACAATATCTCTTGTTGGCATTGTTTGTTACGATATGGCTCAATGATAGCGGTGCTTATTGTGTAGGTAGCCTGATGGCAAAGCGTAAGGGCGGCAACCATAAGATGTTTCCAAGAGTAAGTCCCGCCAAGAGCTGGGAGGGACTGATTGGCGGTGTTCTGGTATCTCTTTTGGCAGGATATGTGTATGCCAAACTGGGTTGGTTCGGAACGGAAAATGCGTATGTCTATGCATTGATTTTTGCATTCTTAATCTCTGTTTTTGGAACTTTGGGGGACTTGATGGAAAGCTTGTTCAAACGTACTATAGGAGTAAAAGACTCTGGCAAGTTTATGCCAGGACATGGTGGCGTTTTGGACCGTTTTGATAGCATCTTGTTGGCCACTCCTATCATTGCTGTGTTTGTGATGATGTTCTTATAAGCGCGACGAAGTGAGAATTTTGAATTAAGAATTTTGAATTTTGAATTATCATCATTCAACACTCGTAGAGAACGTAGAAATTTGTGAATTTTGAATAAACAAACTCACCCCATTTCCATGAATAGGGTGAGTTTGTTGTATGTACGAGAGAATTAAGAATTTTGAATTTTGAGTTAACAGACCCCTCAGTCCTGCGGACAATGGTTCTATGTTTGCGCTATTTCCTTAGAGTGGGAACTCTTCGGGCGCTGCACTCGGAGTGCATTCCGTTGCACTCCTTCACCCACTAACTTAGAGGAGCAATTTATGAATTATGAATGGTCCATGTATGAGATGTGACTAAACACGTCTTGTATATAAAAATATTCTAAAGGTATTGTAAGGGTATTGTTGACCGTCGGCTCACCGTCGGCTGACCGTCGGGAATGACTCGATAATGACTCGGCATTATTTTGAATTAATCAATCCCTATTTTGAGTGGGTAATGGATGAGGGTTGTCATGTGCATAGAGTACATATTGCTGCAAGCTACTCCTTGTGGGTAAGTATGCTGTTATGGTATTCTAGCGCAAAGTATATTTCATGTTCCTCAGGGAGCAGTAGCAGCCTACCAAGCAGATGCAGAGTGGGGTAAGTTTAATATTCAAGCAATCCCGTAAGATGTAGCAAGGTGAAATAGTGAAACAAGGTGAAATGATTTCGTAAACATGTGCCTATAAGCAACTTACAAGTTATTTCACCTTGTTTCACCTTAAGAGTATCCGAATAGCATTCGGAGTAATGGACATAGGAGGAAGGTGCCCGAATATCATTCGGGGACTCTATTGTGTTTCCCCTCCAAATAAAACTCACCCCGCAAATCCAACGACTTGCAGGGTGAGAGATAA
Organism: Paludibacteraceae bacterium; assembly: GCA_017938155.1. Taxonomy (GTDB): domain Bacteria; phylum Bacteroidota; class Bacteroidia; order Bacteroidales; family Paludibacteraceae; genus Colicola. The sequence continues at coordinate 13,774 of JAGBCD010000023.1, read as the reverse complement.
GATTGAATATACAAAATCTTATTGCAGATAAGTTTTGAAGACCATTAACATTTCATCAGCAGTTTTCTTAGATGAGAGTTGTTTTTCTAATGCTTTCTTGTCTACTTTAGTTTGATGTTTATCTAATAAGCCTTCAATAAATACCGTCAAATTGTCAAGCGTTTGCAAGTCGTCCATATTTTGAGTTTTTATTAACAAACGTGCAACTTGCATATAGGATTTGCATATAGGACTTGCTGATAAGCCTTCGGAACCATATGCTTGAACAACTTTTACGAGATCTTGATTAAGTTGAGTCTTATAATCATCAATACTTAATGGAGTACTAACACCTGTTTGCTCTGAATTGTCTGCAATGCTCTCTGTAGGAGTGTTTAATGCAGGGGAGGATTCTACCTGTGGTTCTTCTTGAGTTGCTACTGGTTGTACGATTGGAGCAGATTTTGCTGGAGTAACTACTGTTGGCTTTGATACATATGGATTTTTGATTTGTTTAGTTGCAATTGTTTGAGCATCTTTGATGATAGGAATAAGTTTTGCAATGTTTTCAATTTTGATACCCTCAGTGCGAGTGTATTGTACGCTACGAACACCATATTCATTGATTCCATACCATTTTTTTCTGAAGAAAACAACTGCATCACCTTTCACACCCCATATATCTTTAATACCTTGTGAAAAATAGACATCAATACCACCAGGGGCTGTATAATTAATAGAAAATATATCTTTTTTAGAACTATTGTGTGCAGATGTTACAATATCTTCTAAAGCAGTAAGAAGATCTTGCACATTTTCCATATCAAGATATCCTAATGGTCTTGGAGCCATATCTTCTGCTGATGCAACGTTGCCATCTCCTCCCAACAATGCTGAGCCTACATTTGCAAGAGTTCCTGCTAATCTTTTATTTTGAGTATAGAATTCAAGAGCAGCTATTTGCTTTCCGGTTGTTAAATCAGTAAAAATCTTACCATAGACCTCTAAGCCTTTACCTACGTAAGAAGATATTTGATCTTCCCTTACAAAATTACATTCCTTCAGGAATTTCTCTGTCTTTGTCTCTTGCATTGCAATTTCGACATCTGAGTTCTGTGCATTGGCGTTGCACAATAGCAATGTGGTCAGTGCCACAGCTAAAAAAACTTTTTTCATTGTAGTAAAATTTTTAAGTTAATAATAAAGTTATAAAGTCCCTAAAATGGAAACATTTGGCTAATAAATCAATATCATTACAACATAAGGAGAGAATGTTTTAATCATCTCCACAAATTCTTGTTTGTTGGGCTCTTGTGTTATGTCTTGAATATCTATAGGAGCAGCATCTATTAGTTGATGAAGGTAACTGCTCTTTATGGCATAACCCACATTATTCGCGCCAGGTATGCCAGCGGATGTAATGCCTATAAGATGTCCATTCTTGTCAAACATAGGACCTCCGCTATTCCCAGGTTGGATAGGAGCAGAGATTTGGTACATGGCTATTTGACCTTCGTAACCTGTCTTTGAACTAATGATACCATCAGTGATCTTGATTTCGGTCCCCATTGCCTGCGCCATAGGATAACCCATAGTGAATACGGACGAACCAACATCTGAACTCCTGTATTGAATATTATATGGAAGTGTTTCTATATTTTGGAATGAAGAGTCTTCTATTGTTATTAATGCCAAATCGTTTACTTTGTCAACGCAGAGCACTTTTGCATCATGCTGGCTCACTTTTTGAGGCGTTTGAATGACTACCTCTATGCGTTTTGCATTTTCTACAACATGATTGTTCGTCGCAATGACATTCGTACTAATGAAGAAACCACTACCATTACCTTTAGGTTGATCTTCTTCAACGGTGTTGTTGCTTACTGGTACAGTTGTCTCATCAATGTCATACTCGGGATATAGTTTCATAAAAATAGTTTCCACATAGTTCTTAGCATCATATAGTGTAATCTTTCGATTGTTGTACTCCAGGTAAAAATCTGCTTTAGAGGGTGTCTTGTTTTCAAGATACCAAGTATTGACTTTGTATAATCCAGGGGTAGTTGTAGCAGAAAATGTTCCTTTCAATTCTCCTTCTTTCCAAATGTTGTCATTTGAGCCACTAAGGTATATGATTTTGTAATTTTGACCTTCTTTGATGATAGCTAATTTATGGCGTATATTTCCCCAATATTTTGTATTAGAGGTAGTGATGAAGTTATAAATACCTTCAATTGGCGCACCAATTTTATTCTCCCATGTATCACGTAATTCGTTTTCCGTCCAATGTGTTTGTGGAGTGGTGTTCTTATTGTTAGGCGCTGAAATGTTTGCAGTAAAGGCTGGGCAAACATAACTCTTACGTTTATATTCAGGATGTCCTATACCACCATAGAAATGTAATTTGAATGAAGTGATGCCAGCAGGAATACGAGGAAAATAAAATGTGGCGTGTGCAATTTTGTATTGATTACCTCGGTTATAATAATTCCAGTTGGTAACATTTGTGTATCGGTGCCATGGTTCGTAGTATCCTTCAAAGGTTGATTCCACTAACTTGGCATTGCCGAAACTACCTGAAATATAAATGCTTGCATTTTTGTCAAATTCGTGTACTTCAAAACATCCTGCTTTGTTATTTAGAATAGTAATGTCACAGAAAATGGCAGTAAAATCGTCATTCGATGCGACTCCTGTCAGTTGCCATCTTTGATCTTCATTTTCAAAAATGATTTGTGCATGTGAGGCAATGGTAAGCATCAAAGCAATAGTTAGAAGAATAGTTTGTTTCATATCCATTTAGTTTTTTGTATCTAGTTGTATAGGCATACAAAAAGCGTGGAACCTTACTATTGCTTATTCTCTGTAACGAGGTTCCTGCAAGACCCTACCAACAAGATATAAGCAACGAACGCCCACGCCGAATATGAAATGCTACCAACCAAACCATCCAACAGAAGATGATTTGTGGACAGGATATACATATCCCAAAGGGCGTTTACTGCCTTCTTGCTTTGGGTTGGTGAAATTTTGCAGGATTTCGTTACACCAAAACAAGCGCTAATAAACGCTTTTATATTATGTCTGTTTCCCTCCGCCTATGATGCACAGACATCCCTCGGCGCAGGTTTACGATGCAAATGTACAACAATTTTTAGAAGTGGGCAAAGAAGTATGAATATTTTTGCAAAATATGTTCTATTCTCAGAATTAAATATTTCTGTACAATCCCACAATATTTTCAAAATATGCGATTCTCAGCGATTTGCATTTTTCGTAGTATTGCATGTCAAAAATAGGGTAGGGATGAGAGAATCATAAGTTTGTATCTGTGATATTTTACAATTGCAAACGAAAACAAACAAATGAAAATTCACAATTATTTCAAAACACACATCGCAATACGCATTATGTGATGCACAAATGAAAAGCACTTAAATACATATGTATTCATTATATATACGTATTGTATATTTTGTGGTTTATATACTCGTAATTTATAGAATATCAGTGTTTTGTGTTGATTTAGTAAACTTGTGGTTTGATGCTAAAGTGTATCTATATGCGCAATATGTGTATAATTGTGAATAATTTTGAAAAGATTACAAATATTGCTTGATATACAATAAGTTACAAGGTGTACTTTATTTAATAGTGAATAATGATATATTGCAGATTTACAATAGATTGTGTATTTTGAGTATGATTTTGTGAATTCTCCATAAGTTTACAATTGAAAATACTTAACATTTAGTTTTGTGAATCATAGTGAATTTGCACATGTAAAATACTTTTCATATCTTTGCACACAAAAATAAATTCAATATTATGGACGAAAGGCAAAGGTTGGTAAAAATAATGGAATCTGAGCAAGTTAATGCTAAGGAGTTTTCCAGTCAAGTAGGAATAAGTGCAAGCACCCTATCCAATATCTTGGGAGGCAGAAATAAGCCGAGTTTGGAAGTGATGCAAGCTATTCTCAATGTATATCGAACAATAAGTGCTGATTGGTTGATATTAGGCGTAGGGGCAATGTATCGTCCCAATACGGATGGTGTTCAAATGCCGTTGTTTGATATCCCTCCACAAAATGACAAAACAACGCTCGAAACAATGCCTGTACCTGAAGTAATAACCAAAACGACAGAACGTACCGTAAAGAAAGTGATGATCTTCTATAGCGATGGCACGTTTGAGGAAAGATGATTTTTAATTAAGAATTTTTAATTTTGAATTAAGAATTATCAGTTGAGTTTAACAAACTCTTAATACTCTTGAAACAAGCGGCTCTGCCGCGTGAACTCTTAGAACTTTTAGAACACTTAGAACTTTTAGAACACTTAGAACTTTTAGAACAACCACCATAAGTGTGTTAGAAATACGATTCCTAATCTGAAAAAGGCAAATCATGCTTTGCATGGGGTGCCTTTTGTTGTGTGTAGGGTGAAGTGGGCAGAAAATTTGCACGCATGCAAAAAATATTGTATCTTTGCAGAGATTTTAACTAAGTATTTTAATTTATATCATATTTTTTTATGGCAGACGATAAGAAAATCATCTTCTCAATGGTGGGAGTTAGCAAGGCTTTTAACCCCCAAAAACGTGTTTTGAATAATATCTACCTCAGTTTCTTCTATGGTGCTAAGATAGGTATTATCGGTTTGAATGGTTCGGGTAAATCTACCTTGCTTAAGATTATTGCAGGTGTTGAGAAGTCATACGAAGGTGAAGTGTTTTTTTCACCAGGATATAGCGTAGGATATCTGGAGCAAGAACCTAAACTGGACCCTAACAAGACAGTAAAAGAATGCGTACAAGAAGGTGTGCAAGAGGTGATGGATATGCTACGAGAGTACGACGAAGTGAATGCAGCCTTCATGGATGAAAATGCCGATTTTGATCGTCTATTGGCAAGACAAGCCGAATTGCAAGATAAGTTGGATAGCGTTGACGCTTGGAATATTGATACCAAGCTGGAGCGTGCAATGGATGCGCTGAGATGTCCAGAGGAGAACGCTATTGTGGCAAACTTGAGTGGAGGTGAACGCCGTCGTGTGGCTTTGTGTCGATTGTTGCTCAAACAACCTGATATCTTGCTTTTGGACGAGCCTACTAACCACCTGGACGCTGAATCGGTAGAGTGGTTGGAACAACACCTACAACAATATCCTGGCACTGTGATTGCAGTAACTCACGACCGCTATTTCTTGGATCACGTCGCTGGATGGATTCTTGAATTGGATAGAGGTGAAGGTATTCCATGGAAAGGTAATTATAGTTCATGGCTTGACCAAAAGACTGCGCGAATGGCTATGGAAGAAAAACAAGCCAGCAAGCGTCGTAAAACACTGGAGCGAGAATTGGAATGGGTACGCATGGCACCTAAAGCCAGACAAGCGAAAGGTAAAGCACGTCTGGAGGCCTATGACCGCATGATGAATGAGGAGCAAAAAGAGCGTGAAGAGAAGCTGGAGATCTTTATTCCTAACGGACCACGATTGGGTAACAAGGTGGTGAATGCAGAAGGAGTGAGTAAAGCATTTGGTGATAAGTTGCTCTTTGAAGGACTCGATTTTATGTTACCACCGAATGGTATTGTGGGTGTGATTGGTCCTAATGGTGCAGGTAAGACAACGCTCTTCCGTATGATTATGGGACTTGAAAAAGCCGACCAAGGCACCTTCGCTGTAGGAGAGACTGTTAAGTTGGGGTATGTAGATCAGGTGCATAGTAATATCGACCCAGAGAAAACCGTATATGAGACCATTAGCAATGGTACGGAATATATTAGGGTAGGTGGCCGCGAAATAAACGCAAGAGCTTATCTAAGTAGATTTAACTTCACGGGTAGTGACCAAGAGAAAAAGTGTGGAGTGCTGAGTGGTGGTGAACGTAATCGTTTGCATTTGGCATTGACATTGAAGAGTGAAGCGAATGTGCTATTGCTTGATGAGCCAACGAATGATATCGATGTAAACACATTGCGTGCCCTTGAAGAAGGATTGGAGAACTTCGCTGGATGTGCTGTGGTGATTAGTCACGATAGATGGTTCTTGGATCGTATTTGTACACATATTATTGCTTTTGAAGGTGATAGTAAGGTGTTTGTTTTTGAAGGAAGTTACTCTGAATACGAAGAAAATAAGAAGATGCGTATGGGAGCAGAAGCATTGCAACCCAAACGTATACGATATAAAAAACTTGTGTAAAAAAAATTTTTTTACTTGCACACATGCAATAAAAAATGTATCTTTGCACGAAATTTTGTATCTTCGCCGTTATGTAAATCGTTATTTCCATTGTCGGATTTAACAGTTTATTTGCGTGTAAGTATGTAGAGATGCAAGATGTAATACTAATTTAATAACACAACTATTTTATGAAAGCTTTTGTATTTCCTGGACAAGGTGCGCAGTTTGAGGGGATGGGTAAAGATTTGTACGAAGCATATCCAGTCGCTCGTGAGATGTTTGAAACTGCAAACGATATTTTAGGCTATCGCATTACAGATATAATGTTTGATGGAGATACCGAAGACCTTAAACTAACAAGCATAACACAGCCTGCAGTCTTTTTGCATTCTGTGATTGCTTCAAAAGTATTGAATATCTTGAGACCAGATATGGTTGCGGGGCATAGTCTTGGCGAATATTCTGCCTTGGTGGCTTGTGAAGCACTTCGTATGGAAGACGCGCTCGTTTTGGTTAAGAAAAGAGCTGAAGCGATGCAACGAGCATGTGAGATGCAGGAGTCAACCATGGCGGCTGTGTTGGGATTGCCTGATGAGAAAGTGGATGAAGTGTGCCAAATGATCACAGACAAAGTGGTGGTGGCTGCTAATTTTAATTGCCCAAATCAAGTCGTAATCAGTGGCTCAATAGAAGGAATAGAAGAGGCATGTCGAATGCTGAAAGAGAGAGGTGCCAAAAGAGCTATGAGACTACAAGTAAATGGCGCTTTTCACTCGCCTTTGATGCAACCTGCTGCTGAAGAGCTGAAGACTGCAATCTTGAATACTGAGTTTCATCAGCCAATATGTCCTATCTATCAGAATGTGAATGCATACCCACAAACCAATCCTGAAGATATTAGACAAAATCTATTGCTACAATTAACCGCTCCTGTGAGATGGACACAGACTATCAAAAACATGATAGTGGATGGCGCTCATGAGTTTTATGAGTTTGGCCCAGGGGATGTATTGAAAGGATTGATTCGTAAGATAGATCCTGAGGTTATAGTAGGATAGAGTAGAGGTAGATAAATATTTTGAAATAATTATAGTTTGAACTATGTATAGAACAGTCACTTGTGGCGAACTAAGAATTGCCGATGTTGAGAAGAATGTAACACTTGCCGGATGGGTACAACGCATCCGTAAAATGGGTGGAATGACTTTTGTTGATTTGCGTGACCGATATGGTATCACGCAATTGGCTTTTAATCAAGGTACTGACGCCTTTGATAAAGCAAATGAATTGGGAAGAGAATATGTGATTCAAGTGAAGGGTAAAGTCATTGAAAGACAAAGTAAAAACAAACAAATAGCAACGGGTGATGTAGAGATAGAAGTAACTTCGTTGGTTGTACTGAACGAAGCGGTCACACCTCCTTTCACTATTGAAGATGAGACGGATGGAGGAGAGGATATCCGTATGAAATATAGATACCTTGATTTGCGTCGCAATTGTGTGAGAAAAAATCTCGAGTTGCGCCATAAGATGGCCTTTGAGGTACGCCGTTATTTGGACGAGAAAGGTTTCTTGGAGGTAGAGACACCTATCTTGGTCAATTCAACCCCTGAAGGTGCTCGCGACTTCATTGTGCCAAGTCGTATGAATCCAGGACAATTCTATGCATTGCCACAGAGTCCACAAATCCTTAAGCAGTTGTTGATGGTAAGTGGTTTTGACCGTTATTTCCAAATCGTTAAATGTTTCCGTGATGAGGACTTGCGTGCAGATAGACAACCTGAATTCACCCAAATAGACTGTGAGATGTCTTTTGTAGAGCAAGAAGATGTGCTCAATATATTCGAAGGGATGTCTAAACACTTATTCAAGACTATTCTCAACATAGACTTGCCTGATTTTCCAAGAATGACTTGGGCAGATGCTATGAAATATTATGGTAGCGATAAGCCTGATACACGATTTGGAATGAAATTTGTCGAATTGCATGATATTTTCCATGCTATTGAAGAGCAAAAAGTAGAAGCGGAACGATTCAGTGTATTTGCCAATGCTCAATATATAGGAGGTATTTGTGCTACAGGATGTGCCACCTATACTCGCAAACAATTGGATGCTTTGACTGAGTATGTCAAACGTCCTCAGATAGGTGCCAAAGGAATGGTTTATGCTCGTGTGGAAGCTGATGGTAATGTGAAATCAAGTGTAGATAAATTTTACAACCAAGAAGCATTGCAACAAGTGGCTACAGCTATGGATGCCAAACCTGGTGATTTGATTCTTATTTTGTCGGGTGACGATGCAATGAAGACACGTAAGCAATTGTGCGAATTGCGTTTGGAAGTAGGTAAACAATTAGGATTGCGTGATCCTAAGAAGTTCTCTTGCTTGTGGATAGTTGATTTCCCTATGTATGAATGGAGCGATGAGGAACAACGTCTCATGGCGATGCATCATCCATTTACGAGTCCTAAACCTGAAGATATCCCATTGATGGATACCAATCCAGCGGCAGTGCGTGCCAATGCGTATGATATGGTTATCAATGGCGTAGAAGTGGGTGGTGGTTCGATACGTATTCACGATGCAGCACTACAACAACGAACCTTTGAGATTTTGGGCTTCACACCAGAAGAGGCACAACTCAAATTTGGATTCCTAATGAATGCCTTTAAGTATGGTGCGCCACCTCATGGAGGATTGGCATACGGTTTGGACCGCTTTGTAAGTTTGTTTGCTGGATTGGATAGCATTCGTGATTGCATTGCGTTCCCAAAAAATAACCAAGGACGTGACGTAATGCTTGGAGCACCTGGATTGGTGGATCAAAAACAATTGGATGAGTTAGAAATTTTAATCAAAGAAAAAGATAATCAACAATAATATCATTACATAATTTACTCCTTATATATATAATAAGGTAAATATTTACACAGATTTTGAAGAACGTATGTGTATGTACCATAATTTGGATTATGTAAAATAGCATTATTTGATACTATATAATGAACATACAGTTTGACGACATATTTGAAGAGGAAAATGGAACGAAGGTAATACCTATCATTCATGGGAATGATCGTCCAGACACAGAGCAACTGGAGGATGGTGCTGTACTTGGAGTATTGCCATTGCGTAATATGGTATTGTTTCCAGGTGTATTGCTTCCTGTAACAGTTGCAAGACCTAAATCTCAACGACTTGTAAAAAATGCTTTTGAACAAGAGAAGTTGTTGGCAGTTTTGTGCCAAAAAGATCGAGACAAGCAAGAACCTAAAGGTGAAGACCTATACAATTTAGGTACAGCAGCTCGTGTGGTACGTGTGCTTGATCTACCCGACTCAAGCCAGATGGTGATTTTGGAAGGTATAGAAAGGATAACTATAACCGAATTTATCCCTTCAAGAACCAATTTGAAAGCTAAGATACAAGTAGTGCCCGAAAAGTTCCCTAAACGTGGGGATAAGCATTTTTTGGCTATTGTAAGCAATATCAAAGACCAAGCTATCAAAGTATTGCGCCATACAGAAAATATGACTCCAGAGGCGGGAATGACCCTAAAAGGAATAGACAATCCCCCTACTCTGGTGAATTATATCTGTGTGAACTTCAGTATAAAGATAGAAGATAAACAACGATTACTTGATTTTGAATCAATTGCTGACAGAGCATTGCATTTGCTTGAATTGCTCAACAAGGAGGTTCAACTTCTTGAGATGAAAGCTGATATTCAGATCAAGACAAAAGAAGATTTGGATAAAGAACAACGCGAATACTATTTGCACAGACAAATAGAGACCATTCAGAAGGAATTGGGCGATACGGGTGCGCAGATTATCAACGATATGCGCGAAAAAGCCAAGACTAAAAAGTGGTCAAAAGAAATCGCTACCATCTTTGAGAAAGAGTTGAAAAAGATGCAGCGTACTCCTGCGCATTCTCCAGACTATACGATTCAACAAAATTATTTGGAGACGTTTATTGATTTGCCATGGAACGAATATACTGAAGATAATTTTGATATCAAACATGCTAAAGAAGTATTGGACGAAGATCATTATGGTATAGAGAAGGTCAAGGAGCGCATCGTTGAGTATCTGGCTGTCCTGAAGCAAATAACAGTATGGGAGAAAGAAAAACAAGACAATGGTCGCAATAAGTTTGAGTTCAAGGCCCCTATCCTATGCTTGTATGGTCCTCCTGGAGTAGGAAAAACAAGTTTGGGAAAATCCATTGCCAAGGCATTGGGCAGACAATATGCACGTATATCCCTTGGTGGTTTGCATGATGAAGCAGAGATTCGAGGACACAGAAGGACTTATATAGGTGCTATGCCTGGCCGAATCATTGAGAATATAAGAAAAGTAAAGACTTCGAACCCTGTTTTTGTATTGGATGAGATAGATAAGTTGGCTGCGGATTACAAAGGTGACCCTACCAGTGCATTGCTTGAGGTATTGGACCCAGAGCAAAACACTACTTTCCATGACAACTTCCTCAACGTGGATTATGATTTGAGCAAAGTGCTATTTATAGCTACTGCTAACTCGTTGGATTCTATTCCACGTCCCCTACTCGACCGTATGGAGTTGATAGAGATGACGGGATATTTGATAGAAGAAAAAGAAGAAATTGTTAAGCGCCATTTGTTGCCTAAAGAGTTGAATAATCACGGACTTAAGTCCACACAATTGAGACTCAAAAAAGATATTATAGAGCGTATAATAGACGATTATACGCGTGAGTCGGGTGTGAGAAGTTTGGATAGGCAGATAGCTAAGATATGCCGAAAAGTAGTCACACAGATTGCTTTGGATGAGCCCTATAATGTAAGTATAACCAAGCAAGATGTGATTAACTATTTGGGTCAACCCAGATATACGCGTGACGAATGGGAAACGAATAAGTATATCGGTGTGGTCACAGGTTTGGCGTGGACGCAGGTAGGTGGCGAGATTTTGTTTATCGAGACCTCCCTCAGCCCAAGCAAGACTCCTACCCTAACCTTGACGGGTAATTTGGGTGATGTGATGAAAGAGTCAGCTACTATTGCGCTGGCATATATCAAAGCGAATGCAAGTAAATTTGGCATTCCACAGACGGATTTTGATACAACATCGGTACATATTCACGTGCCAGAGGGCGCCATACCAAAAGATGGCCCAAGTGCTGGTATTACGATGACTACGGCATTGGTTAGTGCTTTTTCGAAACGTAAGGTAAGAGCTCGTATCGCTATGACAGGAGAGATGACTTTGCGTGGAAAAGTATTGCCTATTGGTGGTGTGAAAGAGAAAATATTGGCAGCTAAACGTGCTGGTATAACGGATATCATACTTTGCCAGGAAAATATGAAGGATGTGGCAGAGATACCTGCTGTTTATTTGAAAGGAATAACATTCCACTATGTAAAGAACATAGACGAAGTAATTGATTTTGCATTATTATAACAATCCTAAACATGGGACTATTATTATTATATTTATTTTCAGCATTATTCGTATCGTTCTTATGTAGTACATTAGAATCGGTGTTGATGTCCACTACATTGAGTTATATCACGATGCGTGAGGAAGAAGGATATAAGCCTGCCACATTGATGAAGCAGTACAAAACAGAGACGGAGCGTCCGTTGGCTGCTATTTTGGTTTTGAATACCTTTGCCAACACGATAGGTGCCGCTGGTGTAGGTCAACAGGCTACTATAATATTTGGAAGCAAATGGTTTGGATTGGTTAGTATATTGGTTACAATCCTTATTTTGCTTTTTGGTGAGATAGTGCCTAAGACTATCGGCACGAACTATTGGAAGAACCTGATGGGTTTTGCTGCTAAGACAATAAGGATATTGATTTTTATCATGTATCCCTTTGTAATCATCATTCAAAAACTAATGAAGCGTTTCACGATCAGGACTGATGAGGCAACCGTGAGTCGTGAAGAAGTGATAGCCATGGCATCTGTTGGAGAAGAAGAAGGCGTGATAGAAGAGGATGAAAACAAGATTATCCGTAATGTGATGCGTTTGGATGATATCAAGGCATATGAAGTAATGACTCCACGTGTTGTGGCTTCTATTGCCTCTGAGAAAATGACGCTCAAAGAGTATTATGATAATGATAACTATGACCATTTCTCCAGAATACCCGTTTATGCTGATACTCCAGAGTATATTACAGGTTACATTTTGCGCGGGGATGCATTGGAGTATTTGACGGAAGATAATTTCAATAAAACTTTGGGAGAAATCAAACGCCCGATGCCGCAGTTTCATGAAGAAATGACCATTGGTAGCATTTTTGACCAAATGCTCAAACAGAAGTCACAAATAGGTGTGGTGATAGATGATTATGGATGTTTCCAAGGAATATTGACGCTTGAGGATGTGATAGAGACTGTTTTTGGTTTGGAGATTATCGATGAGAACGACGTTGTAACAGATATGCAACAATATGCAAGGGAGCGTTGGCAACAGAGACAAAAGCGATTTAAATCGCTTAACGTTAAAGAAGACAAGAGCCCTACCCTACTAACAGAATAATACCACTCACTTTATAATTAACTTTATTATTAACTAAAATCTAATTATCATGAAGAAATTTACATTATTTCTTTCTGCAATTCTCATTTCAGCGATGAGTTTTGCGGCTGCTTTGGGAGAAGGTTATTCCAAAGTAACAGACATCACAACGCTTGCTGCTGGTGACAAAGTAGTAGTATATTGTGATGATGCAAGTTTAGGCGTTACCGGATGGAACGGCACTAAAGATGCTACCGTTGCTGCTGAAGGTTGGGTTGAATATGTAGTAGAAGCTGCTGAAGGTGGCGTGCTCCTCAAAGATGGAGATAACTACATTGCTTTGACAGCGAAGAATGGTTTTTATTACAATGCAACTGGAAGCGTATGCAAAGTAAATGCTGCAGGTGTTTTGTATTGCACATTAAATGATGTTGACTATTTCTTGTATGAAAATGGTGGCAATTATTACCGTATGTACACAGACAAAACAGATAATAGTGCCTACAAACCATTCTATGTATATGAAGTAGTAGTTGCAGAACCAGAACCAGAACCAGCAGGTCCTCAACCACGTGCATGGGCATATGACCTACAACATGCTGTTGAGGGTGAAAATCACACCTTCTCATTCAAGGCGACAGCAGCAGCAAATGCTACCCTTATCTTTGCAGACGAGGCTGGTGCAGAGTTGGCAACTATAGATTTAGGCGCAGTAGTGGCAGGAGCAAACTCTAAAGTTTTAGCAGCAAGCGAATTGCCAGTTGGTAAGAAAGTGAAATGGTCAGTAAAAATGGTTGGTAAAGCTATTACAGAGTTGGAGGAAATTACAGACCAAACAAAAGGTATCTATGACTTTTATAATATGATGGATGTTGTAGTGGATAATGATCCTGAGTCAGAAGACTTTGGTAAGATTTATATCCAACAATCATTGAATGGTGATACAGATGGATCTACTGAAAGAGCTGACAAACAAACAGCTGGTTTGTTTATTTATGATCAAGAACTCAATGAGTTGAACCCTACTTCTAACGTAGGTATTCTACCTACTCTTCCTGAAGGATATACAATAGGTGACGCTCGT
>JAGBCD010000022.1 GCA_017938155.1 Paludibacteraceae bacterium | reverse complement strand
CAAGGCTTGGTGCTCATTTGCCATTAGGTCATACATCTTATCTTTTGCTGTGTATATCATGTGTGCTAACTTCGACAATATATCGAGTCTGCAAAGATACAACTTTTTTTGGATATATGCAATAAAAAAGACAAGAGAATGGGATAACTTATTTTTATTAAAAATAAAGTCAACAGATGAGTTGGTAATAAATAAAAAATATCGGAAGATTTTCCGATATTTTTAGTTTTTATATTTGATGATGTTTGAGATGCTGGAGTATCTCTTCTCGTGTCATATCAACTTCACTTAACGTGGCCGATAGATATCCCATCTCAATTGCTTTTTGCTCAGGAAAAGTAAAGTAGGTGCATTCACATTCGGCACATAATTCGCCACTATCATTATATATTTGCCCAATAACCACCAAAATGTTGTGCTTTGTTTCTTTGAGGAAAGCATGTAACTCCAAGTATTTATTAGATGTTAGAACAGGTTTTCTATACCTAAGTTCCATTTTGGCTGTAACACCAGATGTTTGTTGTTGATAGAAGATAACCCACCCACATATCTCATCTAATAGTGTTGCTTGTATTCCTCCGTGTAAGGTACCCGGCCAGCTGACAAAATTTTCATTTGGATTCCAAAATGAGATCACTTTGGCCCCATCCCAATAGAAGTGCATATGTAATCCCAATGGATTATTTGGATTACAACCAAAACAATTGTAGTTGGAAACGTGTTGTGCGGTCCAGGGGTTAATAATTTCTCTCATAATTACTATTTCTTACGTCTATTCTCTCTTCTCTCTTGGATGTCATACTTTATTTGACGTAGTCCTGCATGTACATTAGCTATATAATGGTCAAGCATCAATGAGTCAAATTTTACTTGTCTTGAAGGGTCTTGCATCAAAAGATTAAATTTGAATTGTCCATCTCTAAAACCTTCAGATAAGCAACGTGTTTTGAAACGATTATAGGCATTTTTGATTAATCGATGTGCAACAGGTTCGTGTATGCGGAATGAAGCCCGTTTTGAACCATATTCCATGTTGATTTCCTGAAGATGACGATCAACAATCTTAGCAAACTCATCAGCTGTTTCTTGCGAAGTTTCTTGGTCTTTGAACTCAAAATAGAAGTGATATGTTGACTCTTTGACATCTGCAAACCCAACGTAGAAATTGGTTAGAATACCAGACTGTTCTTCTGACTCTTTTACCGCTTGCATAAATTGATTTTCGCACAATTTTTCACCAGTCATAGAAACGATACCATTGACTTTGGAAATCATATGAATAGTAGGAGTTTCTTCGTAACGACCACCTACTTCAATCAAATCGTTCATGTTGTATCTAAACAATCCAGAGAAGGTTGTTACATAGGCGCAATAACGATGTCCTTTTTCCAATTCATCAATTTGTAAGAAGTGTTTATTCGGTTTGTCTAACTCGTGTTCCTCTACAAATTCGTAATAATGAAAATGTGGGAATAGAACAGACTCATTCGTATGGTCTAATGAGAAACCAAATCGGCATTCTGTAGCAATGTATCCTAACTCTTGATAGTAGGTTTGTTTGAAGTCAAATGCATCCATATATTTTTCCATGTAGATGCTTGTGTTGCCACATTTCCAAGTAGATAAATATTGCAATAATGGCCAATAGTGCTTTGGCAACACTTTACCATATTTCTCCTTAAGTTGGCGTAATTCATTTGCTCTTTTAGGACGTGGTTTGATATATTTATTGAGTTCTTCTCTCAACTCTGGTGCAATATCAATTTTAGTTGAAATATATCCATTTTCAATATCCATAACCATTTCGTCATAGTGTTCCTCCACTGTGTGTAATAATTCAAGGATAGTAGAGGGGTTTGCAGTTGCGAATAGGGTTAGATCACGATGCTGCAATCCCAATAGCATTAACGTATAGTTGCGTGCAGCATAATCATCAATTGACATAACGGATGCAGGTGCTACGTAATGGCGTTTGATGAAGTTAGGAATATCTCTAACCAAAACGCCTGATACAGAACCATACAGTGTACCATCAGGAGCATATCCTTCGCATTCTTTACCTACTATAGGTAAGATTTTACCACCAAAGATAAATGGACGTTTTTTGATAAAGTTCCATAACCAAACATGGGACATTTTTCCATATACGTCTTTAAGGTATTTATGCGTCATCGGAATCCACTTAGGCTCGCTAGTGGTGCCAGATGTAGTAGCGTACATATCTGGCTTGCCAGAGAATAATACGTTGTATTCTCCATTTTTGTGTCTCTCAACATATGGGCGGAGTGCTTCGTAATCATTGACAGGAACAAAGTGTCGATAGAGTGAGAATAACTCGCGATCATTTTGAGCATTTAATATCTCCTCAAAATGATGTTCCTTACCATACACGGTATCTTTAGATAGCGTAAGTATGTGTCTCAATGTGCGTTCTGCAGAATATCTTGGATGACGGCTAGCTTTGCGCAAGCGTCTTGTCTGCCAACCACCGATAATACCAATTATGGTATTAATAAAGAGAGGAAAGGGTAGTTTCATAATACAAAATCATTTGCATATAAAAACACTATTGTCTAAGTATTAGCAATAGTTTGTCGTACAATAGATGTACGCTATTTATGTTTTTACATGGTATGTTACATGTTAATCGCCTGCAAAGTTAACATTTTATTTGGATATTTCCTAATAAATGTAAAAAAGTAAGCAATTAATCAATAGATTATTTATACATAAAACGTTTGATACTACGTTTTGGCGTCTTTTCAAATTCATTGGCAACAAGCTCTACAGCGCTAATTTGACTATATGTTGGCAATGATTTGTTTACACGTTGACGATTCTTTTCCATAAATTCTTCCATCGTTTGTCCGTGTAATATTTGTTTAGATGCAGGTGTAGTATCTGGATAAACAAGTGCTACTAATTTTCCCTCACGATCAACGACTACAGATTCTACAACCAAAGGCATGCTATTGAACTTATCTTCCAATTCTTCTGGATAGATATTTTGTCCGCTTGGACCTAAAATAAGGTTTTTGTTTCTTCCTTTTAAGAAAAGATTACCTTCTTTGTCAATAATACCTAAGTCTCCTGTACGCATCCAGCCATCCTTTGTAAATGCTGCTTGAGTAGCTTCTTCGTTTTTATAATAGCCCATCATAACGTTGATACCTCTAACCAGAAGTTCCCCTTCATGTGTTGCCGGGTTGGCGGAGTCTATACGCATTTCCATATTATCAATACATTTACCGCATGATCTATATGCATATCGATACCAATCTTCATATGTTATCAGTGGGGCACATTCTGTCATACCGTATCCAACGGTATAAACAAACTTTATTTGCTTCAGACATTCTTCTACTTCTTCGTTTAGTGCAGCTCCACCAATAATAAGATAGCGTAATTTTCCACCAAACGCAGACATTAACTTCTCACGCACTTTCTTTTTGATAATATTATTGATCAAAGGTGTATGCCATAGAATTTTCATCATTGGCTTGTTGATGACAGGCAACACGCTCTTACGTATGATTTTTTCAATCACCAATGGCACTGTCAAAATCATGTATGGATGTACTTCAGAGAATGCTCTCATCAAGGTGGTTGGGGTGGGGGCTTTGGTTAAAAAATGCACATGAGCTCCAACGCATACTTGATAAATAAACTCAAACATCAATCCAAACATGTGTGCTACAGGTAACATAGATAAAACTTTGTCTCCCTCTTGATGCGGAATGCGATGTACACCAAAATCAACATTACCACTTATGTTCAAGTGACTAAGCATGACACCTTTTGGAGCATTGGTAGTTCCGGATGTATAATTAATCAATGCAAGTTCGTCAATATTGTCTGTAGGATAATTGATATAGTCTGCTATAAAACCATTAGGGTAGGTAGAGGCGAACAATTGAGAAGTTTCGTCGTACTTGTTTTTGATATCATCATTTGCACAATGATACATACTGAAATCATCCATAAACACAATACCAAGCAATGATGGCATTTGTGTGGGGTCAATCTTTGATTTAACAATAGGACCTACATATAATAATTTTGCATCTGAATGGTTAACCAATGTATGTATTCCTTCTCCTGTGAAATCAGGTAAAATACTAACAGCAACAGCTTTGTATGTCTCAATTGCTAAAAAGGTAAGAGCCCAATTAGAACAGTTTCTGCCGCACAAGGCAATCTTATCTCCTGGTTTGATTCCCAAGTTTTGAAATGTGAGATGAAGGTGTGCTATTTGTTCTGCTAATTGTCCATATGTGTAATGAGTATTGCTATCAAGATCTGTTAATGCAGCATCATTCCATTGATTTTTAACCGTATTTTCAAAATACGACAAATAATGTGTTACTTGTTTCATCATTTTATGTATTTATTAATTCGATTGCAAAGATATACTCAAATAATTGAACGTATGTTCGAAATAGAATAAATATCTATATTTTTATAAAAAAAGACATAGTTAACGAACCAATTTATTGTGAAAAATTTAAATTTTCGGACAATATAATATAAGGAAACAATTGCAAACAATTGCTTTTTTAATTGTTATAACTTTATTAAATCATAGAGAAAATTATATTGTTCAGGATAAATGGAAAAATCCATTGTTACGCCTTTGCGCCCCACGTCGTAACCATCCTTAATATGCATAAAAAGATTGACAACAGTTTCAATAGGTATATCTGCGCGCACTTCTTTGCAACTGATACTATTGCGAATGGCTTTGTTCCACAGTGAAACCTCTAATGCGTAGATGCGATTGGCCTTGCGATACAATGAAGGGAACAATTGATATGCAGTAAACAATAAACTAACAACGTTTGAGGCATTGACGTTTTTGTTTTCAAAATGCTCTAATGTAGTTTCCAAAGAATGAATATACTTGAGCATTGCATTGATCATGTCTTGTAATTTTACATTATCTGGCAAATCAAGAACTTCAAGTTTGGGTGTTAAGATAAATTTATCCAAGACTGTCATAAACAATTCCTCTTTGTTCTTGAAATAATAATAGAGTGTACCTCTACCGATGTCCAGATGTGCTTGTAAATCCGTAATGGACACATTGTTGTAACCATTGACGATATATAGCTCAATCGCTTTTAGTATAATGGATTCTCTTCTATCTTTCATAAATTGAATTTTATTCGTCCCGTTCGTATATTGCAATATTGCCTTCGGATTCTTGTACAGATACTTTATAGCAATTCTCTACATTGTCACATATCCATTTTGCAATATTTTCGGAAGAGGGATTTACTGATAATACCTCATTCACATACTTATGGTCAAAGTGCTCCTTTACAATCTTTTTGATGTGTGTAAAATCTGTAACCATACCATCTTGGTTAAGTTCTTTTGACTTGCAATATACGTGGATAACAAAATTGTGCCCATGTAGGTTTTCACATCGACTTTCGTAACTAAGATGCAAATTGTGTGCAGCAGAAATAACCAGTCTTTTTTCTACGTAATACATAATGGTAGTTGATAAATAAGTGTGTATTTTTTGCAAAAATAAGACATTTTACTGAAATATGCAAATTATAAACTTATTAGTGAACAATATCTCAACAGTACCATATGCTGCCACATATTCTCCTGTTAGTGATAGGACATATTATTTTTTACTCGTTGGCGGAATTAAAAAATCAAATCTTTTCGGTCCAATTTTCTATAATTCAAAGAATAAATTATATTTTTTTAGTGGGCAATAGAGAATCTAAATATGAAAAGTAGGGTTAGTAAGCCATACCTATATCATACCTATGCCATAATTGTAATATAACGTATATCTATCGTATATCTATCGTATATGTTTCGTATATCTATCGTATATCTATCGTCTTTGTCTGCAAATAATTTGCACAAAGTTACGATATATTTACGGAATGTTTTAACATCAAAGAACATTTTTTATTCCGCCAACGAGTTATTTTTTATTTTAATATATCAATTATTTTACCTATATTTGCAAACAAATATTGTATTATATACTAAATCATATTTATCATGGAATTTTGGTTTTTATTTGTATTATTCATTTTATTATTGGTAGTTGCTGTATGTATCATTGTTTATTTGGTACATATGTATAAACAACAAATTGGTGAATTGGTTCGTGACAAGCATGAGCTTTTAGAGCGTAATCAGCATATTGTAATGGAAAATGCAGCATTAAAAGCAGAAATTACTAATGCAAACGAACTCATCAAAATGGTTAAGGAACAAAATGAAAAAGACGCTTTATCACGCCAAGAGCAGACGAAGACTGAGATCCGGTTAGCACGCGAACAAATGCGATCACAGTTTGAAGAGGAGATGCTTAAACGTACTGATGCTTTGAAACAAGCGAATGCAGAGCAATTGGGGCAAATCGTAGGTCCGTTGCAACAAGAATTGGATCGCTTGCGTCAGTTGGTTAGCAATACTAAGGAAGAGCAGGGGAAAAACACCGCAGCATTGGAAGCACAAATAAAAGCCGTGTTTGAACATGATAAACAACGTGATATAACAACACAAAATTTGGCAAATGCACTCAAAAATAGAGGCAAAGTGCAAGGAGACTGGGGCGAACAAGTATTGGCAAACATTTTAAGAGATAGTGGACTACGTGAAGGAATTGAGTATATAGTTCAAGAAAATACCAAAGACGAAGAAGGTAATAATATGCGCCCTGATGTGATCGTAAACGCATCGGATGGTTCACGTATCATAATAGACTCCAAAGTTTCCCTCACAGCCTATACCGATTATGTTGGGGCGGAGAATGATGTAGAACGTAATGCTGCTATCAAGGCAAATTATGAATCCATATGGAAACACGTTGAAGAATTAGCTGCTAAGAAATACCCAAGCAAGATCGAGCAGTCGGTACCTCTATCCTTAATGTTTATTCCAAATGAAGGAAGTTATATATTGGCTATGAATAAGGATCCACAATTAGGAGCAAAAGCATATCGTAAAGGAGTACTAATAATCAATCCAACCAATCTAATGGTTGTCTTACATTTAGTTTTATTGACATGGCAAAATACAAGACAAGAACAAAATAATAAGGACATCTTGAATGCAGCAACTAGTATTTATGAAAAATACGCAACTTTTGCTGAAGAGTATGTTAAGATAGGTTCACAATTAAATACCGTTCAAACAACTTATACACGTGCTTTAGGACAATTGAAAGAAGGTAAAGGGAACTTGTCATCTCGATTAGAAAATCTATTGCATATGGGAATCACACCGTCCAAAAGAATACCTAATACGATGCAATCCAGTTTGCCAGAAACTCTTGCTGTGCAAGATACGATAGAGTAGGAGAACTAAATAAGAAACAACAAACTCATCCTGCTTGGGATGAGTTTGTTGTTTCTTTATATTACCCGTTTTATTCCATTTCGGAGAATTCGGTTTTATCTACACCACATAGTGGGCATGTGAAATCATCATTTATTTGTTCCCATGGGGTGTTGGGCGCTATACCCATTTCAGGTACTCCTACTGCTGGATCATACTCCCATCCGCAGACATCGCAAACGTATTTTTTCATATAATGTAATGTTAGATTATTAATATTATTGTTCTGTTTTATAAACTACAATTATTATGCCATTTTATTAATACTATTAAAATATTTTATCATTCTGCATATAGAGTTGAATATCTATAGGAAAAACACCATTACAAAATGGAATGCAAGTACTTTTTAGAACAAAAAAATGACAAAAAATTTGTATATGTAAAAAAAAAGCAATACCTTTGCAATCGCTTTCAAAAAAAGAAAGTTATATGGTGGTTATAGCTCAGTTGGCAGAGCATCGGATTGTGGTTCCGAGTGTCGTGGGTTCGAGCCCCACTATCCACCCTCGAGACATCCTTTTGGATGTCTTTTTTTATAGTGTTATACTATTGTATATCGTGGAGTAATGTTGTATTGGTAAATAAATTTTCCACACAACACAACTCCTCACTATAATCCTAAAGGATTACACCACTATAAAAAATGGAGGATGTGAGTGCTCTTATACCCAGGTTCTCCGCCACTTTGTTCTGTCGATTATTGCTCAAGCAATATGCGAGCCCCACTATCCACCCTCGAGACATCCTTTTGGATGTCTTTTTTTATAGTGTCATACTATTGTATATCGTGGAGTAATGTTGTATTGGTAAATGAATTTTCCACACAACACAACTCCTCACTATAATCCTAAAGGATTACACCACTATAAAAAATGGAGGATGTGAGTGCTCTTATACCCAGGTTCTCCGCCACTTCGTTCTGTCGATTATTGCTCAAGCAATATGCGAGCCCCACTATCCACCCTTGAGACATCCTTTTGGATGTCTTTTTTTATAGTGTCATATTATTGTATATTAATGTTTCTTTATCAGTCAAAGGCTTGGTGTATAGTCCACTTGCAATGGCTTGAAGTGAAATATGGTTGGTCTCAATTATGTATTCTATTGTAAACGGACGCACTTGTGTGCGTCCGTTTGTTATTGTATGTTATATAAGATTATTGATTATTTTGTGTAATCACAGTATCTTTTACAGGAACGTAGATTGTATCCATTACGATAGCAGAATCAATATGATATGTGTAAACTGTATCTTCAACAATCTCTTCTTTCATTGCTCTCCAGCAAGCACGTTGCAAATCTTTTTTGGCATTATCACCTTCAATTTCCCAATACATAAGTCCTTTCATTCCTTTATCGAGCAACCATTTGCCTTTGTATGCGATAGATGATGGATCATCATAAGAGCACCACATTTGACCATCTTTAACAAGGTATGGAACTTTCCATTCATCATTGTATTTCTTTTGATAAATATGTGAGAATGATTTGATGAGTACGTCTTCAATTTCTCTATAGTACCATTCTTTGTCATTTTCAAACTCGTGACGTCCATAGAAAGGAACACCTAAAACGCATTTGTGCAATGGATATTTAGCAGTATAATAGGAGCGGAAAGTACGTTGAATATCCCAGTAACCACTACATACCATACCATTATGAGGTAGAGGTGCAGAGCAGAAGTCGTAGGTCATAAGGTTGATCCAGTTTACATATGGCTCAACAGCTTTGTTATCAACATAGCGTGAACCGCCTGTTTCATACTTTTGCTCTTGACGTGGAGCTGCTGCATAGGTAAGCAAGTAATCCCAACCGATAGTTTCACGTATTTCTTTAAATAGTTTTGTGTAGTTGTCAACATCATTGTAAACATCATAAAGGTATGTAGGTTGGAATGCCATACCAGGGAACTCCCAGTCAAGGTCAATACCATCAATACCTTCTTTTTTAATGAAATCCAAGCAATCTTGTGCGAATTTCTTTCGATATTCAGGAACAGATGTCATTCGACTAAATCCACCTCCGGGTGCAGAGTTGCTAAAAGAAAGTTGGATTTTGAGGTTAGGATTTTTTTCTTTGAGTTTAACTACCGATCTAAAACGATTATAGTTCTCTACTTCAAATCCTAAATATACACTATCTGCAGACATATTGAGTTTACCAAATGCATAGCAGATGTGGGTATTCAAAAATGGATCTGGCAAGTTCTTAGAATAATAAGCTACATAACCAATAATAACACGGTCGTTATCCAGATCAATAGTATCCAGGGTCAATAATGTGTCAACCTTAATGGTATCATAGACCATTTTTTCGGTCAATACTGTGTCAACTTTGTCAACATAAGTGGTGTCAAAAGTTGGCTGTTGTGGGTTGTTTCTTTCATCACAGGATGAAAAGACGATGGCTAAAGCCATTGAGAAAAATAATAGCATGTTTTTTTTCATATTGATATTTTTTAATTTATAAAAATATTGATAGTTTTATCATCTTTATTATTCCAGATAATGTCCGCCCATTCACAAGCGGTAGTATAAACGGGAGAATTGTTTTTTAGGTCTTGGTTAATATAGTGGAATGTTTGATCTGTTGTATGGATACAAAATACCAAAAGCAATGTGATTACTCCCCATTTCAGCATTCCAAAAACACCACCTAACAAACGATCTAACCAACTTAGATGAATGGCTTTGGTCAATCTACCAAGAAGCAGAGCTATGATATTAAGCGTTATCACTATGCCTATAAATATAAGCACATATGCCAAAACATCACACACAGCTTGTGCCCATACAAATTGTTGGTGCAACCACATACTAAATGAAACACCAAGACTCTTAGCACCTATAAAACCAAGAATGACGGATGCTATGGCAAGAATTTCTCTTATCAAGCCTCGGAACAAACCCATAATGAGCCCGTATGTCAAAGGTAGGAGTATTATAATATCTAACCAAGTCATATAGGACGATTATTTGGTATATTCAACAGGAATCCATGGGATTTGGTTTCCTTCGGCATCTGTTTTGAACAAAGATAAGTCGTCTAAATCTCGGATGCTGATAGCCCAATTCCATTGGTCAGGAGCATAACTTGCGTTATCCATATAGTAACTTAAAATACCAGTAACACTACCTACATAGTTTGGACAATTTGTTACTCCTAGCGAATCTGCTCCAGGAATATAGAAGTTGGCTTGTTTAGCATATTCAGACATTGAAACCAAGGTCTTATTAATGCCGTCACTAATAACTCGGCTTTGTGGATAACCTACATTCTTTGTTGTTGGTGCAAACACGTTTGCATATTCGTCTATCTCAGGATCTCCTGTAGTACACATTTGTAACCCTGAAGTACTCTCATACTCTCCGGTATAATAGATATCTTTGATGCATATGAGCTTGCCATCTTCTTGACGTGCATCCTTTACATTGTATGAATCGATAATTTCCCCGATGGTAAGTGTGTCACAATGTAATTTTGACTTATCAGGTGTGCCAACCAATTGGGTAGCGATTCTGAAACGTGCAAAAGGAATACGTCCTGGTGCCCAACCAATTTTTTGTCCCGCATTTTGTGCATATTTATTGTTATTGTAACTTGGAACACATAGTTGGATTTGATTAGCATAACGCCCAATAGCCAATCCATTGCAGCGGATGATAATCTCTTGTCCTAATGGATACATACCCGAAGCAGAACCAGCATCAACGGATAGACGTAAGGCTTGTTGTTCACCATTTACTATTTGTTGAATACACAAAGACTTATAGAAGTTACCGCCAAAGTCATCTGTAGTTACTCTACCACGAATGTAAATACCTTCTCCGTATGATGGAAGAGTATCTATGGAAAATAGATGTATTCCCGGATTGACCGATTCATTGTTTCCTCTTGTTCTATAGAGGGTCGTATCGCTCAAATAATTTCCTCTTTCGGTCATGAAGTTATCTACAAACTCATGCAAGGTGTACAATTTGCCATCTTGTATAAGGTCTTGTACTTGTTGTTCGTTGAGAAACAATTTTTCTTCATTGATTGCATTTGGTTCGCAAGAAGCGAACATGATAAGTCCTAAGAATAGGGTAAACAATATATTGATAGTCTTTCTCATATGCTTAGAATTTATAAGTTATGGTCATATAGAAATTAGTTCCCCAGGCATAGTAGTATTTGCTTGGGAATTTCCAAATATTACTTGTGATGGTTGAATTGCCCTCACTTTCCAATACGCCTTGTCTTGTTGCACGTGGCAAGCGAGCTTGTTGATAACCACCAGTTTTCATATATACATTGTTCGTAACGTTGCTAACACTAAGGTTGATAGAGAGTGATTGACGATTCTCTAAGTAAATAAGCTTACCAATACTTAAGTCAATCAAGAATCGATGCCATGGATTGGAATGTACCATAGATTCTTGTTCTACTAAGTAGTTGTATGGCTTCTCCAATAGTGGAACCCCATATGCATCCATGGCAATGCTTCCATCAGCGTTGTGTTGTCTAACATCGGTAGATGTAGTGTTGTCAATATACAATTGATTGAAACCTCCATTGACTACAGTACCATCGGTTCTTGTTCCATAGAATAGACCTTTCATACGTCTTGCTGGTGCAAAATCTAACCAATTGCGGTCAAAGTAACTTACAGTAACATCAGCAAACCACATTTTAGGATGGAAGAAACTGAGTTTGAGACTCGCATTGAGTTGTGGACCATTGCTTACCTTAAGTCCATTGATTAACACAGAATCCTTCAATTCGTAAATTGGTTCATTGATTCCCGTGTTGAGGTCAGTCTTTTCACCCAAAGCCATACCATTTTCTGCCGAAGTGATGCAGTATGCGTTGCTTACATATGAATAATCACCTGCCGAAACAACTCCTGATAATGTGAAATAAGTTCCCAACTTAACTGCTACAGCAGCTTCCAATCCGAAATGACGACGATTGATGCCATACATTGCTTGATTAACAAATGTGCGCGCTTCATCATCATAATATCCATTCAGCTCGCTTGCATTCCAAAATTGCGTATAGAATCCCGTAACACGTCCTCTAACGATAGGGTAGTTGAATTCATAAGTGAGGTCACCACTTACTATTTTTTGACTTGCAGCGTAGAAATCAGAGAGTGATTGAGCTTGATCGTGTTGATAGATGGTACCGATAGCTCGATCATGAACACGTGGCGAAATGTACGCATCACGAGCCAATGGTGCCTTGGTTTCTGCCAAAGCATTTATCTTGATATGATTACGTCCATTGATTTTGTATTTCAATCCCAATTTGAATGCAGGATCAAAGAAATGGTGCATGGTTCCGTACAAACGATTGGGAATATTATTTACCAAATGATCCAATGATGAATAACGATCACCTAAATAGTATGAAATAAGGGTAGGATTGATAGCTGTCAAATAATAAGCACGTCCATTGAACATGTCAGTTGTACGTTGCATGTTGGAATAACTTAGTTTCAATGCGTAATACAAATCAACGCTATTCCAATTCCATTCGTTTTGTGCCCACAAATTAACATTGGTCATGTTGATACGATAATCGTATGCAAATCTCCCCCCCGTTGTAATCGCTTTGGGATTGTCATTCTCGAGATAATACTTGATATCGTTTTGCATTACGTATGCTATTTGTGCTTGGGTAAGTCCAATATTAGTTGCCAATTCCGCGATGTCTCGTTCAGCAAATGGGTCAACATCCAACCATTGTTTTCCTCCTAATAGATCATCAATCGTTTTGTAGTGAATACCCTCAGATTGTTTGGCCTCTAATCCTGCTGTTATTTTCAAATGGTCAAACTTGCTATTAGAATAGTTCAGTGACAACATTCCTTCTTGGATGTCATTGTGGCGACGTTCTTGAATATATTTGGCAGAACCATCAGGATTAGCATAATTGTTAGCATAGTTTGCTCTATATAGCGCATCCCAATCTATTTGTGTGGTACGATCATTTCTACTCGTCCATAAATCGTGTAATGCTTTGTAAGCATTCAAATCAATAGAGTGACCTATAGGAGTTCCATTGTAGGATTGATTGAACAATAGTGCTCCTTCTTCATCCATACGTCCTAATTCATAATCATTCAAATCCTTAGTAATGAATGTTCCACGCTCTGTGAGTTGTCCATCCCAAAGGAATGATGGGAGATTTCTATAATAGTCTGGTCGTGGGTCTGGAGCATTGTAGAAAGATAGGGCAGAGTTTGAATACATTGAGTAGTGATAACCCAAACCGATGTGCAAGGATGATGTTTCATCAATATCATATTCATAACCAACAATAACAGTAGGATCATAGGTTTTAACCAATCTTGAGTTACGTACTTCACCATCTTGATAACCCCAATAAGGATTGTAATTATTCCATCCCCAAGTCGTTTTGTTGTATTGGTTGGTCAAGTCATATGTTTCTTGAGTAACTGCAGCTGATTGGCCACGCAAGGTAGGCGCACCAAAAGTGATGAGTTTCAATTTGTGTTGTTTATTCCACACTTTCTCTGCTGAGAAGAAATATCCCAAAGAATAATACTTAATACCTTCGCCAATGATTCCCTTATTATCTATATAAGGAGAGAAACGAAAGGCTACTTGTCCCATGAAAGTCCAACCGTTATTCAATGGACCAGAATTGTATGATGCTCTAATTGCAGCTTTGTAATTGCGATTGGTACCAGCTACACTTGCCTTCCAACCTTGTGCATAATGAGATGCTGCCATTAGGTAGTTCGTTGCATTGCCAATACCACCAAAGGAGAAATTATTGGCTTCAATAGCATTTGTGGTTTCTTTATATCTACTTGCATCGTTCAGACCACCCATCGCAGAGAAATTGAATTGTCCGCGTTCTGCAGCATTGAATGATATGCCTTCGATATAGTTTTGTTCATAGATTTGCTCGTAACCACGATTGCGATATCTCATGGTTGACCAGGCAAAAGATGTTACGTTGTTAAACACATCTGTAGAGCTACTTGCAGCAGAAGCTTGTTCTTGTGTGCGTCCCTCATCATCATTTAGGTCTTGTTCAGCCAGATTGAGTAAAATTTCATTTCTGACATCATTTGCCATATCTACTTGAAGGTAGAACGTGCCGCAATCGTTCTGGATGTTTTGTTGGATAGTAGTCAACTCTACAGTAGAAATATATCCATCTGCCTCAATGATAATTTCCTCATCTCCTGCTTCAAGGTATGACAGTAGAAATTCACCTTTTTGATTTGTCTCCGTTACGATATTTTGGTTTACTAACGTGATGGATGCCCCCACAATAGGTTTATTAGTGCCTTGTTCCATGAGAGTACCAACAAGTGATGTCTGAGCAGATTGCAAAGTAGCATATGCTTGCTGAGAATCGTTTGCAAGGTTGTTCTGCTCTTGTGCAAGGGTAGGGGAAGTACTCATCGCGAAGATAGAGAACAATCCGAGAGCAGAGATTCGACATAAGTGTTTCATCATGTTATCGTGTATATAGTGTTTTATTAAAATTCAGCTGTTTTTGGGGTACGTGGGAAAGGAATGACATCACGAATGTTCTGCATACCAGTTACAAAGAGCATGAGTCTTTCAAATCCTAAACCAAATCCCGCATGAGGTGCTGCCCCAAAGCGTCTGGTATCAAGATACCACCACATATCTTTATCTGGAATATTGCGGCGTTGAATCTCACTTTGTAATTTGTCCAAGTTCTCTTCACGAACACTACCACCAATGATTTCGCCAATTTGTGGGAACAAGACATCAGTACCTTGAACGGTTTTGTTGTCCTCATTAATCTTCATATAGAAAGCCTTGATTTCTTTTGGATAATCGGTCATAATAACAGGTTTCTTGAAGTGCTCCTCTACCAAATAACGTTCGTGTTCTGAAGACAAATCATCTCCCCATGCACATGGGAACTCAAATTTCTTACCATTCTTGATAGCTTGTTGAAGAATTTCTATTCCTTCTGTATAGGTAAGACGTACAAAGTCTGTCGTGATTACAGATTGAAGTCGCTCAATAAGACCCTTATCTACAAATTGATTCAAGAATTGTAGATCATCCATACAATTGTCCAATGCCCATTTTACACAATACTTGATAAAGTCTTCTTCCAAGTCCATCAACTCTTTTTGTTGAATGAAAGCAACTTCAGGTTCAATCATCCAAAACTCAGCCAAGTGGCGTGGGGTATTTGAGTTTTCCGCTCTAAAGGTGGGACCAAAAGTGTAGATTTTACCTAATGCCATAGCGGCCAATTCGCCTTCTAATTGCCCACTTACAGTAAGACTGGTTTGCTTGCCAAAGAAATCATCTGAATAGTCTATTTTACCATCATCATCTTTCTTCAAATTGTATAGATTCTTCGTAGTTACTTGAAACATTTGCCCTGCTCCTTCGCAGTCACTTGCAGTGATGATAGGCGTATGGAAATAGAAATAGCCATGTTGGTGGAAGTATGTATGTATTGCCATAGCCATGTTGTGTCTTATTCTGAAGACAGCACCAAAAGTGTTGGTACGAGGTCTGAGGTGGGCAATGGTTCGTAGGTATTCCATGCTCAATCCCTTCTTCTGCAATGGATATTTTTCTGGATCTGCAGACCCATACACTTCCAACTCTGTTAGTTGTATTTCTACCGCTTGTCCGCTTCCTTGACTTGCCACCAAAATACCCGTAGCACTGATGCAAGCACCCGTTGTTACAGGTTTGAGTTTCTCTTCAGAGAAGGTGTTGTGATCAACTACTATTTGGATATTTTTGATTGTACTACCATCATTTAAGGCGATGAACGAAATTGCTTTATTTCCTCGCTTACTTCTTACCCATCCTTTAACGTTAATGGGTTGGTTGAGTTTTGTACTCTTAAGAGCATCAATAATAACAGTTCTTTGTAACATATTTATTTATTCTTTTTACATTCCTCCATATTCGTCATCCAATCTTGCTCCATCTGCAAAAGGATTACTACCATTGTGTGACATTTGATTCATACTTGATGGGCGTTGTACGTAATTGCCTACAGTAGCTGTCACCTCATCATCATTTACAACGTCATCTTCAAACTTGGCATACATACCTCTAAATCTCAACCATACAGAATCAGTTCGTCCATGACGGTGTTTTGCTACAATTATTTGTCCCAATCCTCTAAGGTCCTTGTTGGTCTTCTCATCGTTGTATATACGATAGTATTCTGGTCGATGGATAAAGCAAACCATATCTGCATCTTGTTCAATCGCACCAGACTCACGAAGGTCACTAAGTTGAGGTGTTTTACCTTCTATTCCAGAGCGAGATTCTACACCACGGTTGAGCTGCGATAGAGCTATGATAGGTATGTCCAAATCTTTGGCCAAGACTTTTAAATTTCGACTAATGATACTTACCTCTTGCTCACGACTACCAAAACTCATACCTTGCGCATTCATTAATTGTAAGTAGTCAATTATAATCAATTCTACATTATGTTCTTGAACCAATTTTCTCGCTTTGGATTTCAATTCATATACCGATAGGGAAGGGGTGTCGTCTATAAAAATCTTTGCTCCCATCAACTCTGGTATCTTTTTGTAGAATTGGTTCCATTCTTCTTCCGACAATTTACCTGTTTTGATTTTCTCTCCCTCCAATTCACATACATTCATTATGAGACGATTGGCCAACTGTACGTTACTCATCTCAAGAGTAAAGAGTGCAACAGGTTTTTTGTAATTCACAGCTATATTTTTAGCCATTGAAAGTACAAAGGCAGTTTTACCCATAGCAGGGCGTGCTGCTATGATAATCAAGTCAGACTTTTGCCATCCACTGGTAATCTTGTCCAATTCAGTAAAACCTGATGGTACACCACTGATGTTACCTTCAGTTTTGGAGGCAATCTTCATACGTTCCAATGCTTCATGAATAACGGGGTCTATTTGTGTGACCTCTCTCTTTTGACTGCGTTGACTGATTTGAAAAACTTCTGATTCAGCGTGATCAATGATATCTTGTACATCTTGCGTCTCATCATATGCCATCTCAATCAAGTTGGAAGATACTTTTATAATCTCCCTTGCCATCGCTTTTTGATGGACAATTTGAGCATGATAATTTAGATGGGCAGATGATACCACTTTTTGGGTTAAGGTACTCAAATAAAGTACACCGCCTACTTTTTCTAAATTGCCGTGTTGTTTGAGCTTCTCCGCAACGGATAAGACATCTATAGGTAGTTCCTTGGTGGCCAGTTCTACAATAGCTTGATAGATATATTTATGTTGCTCTTTGTAGAATGTATCTACAGATAATAAGTTAGAAACGTTGACAAACGCATCTTTTTCAATCAACAAGGCACCCAATACCGCTTCCTCAAGTTCTACCGCTTGAGGCGGCATTTTTCCAAGGTTGGTACTCTCCAAAGAGATGGCTCCTGACTTTTTTCTATTTGATGTTTTTTGTATAGGCATCTATAAGTTGATGTGCAGCTATGAAACTGCTTATTTTATTATTTAGTACTTGTTGTTCGTAAGTTTGGATTAGTTGTTCCATTTCTGGATTCTGATAAAATCCATTCAATAAAGACGAATTGATTGTTTCATACATCCAATACTTGGCTTGTTGGTTTCTTCTATAATCAAAGAACCCGTTTGCCTTTGTAAATGCGATATAATCTTCTACCATTTTCCACACATTGAGTATTCCCGTTTTATCTTTGGCAGAACAAGTTTCCGCATATGGTTTCCATCCACTCTCGGTAGGAGGGAATAGAGCCAATGCATTCTTGAAACTTACTTTGGCGGCTTGCGCTTTTTCAACATTGCTGCCATCGCATTTATTTATAGCAATGCCATCCGCCATTTCCATAATGCCACGTTTGATACCCTGCAATTCATCACCAGTTCCTGTTACTTGAAGTAAAAGGAAAAAATCTACCATTGAATGTGCTGCAGTTTCACTTTGACCAACACCGACTGTTTCTACGATGATGGTGTCATATCCAGCTGCTTCACACAATATAATAGTTTCTCTGGTTTTTCGCGCCACACCGCCAAGACTTCCTGCCGATGGACTAGGACGTATGAATGCATTCTGTGTAGTAGATAATTCATTCATACGTGTTTTATCTCCCAATATACTACCTTTGCTTCTCTCTGAACTTGGGTCAATAGCAAGTACTGCCAATTTTTTGTTTGCATGACACAACTCGGTACCCAATGCTTCTATAAAAGTAGATTTACCTGCTCCAGGAACACCCGTGATACCCAATCTAATTGAGTTGCCGGCATAAGGTAAACAAAGTTCAATCACTTTTTGTGCTACGATTTGGTCAGAGGGTAGGTTACTCTCAACCAATGTTACAGCTTGACTCAACTTTGTAATATCCCCCTTCAAGATACCTTCTACATATTCTTCTGCTGGTAGCAAGACCTTTTTTCTTCTAAATGTCGCAAAAGGATTAACTTGTGGTAGGTTTTCCACTCCGTTATTAACGACTAAACCTTTGTATGCTTTATCGTTTTCTGGATGTTTCATGGTTGATACTCAAAAATGTATATTACTTAACTACCCAAATGACCATAATATCTTGTACTGGTGCTTTAGGGTCATTGGTTATAAGTTTGATGATACGTTTGTATTGACCAGGATTGAGTTGGGTAGTGTTGATTTCCATCGAAATGCTTCCCTTTTTACCACTCTTGAGTTGTTTAGGTGCAGTTAACTTGAGTTCTTTGGCTGCTGAATATACGCGTCTAACAGCAAGAGGACTGAAACCAACATTCTTGATTTGCAATTGTTTTTTTACTTTCTTATTTGCTGGTATCTCACCTAAATCAATTTGATGTGCAATTTCTGCTATTGGCGCTTGTGCCATTTGTTCAGGGGTAAGTTCACTAAAGTCCTCCACTATATTTGCTTTGAGCAAGAATGAATACTGAGTAGTATTTTCTTTTGATGGGTCAACAGCAAAGAAGATAGGTGTTTCTATAGGACCATAAAGTGGACATTTTTCAGAATCAAATACAACTTGGAATTCACCCACTTGTTTATTAGCCACATCTACCAACGAAGGCATTACAGCCATATAAGAGGTAGTATTTTCTGTAACCAATTCAACGTGAACATTATTAGGTGTCTTGTTTGTGTATGCCAATGATTTTTGTACCATTTTACCCTTAACAATGGTACCTAAATCAAGCGTTTTGCTTTTTAGATTTAGATTACCCATAGCTATAGGATAGTTATCTACTGGTTTAGCATTTCTTGGAATCACTTCACCACGAATGGTCAGTTTTACAACAGGCGCATTACTGTTGACAGTAATAGTTTTTTGAAAGCGTCCTGGACGACCATTAGGATTATACGTAACTGTAATCTGTCCTTTAGCTCCTGGCTCTATTGGTTCTTTGGTCCACTTAGGTGTGGTACATCCGCAACTTGCGCGAACACTATTAAGAATCAAAGGAACCATACCTTCGTTCTTAAATTCAAAGATTGTAGTAACTCTGCCGTCTACCTCATTGATTTGACCAAAATCATGTGTCGTTTTAGTAAAGGTAATTACAGGCTTTTGAGCGAACGTAGCAAGCGCTATAAACATGCTCACAAACAATAAAAGACTCTTTTTCATACGCTTATTTATAATTATTTAGTATCAGTACGATTGACAGATGTGATGCCAGGAATACTTCTTAATTCACTACACATCTTTTCTGCGATGGTTTCTTTATATACTTGTACAATAATAGAGCAGTCGAACCAACCATCATTGGAGGTAACATGCATGTCACGCATATTCAAATGCAGTTGTTCGGTAATAATGCTCAATATCTTCATAACAATTCCAAATTTATCTTCTCCCCGAACTTCCAGATTTACTATAAATGGTTTGGTTGTATCTTCTATATTTTGATTGGGTGACAACTTATGGAAATAACGCTTGATAGCTGTCTGCGCTTTGGCAGTAATTACCATGTTCAACCACTCGTGTTCTGGTTTTTGTGAATTGGACGTTAGCACCTCTATTTGGTCCCCCGATTGTAATACATAACTGATAGGCATCATCTTATGATTGACCTTTGCTCCAATACACTTAGGCCCCAATTCAGTATGCAAAGAATATGCAAAATCTAATACAGTTGCCCCCATAGGCATAATCTTTATATCTCCTGCAGGGGTAAACACAAAGACTTCGTGTGCAAAGAGATTTAATTTGAACGTGTCCAAAAATGCCATTGCATCTGGTTCTGGATGGGCTAAAATCTCTTTGATACCTCTCAGCCATTTGTCCAATTCCGAGTCATCATCTACGCCTGATTTATATTTCCAATGTGCAGCTAAACCATGCTCAGCCAACTCATGCATACGTTCGGTGCGTATTTGCACCTCTACCCACTGTCCACGTTGTCCCATTACAGTGACATGCAAAGCTTCATATCCATTCATCTTTGGCGTACTAATCCAATCTCGAATACGCTCGGGGTGGGGGCTATAAATTTCTGTAATAGCACAATAGATAGTCCAACATTGATCTTTCTCAGAAGTGGCATCATTCGGATGAAAAATAATACGTACTGCCTGCAAATCATACACATCCTCAAAAGGAATATGCTTGGCTTGCATCTTACGCCAAATAGAATATACCGATTTCAGTCGAGCTGTGATAGTAAAACGATACCCTAACTCACGCATCTTCATTTGAATCGGAATCACAAACTGATCAAAGTTTGCCAACTCACGCTCTTTGACTTCTGCCAACTTAGCCTCAATTTCCTTGTACTTTTCAGGAAATTCATATTTAAAACTTAAGTTCTCCAGTTCAGATTTGATAGGAAAAAGCCCCAATCTATTTGCCAAAGGAGCATAGATGTATTGGGTCTCGTTAGCTATCTTTCGCTGTTTCTCCGCAGATTGTGCAGAGAGAGTTCGCATATTGTGTAACCTATCAGCAATTTTGATGAGTATCACACGGATATCCTCTGACATAGTCAACAACAACTTGCGGAAGTTCTCTGCTTGCTTACTAGCTTTGTTTCCAAAAACACCACCACTAATCTTGGTCAAACCCTCCACGATCTTTGCAATCTTGGGATTAAACTGATGTGCAATGTCCTCTACGGAATATTCAGTATCTTCTACCACATCGTGCAGCAATGCAGCACAAATGCTTGTGCTACCCAAACCTATTTCTTTCACCACAATCCTTGCAACTGCCAATGGATGCATGATATAGGGCTCACCACTAAGTCGTCTAACGCCTTTGTGTGCTTGATTTGCAAATTGAAAAGCTTTCGTGATGATTTCTATTTTCTGGCGATGCACGGTGTTGGCATAATCATCCAAGAGCGCATTAAACTCACGCTCTATCATCATCTCTTCAGCTGGTGTAAAGATACTCGTTTCCATAATCCAATTTCAGCCCGCAAAGGTAGTATATTTTTTGTACATATGCAAGAGCAAAGTTTTTTTTTATAATCAGAGTTTAATATAGACTTGTGAAACAAAATCAATACATGCTGACATATGAGAACCTGCAGAGGGGGTGTGAAATTCAATTTTAGATTGTTCGTGGATAGTTGTTGTATCTGTTATTGAGTGAATATGTTGTTGCAAATGTCTCGTGTTGATGATTGGAACCATATCATCCTCAATACTGTGAAAAAAATACGCAGGACATTTTGGGACATAATCAATCAGTGAACTATTTAGCATTGCTTTGTACAATTTTGCCGTTTCTGGACACGTTTTATCCAAAGCTTGTGGCGTCATCAAATCAGACAATCTGTTGCTCGAAAAAAATGATTGTATCTCATTGAGAGTGTATGTTTTAGACGTAATCCAGTTGTCAAAGTTACTGAGTAATGGTTCTTGAAGAAAGTCTTGTTTTTTTAATCCCAACCCATATGCTTCGCTCATACCCATTACTATCATAGGAATGGCAGTAGGAATGCCAATACTATCTACCTGAACACTATAATCGTATGTGCCAGCTACATCATATGGACCAGCACCTGCATACAGTTGGTCTATTGTGTAAGGAAGTGAATTTTGTTCCAACAATTTGGTTACCCCTAATGCTACTGCAGCTCCTTGTGAATAACCAAAAATGATGAGATTGTTTTGATATTGATATTCGTAATAATCAAGAAGTTGAGTGGCATGTAATAATAAATCAATAGTCGTTTGAGCTGAACTTTGCCAATGCAGGTATGGATGGGCAAGAGACGCGGTGGTGCCATAACCGATATAATCAGGCATCAATACAGCATATCCTTTCAATGCAAAAACTTCTTCAAAATTTGTGGTATTGGAAGGTGCTTCTTGATTGGATGTTATGGTGTAATGATTCGCTAAAATTATACCTTTCAATGTGCGATTGATAGGCAAGATAATTTTACCCGAAACCCATAGGGTATCGTTTCCATTGATTGATGTAGGATAAGTACAACGTATCTTGACAATTTGTTTTTTGGTATTACGTTCCAATAGTTTAAACAATTTGCCTATTGACTTGTCAGAGAAATGATTACGATTTAGATAATGCTTAATGTGTTTCCACATAGAAGGTTTGTTTAACATCCTTTTGATCGTGTTGTTTTTAGGATGTTTTTCAATGATCTCTGGCAGTTTGTTTGTATCTAATGGATGCAATGAAATATAATCATCACTTTGAAGAGTACTTGCCTTAATAATAGTCGTTGAAAAAAACAAAAAGACAAATACAACCACAAGTATATTGTTGTTCCTTTTCATACTTTATAAAAATCTTTTGTAACTAATAATTCGCAAAGATACTACAAATAGGTGAAATTGCCAAATTTGTGTTATAAGTAAAATTATCTTACTGCGCTTGTTTTTTTTTTATAAAACTTGTGTTAAATCTCTGAGTGATTTTTCATTATGATACTCATTAACATTGAAAACGATAAGTCTATTTAAATGTGTTTTTTATGAAAAAACATTTATTTGATTGCAAAAATCAAATTTATTTTATAATTTTGCGCTCTATATTGACTTAGAATGTTTATTCACATTAAATTTTTGATATTATGGATTTTCATTATGAACCAATGTTTCAGCTTGGCAAGGACGAGACTGAGTACTATTTGTTAACTAAAGACCATGTGTCCGTAGGAGATTTTGAGGGTCATCCTATTTTGAAAGTAGAAAAAGAAGGTTTGACAAAGATGGCGAATGCTGCATTTAGAGATGTTAGTTTTCTACTTCGTCGCTCACATAACGAGCAAGTAGCCAAGATTTTGAATGATCCTGAAGCGAGTGATAACGACAAATATGTTGCATTAACTTTCTTGCGTAACGCAGAGGTTGCTGCCAAAGGTAAATTGCCATTATGTCAGGATACTGGAACTGCTATTATTCATGGAGAAAAAGGTCAACAAGTATGGACTGGATATTGCGATGAAGAAGCATTGTCTTTGGGTGTTTACAAGACTTACACCGAAGAAAATCTGCGTTATAGTCAAAATGCACCTTTGACTATGTATGAGGAAGTAAATACAAAATGCAACCTACCTGCTCAAATAGATATTGAAGCGACAGAAGGTATGGAATACCATTTCCTATGTGTAACCAAGGGTGGAGGATCTGCCAATAAAACCTATTTGTATCAAGAAACCAAGGCTCGTATCCAAAATGAAGGAACATTGATTCCTTTCTTGGTTGAAAAAATGAAAAGTTTAGGAACAGCAGCATGCCCTCCTTATCATATTGCAATCGTGATAGGTGGCACATCTGCTGAGAAAAACTTGTTGACCGTTAAACTTGCATCTACTCATTACTATGATGCTTTGCCTACTTCAGGTAATGCTGCAGGACGTGCTTTCCGTGATATAGAATTGGAAGAACGTTTGTTGCAAGAGGCCTACAAGATAGGTTTGGGTGCGCAGTTTGGTGGTAAATACATGGCACATGATATTCGTGTAGTACGTCTGCCACGTCATGGAGCAAGTTGTCCTATAGGATTAGGAGTAAGCTGTTCTGCAGATCGTAACATCAAATGTAAAATCAATAAAGACGGTATTTGGATTGAAAAAATGGATAGCAATCCTGCAAGTTTGATTCCTGAACATTTACGTGAGGCTGGTGAGGGAGATGCTGTTTGTATTGATTTGAATCAACCAATGACAGAAGTATGTAAGATATTGACCAAATATCCAATAGGTACTCGATTGAGTCTGAATGGTACAATTATTGTAGGTCGTGATATAGCTCATGCTAAGATTAAAGCACGTCTGGATGCAGGTGAAGCAATGCCTGAATATCTCAAGAACCATCCAATATACTATGCTGGCCCTGCAAAAACACCTGCGGGAATGGCATGTGGCAGTATGGGACCGACCACAGCAGGACGTATGGATCCATATGTGGATGAATTCCAAGCAAATGGAGGTAGCTTGATTATGCTTGCTAAAGGCAACCGTTCGATAGATGTAACCAACGCATGTCAAAAACATGGCGGATTCTACTTGGGCTCTATCGGTGGACCTGCAGCCATCTTGGCACAAAACAATATCAAGTCTATCGAATGTGTTGAATATCCTGAATTGGGTATGGAAGCCATTTGGAAAATAGAAGTAGTTGATTTCCCTGCATTCATATTGGTGGATGACAAAGGTAACGACTTTTTCAAACAAATGAAACCTTGCACTGGTTGCACAATCATAAAATAGAAACCCTTTTGATTATATAGTTATGGCTGACGAAAAGAAAGATAGTTTGTGGAAAAGAATACGTTTCAAGTATCGTTTGAGTATCTTAAGAGAAGACACTTTGCATGAGTGTTGGCATATCCGTTTGAGCGGCTTAGGAGCTTTTACCATTGTTACGCTACTTTTTCTACTAACGATTGCTCTCTTTTCGTTGGTGATAATTTATACACCTATTCGTAACGTTTTACCTGGATATTCAGAAAATATACGTCAGGGTTTGATTATTGAATCAGCTCGATTGGACTCTCTGGAAACTTCTATGCAGTTGCAAATGAATTATCTTGATGTTATCAAACAAGTAATGGCAGGTGAGGTTCAATCAGATACAGTGATTAGTTTGGATTCGATGCAAATTCTTGCACGAGAAGAGTTGTTGCTTGCCAAAAGTGAAGCTACGCAAGAGTTTATTGCACAGTATGAATCAAAAGAAAAAGACAATTTGGCATTGTTTGATATACAACCCAATGAGATAACCTATACTTTCTTTAGACCAGCGCATGGGGTAGTAATTGATACCTATGCTCCTAATCAAGGAAAGTATGGTATTTCTTTACAAACTGTAGCAAATGAAAACGTAGCATCCGTACTTGCAGGAAGTGTTATCATGATTGATCTGGAGATAAATAATACTTATACAGTGCTGATTCAACATTTAAATTACGTATCGGTGTATAAACATTTAGGCAAAGTAACCAAAGGTATAGGAACTACAGTGCAAGCTGGTGAAACGATTGGACTTATTGCCAAAGATAAACCTCTATATTTTGAATTATGGCAAAATGGCAATAGTTTGAACCCTGAAGATATAATTGCGTTTTGATATGAAGAAAGTAGCAGTATTAGGTTCAACAGGTTCTATTGGAACACAAACGTTGGATATCATTCAGTCTAACCCAGAGCGTTTTGAGTTGTATGCAATTACTGGTTATCGTAATGTATCGCTCTTGATTTCTCAAGCACGCCAATTTCATCCAGAAGTTGTATGCATAGCTGATGAATCTTTGTATGACACATTACGAGAAGCATTGGCAGATTTAGATATCAAAGTGTGGTGCGGAGCGGAATCTATAGTTGACTTAGTTACCTTTGATAGCATTGATATTGTTGTTGCAGCAATGGTTGGATATGCAGGGCTCAAGCCTACTATTGCAGCTATCAAAGCTGGCAAGACAATTGCTTTGGCCAACAAAGAGACATTGGTGGTTGCTGGAGATTTGATTGTTTCACTCGCAGCGAAACATCATGCTGCCATCTTACCAGTGGATAGCGAACATTCTGCTATTTTCCAAAGTCTGGTAGGAGAATCATCCAATAGCATAGAGAAATTGATTTTGACTGCAAGTGGAGGACCTTTTTTACGCTGTTCAAAAGAGGAAATTCTTCATGCTACTGCTGCTCAAGCATTGAGACATCCTAATTGGGAAATGGGAGCCAAGATTACAATTGACTCTGCCAGCATGATGAATAAAGGATTTGAAGTTATTGAAGCCAAATGGCTGTTTGATATAGATGTTGATCACATTGATGTATTGATACACCCTGAAAGTATTGTTCACTCAGCCATTCAGTATATTGATGGCAGTGTGAAAGCTCAGTTAGGTATTCCTGATATGCATCTCCCCATTCAATATGCATTGTCATTTCCTGAACGTATTTATAGCAAACAACCTCGTTTAGACTTATCTCAAGTAGGGATGCTACATTTCGAAAAACCTGATATGGAACGTTTCCCTAACTTGTTGATGGCATACCAAGCCAGTAGGAGAGGAGGTAATATGCCTTGTATTTTAAATGCAGCAAATGAAGTGGCAAACTTAGCATTTAGAGAAAACAAATGTGGTTTCTTGGAAATGTCACACATCATTTCTAAGACAATGGATTGTGCTACATTTGTGGAGCACCCACAATACGAAGATTACGTACAAAGCGATTTAGAAGCTCGTCGCATCGCTCAGTCTATGATTAAATAAGGTATAAAAATAAATTTGAAAAATGATTCAAGCAATTCAGTTGATTTTAGCCCTCAGTTTTTTAGTTGTTATTCATGAATTAGGGCACTATTTGTTCGCACGATTGTTCAATACACGTGTTGAAAAATTTTACATGTTCTTCAACCCAAAAAAATCCATCATACGTGCCAAAAAGATTAATGGCAAATGGCAAGTTAAGTTTTTTGCAGACAACGTGCCAAGCGCTACAGTTATTATGAAGGATGCTATGGGACAAGAAATGAAAGATGCCAAAGGGCAAGTTATGTATCGTCCTATGACACCAGATGAACTACAAGCATTGGACGAAAACGATTGGCGTCGCTATCCAGACAATACGGAGTGGGGATTAGGATGGGTTCCTTTTGGAGGATATTGTTCTATTTCAGGAATGGTTGATGAAACAAAATCAATGTCTGATTTACCTTCTGAACCTCAACCATGGGAATTCCGTTCAAAGAATGTATGGCAACGCATGTGTATCATTATAGGTGGCGTATTGGTAAACTTTATTGCTGCAATGATTATCTTCTCTGCCTTATTATATACATGGGGATCTGATAAGATGCCTATACACAATTTGAAAGATGGATTGTATTTCTCTGAGTTTTTATTGAATGAGGGGTTTGAACAACATGACAACATATTAACTATTGATGGGCAAATACCTCAAGACCTTTCATCTATTGTGCAGTCTATCATTATTGAAGGAAAACAAGATATCGTTGTTTTGCGTGGTCAAGATACCATCGCATTGAAGATGTCTCAAGATTTAGGCAATCGCTATTTGGCATTACAGCAAAAACATGACAAGATAGAACGCGAAAAATCTCGAGATGACGAAAACTATGTGCGTGCACCTTATGTATTGATAAGTGAGTTTATTCCATTCATCATAGACTCCGTTCCTCCAATGAGTCCGGCTGCATTGTGTGGTTTGCAAAAAGACGACCACATCGTAAGCATTGCTGGCAATGCAACACCAGCATTTTATGATGTGCAAAATGAACTCAAACAACATTTGTGTGACACCGTACAAATCAATTACTATCGTGGTGATAGCCTAATGTCAACCTATGCGTTTATAGGTGATCAAGGCAAATTAGGAGTGTTTGCCTATTCCAAATTACACTATTTAACATTAGAACACACTTCTTATACTTTCTGGGAATCCATTCCTGCAGGTATCGCTTATGGATGGGATTTCTTGGTTAGTTATGTGAAACAGTTTAGACTCGTCTTCTCCAAAGAAGGAGTGCAATCATTGGGTGGTTTTGCTGCAATAGGAAATATGTTTCCTCAGACCTGGAATTGGTTCTCATTTTGGCACATCACAGCTATTTTGTCACTCATATTAGCCTTCATGAATTTCTTACCAATTCCTGCATTGGACGGAGGATATATATTATTCTTATTGGTAGAGATGATCACAGGTAAGCAACCAAGTGACAAATTTTTGGAGATAGCCAATACGATAGGTTGGTGGTTGTTGTTAGCGCTACTAATATTGGCAAACGGAAATGATATCTTCAGGATTTTCTTCTAATGCCGAAAAATGTTTGACAATAAGTTTCAATTCCATACAAATGAAGCGAATTATAGTTTTCATTTTTCTATTCACACCATTCTTCGTTTGTGCGCAAACATATAGTATCAGTGGTTATGTTATTGATGCACAAACGGGTGAACGGTTGATAGGAGCGTCATTGGTTGATACGCATTCTGGAATAGGAACCGTAACCAATGTAAACGGTTTCTATTCCTTAACTATTCCTTCGGATTCAGTGCAACTGACCGCCAGTTATGTTGGTTATGAACCTATCGTACAAAAATCGTTTCGATTGCAAAAAGATACGCTCATTGAGATAGCATTGGTTTCTACCAACGTGTTGGACGAGTTGGTAGTAGAAGGAAGACAATCCGTATCAGGGGTACAATCGGTACAAATGTCTGCGGTAGAAGTTCCAATAGCGCAAATTAAAGGAATCCCTGCAATTGGTGGTGAGGTAGATGTAATCAAAGCTATACAACTCTTACCTGGAGTTCAATCAGGTTCAGAAGGTGCTGCAGGATTATATGTACGAGGTGGAGGACCAGACCAGAATTTAATACTTTTGGATGGAGTGCCTCTTTACTCGGTCAATCACATGATGGGCTTCTTCTCTGTTTTCAATGCAGATGCTATCAAAAATGTTACACTATACGAAGGCAATTTTCCCGCTCGATATGGTGGGCGCTTGTCTTCTATTGTGGATGTACGTCAAAAAGATGGGGATGCTTACAAACATCATGGTAACTTGACCATAGGCCTCATATCCACTAAGTTTAGTGTTGAAGGACCACTCTATTGGACAAAAGATGAATGGAAGAGATATCGCAACAATGAGGTGGTAAAAGCAAAAACGACATTCAATATATCTGCTCGCCGCACATTGTACGATTTATTTATTGCACCGATAATGGCTGCTGTCAGTGCAAGTCAGGGAGATGGAGTTACTACTGGAGGGTATTACTTTTATGATGTGAATGCGAAATTGTCCCACACATTTTCTGAAAACGACAAGTTGAGTGCATCTTTTTATACGGGTGACGATGTTATGTATGCTCGGATGCGTTATCAATATGATTTGAACTCGGAGAATGAAAAGACGTATATGAAAATGCGTTACAATTGGGGGAATTTATTTGCGGCAGTTAATTATGAGCACCGCTTCAACGGCCGCCTATACAATACAACGCAATTTAGTTTTACACGTTATAAGTATAAATTAGGATTGACCTCTGTAGAGGAATTGGAATATCAGGGCGAAAAGTTTGGATATGAAATGGGAGTAAACTATGACTCCTATATTATGGATGCAATGGCACAGACCAATTTTGAGTGGCGTCCCAATCCACAACATGAAGTGCATTTTGGTGGCAGTTATACCTATCATATGTTTCGCCCACAAGTAGGTAGAGTAGCCTATCTAACAAACGATACAACTGAAATGCAAATGGATACTGCTTTCTCAATTGGTGGCACCCATCATACACATGAAGCAATTCTCTACATTGAGGATACCTATACACCATGTTCATGGTTTAAGATGAATATCGGTTTGCATGCAGGGCTCTATCACACAAATGGACGTACTTATCCTTCTATAGAACCACGTTTAGGACTGCGTTTCTTACCGCATAAAGATGTGGCAATCAAGATGAGTTATGCATACATGTCGCAATATGTACACCTACTCTCCAATAGCTCTCTTTCTTTACCTACCGATTTGTGGGTCCCCGTGACAAAGGACATCCCACCTATGCGTTCTATGCAAGTAGCGACAGGAATAACATACAATGTGTGCAATCAAGTTGAATTATCAGTAGAAGGGTATTACAAAAAAATGCACAATTTGCTTGAGTATAAGGATGGTGCTTCTTACATGAACGGACAGAATTGGCAACAACAAGTATGTGTTGGCGATGGTTGGAGTTATGGCGTACAATTTTTGGCGCAACGCAAGGTGGGACCTGTAACAGGGTGGGTTGGATATACATGGAGTCGTACCATGCGCCAATTTAACAGACCAGGACAAGAAATCAATTTTGGTAAACCATTCCATGCAAAGTATGATCGTGAGC
Source organism: Paludibacteraceae bacterium (assembly GCA_017938155.1). Taxonomy (GTDB): domain Bacteria; phylum Bacteroidota; class Bacteroidia; order Bacteroidales; family Paludibacteraceae; genus Colicola. The sequence continues at coordinate 12,080 of JAGBCD010000022.1, read as the reverse complement.
ACGATTTGAGCGTTACACTACAATACCGAGTAACAAAAAAATGGGAATTGGCGGCAACATTTGTTTACGGAACAGGAACAAGAGGAACAATCGGGTTACAGAAATATAACGATTGGATTTATCGTCAAAATAAAATTCCAACAATGGTATATTATGTATCCGAGCGTAATAATTACAAAATGCCAGACTATCATCGTTTAGACATCGGTTCCACATGGTATCTCAATGATAAAAAACATGCAGACTGGGAACATATACTCAACCTGTCTGTCTATAATGCATATTGCAATTTCAATCCGTTTTTGGTATATCCAAGAGGCAATAGTTTATATAAGTTAAGCTTATTCCCAATCATACCCAGTTTGAGTTATACTTTCAAATTTTGATAACGATGAAACGATTCTTATATAGCTTAGTCATATTATTATCTGTGCTGACAGCATGTGAGCGCCCAATATCTTATCATGGTGAATATGAAGAACCTAAATTGGTTGTTCAGGCATTGTTGAGCGCAGGTGCAGACTCTATCGTATGCATGGTTGAACGCTCTTATTTCTTTTTGGAATCTATGAACAACACTTCCAATACACTGGATAATGTAACGATAGATATCGCATCCACATTCATCGATTCACTACAGGTACTCCGAGATGTAACAAATGGGAACGAGCACAAACTATATCTTTCTCATCCGCTTCAAGCAAATGATACCATCCGTCTTATAATTAGCCACCCTGAATTGGGAATTGCAATAGCAAAAGAATGGATCACTCCAAAATTTGAGGCAGAAATCAAATCAGCTATTTGGGATTCCCAACACAATCAATGCCGTTTTGTATTTGATTTTCCAGATGCTCATTCCATGCCAGAATTACAAATCCTTATGCAGTGTACTACCTATATCACCGAAACAAGGATTGTAACGAAAAAGAATTTCAATGGTTACTTAATCTCATGTGATACCATTCATAATACGCATACATATGTACAGATGATTCAGTCCAAGAATAAAATATTTAACACAGTGGATAATACTTATGAGGAAGGCATGTTTTGTGGGCGGACTTTGAGTTTTAACACAGATTACTTATCAGCAAAGAATATAGAGATTATTTTACCGATCGAACTCCAAAACGATACAACGACTATAAAATTGTCCTCTGGAGCAACAGAAACGCGCTACTATACTTATACAATGGATTCGTGTATGTTCACCTTTGAAGCACAAAGTCCTAATAGCATCCTATACATGAAATCCATGCGAGCTTATATGGGCTTAAATAACGACAACAGTGATGCAATGGATATAGGAGCTCTATTTTCAGATATGTTGGGCATTGAAGAACCTGTTGCTGTTTATAGCAACATAGAAAATGGGTATGGCATAGTATTGAGTAGAACAACACATAATATACTAATAAAAGATTTAACTCAGCAATAATATGAAAAATTTCTCACCCAAAGAAGGGCTTGATTATTTCGTACATGAGTCGTCTTATGTTGACGAAGGTTGTCAAATAGGCAAAGGTACCAAAATTTGGCATTTTAGCCATATCATGAAAGGATGTACTATAGGGGAAGACTGTAATATTGGTCAAAACGTAGTCGTCTCACCCGATGTAGTTCTGGGACGTAACTGCAAGGTTCAAAACAATGTGTCTGTTTATACAGGTGTGCGATGTGAAGATGATGTCTTCTTGGGACCAAGTATGGTGTTTACCAATGTTATTAATCCCCGTTCCGCTGTATCACGCAAAGACGAATACAAGACGACCATCATTTGCAAAGGAGCTTCTATCGGAGCCAATGCAACAGTAGTTTGTGGACATACAATAGGGGAATATAGTTTGATAGGTGCAGGTTCGGTGGTCACAAAAGATGTACCTGCATTTGCGCTTATGGTTGGTAATCCAGCAAGGCGTATTGGTTGGGTTTCACGTCATGGTGAGAAGTTGCAGTTTGATGCTACAGGAACTGCTATTTGCCCAGCAACTGGTGAGCACTATCAACTGATAGATGGCATTTGCCAACTCGTTTAATAAGAAGTAAAATGATATAAAACACGTTACTATGATACAAAGAATTCAAACATTATACCTATTGTTGGTAACTATATTAGGCATCCTCCTATGCATATTCCCACCAGTACAGTTTTTACCTATAGATTTAGAAGGTGGTTTGCATGACCTCAATGCATTTGATAAAATACCATTAGCTATTATATCTGTATGTATTCCTTTGTTGGCATTTATCAATATTTTTCTATACAAACGTCGCTTACTTCAAGCACGATTGAATATTGTGAATGTTATATTATGCTTAGGATACTATGCATTGTTGGCTTTGTATATCTATTACATTGTGCATGGATATGAAACGTTAGAGCATCTATATTTGGAGAATGCAAGTTATCATCTCAATGTGTGGACGTCATTGCACTTGGTTAATGTTGTTTTGTTGATGATGGCGACACGTAAGATACTAAAGGATGAGGCATTAGTACGTGCTGCCGACCGTTTACGTTAATCAAATAATATTCATCATGTATTTACTAAATAGTGATATTGCAGTCAATGCACCTAAAATCTTACCACCTGATTCTATCAAGCAAGTTACAGAACAATTGGTACATCAGCTTCAAGAAGATCCATCAATAGTGCTTGAGAAGTTCATAGATAATGCCATTCAATTCGGCATTAAGGTTCTCATTGCTATTGTAGTTTATTTCATTGGAGCGTGGATCATTCGTCGTGTTCGTCGTATGTTAGAAAAAATATTCGAACGTCGAAAAACCGAACGAACATTGGCTTCTTTTGTCTCTTCGTTTACGAGCATCACATTAACTGTGTTGTTAATTTTAGTGCTTATAGGCACGTTGGAATTAGATACAACCTCATTCGCAGCTCTTCTAACTGCGGGTGGTATGGCCATCGGTATGGCATTATCCGGCACAGTACAAAATTTTGCTGGAGGAATCATGCTTTTGGTTTTTCGACCATTCAAGGCTGGTGACTTTATTATTGCACAAGGAGTTAGTGGAACAGTGATGGAGGTATCCATTGTCACAACCCGTATTTTAACTGTAGATAATAGGGTTATTATATTGCCCAATGGAGCATTATTCAATGGTACAATAGAGAACGTATCTGCGCAAGTATTACGTAGAGTGGATTGGACTATCAGCGTTGATTATGGAGTGGATGCGCAAGGGTGTATGGATTTGTTAAGAGAATTGATATTATCTGATAATAGAATTTTGACTTCACAACATCAACGGCCACAAAATGCCTCTCCTATAGCTGTTGATACGTCTGGTATGGCTATACCAGACCCATTTATAGCATTGTCTTCACTAAATGATAACAATATCTCATTTGTAGTTCGTGCATGGGTTAAGTCTAAAGATTATTGGGATGTATATTTCGACTTCAACAAACTTTTTTATACAGAACTTCCCAAACATGGTTACACCTTTGCATATCCCCATATGGATGTAACAGTAACCTCTATTGCAACCAAGACGCAAGATAAGTAAAGTGATAATAAAGAGGAACTGAATGCATCAGTTCCTCTTATTATTTATCATATCTGGTTTCATTCACGCAGTGAATTGACCAACATTCCGCATGCTGCCAAAATATCTTCACCACGACTCTTACGTATAGTAGTTGAAATACCTTTAGAACTTAGGTAATCTCGAAACCATTCCATCTGTTGCTCATTGGAAGAATAATGGGTTATAGAGTTTTGTTCGTTGGTTGTTGGGGTAGGTGAAGCATGAAACCGAATAAGATTGATTCGACACTCAAGTCCTTTTAATAAACGTAGCAACTCATTAGCATGCTTAGGTGTATCATTCACTCCCTCCCAGCATATATATTCAAACGTCAAACGTCTTTGATGTTGCCAATCATACTGCTTAAGCATTGAGATGAGTTGTGGTAGATTATACATTTTTTCAATAGGCATAATTTCTTTTCGTTCTATACTAAACGGATTATGTAGAGAGATGGCTAAATGACATTCACATTCCTCAATATAATACTTCAGTTTAGGCGTTATGCCAACGGATGATACGGTGATACGTTTAGGTGACCAACCACATCCCCATGTACTTGTCATAACGCGTAGCGATTTCATGACATGTTCATAATTATCCATAGGTTCACCTTCACCCATATATACGATATTTGTCAATTTGTGAGCATCAGGAATAGAAAATATTTGGTTCAAAATGTCTGAAGTGGATAAATGACCATGAAAACCTAATGTCCCTGTCATGCAAAATTTACACCCCATTTTGCAGCCGGCTTGTGTACTTACGCATAAAGTGGCTCTATCTTCCTCTGGAATAAAAACTGACTCAATATATTGAGGAGTGGATGAAGATACTGGATGGATGGAAAATAGGTACTTCTTTGTACCATCTTTGGATATTGCTTCTGCCGCTGGTTTATGACGGCCAATAGAATAGTGTGCACCAAGCAAATCACGTCCTTTTTGTGATATATTTGTCATTTCATCAAAAGACGTTACACGACGTACATACAACCACTCTGCAAGTTGTTTGCCTGTAAACTTAGGCAAACCTAATGCAAGCGAGATTTGTTGCAATTCTTCAAGATTTTTTCCAAGCAATGTATCCATGCTGCAAAGGTAATAAATTTTTATCAAACTTCACACACCTAATGTAATTATTTGACTAAACATATCAACTTAAAAAGGGCTGTATTCCTCATACAGCCCCGAAAAAAGTACTCTTTACTCATCTCTATCCTCATGTCATGCGAGGATGGATATTATTGTATTTCTATTGCCTTCACTTCTTTTGATACGTTTGCTATCTTAGGGATTTGAATATGCAATACACCATAGCATACTTTTGCCTTGATAGTATTTACATCCACATTTTCTGGTAAAGATAATGTTTGTTCAAACTTCATGTAACTAAAATCTTTACGAAGATATTTACATGTTTGCTCTTCATCTTGCTTCTCATCTTTTTTCTGAACAGAAATGTGCAGTAAGTTGTGTTCTGTTACTTGTACCTTAAAGTCATCTTTCGTCATACCAGGAACTGCCATATCAATTTCAAACATCTTGTCTGATTCTTTGATGTTGATGGCAGGAGAAGTAAGGGAGTTGAAATGTGTGGGGAACAATCCGTGATTAAAAAAATCGTTGAAAATGGTTGGTAACCAATCTTGGTCAACCCGTTTAATAGATGGTAACATAATAATAAAATTTTAAGTTAGGTTTAGACTTAATGGCAAATCTCTCATTATAGATTCCTTCCAATGAAGTCCTGTATAGGTAGATAATCAAATTATATGCCAAAACGATTTTTAAGTAATTTATTTTTCAAAAAATATCACGAGTGTAAAAATTCGATTATTTTTTAATAATTTTTGTTTTATATTAACGTTCCTTGTTTTTAGTTGACATTAGTGAAAAAAATATATTCTTCTCTTCCCATTGATAATTTGCATATCCGATAAAAATAAACTATCTTTGCATCAGATATACACGTTTGTTTTATCATTAAATCTATATAGTCATGGACATTTATGAATACATTGCGCAGCATCGTGCTCGTTTTATGGACGAATGGGCGAGTCTAATACGTATCCCTTCTGTTAGTTGTCAAGAGGAACATCGAGAAGATATGCATCGTTGTGCTCATCGATGGAAAGAATTATTATTATCATCTGGAGTAATGCATGCAGAAGTGATGTTAAGTGAGGGAAATCCTTTTGTTTATGCCGAATACAACTATCCTAATGCGGATACCAATACTCCTACCGTCTTGGTTTATTCTCATTATGATGTTATGCCTGTAGAACCTATAGATTTGTGGCATTCAAATCCATGGGAACCAGATATTCGTGATGGACGCTTATATGCACGTGGAGCAGATGATGATAAGGGACAAGCCATGATACAAGTCAAGGCTTTTGAATACCTTGTCAAAGAAGGCTTGATGAAATGCAATGTTAAATTTATCTTTGAGGGAGAGGAAGAGATTGGTAGTCCAAACCTTACTCCCTTCATCATGCAACATAAAGACTTATTACGTTCGGATATCATCTTAGTAAGCGACACATCAATGATAGGCAAGTCAACCCCTTCCATCACAACCGGTTTACGGGGGTTAGCATATTGGGAGATAGAAGTTACGGGGCCGAATCGAGATTTGCATAGTGGTCACTTTGGTGGAGCTGTCAAGAACCCTATAAATGCTTTATGTGAAATGTTATCACAAGTAGTGGATCAAAATGGACGCATTACTATTCCTCATTTCTACGATGATGTATTGCCTCTATCCGATGAAGAGCGCCAAATGATAGCAAGTATTCCTTTTTCACAACAGAACTACAACCAATCCATTGATATTGATGCAGAGTGGGGGGAAGTAGGCTATAGTACATTGGAACGCAACTCTTGTCGTCCATCGTTTGATGTTTGTGGTATATGGGGAGGTTATATTGGAGAAGGAAGTAAAACAGTTCTACCTTCCAAAGCTTATGCCAAAGTAAGTTGTCGTTTGGTGGCTAACCAAGACCATGAAAAAATCAGTGAGATGTTTGCATCATATATCCAATCAATTGCACCTAAGGGAGTACGTGTCAAAGTTACTCCTATGCATGGGGGACAAGGATATGTTTGTCCTATTGATTTACCTGCTTACAAAGCTGCAGAAATAGGATTTACCAAAGCATTTGGAGTGCGTCCTATAGCTGCACGTCGTGGAGGTAGTATTCCTATTATTTCTGATTTTGAAAAGATTTTAGGAGTAAAAACTATTCTAATGGGATTCGGCTTAGAGTCCAATGCCATTCATTCTCCCAATGAGAATATGGATTTGGAGGTGTGGGAAAAAGGTATTGTAGCAGTGACTGAATTCTACAAATCACTCAGTATTTAGACTGGGCATTATAGAATTTGTTTATTCGTTGCTATGTGTTTCTTTTCAGTCTCTATCAATGAATGCCAAAGGAACATCTATTAAGAGAGAGAGTTATACTGGTCTATAAAAAAGTGAGTCAACTTTTAGGTTGACTCACTTCTTTATATGTAAGTTTATTACTTTTCTTCTACAGCAGCTTGTGCAGCAGCCAAACGTGCAATAGGAACACGGAATGGAGAGCATGATGCGTAGTTCATACCAACTTTAGCGCAGAACTTCACAGAACTTGGTTCACCGCCATGTTCACCACAAATACCTGTACGTAATCCTGGACGAACTGCACGACCTTTTTCTACTGCCATTGTGATCAATTGTCCAACACCATTTTGGTCAAGTACTTGGAATGGATCTACTTTCAAAATCTTCTTTTCTAAGTAGGTAGGCAAGAATGAAGCAATATCATCACGACTATAACCGAAGGTCATTTGTGTTAGGTCGTTCGTACCGAATGAGAAGTATTGTGCTTCTGTTGCAATGCGGTCTGCTGTTAGAGCAGCACGTGGAATTTCTATCATAGTACCTATTTCGTACTCTACTTCTATTCCATACTCTGCAAATACTTCTTTAGCTACACCTTCAATGATTTCTTTTTGTTGGTGGAACTCATGGAGAATACCGATCAATGGAACCATGATTTCTGGCATTGGTTTTTTACCTTCCTTCTTTAGTTCGCAAGCTGCACTCAAGATAGCTCTTGTTTGCATAGCGGTAATCTCTGGGAAAGTAATACCAAGACGGCAACCACGATGTCCTAACATTGGATTGTTTTCTGCCAAAGATGCAACACGTTGTTGAATCTCTTTGATGCTTACACCCATTTCTTTTGCCATGATCTCTTGTCCTGCCAAATCATGTGGAACAAACTCATGTAATGGAGGATCAAGGAGACGAATATTTACAGGACAACCATCCATAGCCTCAAGGATTCCCTTGAAGTCAGCTTTTTGGAATGGTAAAAGTTTCGCCAATGCTTTCTCACGACCTTCAGCGTCCTTAGAAAGAATCATTTCACGCATAGCAACAATCTTCTTATCTTCGAAGAACATATGCTCAGTACGAGTCAAACCAATACCTTTAGCACCAAATGCTCTTGCTACTTGCGCATCATGTGGGGTATCTGCATTGGTACGTACTTGCAAACGAGTATATTTGTCGCAGAGATCCATCAATTCTTTGAAATCACCACTCAACTCTGCAGCCTTAGTAGGAATTTGTCCTGCATATACTTGTCCTGTAGAACCATTTAATGAGATATAGTCACCTTCTTTGTATGTAACACCCTCAATAGTCAATGTTTTAGCTTTGTAGTCAACAATGATAGCACCCGCACCTGAAACGCAGCACTTACCCATACCACGCGCTACAACAGCAGCGTGTGAAGTCATACCACCACGTGCAGTCAAGATACCTTCTGCTGCTGACATACCTGCCAAATCTTCTGGACTTGTCTCAATACGTACCATGATTACTTTATGACCATCATTGTGCCATTCTTGAGCATCATCCGCATGGAATACGATTTGTCCACAAGCAGCACCAGGACTTGCAGGAAGACCTTGAGTAATCACTTTAGCTTGTTTGAGAGCTGTTTTGTCAAATACAGGGTGGAGTAGTTCATCCAACTTCTGAGGTTCGCAACGCATAATTGCAGTCTTCTCGTCTATCATACCTTCATGGACGAGGTCCATAGCAATCTTAACCATCGCGGTACCTGTACGTTTACCATTACGAGTTTGCAAGAACCATAGTTTACCTTCTTGTACGGTGAACTCCATATCTTGCATATCTTTATAGTGGTTCTCAAGTTTCTGTTGAATGCTATTCAGTTCGTTGTATAATGCAGGCATAGCCTCTTCCATAGAAGGATATTTAGCAGCTCTTTCTGCTTCTTCTATACCTTGTAATGCAGCCCAACGTCTACTTCCTTCGATAGTGATCTGTTGTGGAGTACGAATACCAGCAACAACGTCTTCACCTTGTGCATTCACAAGATATTCACCATTGAAGATATTTTCACCTGTTGCAGCATCACGGCTAAAGCATACACCTGTTGCTGATGTTTCACCCATGTTACCAAATACCATCGATTGTACTGTAACTGCGGTTCCCCATTCGTCTGGAATACCTTCCATCTTACGATAGAGAATAGCGCGCTCATTCATCCATGAACGGAATACTGCACATATAGCACCCCATAGTTGTTCAACTGGGTTGGTAGGGAAATCATGACCTGTTTGATCTTTGATAGCTGTTTTGAAACGAGCCACAAGTAACTTGAGTTCATCAACAGTCAAATCTTTATCCAACTTTATACCACGAATCTCTTTGATTTCTTCAATGATAGCCTCAAATGGATCCATGTCTTCTTTGTTCACAGGTTTCATACCAAGAACAACGTCACCATACATTTGTACGAAACGACGATAACTATCATATACAAAGTGTGGATTACCTGTTTTTTCTACAAGACCTGCAGCTACTTCATCATTCAAACCAAGGTTAAGAATTGTATCCATCATACCTGGCATGGATGCGCGAGCACCTGAACGAACACTTACCAAAAGTGGGTTCTTTGGATCGCCAAATGTGTTATTCATCAAACTCTCAATATGAGCGACAGCTGCTTTTACTTCTTGTTCAAGAATTTCAACTATCTTCTCTTGACCAAGTTTATAGTACTCGTTACATACATCTGTAATAATAGTAAAACCTGGAGGCACTGGTACTCCCACAAGATTCATTTCTGCGAGGTTCGCGCCTTTTCCACCCAAAATTTCTCTCATTTGGGCATTGCCTTCAGCTTGTCCATTTCCGAAGGTGTAAACACGTTTTTTGTTGTCCATTTGGAAATTTTATGTTTAATAGTTAATACTTAAATTTCTTTATCCGATTTCAACCGACAAAAATAATACTTTTTTTTGAAATATGAAAATATTTGTCATAAATTCTTATCAAAAGAATATTAGACATAATAGATGGGCAAATATTCCAGCACATAAACCACCTATCGTATGTGCAAAAATTGCTTTTCCAGTCAATTTACGGTAGCCTAATGTATCAAGCATGGCGGTATGTGTGCTCAAATATCCACTCCAACACATTCCGATAGCAGTAAATACCGCTATTGTATTGGTGTCAAGCATCCCTCTTGTACCAAATTCAGGTAATAAACCTAACGCTGCTCCTACAGCACCTAATGCTGTGATTGGAAAACTTATCAACTCTGGATGACGGAAACCAAAAAGTAGTTCAAACAACCAATCTAATTTTTCTGCTAAATAGGGGAGAAGAGGTACACCTTCATAAGCTGCGCCAATATAACTACCATCATCTCCTGAAGGACCAAAAGTCATCATCATAACTGCTGTAGAAATCACCAATACACCAGGTATGATAGCAAGGCCCAAATCTACTCCTACTTTTCCACCATCCAAGATAGCATTTAGTGCGCGAATAAAGATGCTATCTTTACTTGAAATAGTTTTTGTATCTTCATGTATATCTTCTGGATATGCATTTTCAATTTTGAAATTTGGATAGATCCTCAAGGTGAGATATTGCATTATACGAGTAGAAATGACACACCCTGCAATAGCACCCAACAATCCGACCATGGCTCCTTTCCCATACCCAAGTGAAATCATAAATACAATCACTATAAGCCCCATGCCAAATGCTGTACCAAAATTAGTAAGCGATACTAATTGGTATTTACGAAAATATTGCCCAAACTGCTTATCTTTGGCCAAGGAAATGATTGCAGGATTGTCACTGAGAAAAGTAATAATCGCTCCTAATGCAGCTACACCTGGTAGTCCAAAGATAGGTTTAATGAATGGACGAAGTAATTTCTCAAGCATGCGCACGACTCCAAATTCCACTAATAATTTACCCAAAGCACCACTCAATACCGTTATTCCCATCAAAAACAAAACAGTATCAATTAGGAGCTTGTAGGCTGTTTGCATGATGGTATTCAGCATGTTGCTTAGCCCCATACGATGTGCTAATAGACCAAAAATAAGAAAAAAGACTAATAGGAAACTTATCGGTTCAATAATGTTTCTTATGTTATGCGATTTTAATTTAGAGAAGATTCTATTGGCTGACCGTCTCATAATCATGGTATCATTAAAATATTCGCGCAAAGGTAGTATAATTTTACGAACCATGCAATATCTGGTTAACTAATTTGTTTGATTCAATTATTTGTAGTACATTTGTACCATTATTTTAAGTGTATGCATTACGAAGTGTTTGATAATATGTCCGAATGTACAGCAGCTCAAGTTGCTCTAATGTTGCCATTGGTTAGCGAACAAAGACGTACAAAAGCATTATCTTATAACCATATTTTCGGACAGTATGTTACACTCAAGTCTTATCTTATGTTGCAAGAGCTTTGGTGGCGTTATCATCCATATACAGAGGCCAATATTATAGCCTTTGAACAATGGCAATACAACCCATATGGGAAACCCTATATAGAAGGTGGCATGCATTTTAGTATTAGTCATTGCAAACAAGGTATTGCAGTTGCTATGTCCGAACACCCTATAGGCATTGATATCGAAAGTATTCGCACACGAGGAGATGGACTGATCGAACGTACGATGAACCAAGAAGAACAAAAGACAATAAAAAATGCTCCATATCCAAATGCCAGTTTTATATCCCATTGGTGCCTCAAAGAAGCAATGGTCAAATGTATTGGTACTGGCATTCAAGAGAATATTCGTGATATATTGGCACCACTTAGGCATTCCAATCAATATGCTACTCGTTCTATTATCAACCTAAACAAAGGGTACGCAATCGCTATCATTGAAGAAAGATGGTAATTAGCAGTTCTCCGCATGAAAGAGAGGTGATTCTCTATGCATGTTTGCAATCCTAAGTTCAGTATCATAAAGAAAGGGACTCATTCTCATGAGTCCCTCCTTCTTTTATATCCGTATTATCTGATTACTTTACCATTTGTCCCATTACGTTGTAAACAACACCGTTAACCATGATATATACTTGTCCGTTTTGATAGAACTTGATAATATCATTTTGAACGTTGTTCTCTTCAAGACTTGTTGAAGGACCTGCTTGGATAGTAGCAGTCATT
>JAGBCD010000021.1 GCA_017938155.1 Paludibacteraceae bacterium | reverse complement strand
GAACGCCAACGGTGTTTGATTGGCCATTAAGCTATACAAGGTTAGATACTCAGCCGAACCGAACATCTTCTCCAAGTCTTTACCTATCTCGTAAGCAGTAGTATAATCGTCTGATACCAACAACGTGGTGCGGTCCGATTGAGTCGATTGACTTATCGTCAGTGGCATGCGCAATGGACCTTTGCTCGCTGCACGCAAAGCCGGCATGTTTTGCTGTCTGCCTGCTACCTCAAATGAGAGTGTTCCTGTTTCTGCCACTTGCACAAAGAACGGATATTCAGGCAACAATTCTGCTTCAGTCAACACTTTTTGTTCATACTGAGCAAAATCAGGCGTAGGAATAGTCACATAAGGCACCTCTTCACCTGTCACTACCCACTCTCCATCTACATAAGTGAGCGCACCATTTGCCAATATACCCGAAGCATCGGGGTAATTAGTGTTTCCTGTGAAAGTGCACAGGTATGGGTTAGCAATGAAGTTCCAACCCGCGTGGCGCACCTCTTCTACCGCAGCAGCACCTGTATGTGCCGTCACATCCACCATTTGAGCGTCGCTTGACCAAAGTTGCTCTGGGGTCATAGGGAAACGTATCAGCGCTTCGCCACCGATAGGCACTGCAGTTATGATATAACCAATACCTGGTTGAAGTGTTTCTGTCTCTTCCACTTTTACCCAATTGGCATCTTTATTTCCTCCATTCTCTGCTCGCTTGGCACCATCGTAGCGCTTGATAACATAATGCGTACCATATACCGAAGCATTCGCTAAGGTTTCATCAGCATAATCCACTTTGTTTACTGCCACTGGGAACGGCACCGCAAATGGATAATAATGCGCCTTATCTACCGATAGGTCAAAGTATATAGTCTTGTTGATAAGTTCTAATGCTCCATCATATTCTTCATCCACATACAAAGATGGCATCTTATAATCGCCCGTTGAAGTACGACCGCCTCTAAGAGTCAACGCACGCAAGGTTACTATCTCTTCTATCGTTAGAGTAGCACCATTCTGCACAGATGCCCTGGTACGCACCAAATCCTCACGAGCGGGCAATATAGTTGATGCCGACACATTCAACTGCCACATGGGATAAAGCACCAAACTCCTATCCGTCGTTATTGTACTTCCAGGTTGGTATGACTGACCCAATCCGTCACGCTTGGTATTCCACTCTATAAAGGTTCTCCCAAAACCAGAAGGGTCGGAAGTGAAGGTAAGCACTTGGTGCGGTTGACCTTTAGCCACCAGCATGATATTATTACCCAATCCCACCAATTCATCCAAACCGATATATGTCACATTCACCAATTTATTCACTCGCTTGAAAATACGAACCGAAGCATTTGTAGTGGACGATTGAAAGCGCTGGGCAGTACCATTATAACGTACATACCTACCGCCACAACTCAACGTAGCTACTCCATTAGCATTCACTGATACTGTCCACGACTCATTCGCCGACAAAGTACCATTGAGTGGCAAAGACTCACTGGACGACATATATGCTTCGTTTGCCACAAAAGCATACGTACCCGATGTCGCACCTTGTGCTACCGTAAATAGCTGCATCGCAGGCGAATATTGATAGATGGTCTCATCCTCCATCGTAAAACCTGTTCTGATACGACCATATTTATCATATTCTTCCGAAAAGTGCATCGCTCCTACCGCAAAATCCTCATTTGCATCAGCTATAATGATATTATCACCCACCATCAAATCATCCAAAGACTTCACCAATGTCAAGGTATCTGAAATAAACTTATCACCTTCAGCCTCAGCTCGATTAGGATCTATAAGCGCAAAGATGCGGATATTCAGATTATCACTATTACCTGGAGCATCACATACAAACTTATCAATCGATGTTGAATAATAAATTTGATTCTTAGATTTCACACCATACCCCGTTATCTGAGCATAACCATTCTCATCTATCCAAATATCAAACAAGTTATTATGCTCCGAGGTTATATCACCTTTAGCTATAGGCTGCAGACGGGTATGTTTATCATGTGTAGCACACAAATATTCTTCTGTTTCGCTATCACAAAGCGAAAAAACCCCTGGAATAGAATCTTCAACCAATATTAGTTGAGTCACATCCATCCCCTCACTCCAAGTTATCACACTATCCATGGAATTATAGGTTACATTTACATCTTTGTAACCTTTATCTCTGTTCACATACCCACCCATCACTCGGTGTGTAGTAGCACCTGCCAAGTCATCCGCTACAGCTATAACAATCTGATCTCCTGCACGAAGACCGAGTGAACTGGTCAATAATTTCCAAGATGGTTCAGCATTGTCTTGCGCCAAGCACCAAGATGCACAACACAAAACAAGAAAACAAATAGATATAAAACGTTTCATATTTTCAAAACTAAAATGTTAACAACTAATATTTGCGCACACCTGTGTATCGCGCGCACGAAAAATTTCGGCAAAGATAATACTATTTTATGAATTATACAAATTTTACTCGTTGGCAGAATAAAAAAAAATGTTTTCTTTGATGTAAAAACATTCCGTAAATATATCGTAACTTCGTGCAGATTATTTGCAGACAAAGACGATACAAAGACGATAGATATAAGTGAAGGAGTGCGACGGACCGCACTCCGAGCATTACGTCCGAAGAGTCCCCACTCTAAGGGTTAAGCGTAATGCATAGAAAGGCGCGACCCTTGCGGTCACGCAGCCGTAAGGCTATAGGGTAGTACCGTACAGGGTAGGTACGACCGCCCAGTATATCGACACATTTTTCTGGGTGATAGTGTGGTAGTATGGAAGTGAATGATATAAAAAACCACTGCGTTGGGAAGCATCGTCACTTCGTGCAGATTATTTGCAGACAAAGACGTTAGATATACGATAGATTACAATTACGATATAGGTAATTACCAATTACCAATTACCAATCACCAATCACCAATTTTAATTCCGATCATGCCATATCAAGAAAAAAAAAGTAAAATTATTTGGCAGGTTGAAAAAAAAGTAGTACCTTTGCGCGATTTTTCGGCATTGGTGCACAATAAGTAGTAGCCAACGAGACGGATAGATGACTTGCAAACATGTGTTACACACACTGCATCTCATGGCAACGTCAATGACCTTCGGCACTCGCCCTACCGATATAACTAATAAAACCATTTTGAAACATGTACGCAATTGTTGACATGATGGGACAGCAAATGAAAGTGGAAGCTGGAAAGAAGCTGTTCATCAACCGCATGGAAACCGAAAAAGGTGCAACGGTTGAATTTGACAAAGTTCTGTTTGTAGAGAACGAAGGAACCTTTACCGTAGGTACTCCTACTGTAGCAGGTGCGAAAGTAATTTGCGAAGTACTCGACAACGAGTGCCGCGGCGAGAAAATCTTGGTTTTCCACAAGAAACGCCGTAAAGGTTACAGAAAATTAAACGGCCATCGTCAAGACTTGACCAACGTTATCGTTAAGGAAATCGTATTGGCTTAATTGTTAAACCCCTAAAACAGAAAGGAAAGAAATTATGGCACATAAGAAAGGTGTCGGTAGTTCAAAGAACGGCCGTGAATCAGAAAGCAAACGATTAGGCGTTAAAATTTGGGGCGGACAATTCGCTAAAGCAGGTAACATCATCGTACGCCAACGTGGTACCGTACACAACCCAGGCGAACACATCGGTATGGGTAGTGATCACACTCTCTACGCTTTGGTAGATGGTATCGTTACATTCCAAAAGAAACGTAACAACAAATCATTTGTATCTATCAAACCGATTGCAGAAGCGTAACCAGCACCCAAAAAAGTAAACTTTTTAGGGACTATGCATCTCGGCAAGAGAAAACAACCCTAATTTCTCCTACCGATTGCTTCGGCAGTTGGCAGGAGAAATTTGTTTTTAATTCTTAATTCACAATTCATAATTATAAATTAAGATGTTAACCCTCAAACAAATATACGACAATAAAGCCGCTATCATTGCAGGTTTGGAAAAGAAACATTTTGCTAACGCCACAGAGACCATAGAGCAAGTCATCGCCCTTGACACTGAACGCAAAGCCGCACAACAAAAGAAAGATGCCGCTTCTGCAGAGATGAACAAAATCTCCAAGTCTATCGGCGCCCTCATGGCTCAAGGCAAAAAAGAAGAGGCCGAAGCATCCAAAGCACAAACAGGCACACTCAAACAAGCTATTCCTGGTTACGAACAAGAGATGGCAAAAGCAGAAGAAGCACTTACCGCTCTCCTACTCACTATCCCTAACGTACCATACGACCTCGTACCAGAAGGGGGTAGTGCAGAGGACAACCTTGTAGTGAAAATGGGCAACTGGGACAACCAACCCATGATAGATGCACTCAAGCAGAATGGCACCATCGCTATCCGCGATTGGGACACCGCAACTGATGAAGCATTGGCTAAAAACGATAAGTTGCCTCACTGGGAATTGGCAAAGAAATACAACCTCATCGATTTCGACTTAGGCGTAAAAATCTCCGGCGCTGGTTTTCCTGTCTATATTGGCAAAGGAGCACAACTACAACGTGCACTCATCAACTTCTTCCTTGCAGAAGCCAACAAAGCAGGATATACTGAGATTATGCCACCAACCGTTGTCAACCAAGCCAGCGGTTACGGCACAGGTCAACTCCCTGACAAAGAAGGACAGATGTACCACTGCCAATTGGACGACCTCTACCTCATCCCTACCGCAGAAGTACCTGTAACGAACATCTACCGCGACGTCATCATCGAAGAAGCACAACTCCCAATCAAGAACTGCGCATATACCCAATGCTTCCGCCGTGAGGCAGGTTCATACGGCAAGGATGTACGCGGTCTGAACCGCTTGCACGAGTTCAGCAAAGTAGAGATCGTACGCATTGATACTCCCGAGCACTCCGACGCAAGCCACAAAGAGATGTTGGAGCACGTAGAGGGTCTTCTACAAAAACTCGAACTCCCCTACCGCATTCTACGCCTAAGTGGTGGCGACATGTCCTTCACTGCAGCCCTATGCTACGACTTCGAAGTATATAGCGAAGCACAACACCGCTGGTTGGAAGTATCTTCTACTTCAAACTTCGATACCTATCAAGCCAACCGTCTCCACTGCCGCTATCGTCGTACAGAAGACAAGAAAGTGACTTTGTGCCACACACTCAACGGCTCAGCATTGGCTTTGCCACGTATCGTTGCTGCCTTGTTGGAAAACAACCAAACACCAGAAGGCATCCGCATACCTGCAGCATTGCAACCATACATGGGCTGCGATATGATAAAATAATCACCACACATGTATAATCTCCAATCCCGTAGGGCTGCCCTGCGGGATTTTCTTTTGCGCTACTACGGGTAATGGGTGATTGGCAAGCGCAAGCGCTCAGTTTAGAGGACGCGCCGCGTTCGGTAACGAGATTGCATGAATGATATCGCTCTGCTCTATCATTGAAAGCAACTCCTACCTCCGCTCTCCCAAAATAAAGCAAACGTTTATTTTGGACACCCAAGGATTGCTACTGTTTAGTGGACAGCACATAGTGCCTACAGAGAGAATTGGTGATTGGTGCCCGAGGGCTATTTTAGAGTTTCAAAGTTTCACCACCTTATGGTTGTTTCACTGCTTTGCTTTTTCAAGGTTTCATAACTCCCCCCATCACTCATAACTCCTCCCACATCACTCATACCCCAACCCCATAGCAAACCAAGATTTATCTGTTTGCTTTGGGGAGAAGCGGAGGTACGAGTTGCCCCAACGATGACAAAGTCATCGGTCAATGCAACCTCGTTACCGAACGCGACGTCTGTTTGCTATGGGGAAAAGCGGTCGAATTCAAAATTCTAAATTCAAAATTCAAAATTCCCTGCATAGCGCTCATCAATTACCAATCGAATATATTTGCATATATGCAAAATATTTCGTAATTTTGCGCCAAAATAAAACAACCTTATCAAGGACAAATCATCTGCACTATGTTAGAAATACTCAAATACTGCTTACCAGCCATTATCGTATTGGGCACAACATGGATTGTAATTGCTAAAATGCTACGTAACGAAGAGCAAAAACGCAATTGGGAACTCAAAAAACATACACAAAAAGAGATTACCCAAATCAAGTTACGCGCCTACGAACGCCTCGTTTTGCTGCTTGAGCGCACCCAACCCGAATATATGCTCACCCATATTGCTCCTATTGAATTGACTCAAAAGACTGTTCCTGAACTACAACAAGAACTACTTAGGACCGTTCGTATGGAGTTTGACCATAACTTGAGCCAACAAATCTACATCAGCGATGAAGTGTGGGACAAAGTCATATTAGCACGCGACGAGATGGGCGCCTTCATCAATGCCATGTCCATGCAACTCCCACCTAACAGCAGCACGCTGGACTATGCCAAGATTCTCATGACTGCCTACAATAGCAATGGCGATACCCCCCATGCACTTGCTATGGCAGCATTGAAAGACGAAGCCAGAAGAGAACTCGAATGATACGAATCCGACTCCATATCGTTGCTATTGTACTCTTCATCATAGGGTTCTATGCATGCATGCCCGAAGAGGAATGCAGAACAGATATGCATGTAGCCATGAACGTTGCTCTACAAGCCGACAGCATCGGTATCAACGGACAACAATACCCCTACACTTCGTGGGACAGCATAAGCGTACAACCTATCGGACACGATTCGATCCCTTACGACAATGCCAAAAATGTGACTGCATTGGCTCTATCGCTACGTCCAAATGCCAATACCACATCGTTTGCCCTACTCTACCACGAGGTATGGGACACCCTGCATATTGAACATCAAAACAACGAAGTTTTTATCAATATGGCATGCGGGTGCGTTATCTATGCTACCATAGACACCGTCTATCATACACAACATTGGATAGACAGCGTTGCTATTGTCAATAGCCATATCGAACGAGGCAAAGAGAAAAACTTGATACTATACGTACACGAACAATGAAACGATGGATTGGCATATGGGTTTTGGTGAGTGTATGTTGTGCAACATACGCGCGCACCTATAGCGATAGTGCCGTCTATCAAGGGATACAAATCAAGTTGGATATCCTCAATTCCATATTGGAACCTGCTCGTACCCACGGAAATATGCAAAACTATGAAGCAGTTATGAATGTGCGAATCAAAAACCGCTTCTATCCCACCATTGAACTGGGATATAGCGGAGGAAAAGCAACCATCGAACCTACAACATATCAAGGATACGGAGGGTTTGTACGATTAGGAATGGACCTCAATACAATGAAGAAAAACCAAAACCTACCTCATGCTCTACTCGTAGGACTACGAATAGCAACAGCATACCAACAATACGACCTCACACAAGTGAAAATGAACGACACCTTTTGGGGAGAAATGCCATACAAAGATTTCACCCAACAAACTCGCTGCGACGCATGGGGAGAAGTAGTAGCAGGATGCCATGTTAATATCGCAAGCGGACTAATGATGGGATGGTATATCAGACTCAAACTACTCATTACACGCACCGAAAAGAACAACGGACCTATGCCATACTATATACCCGGATTTGGCTATCGAGACGACACCAACTGGGGACTGAATTACTACATCGGATGGAAATTCTAAAACTAACATAACAAACATAAATATCGGTATAATGAACTCAACTAAAATCATGAATCGAGCTGCGAATAACATTCGAATTCTAACAGCAGCAATGGTAGAAAAAGCTAAAAGTGGACACCCAGGAGGTGCCATGGGCGGAGCTGATTTCATCAATGTGCTCTACTCCGAATTCTTACGTTATGACCCCGAAAACCCTCATTGGGAAGCTCGTGACAGATTCTTTTTAGACCCTGGTCATATGTCTCCAATGCTCTATGCACAACTATGCATGTGCGGCAAATTTAGCATCGAAGACTTGAAACAATTTAGACAATGGGGAAGCGTCACACCTGGACACCCAGAGAGATGCATCGAAAGAGGTATAGAAAACACCTCTGGACCTTTGGGACAAGGACACACCTACGCTGTCGGTGCTGCTATCGCTGCCAAATGGATGAACAACCGATATGGAAAAATACACAACCCTACCATATATGCATTCATCTCCGACGGAGGAATACAAGAAGAAATAAGTCAAGGAGCTGGACGCATTGCCGGACACTTGGGATTGAACAACCTCATCATGTTCTATGACTCAAACGAAGTACAATTGTCAACCGATTGCAACGAAGTGAGTTCTGAAAACATCGTGAAAAAATACGTCGCATGGGGATGGAACGTTATCGAAATAACAGGCAACGACCCTGACGCCATTCGCGAAGCACTCATGCGGGCAAAAGATGAAAGACACAAACCTACACTCATCGTCGGACACACCACCATGGGTAAAGGTTGCGTAACTGCCGAAGGCAAAAACTTCGAAGGCATGTGCTCCACACACGGACAGCCACTGAGCAAGTCGGGAGCAAGCTACGAAGCTACCATTACCAACTTGGGCGGAAACGTGGATGACCCATTTGTCATCTTCCCCGAAGTAGAACAAATGTACGAAGAACGCGCGGCACAACTCAAAGAAATAACTAATAAGTATTACGCTGAATACCATCGTTGGTCACAAGAAAACCCACTGGCTGCTACCGAATACGAAGCGTTCTTCTCTGGAGAAGTTCCATGTATCGACTGGAGCGAGATAGAGCAAAAAGCTAACCTCAGCACACGAGCAGGTTCGGCCACTGTACTAAGTTATTTGGCTGACCATGTAGGCAACATGATCGTTTCATCCGCCGACCTTTGCAACTCAGACAAAACAGACGGATTCCTAAAACGCACAAAAGCTATCAAGAAAAACGACTTCAGTGGTCGCTTCCTACACGCCGGTGTGAGCGAACTCACCATGGCATGCGTGTGCATCGGTATGTCACTACACGGAGGTGTCATCCCAGCATGTGGCACATTCTTCGTCTTCAGCGACTATATGAAACCTGCCATCCGCATGGCTGCACTCATGGAGACACAAATCATCTTTGTTTGGAGCCACGATGCCTTCCGAGTTGGTGAAGATGGGCCTACACACGAACCCGTAGAACAAGAAGCACAAATACGTCTGATGGAAAAACTACATAACCACTCTGGACAACCAAGCATGCTCGTTCTACGACCAGCCGATACCGAAGAGACAACAGTGGCTTGGCGATTGGCGATGGAAAATACCCATAGACCTACAGGACTTATCCTATCAAGACAAGACATCAACTCACTACCCGTAGTCAACCCTGAAGGAGTGAAACATGGAGCATATATCGTTGAGAAAGACGAAGACCCACAAGTAGTCATGATAGCATCAGGTAGCGAAGTGAGCACACTAATAGCAGGAGCTCAACTACTACGAGCTGAAGGTATTCGCCTACAAATTGTCAGCATACCAAGCGAAGGACTCTTCCGTCAACAAACCAAAGAGTATCAAGAACAAGTGTTACCACAAGGCATCAAACGATTTGCACTCACAGCTGGACTCAACTGCACCATGGAAGGACTTGTAGGAGAAAATGGACACATCTGGGGATTGAACAGTTTCGGATTCTCTGCTCCATACAAAGTGCTAGACGAGAAACTTGGCTTCACCGCAGAGAATGTGTACCAACAAGTCAAGAACCTTTTGTAACAAATTTGCTAAGCATGGGATAAGTACTGGACAAGTACAGGACAAGCACAGGACTAGTTTAGACAACACGTTGACAATAGATGACGAAAATGCAATTCGCTTGATGCGAACTATAGGACATGAGAAACTATCTATCAAGGAAATAATGGCTGCTATAGGACTTAAAGGTAGAGATAATTTCCTGAACTTATATCTCAATCCGGCTATAGACAACGGTTTTGTGCGGCTACTCTATCCAGACACTCCTCGTCATCCTCGACAAAAATACTTATTAACAACTAAAGGTATATTGTTGTTTGATCAGGTGTCCAAAACATAACATCCGCCAACGGATAAAACAGGTAAATAAATAAGTAACAAAGCTACATAACTAAATCGTACATAATTTTATGGATTACAACTTTTCTGACATCGAGCGCAAATGGCAAGCAGCATGGGAAGAGGCTGGCACCTACAAAGTAAGCAACGAAAGTGATAAACCACACTTCTACGTGCTGGACATGTTCCCATACCCTTCAGGTGCAGGTTTGCACGTAGGTCACCCGCTCGGTTATATCGCCAGCGATATTTATAGCCGTTACAAAAGACTGAACGGT
Organism: Paludibacteraceae bacterium; assembly: GCA_017938155.1. Classification (GTDB taxonomy): domain Bacteria; phylum Bacteroidota; class Bacteroidia; order Bacteroidales; family Paludibacteraceae; genus Colicola. The sequence continues at coordinate 10,756 of JAGBCD010000021.1, read as the reverse complement.
TTCAATGTTCTACACCCTATGGGTTTTGACTCCTACGGACTACCCGCAGAACAATACGCCATCCAAACAGGACAACACCCAGAGAAAACAACCATGGAAAATATCGAACGATATATCCAACAGTTGCGCAAAATAGGATTCTGCTACGACTGGGACAGAGAAATCAAAACATGCGACCCATCCTTCTACCAATGGACACAATGGGCTTTCGTACAGATGTTCCACTCATACTATGATACAGCATTGCAAAAAGCACAACCCATCAGCAAACTCATTGCCAAATGGGAAGCTAACGACCCCAAATGGAACACCCTCTCTGAAGAAGAGAAACAAGCACGCTTGATGAACTACCGTATCGCCTACCTAGCCGATACCAAAGTGAATTGGTGCCCCGAATTAGGATGCGTCTTAGCCAACGACGAGGTGAGCGAAGGACTCTCTGTTCGCGGCGGCTACCCTGTAGAACAACGCGTCATGAGACAATGGTGCCTCAGAGTAAGCGCATACGCAGGAAGACTATTGGACGGACTAAACAAAATAGACTGGACCGACTCACTCAAGGAAACCCAACGCAACTGGATAGGCCGTAGCGAAGGTGCTGAGATGCAGTTCGCCATCAAAGGACAAGACGAACCTTTTACCATCTTTACTACCCGAGCAGATACCATTTACGGAGTAACCTTTATGGTTTTGGCTCCTGAGAGCGAATATGTAGCACGCGTGGTTACAGAAGAACAAAAAGAAGAAGTAGAAGCATACCTACAAATGGTGAAAAACCGTACCGAACGCGAGCGTATAGCAGACAGAAAAGTGACCGGCGTGTTTACAGGTTCTTATGCTATCAACCCATTAACCAACGCAGAGATACCTATCTATATCAGCGACTACGTTCTCAGCGGATACGGCACAGGCGCCATCATGGCAGTACCTGCACACGATAGCAGAGACTATGCCTTCGCCAAACACTTCAACTTACCTATCGTACCTCTCATTGAAGGAGCCGATGTAAGCGAAGCAAGTTTCGACGCCAAAGAAGGCATTATGATGAACTCAGGCATACTCAACGGGTTGGAAGTGCAAGACGCCATCGCCAAAATGAAAGAATATATCACCAATACAGGCATAGGACGAGTGAAAGTGAACTACCGTTTGCGCGATGCTGTCTTTAGCCGCCAACGCTATTGGGGCGAACCTTTCCCTATCTACTACAAAAATGGCATGCCATACACCTTGCCAGAAGAGTGCCTTCCATTACTGTTGCCCGAAGTGACAGACTTCAAACCTACCGCTACTGGAGAACCACCATTAGGCAATGCTGAACAATGGGCTTGGGACGAAGCAAACAAATGCGTTGTAAGCAAATCACTCATCGATAGCGAACATATCTTCCCATTGGAACTATGTACCATGCCAGGATTTGCTGGCTCATCCGCATACTACCTACGCTATATGGACAACCACAACAACCAAGCACTTGTGGACCCTAAAGTAAACCAATACTGGAAACAAGTGGACTTGTACTTGGGAGGAAGCGAACATGCTACCGGACACCTCATATATAGCCGATTTTGGAACAAGTTCCTATACGACTTGGGTTATATTTGCGAAGATGAACCATTCCGCAAACTTATCAACCAAGGAATGATTCAAGGACGCTCCAACTTCGTTTATCGCCTTGTGGGAAGTCAAAACACCTATATTAGTCATGGATTGATCAATACACCAGAATACGAAGGCAAAGTGCAACCTATACATGTCAACGTCAATATCGTAAGCAACGACGTGTTGGATATAGAAGCCTTCAAAGCATGGATGCCAGAATACAAAGACGCAGAGTTCGTATTAGAAAACGGCAAATATATCTGCGGTTGGGCAGTAGAGAAAATGTCTAAATCCATGTTCAACGTCGTGAACCCAGATGACGTAGTGGCTAAGTATGGTGCCGACACCCTACGCCTATACGAGATGTTCCTCGGCCCACTTGAGATGTCCAAACCTTGGGACACCAACGGCATTGACGGCGTACACCGTTTCTTGCGCAAGTGGTGGAACATGTTCGAGAGCCTATCCAACGACGAACCTACAGCAGAAGAGCTCCGCTCATTGCACAAACTAATCAAGAAGATCACTTGGGATATTGAGAACTTCTCGTTCAACACTTCTATCCCTGCCTTCATGATTGCGCAAAGTGAGTTGCAAGCCCTCAAGTGCAACAAGGTCACTATTCTCAAGACCTTTGCTATCTTGCTCGCCCCATACGCTCCTCACATTGCAGAGGAGGCATACCAACTATGTCAATTAAGAATTATGAATGAAGAATTAAGAAACGATGAATCCAAAATTCAAAATTCAAAATTAGAAAGTGTCAACGATGCCCTGTGGCCAATATGCAATGAGGCTTATTTGGTCGAATCAACGCAGAAGTACCCTGTTCAGTTCAATGGCAAAGTGCGCTTCACGATTGAGGTGGCAAAGGACACCCCACGCGAGGAGGTTGAGAAGATTGTCATGTCTCACGAACTGACTGCTAAACAATTGAACGGCGCCGCACCAAAGAAAGTAATCGTTGTGCCCGGCCGTATCGTGAACATCGTGATGTAAGGGTATTCCTTATTACATATATATAAATGCACTCCCGATGGAGTGCATTTATATTTTACTCTTTCATACCTTCTACATAAGAAGGTACCAGACATGGATGGTACATTCAGAAGCAATATCGTGCCCCAAGAGCTAAGTGCCAATCAAAAGTATTGATAACCATTCCTCCAAAATCACCATGAAATTGCATTCCATAACCTGGCCTAAAATCCAATGAGAGACTAATAGGATAATTCTGAAACTTATAGCCAGCTCCCAACATCGCATTTATACCAAACTTACCATACGTAATTTCAGGAATATCCAATTCTTGCGCCAAACCTAAACTCACACCACCACCAGCAAAAGCATAAAGACCAGAATTCAACTCTTTATTATATAAAAAATTAGGATTCAATACAAAATCAAATAGACTCGTAGAGCCTACTACATTCTCGAGATTAAACACTGTATGCTGAAAACCCACTGCTAAGTCCGTTTGAATAGCGAAGTTCTCACTCATCATTTTCTTGTAGCTCAAACCATTGAAGCCACCAACTACAAGACCAACTTCATTGTTTTGTGCGAAAGCACCTACTGATAGCCCTAATACCATAAGGCAAAGAATAATCTTTTTCATTTCTATATACTCTTATTGTTAATAATTATTTGTCATAAACTTTTGTAATGAACAAAAAAAAAGATTTCCTTTAACTCTATAGGATTGATTGTGACCTTCGTACAACCTACATCCTCGTAATCTACACAGGACTTCCACTATAGCATCCTTTTTTGATTAGACTGCTATATTGGATATACACTTATGCCGACCATTTGGTCATGCTCATTGGTGAGTATTCCCTATTCTTCATACAAAGGTAGTACATTTTTATCAAAGAAAAAAATCTTAAATCTATAAATCCTTCACTACACCTTATTTTAATCAAGTCATTATTGAGATATTTTCGAGTCATTCCCGACGGTCAGCCGACGGTCAGCCGACGGTCAACACTTACGCTATAGGTGGACAACAACACCTATACCCTGCCTAAAGGATTCACTTCGTAAGCCTCCAAGTATAGTTTGGCATATTTTTTGACTATCATAAGTATCCACGCTGTTGTGGCCATTAAACAAAACCTAACTATGAAATCTTTCTTATTTGAATTACCCGAATTGGGTTATCAGTTAAATGCTTTGGCTCCCATGATGAGCCAAGAGACACTCTCTTGCCATTACGGCAAACACTTCCAAACCTACGTCAATAACCTCAATCAGTTAGTGCCTGGATCCCGTTTTGAAGGTTTACCATTAGAAGACGTGATTCGAAAAGCACCTAATGGAGCCATCCTAAACAATGCTGGACAAGTATTCAACCACCTCATGTTCTTTGAACAATTTCGTCCAACTAAAGAAGGTAAACAACCCACAGGAGAACTCCTTTTCCTGATTGAACAGTCTTTTGATAACGTGGAAGCGATGCGCGAACAATTTGACAAAGCAGCTTCAAGCTTATTTGGTTCTGGTTGGGTATGGTTGGCAATGGACAAGGATGGCAAAATGGAAATCATGCCACTTGCTAATGCAGATACACCATTACGCTACCAAATGAAGCCTTTGCTAACTATTGACATGTGGGAACATGCCTACTATTTGGATTATCAAAATAGAAAAGCAGATTACATCAAAAACTTCTGGATGCTAATCAATTGGCATGTTATTTCTTCTCGCATCAATGGATAATCAACTCTATCTATAAACATAATACGGCATTTGATTGCCGTATTTTTTTTGTTTCCATCCTTACATAAATAGATATTTGCGTATATGACAAAAAAAATGTACTTTTGCAAAGGTTTACGTATCTCAACGATACACAATTCTACAAACAAAAACATAAAACACATGAAAAAGTTATTTTTATTAGCCACAATTGCTATCTCTGTACTCACCATCTCCTGCACTACCTCTACCCCATCCAAACAAGTCGTTGTTTATCCTATTGATGAACTATGTGCACAAGCCGATTCACTAATTGGCGATACTGTTTGTTTTGAAGGCATATGCACCCACATTTGCTCACACGGAGGACGCAAAGCATTTTTGATGGGAAGTGATGAAAGCAAAATCTTCCGAGTAGAAGGAGCATCTATGGGTAAGTTTGATGCTGCTTGCATCAATCAATTAGTACGCGTTACAGGTATAGTTCGTGCACTTGACATTGCCCCACAAGTGATTGAAGACCCTGCTGAGAAACATGGCGAAGATGGACAAGGATGCGAGACCGAAGAAAAAGCTATCCGTGCCTACTATGCTGACGCCATTGAATACACCATCGTTACAGAATAACTATGTCCAATAAGATTCGCAAATGGATGCGGCTTATCCATCGTGACCTGAGCTATATCTTTGCAGGTATGCTCCTCATCTATGCCATATCAGGAATAGCACTCAATCACAAGGATACCTTCAATAGCCAATATAGTATCGAACGTTCAGAATACCACATCACACCTGTGATAAAAAATGAGATCAACCATGCTTGTATTCAAGCGTGGTTGGATACGTTGGCTATTGATAATCAAATCTTACAATACTATTTCCCCGACTCTACTAATCTCAAAGTATTCTTAAAAGGAAATAGCAACATGTTGGTTTCCCTAACAGATGGCCATGTTGTGGTTGAACAAGTGCACAAACGCCCTATCTTGGGGGCGCTAAGCAAATTGCACTACAACCCAAACAAAGCATGGACATGGTTCTCAGACTTATTTGCTATCTCCATGATAATCGTCATCATTACTGGCATTGGCATGCTCAAGGGCAAACATGGACTTTGGGGAATAGGCGGAATAGAACTACTCATCGGCATGCTCATACCATTGTTATTTGTATTGTTATAATACGTTCTCTATTCTTAGTATTTTGCAATAACCAATCAGAATATCTTTATTGCTCTATTTGCTACAAGATTTCTAATAACATGTAAATATAATAAACATATTATATTTACACCCTTTGGTATGTAAAAAAACGCAACAGTTATTGTAAAGTTTCTTTACACTTTCGCACAAATAATAGAATACCAAAATACAGATAATCAGCCACTTGAACTCTTTGGCACACCCTTTGGATAGTATATGGCAAATCAACAAAATATTTATGAAGCAATATACTATCCTTTTACTTTTGTGCCTTTGCGCTGCCCATAGTGCTGCAGTCCCATACTCCCTCCGCGACTGCATGGAGTATGCCATCGCCCATTCTGCGAAAATGGACATCCAACGCGCTAACAACGACGATGCCCGCATCGCACGCCGCGAAGCCATTCTCCGCGCCTTCACACCCACTATCCAAGGTGGCACATACGCCTCGCTGAACTTCGGACGCGGAATTGACCCCGAAACCAACAACTACATCTCCACTACCTCGTTCAACAACGGCTATTCCGTGTCGGGTGCTATCACGCTGTTCAACGGTTTTGCGGCTGTCAATAACCTCAAAATCACCAAGACTGCCATCAAGATGGGCATCGCAGAGGAGCAACAACTCCGTGACCAAATCTGCCTCGCAGTCATGGAAGCATACTGCAATGTCCTCTATTTCACTCAGATGACAGAAGCCTTGCAAGTCCAAGTCACTACCGCCACGAGCAACCTGCAATTGGCACAACGCCAAGAACAATTGGGGCAGAAAAGTCATGCCGATGTCATCCAACTCGAAGCCGACCTCGCCGAGCGTGAGTATCAGTACATCACCATGACCAACCAACTCAACGACGCCCGCATGACCCTCCAAGACCTCATGCTGTGGGAGGAGGACTACGAATTGCTCATCGACCTCCAGAGCACCGAGAAGCTAACAGCGAGCCACGCGATCGGTCTAACAGCCGCAGACGGTATAGTATCTAACAGCGAAGCCCTGCACCACCCATCTGTCGAACTGGCTGCCTATCGCATGGCTAATGCCCAACTCGACCTCAGCACAGCGCGTTGGCGATTGGCTCCGTCGCTCTCCCTCTCAGGCGGTTGGTCAACGGGTTACTACACCTATCCCCGTACCCAAGACTATGTAGCCATGCCTTTTGCCAGTCAGTTCATCAACAACAGCGGCGAGTATGTGCAGTTGTCTCTGTCTATCCCTATCTACGATGGCTTATCGCGCCAGTCGAATATTGTGCGCAAGAAAAACGCCTACCGCCGCGCCGAAGCCGAGTATCGCCAAACGCTGCGCGAGGTAGAGGCAGAGATGGCGCGTGCTGTGCAAGACCGTGATGGTGCAATGGCAGCCCTCAAGCAAGCCGACCGCCGAGCCAAAGCGCAACAGGAGGCATACGCCATCAATAGCAAGAAGTTCGAACAAGGGCTCATCTCTCCCCTCGAACTCAAGACCTCATCCGACAACCACCTCAACGCCCAAGCCGAGCACCTCAATGCCCAGCTGAAGTACTTCATCAAATCCTGCGTAGTCCGCTACTACAACGGGGAAAAGTATATAGAGCAGGTAAAATAAACGTTATTAATAAAAAAAACTCCCATCGCTGAGAACAAGCGATGGGATATTAAGAGGATTTCAAAACTCGGAATTTTCACTCTCTCTTTAGCATTTCGACATGCGCTGCTTCCCAATTAGATATATCTTTGTAAAGCGATAAGTTTTTGCAATCTGCAAATGTACAATTATCTATCATTTTTTTCACTAATTCTTCTTCTTTATATTTTGTACTTTTTAACATGATTGCTAGTAGCTTGAATGCATCATGACCACGAGTATAACAAGAATAATGTAAATCAGACAAATGGAACTTTGCTTCTAACATTTCAAGCATCCCTTTTTGCAAGGCATTCTCTCCCTTCTTTTTTACTTGCGCCCACACTATATCCTGCCAATTCAACATGATAGTATGCGTTGTATAGTTATATAGATTACCAACAGAGAATTCTAATGATTCATATACTCTATAATAACGATTAGCAACTCGTATAGCACCTATATAGCGAATTACTTCCTCCCAACCCGTACTCAAAGATTCATTATATTCTGGAAGAGATGATATCGTATCCCATGCTGACGACATTGTACAAAGAGTCATTTCAAGGTCACGATAGTCCGTCATAAAAACATGGCCTGTTGTATCAACTCCAACGCTGTCACCATAGGCTCTATAATCATAATAATCACGATCAATAATACCAATAATACTTTTCGTATAACCATCGTTAAGTATGGTTTCAACTACATCAAGTACGGCTCTTACTCCTCCATTAACTCTCTTTTTTTCATCGTCTTCGCTCACCCGACCAGCCATATACACTCGTACATCATCACGGAATATTATAGGATAAAAATCACGATCAAACTTCCCTTCAACGAGTACCCATTTTGTTAGTTCGCCTGATGGTGAATTAATAGCCTGACGAAGATCTGCCGCTTGCATTCTACGGTATTTTTCTTCAGCAATTTTTTCTAAGTCTAGATTTGGTGTATCACTCATGGCCACAGTTCTTCCACTCTATTATTTATGTTTACTTTCATTCCTGTGTTGTCGCCATAAATCCGTTGTTAACTCAAATTTGCTATCAAATATTTGCGTAGAGTGAGTAGCGACTAAGATTGAGCACTTTCGAATGTCTTGAATTTTAGTAATATGTTCCAAATATTGCATTTGCCACATTAGGTGGAATGATATTTCTGGCTCATCAATTAATACTAATGATATTTTTTGAGGACTAATTAATAACATCATTATTTGCATTATCAAATGACGCTCTCCTGAAGAAAGCATATCAAAAGTAAGAATTGTCCTCTTGGGGCTTTTAGATATAAAACGATATCCTCTTCTTAAAGATATTTCCAATTCTTTATCAACTAAATGGCTATTTTCTAAAAACTCGCGAAAAACTTGTAGTTTTTGTATCTCATCAGAATACATCTGAAAGGCATGTTCACAGCATCGACATGCATGCCAAACGAGTTCTTTTATCCCTGATTTGAGAGCATCCTGTTGAGAAGGGAAATCTATACCGCACAAAGCAAGATCCTGCAATTGTTTACTTACATTAATAGCCCTTTTCTCTAAATTTTTAAACATATCAGTCTCGACCGCCCCTATTGGTATCATTGCATCTGAAAGGCGAACTTTCAAGTTTTCAATGAATTGCTGTAAATGCTCTGACTTATAGATAAGTTCGTCAGTATTATTTTGAGATAAACGACTATCCGCAACATACAGACATTTTTCTGAAGCCATAAGCAAGTCTAAACTATTAATGCTAGCTTGTTCTTCATTTGATTTTTTTAAACTACCATTAGAATATATCCAACTGCATGATTCATCATAAGTTAAATTTTCCTCATTCTCAAAGTGATAATGATAATGTAATTCTATTCTATTGTCGTGTGGTACATCGCTATTACTATCTACCATTTCTACTATTTCATCGCGATGTATAGAAATTATACAGGAGTCAAAAGTAAATATGACACTAGTATACTCAATCTGGCACAATGTGGTAAAGTCTTTGTTATATAAGGCATTTATTATACGAAGCACTGTAGATTTACCCATACCATTTGGACCTGTCATAAACAAAAGTCCTTTCTTGGATGATTGAAGTAGATTTATGGTATAATTATACATACCAAATAACCCTAAAATTTGGACTTGATTAAGCATTGTTAGAATATATTTCTTCTAATTGTTGTCGTTTTATTTCATTCACTATGAGACTTCTTCTTTGCTCAACATTAGTATTATCCTGCGCTGTGATTAAAGCCTCATAACTAGGATAATCATCTCCTTTACTAGCATTGTTTTGATGCTGCAACGCACGCAGATTTTCAGGATGATCATCACCTCCCCTACTTATAGGAAAAATATGATCAACTTGCCAACCAAAGATATTGTCTTGTTGACCATACATATCCCAACGCATCCATGCTCCGCAAGCATCTTTCCGGTACAAGTTTGGGTCAAAACCATCTACTATAATGGCATGTTGCCATGCATATTCCCTTTTTTCTTCTTCACTCATGTTATTACACTACAAAATCCACATTATTTTGTTGCAAAATTTAGGCTGCAAAGGTACAACTTTTTTTTGAAATACACAAGTATCTGAGCTTTTTTTGCATATAAACTACAATAATGAGTATTAATATTGATTGTTCTTGTATTCTATTGACTACAATTTTCATGCCAAATTCCCCTGCGCGTTTCGGGAGCACCATAGGAGATCTCTAGGACTTCGGTGGGCTTTCTGTGGGAATTCTTTTGCAGAGCGTTCTGGCGAGCGCAATATTCTAAATTATTGGACTAAGCGCACGGATAGCCCGTAGCAGCGATAGCTGCCGTTCATGTCGATTTCACTCGAATCGAAGATGAGGTACCACGCGTCGTCTGAATCGTAAGGAGTGGATGACCAAGAGCCGCCTCCCGTACCCATACCGTACACATCGCCATCGCATTCAAGGTAGCCCGCAGCAGGCAGGGTGATTGACTTTCCATTAGAACCTGTAACCTTATAACTATTACCCATCCAAGTCCATTCACATTCATTTTTAAGTTCTTCTAACTGTTCTTTTGTTGGGAGTTTATCACCAAACTTGCTAACTGCATTATCATAATTATAGAAACCACTTTCGTTGGATTCTTTCCAATAGGTACCACTTGGTAATCCTAAATCTACGTAGCCGACAGGAACAGCAGCGCGCTGCGCCATTACTGATATTGCCAAGATGCAAATCAGACATAAAGAAATTACTTTTTTCATGGTTGTGTTGGTTTGCAATTGTTACAACAGGTCGCAAAGGTAGTAAATTTTTCTGATATGTGCAAAAAAAAGTGCGTTTTTGGTGCTATTTAAGTTGAATAGGTCTTGTTTTCTCCTAATTAATATTGTCAAATCCCTTTACACTCAATTGTAAAGTTTCTTTACATATGAGCGAAGTGTTAAAAATGGCATTGTGCTAACTATCAGCGACTTATATATTTTGGCACGCAGTTTGCCAATAAGATTGTAAGAACGCACTGCGGGATGAAAGGCATAGTCTAACATCCAACAGCATAGCGGTCTAATAGTAAAACGGTCTAACATCTAAATAAACATCATGGATAAAATCATCGAAAAGAAAAAAGGCATTGCCCGTGCCTTTACCCTCAAAGCACTGCCCTATT
>JAGBCD010000020.1 GCA_017938155.1 Paludibacteraceae bacterium | reverse complement strand
GAACGCCAACGGTGTTTGATTGGCCATTAAGCTATACAAGGTTAGATACTCAGCCGAACCGAACATCTTCTCCAAGTCTTTACCTATCTCGTAAGCAGTAGTATAATCGTCTGATACCAACAACGTGGTGCGGTCCGATTGTGTTGATTGACTTATCGTCAGTGGCAAACGCAATGGGCCTTTGCTCGCTGCACGCAAAGCAGGCATGTTTTGTTGTCTGCCTGTTGTAGCGAAGGAAAGAGCTGCCGTATGTGCTGCTTGCACAAAGAACGCATACGATGGCGACAATATTGCATTATCCAACTCCACTTGCTCGTAATAGGTAAAGTCTGGCGCAGGGATAGTAACGTAAGGCACCTCGCCTGTTGTTTGCCATTCGCCATTTACATAATTCAGCACACCATTGAGAAGGTTATTTTCGTCGTTACCCACGTTCACTCCCGCAAAGCGACTGAGGTATGGGTTAGCAATGAAGTTCCACCCGGCATGGCGTGAATGTTGTTGTGCCGCTGTACCTGTATGTGCCTCCACATCCACAGTCTTATCTTCGCTCAACCAAAGTTGCTCTGGGTTCATTGGGAAACGGATAAGCGCTTCGCCATTGATAGGCACTGCCGTGATGATATAACCAATGCCTGGTTGGAGTGTTTCATTCTCTGCCACTTTTACCCAGTTGGCATCTTTATTTTCTCCATTCTCTGCTCGCATTGCACCATCGTAACGCTTGATAACATAATGCGTACCATACACCGAAGCACTCGCTAAGGTTGGGTCGGCATAATCTACATCGCTCACTGCCACAGGGAATGGCACCGCGAATGGGTAATAATGTGCCTTATCCACCGAGAGGTCAAAAGGTATGGTCTTGTTGTTCAATTCAACAGAAGCCTCCCCATCGGAGTATATTGCAGGCATCAAGTAGTCGTCATCGGTGCGTCCGCCTTCAAGGGTGAGGGAGTTGATGGTAGTAGTACCTTCTTCGAGGGTAAGGGTTGTTCCACCTGTAACTACGATGTCGGTTGTAGCGAGGTCTTCAACGTCAGTAGGTAATACAATGTCTTCAGTAGTCTTAAGTATCCATTGTGCATAGAGAGTAATGTCACTATCAACAGTAAATCCATCACCTGGTTCGTATTGAGAACCTTGACCATCAGCTTGGGTGTTCCATGTACCAGCGAAAGTACGTCCTAAGCCAGCAGGATCGTTTGGCACACAATTAGGAATCGTATAGGTTGCGCCTTGTGCTACTTCTATTTCTGCAGGATTCTCGCCACAGGTTGTAGTACATCCACCTCTATTGAAACCGTAGAAGGTAACAGTATATGTACCGCAAGAGGTAGAGTAGGCAGTATAGGTGGTAGAAGATGTACCAGCTGTAATCTCAATATCATAATAATAAATACTTCCAACTGTACAATTAGAAGTTGAATACCCTCCAAAATAATTATAAGTACTAGCTCGATATATTAACGCACGTCCTGTAGTTCCTGATGAAATTCTCCAAGTGCCATTTACTCCTCCAGTGATTGTCCATATATATTCGTCATCCATATATTTCAAGTCAGTACTTGACCCATATGCAAGATATTTAGATTGAGAGTTATCATATATAGAATATTCTCCATTACCTTTTGATGTAAATGTAAATATCGTTGCATTGATATCTTCTTCTATTCCCGTTATTTTACCATTACTATCCTTACCTATCTCGCCCGATGCATAATGCATAACACCATCTACTTTGGCACCTATCATAAAATCCCCATTTGCATCAATTGTAAAATTAACTCCTCCCCCATCTATTGTTTCCTTTGCAAACACCGCGTAGAAGGTTTGTTCCGCTTCGAGGGTAACCGTTGCACCCAGTTCGTAGTAGTTTTCTGTTGGTTTAGTATCCGTCTCAACCACTTCTACAGTGCTCCACCCTACCAACACCTTGCCTTCGCACGATTGCAATGAGTTTGTAGGCAAAGTACATTGCTCACCTACATAATAAGTACTATTATCTATAGTTGTTTCGCCCAATTCAGAAAGTATGATAGTTGCTTTGGCATCTTCTACGAAATCCACATTGATGGTAGATACACCAGTAGAGTTTTGAGCATAAGTCACAGTCCATGTGCCATCACCATTGTCTGTCATGGTTGGTGCACCGCCTGTAGCAGGGGTAGTAGCAGTTACAGAGCCGATGTGATAGTGCTCAGCAGGTGTCGGAGTAACCAAAACATCTACCACTCCATCGCAAGTCTTAATCTCATCAATTTTACTCAATGTAAATGTACCATTGGTTTCGGTGCCTTTGGAGATAGTGAGGATATTTTCGCATGTTTGGCAAACTGGATTGCTGTTGTAGTAAGTGGTAGTAATGGTTCCGCCGGCAGAGGAGGATTCCCATGTAATGGTTATTGATTTAAGACGAACTTGATTCGCTCCCGCTACATCTAATTTGAAGTAAGTATAATCAGTTTCGTCAAAACTTAAGGTGTAATCCTTATACGATGTTGATGTGACACTAACCTGTCCTACTTTCGTCCAATCTGTTCCATTTGTACTACCAAAAACGTCAATATCATCAACCTTGTTACCAGCATTGAAACCGATTGAAACAATTCTACCAGGAAGCTTATTAGAAACAACATAACCATTGTACGTGGAAGATGAATATATGCGCAATTCTGATGTAAAGTGACAATCTGTTGTGGTGAGAGTTACATCGTTATCTAATTTATGCACCTCATTTTCTGCATATTGTGTTCCAGCAGTAAAGTTTGAGAAAGTGTACGATCTACTAACATTTTCCGTACCACCTCCACCTTCTGTCTCCTCTGTTCGTTGATAAACAGCATAGAGTTCGCAGTCGCTTATGGGTTTGTAATTGTCACCTGCCTTAAATAGAGTTGGTTCGGTAGTTGTCTCTTCTACACTTGCTTCCGCCCAACCAGCGAACTCCCAATCACCACAATCCAATGTAGGAGTAGGCAATTCGACACCTGCACCAGCGGAGGTTTCTGTTATAGTGGTAGGGGTCACGTTACCAGGACCTACAGCAAGAGTGACTGTATATAGTTTTACCCACTGAGCATAAAGCGTTATATTTTGGGTTGCAGAACCAGTCTCCGTCCATTGTTCACCACCTGATTGCTCTGTAAACCAACCCACAAATTCATAACCATCACGAGTAATTGTAGAATAATAATTGCTTAGAGGAGATGACTGAGAATCATATTCATAATCAAATACGATCGTTGACTGTACATTACCACTCTTATCTTTCAACGTACCCTCATTTGGATTCAAAGTAATTTGGAATGTCTCAGCTTCCCACTTAGCATAAAGAGTCGTATTCTGAGTAATCTTAGCACCCGCTGTTGCTGCTTGAGTGCATTCAGTATCTGTGTACCAACCTACAAAAGTATAGTGTTCACGCGTGGTGGTTGGTAGTGAGTTAGGAAGAGTCGTTCCTGAAGTAGCAGCAATTTCAGCGCCACCATTGGTATTGTAGGTTATACTATAAATTGTAAAATTAGGACCACTAATAGCATCACCATCACAATAATCTACACCATCACCTATCGCCTGGATACTCCACTCATACTCACCTGCAGGTAGTTTTGATGCGAGGTCTCCCGCCCAAGTAATGTTATACTCTCTCTCCTTGCAAGTTGCATCCTGTCCAACAAATCCAAAACATATTTTTTGACTCGTATTTTCCTTTGAAGAGGTAGCAGGGATCCAACTGAACCTTACATAAGTTTGCCCATCTTCAGGATTGGTATAACATGCATCAACTTCCAAATTTGTAGCCTTACCCAATTGCTCACAATCACCACTGAGAGTTGTTGTCCAATTTGATTGTTCTGAAGAACATTTTTGTGTATCACCTTGAATTATTACCGCTTCTACTTCCCATTCGTATTCTGTTTCTGGATCTAATCCATTGAAAGTGTATGTCAATACGTTAACCACTTCTGCTTCTTCGGTAGTGTAGTTATACACATTATACGATGTTGCTCCATCTACAGCATCCCAAGAGAGTGTAAAAGAAGTTGCAGTAACATTTGATACTATTACATTTGGAGTTCCAAGAGGTGTAGCAAACACATCAAAAGTTTCCTGCGCACTATTGTAATAGGTAACACCATCTCCAACTGCTATTACTCCAAACAAATATTCATCACATATATCTAAGTCAGTAACAGTGTATGTTGTTTTAGTTATTCCCTCGTAACTATCAATAACCACGTCATTTTCTCCTAACACTTGAATTGTGTAACTCTGTGCATGGGTTACAGCACTCCATGAAAGGGTGGCAGCAGTAGATGTAACATCTGTCACCTGCAAATTATTAGGTGTTGCAAGTTGTTGCCAACCATTGATAGTTACCACAATATCTCCAGTAAAGCCATTTGCAAGAGTTATATACAAAGACCCTTCATTGCTATCCCAATCATAGTCTGCTTCAGAAGAAAGTGGAGTACCACCCATAGTTACAGAGATGGTAGCAGGTAAATTCCATCCACTTTTTGCTGAATATGAGAGCATTAATTCTGTATCATTTTGAGTTACATTTTGGGCATTATTCACATCAGCCGTAACGCTATAGATTTCATTTATTATGGAATAGGTAGTTACAGCATTTTCGTATATCACTGTCAATGCATCCAAACGCACTTGTGCACTTAGTTTGGCAACGGTGAAGGATGCTACAGCGTTAGTAAATTCCACAGTTACCTTATCCGAAGATGCAGTAACAGTCACCCCACTAATAGTTCCGATAGAATTCTTCATAGCAGTTGCATAGGAACCACTATTGCAATCAAAAACTATCGATTTTATCTTACCAGAGCTATGTGCAACTATGATTTGCGAGCTTGCATACAAACGCACAGGTTTTGCATAATCAGCGACATTGCTTGACGAACTTGCCTTGTCGTTAGTAAAGGTAACGCCATTCTGCTCCCATACTTGTTGGGTAGTAGAAAAACTTGTACGCTGTGCCTTATCAGCAAATGACAATGTTGCTTCTTCCGCCCACACCTCAGCACTGATAGTTAGGGTTAGGAACATGACGAGCAAGAAGCGTATATTCTTGCTATACCCTTGCAATAGCGTTAAGAGATTGTTTGCCACTTGGGCAGAAAAAGTAGATTGTGTCATATCTTTTTTGTTTATTTAATTTACAAGTTTCATGCGCCGGTAGCGCTTGTTTCAAAGTTTCAAAGTAAGTGTACGACGCATCAAGGATGCTGTTTAATATACTGTGCACTGTTTCACGCTTCGCTGTCGGATTAGTTATTACTTTTGTGAGCAGGGGGCGGGTCAATGCCTGTGCCCTCGTCTCCCTAATGGGTTGGTGTTGTGCTCCTTGCCCTTGAGGGCATTTTCAACTGTACGATATTTTCGTACACTTCATTTCCTTCTGCTTGCAGCTTGCGTTTGAGGTCGCTCCAATAGCGACGTGGTATGTTGCTATCCATCAAGACTTGGATAACATCAACTATGGAGAAGAAGTATTGCTGCTTCTCCTTGTCCCAAAGGTAGCGCACTTTTGCGTTTTCGAATAATTGTATTTGTATGTCTTGACTCATTTGGTGTTCGTAATGATGGTCACATTGTATTCTTTTTGAGTAGGGGACAAAACAATGACCCGTGCCCGTGGGGGATTAACAGGTGATTCTAAATTCTATCATAAACTCTTGATAAGCATCTTCTTCAGTTATCACTATAGGTGGTAAACACGTTTCTCTTTGTATTTGATCATATACTGAATAACAAAAACTCACATCCTTATGATAATCAATATTACCAAAAGCTATGATTCGGTCATTATATAACTCCGTATTGTGATTGTTGGGTGAATAATGATGTGGTACCTGTTGCATTCCAATACGATAATAATATTGTTTTAATGCTGTTCTTAATTTGTCTAAATTGTTCGAATCTTTAGCCTCAAAATCACCCATATATAAACAAGACATCATCTGTTTTAATACATGCTTATACAATTTTCTATTTGTATACCAATACCTTGGATGATGAGGATGCCAATCCATATAATTATAACAGAAATCTACATAATGGCATCTAACAGCGCCCTCTATAGGACCAGAATATACTGGCATTGAGTAGGCATTGTGATTTTCTTTAAAAATATCTTTATATGTTTGTTTAACTTCTTTGAACTTGTTATTCAATAGATAATCAACACTATCCCAAACAATATTTCCACCTACTATGATGTGAGAAATATCACAACTATCGCATATTTTATTTAATGCATTCAATAAATCTTGACAATCCCCTTTTTCTGTAACAATGTTTATAGGAATGTATGTCCAGTAAGGATTTCCATTATCATCAGACACCTCTATCCTATCTCCACTTTGTATTGTAACATTACGTCCATTTGTGTGTTGCTCAAGATATTGGCGCTCCCCTTTAAATGACTCTACTTCTATTATCTGTTCAACGGGAATGTCATGAGTTGCAAGTTGTTGGCGGATAAATATTTGAGCACCATCTTGTGTATCATTAATATTATCTCCTGTAATTGCATTGTAAATATATGCTTCAATTAGTCGTGCGTTTTCTAATTGAGGAATAACAATATGCTCAACATTCGCATTCGCAAGCAGATAACGAACACCATTGATATGGTCGCGATGAAAATGAGAAATAAAGAGGTAGTTAATTTTTTTGGAACTATTTGGAGCAAGGAATTCATCAATTTGTCGTTCAACAATGATTTTTGACTTTCCTCCACAATCATAAACGGCACAAAAAGTCTTCTCTGAAGAATGACACATATGTTCCTCAGTGTAGAATGCTCCATGTCCTACAGGCCAAAATGTTCTGTTTAATTCAATGTGTGGCATATGATGTGTAAAATAAGGTTAAAAATATCTATCTCCTTGTTTGGAGAAATAATCTACATCTTTTATTGTAATCTGGATAGTTTCATTATCCATAGATAATTCATATTTTTGTGCACAAATATGAAAAAAATATCGGTTGTTTGTCCACTCACTTTCTCCATCCTTCTTTAATGACAAATTCACATATCCAGATAAACATGGTTAGATATTTGTTGGTGTTTCTAAATATGTAGACAGTATGTTTTTTTCGTATTCTCCTCGTAGCGATATATATAGATTACTGCAAGCGGGATTACCTAAACAAAATATTGCTCCGTTACCATTTTTTAGACTCTGTTGATCACGTAAAAACTGATTCATTGCAATTTGTAATTGCTGTTCGAATTGTTTTTTTTTCTTTTTATTCATAGTGTTCAATTAATTACTAATGGTTCTACTTTTAATTGTTGATTGTTGTTTTCTTCGTGAGCAACGGCTAACCCAATGACCCGTGCCCTCGTCGGAATGTACTGTGTTTTTATTCCTCCATATTACCTAATGGTAGTTCGTCGGGCGGAGTGGTGAAATGCACTGCACGCTTGTTGGAAATAACCGTCCTGCCTAACTCATGCTCCAACTGCTCGCGAGCGACATGCGCTACATTGCCACCCCGCTGCGCGACTTGTGCATTGGCTTGGAAGCCTTGCGGGTTCTCGCGCTGACTCAACTCGGTGGCTGCAGCCTCTGCCAAACCATTGAGCATCAACTCCACATTGGTCATGTTATCTCGCAAACTCTCTTTGCGCAATCCCTTGTGTGCCTTATACTCGCGGGTGGTCATACCACTCCACGCCTTGGAGATGATATCCGTGAGTATCGCATAGTCGCGTTCCTCAGTCATGCCACCACGTTTCCACTCATCCGTCAGCCCCTTGCGCACCTCAATGGTTTTAATACGTTGGTTGATCCATGATTCGGAATAGCCCAAACGGCGATAGTCGCGGATAGCCTGCTCAATGCTCAACTCAGGGTCTTGCAACTGCTCTAAGCGCTGGCGCCCGACCTCAGCTAACCACAGTTTGAAAGGCTCAGCCTTCTTGCTAGGCACAGACTGAATCAAGCGGAAAAGCTGCTCGGTGGTGGCTACGTCGGTGAGGCGCATCTTGCCGTCTGGAGCGGGCATTTTCAAAGCGTTACAATTTGTAACGGTTTCGTTCCCCTCATCAGATAAGCGCTTTTTGAGCACTCTCCAATAGGTTTGTGGATTACTACTATCTGTCAGTACCTGGATAACATCCACAACGGAGAAGAAGTATTGCTGCTTCTCCTCGTCCCAAAGGTAGCGCACTTTTGCGTTTTCGAATAATTGTATTTGTATGT
>JAGBCD010000019.1 GCA_017938155.1 Paludibacteraceae bacterium | reverse complement strand
GTTGATTCTGGTTCAGCCAAACTGTTTCGTTTTCGAACAAAACATCGATTTTAATTATACCATCTTGGGATTGGTAAATCAAAATTTCATCGTTTGAGGCCAATTGAATACTCATATTGTTGTCCATAGTTTATATGTTTTAAAATCCGCTGCAAAGGTACTACATCAAACTGCTAAATCTTGTCAGTATGGAGAGAAAAGTGCAAATTAGTTGTATTTTCTGAGATGTTATGTTGATCTCCTCAATTGTATATATAGATGAGGAGAAGGAGATTTAACGAATTGCCTCAGTCATTTCAATCTTGTTGATATATGTGTCTAATGATTTTGACAAATAGTTATATCGAAATACATTTTTAGAATCTAAACTTAAAATATGTTTTGATTTGAATTTTGCCAAATCCGTTAATCGTTCATCATCTTTTACATTTTGCGATTCAATTGTAACTCGATATCTATTTATTATTTCTACCATTATTTCTATCGTTAACTGTCCAAGATTAGAATCCAATTCTATTTTACCTGCAATAAGCAAATCCTCTATTGTATGTAATAATTCTACATCGTTATATTGGCATTCTCTAATTTGCTCATAGATATCCCTTTTGAAGATATATACATAGGTCAAGAAAACAGAAACAAAGAAGTCACCACGATTCAAATTAAGTGTTCTTATTACATATTCTATGTGATTAAAATATTTTTCTATGTCTCTTAGACTGCATGGAATAGCCTCAAACAATATTTTTACCATTAAAGGAAATAGAATGGAATAATCTGTATTATCGCGAGAGAACATAGGATGTGGAGTATGCTCTGTGATATATTGATCTAGTTTGTGATATTGAACTTGGAATTCTATAAAATCATCAGTTGAAGGTTCTGGCAATCTATATTCAATATCAATAAATCTTCTAAGATAGTTTTCTGCACTAATATTTGAACTACCATAGAATCCTTTTATAGTTTCTTGCAAAACAGATTGATCTACCGACAAAACAAAAATAACATTATCAATCGAAAACAAGTGTTTTATACGTTCTAACATCTCTATTGCATAATCAGGTCTGCATCTATCTAGCTCATCCACAAATATTATCAATTTATCCTTTGCATTTTCTTCTTCCGATTTCAATTGTTGGACATAAACACTTAACTGCTCTTTAAATTGCTTTATATTCTCAACTTGTTTTATATACTTATCTAATGCATAAGGAATTTGTACATCATTACTAATACCATTTTTCATGGCATCTAATGCCGCTTCTCCAATATAGCGATGAGCAATGATTTTCCCTGCAATATCTCCCAATGTTTTTAGTACTTCAGATGGCTTTTTAATATGTGCATCTTGCTTCTGCGTTTGCTCCCAAATGGTTGCCATAACAACAGCAAAGGGATCATCTATAAAATCTTTCTCCCACGCATTGATATATACTGTCGAATATCCAAGATTCTTAAGCTTTTTCTCCCACATGCGAATAAAAGTCGTCTTACCATATCCCCAAGTTGCATTGATAGACATGGTGAATCCCTTTTCTGATGTATCAATTAACGAAGTTAATATATCAGCATATTGCTCTCGTTGTAACAAGTCATTTTTAAAGGGACTATCAGATAGTATTTCTGGTGTTGAAGATGTGAATATCATATAGTTAAAGTTTTTATTCTCCTATCTCCTCTATTGGCGTAGTAAGGCAGTCCATGACTTGTGGGATGGTGGTTATATGTGGAATTAAAGTGCGGGATGCAAGACCCGATTTGTGCTCAATACCTAATTTATCCCAAAGGGTATCAATTTCAAAACCATGTTCTACTAATACATTGTTTTGGATTTTGCTACCTTTAATCTTGAATACTAAATAGTATTGGGTGCCTTCCATATCTTTGGATGGATACTGATGGTTGGTTATCAAGTCTGCTTTACTCTTTATCTTTGGTCCTTCTGTCTCTAATTCCAATAAGCTAACCCCTTTTTCGCCATGCAAGAGAAGGTATTTCGTAGATAATAGTTCAGGATTGATGGACATTGAGCCTTTGGCATCACCTAATCGGATAGTATATAGTTTCTTTGTTTTAATCCATGCAAGATGCTCAAAGTTTTTATAATATCCTACCAGTACAAAATCGGTGCTGCTGCATTGGATTGCTGCGCGTGGGGGGAGCTGCGGTTGTTGACCAAGTTTGTAGTTGTTTTGTATCGTGAAATCCTTTTCCAACATTGCGAGTAGTTGCGCATGTTTGGTTTCTACTTGTGCACGCATTTCAGGATTTTCAATATCATTTGGTGTTTGTAGGGCGAGGGTTAGAATCTCCTTGTCCTCAAATGGCGTAAAGACTTTGCCAATTAGTTGTTTGAAATGCGTTTGCACGTATTCGTTTGGATTTACGCCTTTTGAACGCATAGGATAGAACTGATAGTGCTGATCCAATACGCTTTGTATATTCTTTCGGAACTCACGGCGCACCTCATCTTTCCAAACGGCTTTTTCCGATTGTTTGTTGCGAGCATATAGCGCAATCACAAACAAGAAATTGACATTATAGCGCGATAGTAACAAGGTGTCACGGTCGAAGAGGCGGTCCTCAAACTGGTATTGCACTGTTGGGTTGTCCTTCATCGGGGTGAGTTTGATTTCACGATGTGAATAGCTGAAATCGTCCTTCTCCATCGCTGCGCTGATAAAGAAGTTAGGCAAAATGTTGTAGCCTTCTGTTTGGTCGTCACGCACCTTGATCTCTGGCTTTTCGGTTACATTATCATTTAGCCACAAGTCAATATTATACTGGATGATATTGCGTGCGTAAGTGTATTGTTTGTAGATAGAATGCTCACCAAGGTGTCCGCCAATGCGATAGTACTTGCTATCGCCAATGTAGTAGGTTTGCGTTTCTTCGCCCTCAGGCTGCATGAGCCCTTTATAGGTATAGAGGTGGTCCACGAGCTTGCCGTCTTTTTGTTCGGTTAGTTCTTTTGGCAAGGCTGCTTTATCCACACTACTACCAATTAACTCGTCAATGATGGCTTCGAAGACAATATAGAAGTTCTTGACGAGCAGATACTCTTTGAGGTCAGCTGTGATATGTATCTTCTCAGCGTTGTCAAAGAATGCGTAGCACAAATCCCAAAGCTCAAGGGCAAGGTCTGAATAGTATTTGTATTTGATTTGGCGCAAACGGATGCGTCCTCTCCCCGCCATATAGCTTGCAAACTGTGCTCCTTTGATGAGTGGAAAACCTACATTAATTTTCACTTGGAAGCCATACGCCTCGCTGATATAGTTGAGGATGGAGTAATAGATAATCAGAAGTTCCTCATCAAAATTAATTTGTCGCTTCTTATTAACAGGATTGAGGTAGATAGGGCTATTATCTTGGATGATAGCTTGCGAGCGATTGATTGTGCGAGTCCAATTGATCTTGTTGTAACCAGAATGAATATTCTTGAGGATAAAGGTGATGAAATCTTGGTGGTCTTTGTTAAATTGGATGAGTGATAGCAGAATATCCAATAGCGTATTAGAGCGACGGCGCATACCATGTCCCACTTGTGATATTTGGCGATGGTAGATGATATCGCTTTGCTTGTGTGATTGTTGGAAGACGGATATAGCACGATGAATCCAAACAGCAAACTCGTAGATGAATTTGCGTTCCTCTTGTGTGAGAGCATTCTCCTTTTTGTCCAAATCAATAAGAGCTTTTGGGTCATATTTCCCAAATACTTTTCCGCTCTCATCCATCAGAACCTTTGGGAGTATAAAGACACAATCCCGCAGCTGAGGATTGTAGAAATAGCCCACATAACTGAGTGATACATCGCCTTCAATATCTTGCAATGCATCCGACCCAATGCCATGTAGCACCTCACGAACGAGCTCTACTGGGTATTTATATTCCTCAAGAAGGAGTTTCATTCAGAGATTTTTCCAAAATACTCATTGAATACACCATACATACGAATCAGTCTATCAACAATGTGGATAAATAGCTGTTGTCTTTCTATCGGGTCTTCAAAGTTAGTTACATGTAAAACTTCTCTGATATTGCTTTTTGTAGTACTTTTTTGCAAGTCTTGTACCCATTTGAGGTCCATTCCCTGCAATTTTTGCTCTATCTCATTTTTGTAAAGTTCGGCTAGTTTTGCAAAGGATGGTTTATCCATACTTATAGACACAACTAACTCATTGCGGCGGCGGAATTGATCTACACACAAATAAGTTAGAGGACGACCAAACACATTGTATGTATACCAATGATCTGTTGTTGGAGTTTTGCGTCCACTAAAGATACTCATATAGGTAGAGTTATTCTGGGCATATTGGAGGAAATCTGTCCAAAACTCTTTACACTTTTGTTTTCGTAGAGCAACGGCAGGACTAGTACTATCTTCTAGCTCGTTTTCATCTTCTTCACTTTCGGGTTCATGGTCAATCTCTTTTAGCTCTACTCCCATATTCTCCATCAATGTCTTGATGGTTGCTTCATTGGCATCGCCTAATGGAGTGTAGAACTTGTTAAAAGTTAGTTTTCCTTCTCCGTCTTGGAATGCTTTGTCAGAGAGTTCGTAGTCTTTGAATACATCATTCCAAAGGTAGAAGATCACTTTGTTGACAAATTTCTCTGCATCAATCTTGCCGTTGCAAGCTTTGCAGAAGAAGTAGCCAAGTTTTTTATCTTCGGAGCTTGTCATGTTACCAATCACATTGTTGATCTTCTCCACAAAGTCCCACCAATCGTATTCTACATCTGACAGGGCGATTGTCCAATTCTCGCCTGCATCATGGATTGGCATATATTTCCAGTCCCAACGGCGTTTGAAGGCGCTGTCAATTGGGAAGAGTGATTGGTCTGAAGTGTTCATCGTCGCCCAAATGTGGAGGTTGGCTGGGAGTACAAGTTCCTCACCCGATAGGATATTTGCATCCAAGTCATACCCTGCAAACTCTTTTGCGAGATAGTCACGGATGTCTTGATCTGCCTTGATTGGGTATTCCGATACGCCATCTTTGCGGTCGAGGAGTTGGAATATATCGCCGAAGATTTGTGCACAGTTACCACGGTTGATTTCCTCAATCACAAGGAATACAGGCTGCTCTGGATTCTGCCATGCTGCTACATAAGCTTTGAGAAAAGCTTGAGGGACGAAGGAGTAAACGATTTTGTCGTTTTGTACATGCTTTGCCATTTCTTCGCCAATGGCGATGCCTTTACCCACTTCTACAGTCATTGATTCAGGGAAATCGCAAGCGAGAATGATACGCTTAATATCAGCTGCAGAAAGTCCTTTCAATGAATACCAATATTTTGCAGCAAACTTATGGCAAGGATAGGTATGTCCTAATGTTTTGATTTCAGAGAGCTTGTCTATCAACTCATCTGCCGAATATAATCTATCCACACTCTTCATGGTAGGTTTGTATGCACCGACAAATGTAGAGTAGTCACTATCAGGGTGGAAAGTCGTGCGGAAAACGAGTGCATTGGGAGTATTTTGAATCTCCTTGTTTACCTTATGACTCTTTCCAGTACCAGGTGCTCCGTAGAAGATTTGTTGGAGAGAAGATGAATCGTACACCGTTTGGTTATGATTAACATGCTCCAGTCTCAATACCATCTTCGCCATCAATAATAAAGTAGATTCATATCCGTATTCAAATTTGTCAATATCACTTTGCCCACATAATGCTTCCCTAACAACTCTTGATTGGTTTTCTGGATGGTGATATAAATAGTCCACAAATTCTTTTAACAGGGCTTTCGATATTGTGCGTAATCCGCTAGCACCTCTGTTCACAGATTGTACTACATAGCACAATCTATCTTCATCAATAATAGTGATCTGACCATTATCTGAATAGTCTCCGATACGAAGTTTGTAATTGTTTTTCATATAGACATGATTAATATATTATCTGTGACAGGTATGAATCATTTATTTTATAATCGCAAGTATATCCTTTTTTAGTTGATTTATTTCTTTATCGTTAGATGTAACATTATCCATTAGATATAACAAACCTGTATCATAATTAGTATTAAACATTATCTCCTCTCTAATAAAATTTAATAATGCTTTCTCTATTAACCCCTTCTCACATCCTAAGCCTTGGGCATCTGTCATGGCTTTCATATATAACATTCGACCTGATTCAGTATTTCCTTTACGATATTCGACTAAACCTCTTGTTGCTGTTAAACAAATTTTTGTATTATTGGGTACATTTATAGCGTTTAAATTAATTTTATCCAAAATGCTTTCCGCCCTTAAAACTTGCCCAGATAAAGCATAGCAGTAGGCTAAATTATTTAATAGTCCTAAATCTTCTGGATTAGATCTTAATCCTAAATGAATAATATCAATAGCAGTATCATATTTTTTTAAATGTGTATATGCCATTTCCGCAGTAAAATATATAGGATCTAAATCAAATGGATAGTCTGCAATCCAATCAACACCTACGGACAAAGCTGTTGAATAGTCTTCTCTAAAATATGCATATCTACAATCGGCTTCTGCTTTATTTTGCAAATACGAATAATCTCCAAAAATAAATCCAACATTTTGATCTTTGTGAATAATCCATTCAGCTTGAGCCAAACTATTGTCGTTTGGTCGTTGAAGTGCAATATTCATATAGTTGCGACATTTTTTCCGATTCCCATGATTCATTTCTAATGTAGCAAGAGCACTGGCTAATTCTGAGCAACTGAATGGATTGTAATTGCCTGATGCAATCAGTTCTGCCCCTCTTTTAATATATTTTGAACTACGCCCAATAGCAGTCTTAACTGCAATTTCAGATGCAATAATCCATGGATCCTTTAACAATCCTGGGTTTTTAGTTAAGACTTTATGTGCTATATCATATTCTTCTATATGCGAAAAGAGTCTTGCTGCACTTCTGGATATATATCGAGATTCAGGGGCTAAAAGAATGGCTGTATGCATCATCTTTTTTGCTTTCTCCCATTGTCCCAAATTAGCATAATACCTTGCTAATTCACAGTAATTAATTGCATTATAAGGAAACAATAAATTCTGTTGTTTTAAAATTCTAATACTTTCCCTATAATGCGTCTCTTTATCTTTTATACAAGACAATTTATCTGCTAATCCAATATCATTTCTGATGTTCTGAGATTTATTGTCAGATATAATACTTTGAGCACAGATTACCTGTGTGTTGGAACAATCTTCCGAATGAGCTATTATATATTTTGCAGCTTCAAGTACTTCCAAATTTTCTGTTTGTCCGTTCGTCATTGCCGCAGAAACTAAGTCTGAAGCATATGGGATATTTTTGTTTTCTTTCCATGCAAAAATATATTCGTCCAACGGAAATAAAGGAATACTAAAATTCTGCTTTTTTGAAGACTGGAATTCACCACTAATCGCTGTTTTAATATAGCTTCGCCAATTTGGCAAAACATTTCGTTTGTCTATTTCATTAAAAGCTGCCATAAATTAATTAAGCTTTAGTAATTCTAATCTAGCTTTGTGATGAACAACATCTAATTCTGTGATTGTTCTTTGCAAATCGTAATTTGGCGTTTTATTTTTTGGGGTTAAATTTTGAGGATGTCCCCTTTTTGCAGGATCGGGATTGCATAAGTATTCAACAACAGTAACTATAGACTCGCGTATGCTCTCTAATGGAATCTCATTACGTAACATTTGTAAACTTTTGGCAAAAGCATTTATTAAATCTACTTTTATATTTTCATATGTTAGTCCCATTTGTCTCATGTGTAACATGTCGTAGGGAAGATTCAAATTTATTAGTGCATTAAATGACATTCCTGTTAAATAATACGATATTAACCCTCCGAATGTGTAGTTATCCATCTGATAGAGCCTTTCTTGAACATCTGGAAGTAAATAGCCAAAAATAGCTTCTGGCGGGGCATAGTTCCAATCTCCATGGAATGAGCGCACGATGTATGGACATTCTATAGCATTATCGAAACATAACGACCTTCCTAAGTCTCCTATTTTTGATTCATTCCCAAACTCCATAATGTTGGAAGGTTTCAAATCTTGATGAGTTATATTATTGCGGTGTAAACTACTTAATCCAGTAGCGACATCTCTCAATGATCGAAGTTTTTCAGACAATGTGTTAATTCGTGCGGAAAACTCCATTTTTTGTGAATATTCTATGAACTTTCGGATATTTCCATTGGCTTTTTCATAAATAATATATGAAACAACCGGAAACTGATATTCATTAATATTAATTTCTCCAGAACTTTCGTAAATGACCACCTTTGAAATTCGTTTTTCTTTGCAATATTTAGAAAGACTTTTTTCATAATTAAATTCTTTAAGGGCTATTTCCATATATTCAGAAAAACTCATTCCTGAAGGAGGAGTTCCAAATATAATGTTTTGGTAATTTAGCACTTTCATGAAAAAGTCCTTGTTTTCCTTTTCTACAATATAGCAGATGGAGAAATTTCCACCTGATTCTCCTTTAGAAGTATCAGGTTTAGGTAGTTTTGTTTTTACATACCAGCCTTCAATAACCTTGCCTTCAAGATTACATGCAGCAAACATTTCGTCATGCATCATTATTATATAATTTATATTTTCTCTATTATCTTTCGCTTATAAAGCACTCATTGTTCGCGTAATATTTGTTGCGAAGGGAATAATAAGGAATAAGTTCTAATCAACAAAAACTATCCATTCTCCTTCTTTTCTTCCACCTTTGCGTTGCAAAACTCCATATTGTTGCAACAAGCCGATATTGAACTTTACTCCATCTTCCGTAATATCACCTAACGCTATTGCAACTTCCTGCCTAGTAGCTTTGGGGTAGTTCTTTAAGTAATCCAATATTCTCTTTTGGGTAGTAGTATTCAACCCATCATTTGCCTTTTGGGTAGTAATACTATCTGCTCGCTAAATAGAATAGTTTTCATCTCCTTGAAAAACAAGTGATTCTTTGTTATGCAGCAAACAAACAGCAGCCCATGGATTTTCTTGATTCAGTATATCAATCTGCTCATCATATATTTGATTCATTTTTTCTTTTGCAGTTTTGGCATCATCTCCGTCTAGCAAACATTTTAAGCCGGATAAAGCACTCTGCAAGAAAGGCGAATAATCTCCTCTTACCTCAAATGTATCATTGTAACCGACATACAATTTTAGACCTATCTGCATGAGACTTGGGCATAGATTTACCGCACTACAACAAGACACACAATATAATGCTTTACCTTGGAAATTATAATTTGTTGTGCGTGTTGATATTACATCTTCGTCCGTTTCGTTATAAATTCCGTCATCATCCCCATGCCCCGCAATAAAGCATATATGATGCTCCTTGATTTGAGACATCATTTCGTGCTCAGTAAGGTAAGGTGGAGTCAATTGTGTATATTCAATCTGCTTATCGTAACAGTATTGCATCACATTATCTCCACATGACTCCATAAACTCATGCAGTTCTGCGGATGTATCATTATTATACGCAATAAGAATAAAAGCCATACCTATTTCTTTGATCGATTGAGTTGATAAATGTAGAACTCGTTTAATTTTCCTTCGAAAGCCTTTCCTATAGGTGTCTGTTGTCTTAGCTCAACTAATATATCTTCCCACGTATATGTTTTTCCTCCAAGTTCACTATAGGCTTCCTTATTATTATCTTCAGGATGACGCACCAACCATTGCTCAAGTATGCAATCAAAACGCACGTCCCATAGATGCTTTATTTCCGTAATCAACTCACATGCACGAGGTACTGTTCCATTATTTCTATCAAAGAACCAAATATAATCTTCATTAATCATCTCAATAATATCTGTAGCAGCGAATTGAGTAATAGCATTGGCAGACATCATCACTATATAGAGTAGAGATGTTCGTTGACGAATTTGTTTTAACACGTTAATACCTTGTAAGCCATATCCATCAAACTTATAATCAAGAAAGACAATCATCTTACTGTTAAGATTATCTAACACATATTGTAAGCCAATTTGAGGATCTTGACAAACAGTAATCTCTGCATCTGTTTGTAATTTACCTATCGCACGCACAAAAGGATGATTAACTCCCTCGCGCATATTGTCATCAATAAATACTAATTTGAAACTCATATTTTTATTGTTTAAATGGTAATTCTATCTTTATAGTTGTTCCTGTTTCGCCAAATTCGCTATCAACCACAGCAATAGTACCTTTTAGCGATTCAACACGTGTTTTGACAATATACAAACCTATTCCAGCTCCGCCCTGCTCTTGGGTGGTGGTATTATATATTCCAAATACCCATGCTCTTTTGTCAATAGGGATACCTACACCTGTATCTGATATTTTGATAGTGAGAGACTTATCTTTAATACTGACAGTACATCTTATAATTTTCTGCGGAGCATCTTTAAGTGCCTTTATGGAATTGTCCAAAATATTTTGAATAATATCCCTAAAGAATTGCCTATGTGTATTTTTTAATGTTATATTTTCAGGAAGTATAATATCTGGTTTTATGTTATTAGCTGCGAACATAGGTTGATATTCCGTAAAGATTTCTCGGATAGTGTCATTTAGCTGAATATCTTCTGGCAGTATATTAGCTTGAGAGTAACTCAACATATAATCAATAACTTTATTTACATTCTCAAACTCAACATACATCTCTTTTGCATAACGCTCGAAAATGTCCTGGTCGTTAGGATCTGGGAAAAATAAATTGAAGTATTCTACTCTATCCCTTATCTTGTTCAACGTAGTTCGCACTGCATGAGTAATATGGATGGCATACTCTTGTAGTGACATAATACTCATGTAAATGCTTTCTTTGCGAGCAAATTCATCTTCAGCTTCTTTTTTATCTTTAATGGCTGTTTTGACCGCTTTTCCTGTTTTCTTAGCTTGCTTAAGAACAGGATCCAATTGAGCCTTCAAGCCTGGATTCTGCTGAGCAATAGTTTCAACAGAGGAGATAAAAGATTGCAAGTCTTCGCCTGCTGATTTCAATGTATCAGCATTTTGCTGCTTGCGAATTTTTCGTGTATATTCTTTGAAATGTTGTATTGCATCCAGTTGGTTAATGATAAACTCTTTCAGTTCGCGGTATTCACTATTGTCCACAAAATCCTGTCTATTGGTAGCGTCAATAATACTGGGGTTATCAGCTTTTGTTATTTCGACTATACCAATTATCTCACGAGTACTTACACGATTGAAAATATCCTGCCATAATCGCTTATCAATACCCAAAATATCTCGTTTTTTGTCTTCATTGGATTCGCTTTCAGCAAAAGGTGTAGTTATAACTCCATCTCTATAAATCTTTATACCGTCAATCTGGCTATTTTTGAATTCTTTTCGATATTGCCTTCTCGCAGTATCATCAAAGAAATAAACTTTCATTTTGATACCGCCAAAAGATTTTATTGAAGCTCGTTGGATTTCAATTTTTCCAGAAGACTCATTGAAAAACACTGTTTCTTGAATATTTTGCTCTGCATTGTAAGTTATGGAGAAACTAACTGTTGCTAACTTTATATCCTCTATACCTTTGTTAGCTATTGTGTCAATACCGTATTCTGGAGCAATCACTCTAATATTGAAAGGAAGACTCATCTTCTCAAAAGGAGAGATAAGCCTTGCCACCTCTGCGATGAATCGCTGAATATCATCCTCCACCCAGACTTCTCGAATATTGGTAATATTTAGCATTGTCCCATGTTCTGTTTTATCTTCTGCTGGATAAAACTCATAGTGATTCTCTATATCCGTGAAGAGGCTTAATTGCTGATTATTGCTGTTATTATAATAAGATTCCCAATCAATTTCTACATTCAGCCAATCATTTTCTCCTTCCTGTTTGGTAATAATGTTAACCTTGTCTCCCAATTTATCCACAGCAAACCGTCCAATACCTTTTTCTCCTACACATTTACGATGAAAGGGAAGTGGTGTATAAGGATTAGAGCGTTTATTGGATGTTCCTATTACCATCCATTTATCTCGTATATCTGCAAAAGACATACCAAAGCCGTCGTCTGAAATTGTTATGGCGGAATTTTGTTTGTCCAAACCCACATTATCGAACTTGACTGTCACTTCTGTAGCATTTGCATCATAGCAGTTTTTTACCAATTCGAATAATGCGGTAACGCGATCCGTAATAAGATCTCGTCCAATTAGCCTAAATGTACTGACATCAAAACGCCATTTTAATGTTCCATTATCTTCCATGGTTTATGCTTTATTTTTAAGGTCTTCTATATGATTTTTTATACTTTGCGCAATAACCTCTCCCAACTTTGGAGGGACCGCATTGCCAATATATCTAGAGGCTTTTGTCAAAGAAACCTCGTGTTCATTCGGAAAGAATTTATATGTGATTGGAAAAGTCTGGAATAGAGCTGCTTCTCTTGCTGAAATAGCACGATTCTGTACTGGATGACCAAATCGTCCATTGCCAATTCCCGTACAAAGAGTTGTCATTGTAGGCGATGGTTCTTCCCACACCATTCGGCCATAAACACTTCCGAAACTCTTTCCACTTTCCTTTTTGTGGCACTCTAGCATTAAATCAGCAGGCCAATCTTTCCAACTTCTGCCATAAGGAGTAGATTTCAAGCGTTGAAGATTAAGAGGAGACAATGCACGGCATCGATGTAATGCGTCTGTAGGGCAACCTTGTCCAGCCTCAAGTGGGGGGAGATGTCCAATAGTATCTTTAACCGTTACATAATTCTCTTTTTTATGAGTTGGCGATATTAAATCAATATTTCCGAGACGTGAAGCTAACAATACCAATCGTTTCCTAGTTTGTGGTATACCATAATCAGGACAATAAACAACTTTGTATTTAACATTGTATCCCTCATTCTGCAATACTTCTACAAAATCAGCTAATACAGATTTTAGTTTAAATGAAGCTATCGCAGGAACATTTTCCATTGTTACAATATCAGGATGTACCTCTTTTACAAGTCTGCCAAACTCATATAACAAGTTGTATTTGTCTTTATCTTTGTTTTTGTTTTTAAAGGCATAAGATGAGAACGGTTGACATGGAGCACAACCTGCTAAAACCCTAATAACATTTTTCTTTTGAGAATACAATTTATTTATCTCGTCTCCCGAGATAGTTTTCACATCTCTATAGTAAAAATTGCCACCTGTATTTGTTTCATAGGCATATTGGCAAGTATAGTCTAAATCAAAACCTGCAAGAATTTTCATTCCTTGGCATTTGAGTCCATAACTTAGTCCTCCTATGCCACAAAATAGGTCAATTACTTCATATGTTTTATTACTCCGTGCCATAAAATACTATTTAGCCCCCAAAGATACAACTTTTTTTGCAACTATGCAAAAAAAAGAGGGGATACTCGAATGATATTCGGGACAATGGACAAAGGAAGAGGGGATACTCGACTAACAAGTCAAGGCAATAGAAAACTATTTACTCGGCAGCGGGGAATAAAAAACTCGGACACGCAAAGCACATCCGAGTTTTTGTGTTTAGGATTTAGAGAAGCGATTATTTGGTTTTCTTGCTGGCAAGAATGAAATACACAATCAAAGCAATATATGCAGCTACACCCACTAAAGCAGCACCATTACTTGCAGCCCATGCGCTAAGATAACACTCAACACCTACGAACTTAATCAATGCACTCACTACACCCATCAACGCACCACCAGCAATGAAACCTGAAGCAATCAATGTGCCCTTCTCGTTACGAGCCTGTGCCAACTCCTCAGCCTTGTCACCATCTTTCTCACGCTTGCGACTTACCAACCATGAGATAGCACCACCTACCAACAACGGAGTATTCAAACTCAATGGGATGAACATACCCAAAGCAAAAGCCAATACAGGTACACCCATGAAATTGAGAATCAACGCCAAAATAGCCCCCGCCAAATATAACATCCAAGGAGCCCCCTGACCACTCATCAATGGCTCAATAACAGCTGCCATCGCATTCGCCTGAGGAGCAACAAGAGCATTCTCACCTACGAAACCATACGTCTTGTTCAAAATAATCATCACACCACCAACAGTAGCCGCACTAACCAACGTACCCAAGAACTTCCAAGTCTCTTGCTTGTATGGACTGGTACCAATCCAATAACCAATCTTCAAGTCCGTGATAAATCCACCTGCCATAGCCAATGCAGTACAAACAACACCCCCGATAACCATAGCACCTACCATACCACTCGAACCTTTCATACCAATAGCCACAAAAACTACAGAAGCAATAATAAGCGTCATCAACGTCATACCACTTACAGGGTTACTACCCACAATAGCAATAGCATTAGCCGCCACCGTTGTGAAGAGAAAAGCAATAACAGCTACCACAAGGAAAGCAACCAGCGCCTGCCAGAAATTGCTCAATACTCCTACCCAGAAGAAAACTAACGTAACAAGCAAAGCCACTACAATAGCCAAAACAACAAACTTCATACTCAAGTCTTTTTCGGTACGAAGAGATGCTGCTACCACCGCCTTGCCTTTGCCTCCAAGCTCTTTGCCCGCCAATCCAACAGCCGACTTGATAACACCCCAACTCTTAACAATACCAATCAATCCCGCCATAGCAATAGCACCAATACCGATATTACGACCATAGTCCACGAACATCGTTTGTGGATCTACTTCAGCCATTCCAGGGATACTGCCAAGCAATGGAAGCAATACCCACCAAACAAAGAAGGAACCCGCACAAATAACCGCAGCATACTTCAAACCAATAATATAACCCAAACCCAATACTGCAGCAGAGGTGTTGATGGAGAAAACAAGTTTGAACTTAGTAGCCAACGCTTCACCCCAACCCATCATACGAGTACTCAGACTCTCCGTCCAAAGACCGAAAGTGGAAACAGCAAAATCATACAAACCACCAATACCCGCAGCCCAAATAAGAGGTTTGGCTTGGTTACCTCCCTGTTCACCCGAAACGAGAACCTGAGTAGTGGCTGTAGCCTCAGGGAAAGGATACTCACCATGCTTCTCCTGAACGAAATACTTACGGAAAGGAATCAAGAACAAAATACCCAAACATCCACCTAATAAGGATGACATAAACACTTGCATGAAACTAACCGTGATATCAGGATACTTGGCCTGTAAGATATACAAAGCAGGCAATGTGAAAATAGCACCCGCTACTATCACACCACTACTGGCACCAATAGACTGAATCATTACATTCTCACCCAAAGCATTCTTGCGCTTGAGTGCTGAAGATAAACCTACCGCAATAATAGCAATAGGAATAGCGGCTTCAAATACTTGACCTACTTTAAGTCCCAAATAAGCTGCGGCCGCAGAGAAAATAACAGCCATCAATACTCCCATTAATACACTGTAAGGAGTTACTTCAGGATAATCATTTTGTGGTTTGAGAATAGGTTCGTACTTCTCTCCTGGTTTGAGAGGACGATTGGCATTCTCAGGAAGTTGAATCTTTGACATAAAAGTTAATTTAATTTTGAATTTTGAATTTTGAATTAGACCCATGGTTATCCCCATAGCAAACAGACGAAGTCTTGGTTTACTCTGGGGGCCCCGATTTTTGCTACTGTTTAGAGGACGGGCAGAGACCCTACTGTTTAGAGGACGGCACATAGTGCCTACAGAGAGGGGATTGGTTCACTGGGTTTAGACGGCAGGGCCGTTGCAATTCCTCTACCACACTTCGTTGATATTATTGTTCTCCTGCTTGGGGTAGTCAATCGTGTAATGCAACCCCCTGGACTCCTTACGCTCAATAGCCTGGCGAGTAATCAAATACCCCACGTTAATCATATTACGCAATTCACATATATCCTTAGTAGCCTTGACACGCTTGAACAAGTCTTCCGTCTCCTCGTACAACAAATCCAAACGCTCCCAAGCACGACGCAAACGCAAATCCGAACGCACAATACCTACATACGTGGACATCACTTGACCCACCTCACGCATATCCTGCGAAATCAATACATACTCCTCATTGGTCATCGTTCCCTCATCATTCCATTCAGGTATATCGGTATTGAACTCATACTTCTCAATAACAGACAAACTGTGTTTGGCCGCTGCATCTGCATAAACAACCGCCTCAATAAGCGAATTGCTCGCCAAACGATTGCCCCCATGCAAGCCCGTACACGAACATTCACCCACCGCATACAAACGACGGATACTGGACTCCGCATCTAAATTGACCTTGATACCCCCACACATATAATGCGCACATGGCGTAACTGGGATATACTGCTTGGTGATATCAATACCCATACTCAAACACTTGGCATAGATATTAGGAAAATGCATTTTCGTCTCCTCAGCAGGCTTGTGCGTCACGTCCAAACAAACATGGTCCAAACCGTGTATCTTCATCTCGTTGTCAATAGCACGTGCCACTATGTCGCGTGGAGCCAACGAGAGTCGTGCGTCATACTTCTGCATAAACTCCTCCCCATTAGGCAAACGCAAGATACCTCCATAGCCACGCATGGCTTCTGTGATGAGGTAAGCAGGATGCGTCTCGTTGGGACTATAAAGAGCGGTTGGGTGGAACTGCACAAACTCCATATCCTTCACTTGTCCCTTGGCACGATACACCATCGCTATACCATCTCCAGTAGCGATATCAGGATTGGTGGTGGTGGCATAGACAGCCCCTATACCTCCCGTAGCCATCAAAGTGACCTTGCTCAAGAAAGTGTCAATCTTTTGTGTGTCAGGATTGAGGATATAAGCACCATAACACTCAATATCGGGTGTGCGTCGGGTGACCCGTACCCCTAAATGGTGCTGCGTGATAATCTCTACTGCGAAATGATGTTCGTAGATATCAATATACGGGTTGCTTTTCACCGCCTCTATCAATCCTCGCTGGATCTCAGCGCCCGTATCGTCAGCATGGTGTAGGATGCGGAATTCGGAATGTCCTCCCTCACGATGTAAATCGAAATCGCCGTGCTCGTTCTTGTCGAAACAAACGCCCCAATTGACCAATTCTTCTATCTGTTTGGGAGCATTACGAACCACTTGTTCTACCGCAGCAGGGTCGCTAAGCCAGTCGCCCGCCACCATCGTGTCGTGGATGTGCTTGTCAAAATCATCTACTTGCAGATTAGTCACAGAGGCTATTCCTCCTTGTGCTTTGGCCGTATTGGCCTCCGATAACGTAGTCTTGCAGCACAAGGCAATGCGATACTTCTGTGTGCGCGCTACTTTGAGCGCAAAACTCATTCCAGCAACACCAGCGCCGATGATGAGAAAATCATATTGATGTGTCATAACACAATGTTGTTAGTGATTGCAAAATTACTAAAAAATCATATTCCATGCAAATTTTTGTGACGTTTATGATCTGGTAGCCATGCTTTTTGTCTTTAGATATTGGGTAATGATGTGTATAGGATATAAAAAAAGCCCCGAGAAGAACTCGGGGCCATGTATAGAGATGTATAATCAAATCAGATTATTTGATCTCACCAGTACCAGCGTTGAAGTTAACGGTAACAGTAGCGTTAGCAGCTACAGCTACAGCAGCTTGGTCGCCACCTTCACCACGGTATTGGATCTTACCATCGTAGATGTTGTACTCAGCTTGCCACCAGTCAACGCCAGGAACAGCAGTGTACATACGGAGGTTACCAGCAGCAGCGGTAGTGATAGTAACAGTACCATCTTCGTTGATAGTAAATGGATATTTACCAGCATCCCAGCTACCAAATGCATCACCGATACCAAATACTTCAGCCTTAGCGATAGTGATCTTAGCACCCTTGATGTCGACAACGATAGTGTAAAGGCCAGTTTCAGCTACTGTACAGTTGTTATCAGCTACGGTGAAGCCAGTATCTTCAGCACCGAGGTTGGTGAAGTCACCATTCCACTCTTTCTTAGCGCAGAATTTGAATGGTTTGCCAGCGCTGATAAGGCGTGTGCACCAGAACATACCTGGTTTTGAGTGTACAGGAGTCAACTCAACTACACCAGCGTTGTCCCATAACCAGTTACCAAACTCTTCACCGATCATGTTCATTGTAGTAGGCAATGTAGATTCTTTGGTCAAAACAACTTCGTATTTGTAGCTGTTAGCGATAACACCTTTAGCCAAGTTGTAAGTCAAAGTGATGTCATACAAACCACCTTTCTCAACAGCGATGTCAGCACCACCGTTTTGGCAATCCATACCGAGGTTGGTGTGAGCTTTTACAGCACCAGCATCGTCAAGAACGATCTTCCAAGCACTCTTAACATCTTTGAATTTGAATTTACCACCAGCAGCCATGTCGCAATCTTTCCATGTCCAAACGATTTCTTTAGCTGATTTAAATTCCATAGTACCTTCGGTCATACCCCAACCGTTCATAGCGCCAGAAACACCCCATGTAACAGGAGCAACGATGATTTGCTCTTTACCTGTCAAGTCGAGTGCACCGTCCATGTTAAGGTCAAGAACGATGTGATAAAGACCACTCTCTTGAACTTTCATTTTCTTGCCAATAATAAGGCTACCTTTGTATCCCTCAAGTGGGCTACCATCGGTAACAAGTTCTTGTTTGGTAAGGTCAGCACCATAGATAGTAGCGTTTTCACCTTCTTTCAAAATAAGTTCGAACTCTTTGTCAGCCTCAAGGTAGATGTATTTCTCCCACATACCTGCACGTTTAGACTCTTCCCAAGGTAATTTTTGTTGATCCATCAACACTTCGTTGATACCTTGTGACATTTGAGCCAAAACAGCATCTTTGTCGTTAACAGACTTGATAGGGCAAGCTTCACCAACAGCGTAGAAACCGTCTTCTACCAAGTTGTTGATGTCAATGTTGCCATTACCATTTCCATTGTTGCCATCGCATGATGTGAACATCATACCAGCAAGTGCTAATGAGCACATAAAAATTCCAAATTTCTTCATAATAATTTAATAGTTAAATTAAGTTAATAATAAAGTAAATAATTTGCTATATAAATTAGTAACCCTCGTTTTGAGTCCAAATAGGATTACCTTGTTCATCACGTTTAGCCTTCTCAATAACTGAGAATGGGATAGGGAACCATTGGCGATAAGGTTGTTTAGCATCAACGTATTGTACCTCTTCGAACTTGCCGAAACGGATCAAGTCGCGACGACGAATACATTCCCAAGCAAACTCACGACCACGCTCGTCTAAAATCTTGTCTAATGTCAAAACGTCTGGGTAAGCAGCGTTGTAAGCAGCCAAACCATTAGGTTCGTAAGCGAACGCACGTTTTTTGAGGCGCTCGAAGTCAGGAGTATTGAAACCAGAAGTTCCTTGACCACCACGGAGGATAGCCTCTTCCTTCATCCAAAGAACATCAGCATAACGCATCAACACATAGTCGTTCTCTGCCCAGTCGTATTTTTTAGCTTTGTCCACTTCATATTTCCAGAAGCGTGCACCATCATTCCATGTAGCTTCGGTCAAAGTTTCCTCAATGTCTTTGGTAACGATAGCGAGGTCGCCGTTTTCGTCTTTCAAGACGTTGCCATCTTTGTCTGTTACAGGGCCGATGAACCAACCAAATTGTTGGGTACCTTTGGTTCCTAATGTATCGGTACCATATGCTTCACCAGCACCGCGAACGTCTTTGCCATCATACAATGCCATGAAAGAAGGACGTGCAGCAAAACCGTTCCAAGGTTTCTCGATCATGTTCCAAGTGGTTTGGTGGCAGTAGTGTAGGGACAAGTGCACCATACGCATCTTGTTGGCCATAGAGCCATTGTATCGCATATCAAACTTAGCATTGCCATCTTCTACGATAACGAAGATGTTCTCACGACTATTCTCGTTCAAGATCTTGAAGTTATCAAAGAAGTTTTCCTCGATGCTGTAAGAGCCAGAGTTGATAACCATATCGCAGCAGCGAACAGCGTTGGTATAGAAATCGTTGGTTGAAGCGATCTTCACTTCGCAACCTTCTGGGAACTTGATATTGTCAGTTGTACAACCATAAGACTCAGCATTGAGGTACAAACGTGCTAACAAAGAGTATGCCATACCTTGAGTTACGCGACCATAATTGGTAGCACGGGTAGCATCGTTCACTGCTGGCAAGTTAGGCGCATTGCGCTCCAAACATGCAACGAGGTGTGACCAAACGATCTCTGGCTCCATCAATGGTTCGGTAACGTCTTCAAAGCTCTCCAAATAAGGAATGCGGCCGAAGCAGTCGAACAATAAATAATAATAATAGGAACGCATAACCTCCAACTCACCACGGTATTGGAGATAAATCTCGGTGCTCATATTCTCTTGATAGTCATCAAGTGTTTGGATGAGTTTGTTGCACAAAACGGCACCAGAGATAGTAGAGTTCCAAATATTCTTGAACGCATCACCAAATGCATTCCAGTTGTGTGTATTGAGGTTTTTCCAATATCCACCATCAGCCCAGTGTTCACCTGGGGTACGAGTAGGACATACACACTCATCAGCGGTAAGGGATGATACACCCCAATAACCCCAGTGGTCGTGTACCCATTTTACTTCGGCATATGCTTGTCCAACCAACAAAACAACGTTTGCTTCGTTAGACATCATATCCTCGATAGTAGGATTGCCAAAGTTCTCTTCTTCTAAGAATCCTTCACATGAAGTGGTAAGAAGCGCAACTGCAGCGATTGCTAATATAAATAACTTTTTCATTTGTTCGAATGTATTTGTGATTAGAATAATGTTAGATTAACACCAAACATGCAACTTGCAGTAGTTGGATAGAAACTTACGTCATCAATACCTGCACCCC
This sequence comes from Paludibacteraceae bacterium, assembly GCA_017938155.1. Classification (GTDB taxonomy): domain Bacteria; phylum Bacteroidota; class Bacteroidia; order Bacteroidales; family Paludibacteraceae; genus Colicola. The sequence goes on along the minus strand of JAGBCD010000019.1, from coordinate 13,621 downwards.
ATACGTTGGTTGTATTAACCTCAGGATCTTGACCTGAATAAGAAGTGAGGGTGAACAAGTTTTGAGCAGTTGCGTACAAGCGGAGGGACTTAACATACTTGTTGTCGTTGAACTTGAAGGTATAACCTACAGTGATGTTGTCCAACTTGAGGTATGAACCATCTTCCAAGTAGTAGTCAGAGAAGTCAGTCTTGTTGGAGTTGATGATACCCATATCCTTACCGTTGTAGTAGTAATGATTCAATACATCGTGCATAAAGATATTGCTTGACAAGCTGCTTTGTGGACCATATGCTATACGGGTAACATTCAAAATCTTGTTGCCAATCACACCACGCATGAAGATTGTGATGTCCAAATCACGCCATTTGATGGTGTTGTTCCAACCATAAGTAACAGCAGGTTGTGCGTTACCCAATGCTTGACGATGGCTCTCTACTGGAGATGAAGTGTAACCTCCTGCAGGGGTGGTATAAACCCATGAACCATCATCCTTGATACCGAAGAACTTGTATCCGTAGAACTCACCAATAGATTGACCTTCGATAAGGATTTGAGTGTTGGTGTTCATCAAACCATTCTCACCACCGATACCACCTGATGTAGTTTGGGTATAGTTGAAGCCCTTGCTTGGGTCAGAGAGTTTGGAGATGTAGCAACGGTTCCATGCAACAGTAGGAGTAGAAACCCATGTCCAGTCTTTGGTTTGAACAGGAATACCTGAGATAGCTAATTCCACACCGTAGCTCTTCATTTCACCAGCGTTGGCTAACAAGGTAGGGTATTGATATGGAGGAGTAGGTACTTCGTAATCCCACAAGAGGTCTTTGGTATTACGATAGTAACCGTCCAAGCTACCATACAAGCGGTTGTCTAAGAAGGAGTAGTCAACACCGATGTTGTACTCAAATTTCTTCTCCCAACGCAAGTCTGGGTTGACGTTACGGCTAACGGCATAGGTGTAAACGTATGCACCGTTATACCAGAATGTACCGCCGTTGCTCAACATAGCGATGGATTGGAGGTCAGAACCTAAGTTGTTACCAGTAACACCGAAACCAACACGTAGTTTCAACTCGTTACACCAGTCTTGGTCACGCATGAAGTCCTCACCCTTGATACGCCAACCTGCGCTCACTGCAGGGAACCAACCCCACTTGTTGTTGGCACCAAAGCGGCTTGAACCTTCAGCACGTAAAGAAGCAGAAACGAGGTATTTCTCTTTGAAGTTGTAGTTCAAACGTAAGAAAGCAGCAGCCAAAGAGTTGGAGTTGCGATATGAAGATACGTTCAAATATTGTTTGGTAGCATCACCATTACCGATTTGGAAATATTTCATGTTGTCGGTTGGGAAACCTTTGTTAGAGATTTCTGATCCGTCGTACATGAATTTTTGGTATGAGAAACCTGCTACTCCTACCAAGGTGTGGTTGCCCCAGCTGTGTGCATAGTCAACTGTTCCTTCGTATAGTTGGCTAATGTTCATGCTATTGCTGCGGCCAGCCATACCTGAACCACTCTCGTCGGTAGATATTTGTTTGTTGGACCAGTAGTTGCGGTTGTCACCTTCTTCGATAGCAGCAAAACCGCTCACTTTCAAACCTTCAACAGCCTTGATATTAACAGTAGCTTTGATACTTCCGCGGAAGTAGTTACCATCTTGGTAACTTTCTTTTTGATTCATATTCTCTACAGGGTTGCTCAAACCTGTACCTGTTGGTTTGAAGTAGCCGGTAGGAGATTTAGCATCATAGATAGGATAAGTAGGATTCAATGTAGCAGCCATTTTGAAGTCGCCACAGAAATAGTCGTTGCGATAGTGCATGTATGACATATCGTATTGCAAATCCAACCAACCATTCAGTGCTTTTTGTTGTGCAGCAATCTTCGCCATTACCTCTTGGCGATTGTTGTTGCGTGCGATACCTTCAGCATTTTTGAACGCAACAGATGCACGGTAGTTGAAGTTTTTGTGTGCACCTGAAATAGCGACATTATGGTTGTGTGTGATAGCTGCTTTGCGAATCAATGCTTCCATCCAATTGGTGCGCATGATTGTGCTATCACCATTAGGAAGGTGGGTGTAATATAATGTAGGTTTGATAACTCCTCCAGAAATCTCTTCCAAGTTAACAAACTCTTCAGGAGTAGCCATACCCATATCTCCATTAGCCCATGATGTGCTAACATAGCCTGAATACTCTACTTGTGTATGAGGTTGGTCGGAGAATCCTTCGCCACGTTTGGTGGTAATCAAGATAACACCATTGGTACCACGTGTACCGTAGATAGCAGCAGCTGAACCGTCTTTCAAAACGTCCATTGCAGCGATTTCTTCTGGTGCGATGTTGTCAATGCTTGACACAGGCACACCGTCCACGATATACAAAGGACTACTACCCGCACCTTTATCCAATGTTGAGAAACCACGGATTTGGATGTTGTAACCTCCTTGAGTAGGGTCAGATGTGTTGTTGATAATGTTCAAACCAGCAACCTTGCCTTGTAGCAATCCGACAGGGTTGGACTTAACACCTGCGTTGAAGTCCTCAGCCTTGATAGAAGCAACAGAACCTGTTACCTCTTTTTTCTTTTGTGAACCATAACCAACTACAACCACTTCGTCAAGTAATTCGGTTTCTTCTTTCAAACGAACAACCATACCTGTTGTGGCGGGGAGTACTTGTGAAGCAAATCCCATGTAACTAAATTGTAATTCTGTACCTTCTTCGACATTCAATACGAAATTTCCATCAAAGTCAGTCACTGTACCATTAGTGGTGCCTACTTGCAAAACAGTAGCACCAATAACAGGCCATCCTGTACCATCTTCCAAGACCGTTCCTGTTACCTCAGCGTGCATCAAAGAACCAAAAGTTCCAATAATTGATGCCAGTACGAACAAAATACGTTTGCTTTTCATCATAATTAAATTTAACACAATGGAGAGTGTCTAACACTGCATCCTTCGCATGATTAATTAAAGATTGATTAATAAAATATGTGTTTTAATTGTATCCTAAACAATTAGGTATTTCGCACAAAAATATGCTAAGCATGAAGTACCTGGATAGGATTTTATGTGTGATTTAGGCATATAAAGACCACATAAAAGCCCGCAAAGATACATGTTTTCAATAAAATACGCAAATTTTTGAGAAAATATTCTGATTTTTGAGAGATTTTTTCTACATTTTTCAAGATTAGAAAACCGCAAATGGTAAATAAAAAGGCTACCCATTATAATATATAAGGATAAAGATATGTATACCCTTGCTATACCCCTCCGCCCGCGCGTTCGGTGACGAGATTGCGCGAATGATATCGCTCTGCTCTATCATTGAAAGCAACTCGTACCTCCGCTTCTCTTCTCCCAAAAGCAAACAGATAAATCTTGGTTTACTTTTGGGTACCCGTTTTTTTTCGCAAACAGACGAAGTCTTGGTTTACTCTGGGGGCCCCGATTTTGCAAACAGACACAGTCTTAGTTTGTTTTTTGGTAACAGACTCCTCCACCCTTCGGGCACCTCCTCTATTGAGGAGGAGTTGATTGTGCATTCCGTTGCACTCCTTCACACCCTAACTTAGGGGAGGTGTTTTTTGAATATTGAATATTGAATTATGAATTATTTCCACAATAGCATCTCACAAAGAAGCCCCAACATAATGGTTGGGGCTCAATAAGATAAGACTTGCCGTTATTCTTGCTGCGTGATGCTATTATCTCTACCCAAGAATGAGATATTAGATAACGTAATCCACCGCAGAACGATTAGTCTTGCATTTACCAATATATTCGGCAACCTTAACATGCTCTGGATGATTTTGGTAGGTGTCCAAATCTTCCCATTTTTCAAACGTGCAAATAAGGCACAAGTCATGATCTGTTTTTGGAGCGTTAGGGATGTTGATGCCTACTTCGGCAGATACCAACACATCCACATGTTGTTTGAGTGCCAACAATCCGTCGCGGATAATCGCTGCGTTCTCAAGTTTGCTACGTCCCTCTGCTTCGTCTGCGAGACGGAAAAATACAATATGCTTTATCATAGAAATAGTGTTTTATAGTTACTTTACCAAATACTTGCCCTCTCTTCGGGTGCTATATACATAGGAGAAGAAGAGTCTATCTGCCAAGCCTCGTACCATGCGTTGATGTGTGGTAATGCTCCGTTGACGCGCCATTTGCCTAATGAGTGAGGGTCGTTTTTGGTTCGTTGCAAAATCTCTTCTGCTCGGATATTTCCTGCCCAAACATGGCTATATGCAAGGAAGAAACGTTGTGCAGGAGTGAACCCTTCTTGCTCGGTTAGTCTTTGTTCGGATGGTTTGGATGCTTCGTTGTTACAGAATGCTTGATATGCTATTTGTAGTCCTCCGTGGTCAGCAATGTTCTCGCCTAATGTTAGGGCTCCATTTGCATTTACCCCAGGAGCGACTTCAATATTGTTGAAATAATCCAACAGGACTTTGGTGCGTTCTTCAAAACGTGTTCTATCTTCTTCCGTCCACCAATTGTTAAGGTTTCCATCCTTGTCGAATTGCGAGCCTTGGTCATCAAACCCGTGCGTCATTTCATGTCCAATAACTACTCCAATTGCACCGTAGTTGAATGCGTCATCCGCAGTCATATCGAAGAATGGATATTGTAGGATACCAGCAGGGAAACATATCTCGTTGGTGGTGGGGTTGTAATAGGCGTTGACTGTTTGTGGATACATATACCATTTTTCTCTATCTACGGGTTTGTTGAGGAAGCTGAGGCTGTAGTCCATTGCAAACTTGGCCGCGTATTGGATGTTGGTATAGTAGGACTCGTTCGCATCAATGGTCAGTGCGGTATAGTCGCGCCATTGGTTAGGATATCCTATTTTGATATTCATAGAATTGAGTTTCTCCACGGCTTGTGCTTTGGTAGTGTCGCTCATCCATGTGAGTGCGAGGATTCGTTCTTGCAAGGCGAGTTGGAGATTCTTGACTAAAGCAAGCATTCTTTGTTTGTTTTCTTCGGGAAAATATTTCTTCACGTACATTTGTCCTACGGCATCGCCTAAGGTACCATTGACAGTTGATACAGCACGTTTCCAAAGTGGGCTTGGTTGTTCTTTTCCACTCAATACTTTGCCGTAGAAGTTGAAGTAGATATTGTAGATGGAATCGGAGAGATATGGTGCGCTTCCATCAATTACTTGCCATGTGAATAGCAACTTCAAATCATCCAAATCTTCTTCCTCCAAGATGCGTCCCATCTCTTGTAGATGTTCAATTTGCCCAACAGATAAACTTTCGGGTACAATCTTCATTTCGTTGAAATAGGTTGTCCAATTGACTTGTGGAACCAATGCTTGCAATTCGTCCACAGTCATTTTGTTGTAGTTGGCTATAGGGTCGCGTAATTCAACGTTGCTTTTGCTTGCTTGTGCGATTCGCGTTTCAATGCGTAGGATAGTTTGAGCATGTTTATCCGCATTGGAGTAACCAAAAGCGGTAAACATTTGTGTGATGTATTGTTCGAAGGCTTTTCGGATAGATAAGGTGTGTTCGTCCTTATCTAAATAGTAACTTTTCTCGCCCAAAGTTAATCCTGCTTGGCATTCGTTAAGGATGTTCATAGTGGAATTTTTGGAGTCTGCGTCAACATACATTCCCCATAAACCGAATTCCATGGCTTTTCCCAATGCGGCAGATAATTCTTCTTTGCAGGTGATGGAGTCTATCGTTTGCAACGTTGGTTGTACGGGTTGTGTGCCCAATAGATTGCGTTTGTCCATGTCCATGCACAAGCGGTATAAGTCGCCTATTTTTTGCTCAACGCTTCCTTGCGGGTGTTCGGTTTTTCCGAGTGTGGTGATGAGTTCGTTGAGTTGTTCCAAGTTGGACAATCCTAATTTGTCAAAACTACCAAAACGGCTATATTCGCTTGGAATGGGATTGTTGGCCATCCATCCTCCACATGCGTATTGATAAAAATCGTTTTGTGCAAGGGTGGTGGTATCTAAGTTTGCTATAGGAATACCAATGGATAGTTTCTGATTACAAGAAGGACTAATAAGCATGATTGTTAAAAGGCAAAAGGAATTAAAAAAGTGGATAATAGGTTTCATTTTTGTTTGTTGTTTAATAAGCTGATAGCATTCCATAGAACAATACGTATTTGATCAAGGATAATACTTAATATAAAAATAGCGATTAGAAATATAGTAAGGATCCCTAACAATTGCAGTGGAGGGTAGGTAGCATCCATCCATTGGATGGGTTCTTTGAATGCCTTGAAATAAAAATTAGGATTCAAGTGCAACAAGAACACAGCAAATGAGGATGCGCTGATGAAATTGATTACATTGCTTTGGATATTGATTTTGGTAAAGAAGAGTAATAAATAGACGGAACTCATCACAACGATAGGATCACTATATGCCAAGAGTTGAGTGTTAAGGCCGTCTATCTTGTAATATGTACCAAAAAATCCGATTAAAGCGATGAAAATAGATATGATAAGATAAATGACCATATCATACATTTTGTTGAGTTGACTCCATTTGGGTTGTGCTCTACGAACATATTGTGCTAATAAGTATAATCCTACGAATGAGAGTGTGGAATATCCGTTTTTGAATATTGTAAACTCGTCGCCTAAAAGGCATCCGTATAAGGTTTGAAAAATATAGAAAAAGACTAATAGCCATCCCAGTTCGTTCGTTTTTGCTTTCTCAATATAAGCATTCAGAACAGGTGATAGGATGTAAAGACCAATATAAGAAACGATAAACCAGTACAAAGGCGATGAGAAAGTGAAGGTTTCTATCCATCCGTTCCATGTTAGTTCGTTCCATCCCATTGCCCAACCAAAGAGGTATAGCCCCAACGAGAAGAAAAAGACTTGAAAGATGAATTTACTAAATCCTTTGGTACTTGGCCGAATACCAAACCAACCAGAAAGCAATACAAACACATTGACACAAACGATGGCTAATGCTTCAAAGATGTATCGCCATAATGTGACGACTGTTTCATTGACCGTTTCTTCGTATGTAGGGTGTCCAATGGCAGCAAAATCTGCGTGAACGATAAGTACTAAAAACATTGCGACGATGCGCAATAACTCCATGTTTGATTGACGATTTGAATTAGCTTTGATTGAGTATAATTTAGTCATGTTAGTTAATATGTTTTGATTGTGTTTCAAGGTGCAAAGTTACTACAAAAAATACATTTGTACAAATTTTTTGATTTTTGCTTGATAAGATTTGCTTATTCCGTATAAATAATGTATCTTTGCAGTCTAAATTTAATTCTTATAATGACATGATTCTTGATAAATTAGAAAATGCAGATCTGTATTTTGAATGCGTTCCAAGATTAGAAAAATTTGTTCACTTTTTCAACAACAACGATTTGGAAGAACTCCCTCCATGCAAGATTAAGCTTGATGGTGATGATATGATTGTAAATATAATGGATTTTGAGGGTAAACAAGAGGGGGATTGTAAGTTGGAGGCTCATAAAGATTATATTGATATTCAGATTCCTTTGGGTGCTGATGAGGTGATGAAATGGAAGGCTCAAGTGGATTGTCAGGATGTGTTGGAGGATTATGATGAAGGTGAAGACGTCGAATTTTATGAGGATAAGGCAGAGACCTCAATCGTTGTGCCTAAGGGGTATTTTGTAGTCTTCTTTCCAAGTGATGCACATGCTCCTGGAATAGCGGCAGGTCAAAAGTATCGTAAGGTAATTGTTAAAACGAGGGTGCAATGATGAAGACGCTTAAGTTGATTAAGTCCGATCCTTATCTTAAGCCTTATGCTTCTGCGATACAGGGGCGTTATGATTATGCTCTCCGGCGAGAGAAAGAACTTGTAGGGGAACAAACGTTGTCAGAGTGGGCAAATGGTTATATGTATTTTGGACTGCATAAGACTCAAGATGGTTGGATACTTCGAGAGTGGGCTCCTAATGCGACGGCTATCTATGTGGTAGGTGATTTTAATGCTTGGGAGAAGCGAGAGGATTATCGTTTGTATGCTCTTGAGAATGGTGTTTGGGAATGTAAATTGCCGTTAGATGCGATGCATCATGGAGAGCATTATAAGTTGCTGGTTGAGTGGTTGGGTGGTGCTGGTGAGCGTATTCCCAGTTATGCAAAGCGAGTAGTGCAAGATGAAGGTAGTAAGATTTTTTCTGCACAGGTATGGGATGTAGAGCCTTATGAGTGGAGAAATAAGAAGAAAAGAAAAAAATGTTCAATTGATGGTGCGGGGTTGTATATCTACGAGTGTCATATTGGCATGAGTGGGGAAGAGGAGAAAGTAGCGACGTATGAAGAGTTTCGTTTGAATGTGCTCCCTCGTATTCATAAGTTAGGATACAACTGCGTTCAGATTATGGCGATACAGGAACATCCTTATTATGGATCTTTTGGCTATCATGTGAGCAATTTCTACGCTGCAAGTTCTCGGTTTGGAACTCCTGAGGAGTTGAAACGTTTGATAGATGATGCACACGGGTATGGTATGTATGTGATAATGGATATTGTGCATTCGCATGCTGTGAAGAATGAGTTAGAGGGCTTGGGTAATTTTGATGGAACGGGTTATCAATATTTTCATGGTGGAGCGCGTCGTGAGCATCCTGCGTGGGATAGTCTTTGTTTTAATTATGGCAAGAATGAAGTGATGCATTTCTTGTTGAGTAATTGTAAGTTCTGGCTGGATGAATATGATTTTGATGGGTTTAGATTTGATGGTGTGACTTCGATGATTTACCTTAGTCACGGATTAGGCGAAGATTTTAATGGGTATGACAGTTACTATAACCTGAATCAAGATGGTGATGCGATATGTTATTTAACGTTAGCAAATAAGTTGATTCATCAAGTTAAAAAGCATGCTATAACGATAGCTGAGGAGATGTCTGGAATGCCAGGTTTGGCTTGTCCTTTTAAGGATGGGGGTATGGGCTTTGATTATCGTTTGGCAATGGGTATTCCTGATTTTTGGATCAAATACATCAAGGAAGTGCGCGATGAAGATTGGCGTGCGGGTCATATTTTGTACGAGATGACCAATAGAAGAGCAGATGAGCGCACCATATCGTATGCCGAGAGTCATGACCAGGCATTGGTGGGGGACAAGACAATTATTTTCCGTTTGGTAGATGCCGATATGTATTGGCATTTTGAGCATGGACATGCTACCTATATGGTGGATAGGGGTATTGCGTTGCACAAAATGATACGATTGATCACTGCATCAACGAATAATGGGGGGTATCTTAATTTTATGGGTAATGAGTATGGTCACCCAGAATGGATAGATTTTCCTCGTCAGGGCAATGGTTGGAGTCATAAATATGCGAGACGTCAGTGGAGTTTGGTAGATAATGAACGTTTCTTCTATCACGATTTGAACGCATTTGACCAGCAAATGATGCATGTTTTGCAGCATGAGATGAATGTGAAAAAAGATTCTATAGTTCCTTTGTGGGACAAGGAGGGTGATCAAGTGGTTGCTTTCATGAGAGGAGAGTTGATTTTTGTATTCAATTGGAATGGCATGCGTTCGTTTGTGGATTACGGATTCTTGGCTCCTGAAGGTAAATACAAAGTACTATTAAATACAGATAGTAAGCAATTTGCAGGTTTTGGTTTGTCGGATGATTCGTTGGAGCATTTTACCCAATACGATGCATTGTATGAATCAGAGCATAAAGGGTGGCTGAGATTGTACCTCCCTGCTCGTTCGGCGATGGTTTTGAAACGAATAGACAAATAAAAAATAATATTAACATGTCGCACGACATATAAAGAAAACAACTATGAGACTAATTATTCAAAAAAATTATGATTTGTTGTCAGAATGGGCAGCTAACTATGTAGCAAAACGTATCAATGAGTATGCACCTAAAGAAAGTAATCCTTTTGTTCTTGGTTTGCCAACAGGTAGTTCACCATTAGGAATGTACAAGCATTTGATAGAATTGTACAAACAAGGGAAAGTAAGTTTCCGCAATGTTGTGACATTTAATATGGATGAATACGTAGGTATTCCAGAAGAGCATTCTCAAAGTTATCATAGTTTTATGTGGAATAACTTCTTTAGCCACATTGATATTCGTAAAGAGAATGTAAATATTTTGAATGGAAATGCAGCTGACCTTGAGGCAGAGTGCGCTCGTTATGAAGAGAAAATTAAAAACTACGGTGGTATTCATTTGTTCTTGGGTGGTATAGGTCCTGATGGACATATTGCTTTCAATGAACCAGGTTCATCTCTTTCGAGTAGAACAAGAAAAAAAGAACTTACTACGGATACAATCATTGCAAATTCACGTTTCTTCAATAACGATGTGAATCAAGTTCCTAAAACAGCTCTTACCGTTGGTGTGGGTACAATCATGGATGCAAAAGAAGTTCTTATTATGGTTAATGGTCATGGTAAGGCAAGAGCTTTATTGCACGCTATTGAAAAACCTATTTCACACATGTGGACAATCAGTGCTTTGCAAATGCATCAACATGGTATCATTGTTTGCGATGAAGCAGCATGTGATGAGTTGAAAGTAGGTACATACAAGTATTTCTTGGATATTGAGAAAAATAATCTTGACCCAAAATCGTTGCTCTAATTTAGCAATGAAGAAATTTTATATTGAGACATATGGTTGCCAGATGAATGTGGCAGACTCGGAAGTTGTAGCAGCGGTTTTAAATACTACTCAAGCGACTTGTACTGATAATGTTGAGGAGGCGGATATTGTCCTCCTCAACACCTGTTCTATCCGAGATAATGCAGAACAAAAAGTGCAACATCGTCTCCAAGAACTGATTGCATCAAAAAAGAAAGCTCATCCTAATCTTATCATTGGGGTGATAGGTTGTATGGCAGAAAGAATGGGCGAGGAGTTGATTCATAAGTTTGGAATAGACTTTGTGGCAGGTCCTGATGCTTACATGGATATACCTAATTTGCTGGCGCAATGTCAGTTAGGTCAAAAAGCAATCAATGTTCAATTGAGTACAACAGAGACATATCGAGATATTATCCCTGCCCGTATAGGTAAGTCTATTTCGGGATTTGTTAGTATTATGCGAGGATGTAATAACTTCTGTTCCTATTGCGTTGTTCCCTATACGCGTGGTAGAGAAAGGAGTCGTGATGTAGAAAGCATTTTGAATGAGGTAAATGATTTGCGTGCCAAGGGGTATAAGGAGGTGACTTTGTTGGGGCAAAATGTGAATTCGTATCGTTTTACTTATGCTGATGGACAAACGATAGATTTTGCTCACTTGTTAGAGAAGGTGGCCTTATGCGCTCCTGATATGCGCATTCGATTTACGACATCTCATCCCAAAGATATGTCCGATATGACTTTGGAAGTAATAGCCAAGTACGAGAATATCTGTAAGTTTATTCATCTGCCAGTACAAAGTGGTAGCAATCGTGTACTCAAGTTGATGAATCGTAAGTACACTCGTGAATGGTATTTGGATAGGATAGCTGCTATCAGAAGAATTGTTCCTAATGCTAGTATAGGAACGGATGTTTTCTGTGGTTTTCATGACGAAACGATAGAAGATCATCAGCAGACCTTATCGCTAATGAGAGAGGTTGGGTTTGATATGGCTTTTATGTTTAAGTATAGTGAACGCCCAGGTACCTTTGCACAAAAACATTTACCAGATTTGATTCCTGAAGAAGAGAAAGTGCGGAGATTGAATGAAATCATTGAACTGCAGACACAATTATCATTGGAAAGCAACGAGCGTGAAATAGGTAAAGTGGTGGATGTGTTGGTAGAAGGCTATAGCAAACGAAGTACTCAGGATATGTATGGAAGGACCTCACAATATAAGACTGTTGTATTCCCAAAAGAAAAAACATCAATTGGAGATATTGTACAAGTGAAAATTCAGGAGGCCTCTTCTGCTACTTTGAAGGGAATATTATTGCAAAAAGCGTAATTTTTTAAGAAAATGAACATTTTTATTAAAAAAAACATGCATTTTTTTTGTTAGATAAAAAAAATATATTACCTTTGCATCGAAAACAAATAAAATTTTCATAGTTAAGGTTTAGGTTTAATGGCAATAGGAGGCTGGGAAGTTTCCTATTGTTTGTCCTAAAGTGTTATGTAATGAGCGAACAGAATAAAAATATAGTTATTGATGATGATTCTATAGTTATCCCAGAATTCAATACTGTGGATGATGCTCGTGCTGCGTTTTTGGCAAGCGAAATATTTAATCGTAAGTATTAATTAGAATTTTGGAGGTTACTTCAAATTTGTATAATATAAAGACTTCATGGCCATGAGGTCCAATTAAAATTGAATAAGTAAAATGGCAACAACTTACATGACCGCAGATGGTCTACAAAAATTGAAAGAGGAATTATTGTTCTTAGAGGGTGTAGAGCGTCCAAGAGTAATCGCTGCTATTGCAGAGGCTCGTGACAAGGGTGACTTGAGTGAAAATGCAGAGTACGATGCAGCAAAGGAAGAGCAAGGACAATTGGAGAGCAAGATAGCTATGCTCAAAGCAAAAATTATAGATGCAAGAATCATAGATGAGACTTCTATCAAGACAGATGAGGTGCAAATCTTAACTAAGGTCAAAGTGAAGAACACCAAGAATGGACAAATAAAAGAGTATCAATTGGTGACGGAAGGGGAGGCAAATATATTGGAAGGCAAGATAGCCGTAACTACTCCTATAGCGAAAGGTTTGTTGGGTAAGAAGGTAGGAGAATTGGCTCAAGTAAAGGTGCCTGCTGGTACGATAGAATTTGAGATTTTGGAAATAGGATTATAATAGCATCAACGATATGACAATCTTCACACGAATCATACAAGGAGAAATACCAAGTTATAAAGTAGCAGAGAACGAAACATGCTATGCTTTTTTGGATATCAATCCAATAGTAAAAGGACATACATTGGTTGTACCCAAGTTGCCAGAACCAGAGGCGGATTATATATTTGATTTGGATAATCAAACCTTATCTGACTTGATGGTTTTTGCCAAGAAGGTAGCCAAGGGCATAAAAGAGGCTACAGGATGTAAGAGAGTGGGCGTGGCTGTTATGGGAATGGAAGTGAATCATGTACATATTCATCTTGTCCCAATGAAGAAAGAAAAGGATATGTTATTCACCAATCCTAAATTGCAGCTTTCGAGCGAAGAGATGGCTAAGATTGCAAATTCTATAGCAGAAGCAATCGAGAAGTGTTGAAATAAGCACAATGAACAACAAAAAAGACTGCCGCGTGAAGTGACCCCCAAAAGTTAGACAAAAACTTTTGGGGTTTATTTTATGTATAAGAAGCATTCCTTAGAAGAACGGCTCTTAGCTGTGCAAAAATGTTTAGATGGTTATCCACCTTATCATGTTGGTCTCGAGATGGGTATAAATAAGAGTTATATATCCGAGTGGCTATTATGTTATAATAAAGAAGGCATCGAAGGTTTACAAAAACGTCCTAATAAACGAACAAATTTTGAAGAAAAATGCAAATTAGTTTACATGTTTGTGGAAAAAGGTATATCTTTGCATCGTATATCTGCAGAACATCGTGTATCTCAATCAGCTCTATCTAGTTGGATACGCATCTATCGTAAAGC
>JAGBCD010000018.1 GCA_017938155.1 Paludibacteraceae bacterium | reverse complement strand
TGAACGAACTCGTAACCGCAAGTCTCGTTGTCTGCATCGAGGTATTGTTTGGTGATATAACCCTCGGTCAATTGGAGATAACGAGCACCTTTTGCCTTGGTAGAGAAGAGTGTACCTGTTTGAGATACAAGACCCTTACCCAAGTCTTCCAAACCAGCACCGATAGCCAAACCGCCCTCAGAGAACGCAGATTGTGTACGGCCGTAAACGATTTGGAGGAACAACTCGCGCATAGCAGTATTGATAGCATCGCATACGAGGTCGGTATTCAATGCTTCAAGGATAGTCTTACCAACGAGAATCTCGCTTGCCATAGCAGCAGAGTGAGTCATACCAGAGCAACCGATGGTCTCTACCAATGCCTCTTCGATGATACCGTTCTTTACATTCAAACTAAGTTTGCACGCACCTTGTTGTGGAGCGCACCAACCGATTCCGTGAGTCATACCAGAGATGTCAGCAATCTCTTTGGCTTTCACCCACTTACCCTCTTCTGGGATTGGAGCTGGACCATGGTTAGGTCCTTTAGCTACTTGGCACATTTCCTGTACCTCTTTGCTGTAAATCATAGTGATAAAATGTTATAATGTTTATTGTTAACGATTATTGTCTATTGTAATAAACAATGTGTGTGGGTCTAATAACCCAATTTGGCCTACAAAAGTACAAAATAATTTGCACACATGCAAGTCTAAGGCCTTTTTTTTGTATCGTTGAGTGGTGGTGAGGTGTTATGGATAGGTTGTGTAGTGGTGTAAGTGTTATTTGTCAGTGGCTGAATATTGCGAATGTATGTCTGGCATATTTTTTGCCTTTGGTAAGTAACCAAACCTTAATAACTATGAAACGTATATTACTTCTTTGCCTATTTATGGCTTTCTTAGCGCCATTGGTGGTGCGTGCTCAACTTCGTGGTGTCGTTCTTTCCAATGCCAGTGGAGTGCCTATTCGCTCTGCAACGGTTCGTCTGTTTGCGCATGAAGATTCCACTTTCGTTCGTGCTTTTCAAACCTCTCGTGATGGGGTTTTTGTATTCAATGGTGTTCGTCCTGGTACTTATATCCTTTCCATTGCCTCTTCGGGGTATGAAGAGTTAAGTAAAGATGTAACGGTGTATGATGAAACATTTCAATTGGAAACGATTTACCTCAACAAGTCAAACCTCTATATGCCCTCAAAGCAATCTGAAATCGCAGTTAAGAGGGATACTATAGAATACCATGCTGCGGCTTATTTTCTTCCCAAAACGGCTACTTTGGAGGACCTGCTCGTGCAAATAAATGGTGTGCAAGTGGACCAAAAGGGTAATATAACGATTCATGGAGAGGTGATAAGAGGTTTACAAGTTGAAAATAGGCCTTTTTTTGGAGAGGATGTGCTAGTGGTGATGCGGCATCTTCCTGCTGCAATGATTGATAAGATCCAACTTTTTGATGATAAGAGCATCATCGGTCAAAGGACAGGTTTTTCGGACAATCATACGGAACGCATTCTCAATGTGTGTCTTCAGAAAAGTGACTCAAAACCTTTGGTAGGTAGTTATTCGGGTACATTGGGAATGGATATGGTGTCCAATGATGGGCGTTGGTTTTATTATGGTGACCCATCTTTTGGTAAAACAGAAGCAGAACATGCAGAACATTTCTTCCAGAACGATTTTCGCTATCAAGTAAAAATGTTTACGAATATCAGGACCAAGGATGGTTTGACAACGGTGATAACAGGTGCTAATAATATCAACGATATCCCATCAAGTGTGGGACAAACGCCGTTGGATGATAACAATGCTGGTGTGACGTGGGTAGAGAATGTTGGGGTGAATACCAACCTTACTTTGGATGATAGGATTAGGAAAATAGATTCGCAGACATCGTTGCGATTGGATGGTGATGTGACGTTTAATCACAAGAACAGTCGCTCATCTTCGCTAAGTTATCAAGATGCTTATACGGAGCAATATACATATTCTCACAACGATTCTTCACGTGGAGAGTCGCAGTCATGGAATACTCGTTTGCGCATGCAAATAGATTATCAAATAGACACGCTCAACGAGTTGGTTTTTACACCTACTATTGCCTATACGAATCGTACATTCTACTTGAACAATGATTATACGATTCATAGGATAACGCCCACTGATACCTTGTCGCAAGGTATTCGTATCAATCAAGGCAATCAAACGCAACAAGGCGTAGCGGAAGAGTTACAGGCAGGATTGCAAGCACTATATCATCATCGTTTTTTGCGTGAGGGGCGTTCGCTAAGTATGCAAGCGCATGTTAACTACAACAACGCTATCCATACAACGCAAACCAATGCATATGATGCTATGCGCGAAAGCAGTTTTGCTAATCATCAACTATCTACGCATGAGGACGTTATTGGATACGCTTTGCATGCCTCTTATGTGGAACCATTGTACAGGAACCACCACTTCCTTCAAATCGCTGTGTCGCTGTCGGGAAATAGCTCTTTGTCACTCAAAGAACAACACAATAATGGCATTGCTTCAAGGCATTTTGCGCGCTATGATAGTGCCTTTTCCAGTCGTTTGCAGAGTATGTTCTATGCAGAGCAAGTAGAACTCAATTATCGTTGGGTAGGTGAGGCGTTTGATTTGCTGCTCGGTGCGCGCGTGTTGGCGCAGCAAGCGCGTGTGCGAACAGTAGGTCCATATACCTATGACACTCTGTACACCAAATGGACGTGGGCTCCTAATGTGGATTTTAAATATCGTATCCATCAGCATGCCCATTTGCGCATGTTTTATCAAGGGCATACACTTTATCCTACGGCGGCACAATTGCAACCTGTACGTGATGCTTTTGATGCACTCAATGAATATATAGGGCACGTAGGGGTGCAACCCGCTTTCGAACATAAGATGGTCATGTCGTATGCTTCCTACAATCCGGAACGTTTCTCTGCGTTCACAACGGGCATACGGGCATCGGTGACAGAAGATGCATTGGTTAATAATATCGTTTATGACGCGTTGGGAAGGCGTTACAATCAAGTAGTAAATGCGGATGTTTTGCCATGGAACGTAGGCTGGAATATGCAATCTACTTTTCCTTTTCACAACAACATGTTTTTCTTCCATTCAGGCATGTCGGTTGATTACGTTGAACGGGTAGCGTATGTATCTCATGAGTCTGTGAATATTGGGACATTGCTTGCTTCTATACCATTGCCAATGGGTAAAGCGACTCATACGGGCAATCTGTTTGCGAGGAGTGAGTTGTCGTTGCGTTTCACGCATCCTATAGTGGACTTGGTGGTGCGCAATGCGAATATTTATTCCTTGTCGCGCAATAGACTCAACGACCAGAGCAAAAGCAGCATAGGCGATTGGGTAGTGTCGGGGGATATTGCTTTTCATCTGCCCCGTCATTGGGATATAGGTACCGATGTGTGTTTTGTTGGACGATTTGGTTATCTGGGTATAGCCGACCCTAACGAGTTGGTGTGGAACGTGTCCATACAAAAGTCATGGGGCAATGCCACCTTGAAACTCAAGGTATATGATTTGCTTCATAGTGAGAAAAACATCGTACAAGTGGTTGATGATATATCTATTACTTATCGTCAGTTTGAGACGTTGCCAACCTATGCTTTGCTAACCTACACTTATCAATTGTAATTAAGAATTATGTAAATTCGCTTGGCGAATGTCTTTTCCAAAAAATGGTTGACAGTTTTTGGCTTCTTTTACTAATATGCGACAACGATTGTTTTCTTGCCTTGTCGGATATGAATGCTATGTGTAGTCGATTGATTTACAGGGCGGCCTAAGATATCATAACAACCGTTGTCAGTACTTTGCTGTTGAAATGAAGAAATCACTTTTGGCAAAGATGTGGCAGGCGAATCTTCGATGATATAAAAGAAGTCGCTCCAATAGGGTGTCATTCGATAAACTTCACCAGCGCCCGATGGTACATACACAGGGATAGATTTATCTACTCCCTGAAAGGTGTTGGGAGCAAGGGTAGGGGGTACTATGGTTGCCATGCGGATATAGGACAATCCTGTGCAGTGAGCAAAAGCACTATCCCCTATCGTTGATAATGCTTGTCCTAAACAAACCAAGGAATCCAAAGAGGTGCAGTGCAGAAAAGCGCCATTGCCGATAGTCTTTACATGTTCGGGAATGGTGATGCCTCCTAAGTCAACAGCATAGCACAATGCAAAAGCATTGATGGTTTCCAAATCCTTTGGTAGGAAGAGCGTTTGTACTGCTTTGGGTTGTGTGCTATACTTACCCGTCAAACGCGTGGTGTATGCATGGGTGTTGTCGATGTAAGTGGGAAGTGTGTAGGATTCGCAAGCATATCCATTGGAGATGATCACCGTGTCGATAGCATCGCAATATGCCCACATACGCATATGCCCCCTGAAATAGCGTAAGCTGCGGCAGTTGTATAACGATGCATCATTGGCTTGTGCGCTATCTCCCTTATACTCAAAATGAGTTAATTGGTTGTTGTGAGCAAAGGCATGCTTGCCAAAATACTTAACCGATGCAGGTACAATAACAGACGTAAGTGCTTGCTCCTCAAAAGCATAGTCATCTATAGAAGTGAGACTATCAGACAAGGAAAGTGAGCAAATGGTTAATTGCTTATTTGTCCATGCAGGGTATTTGTACAAGTCCATTTCTCCAGAGCCTGTAATGTCCAAGTGCTTAGCAATGGAGTCATACGACCATTGCAAGTTTTTACCACATGTTCCCGTTAAGTGTTGAGAACATACTATAGGTGGGGATATAAGCCAACAAATCAATAATATGAGAGATGTTTTTCTTGTCATGGGTGCAAAGGTAATAAAAAAATGACATTATACCAAAAAAAGATAACGCTGCTCGCTTTGGTGTTGTCTAATACTTTTCCTATGGTGTCATAAGTATTGACCGTCTGGATAATCATGTAAATTCGCTTTGCAAATAATCGTTCGCACCGAAGGTAAGATAAGAATTGTGAATAGACTTTGGTGTTGTTCTTCTTCCTGTTGGGTGTTTTTTGGGGGGATGATTTATGTCCTTTATTAAATTTATTTAATACAAACTTGTGTAAGTTAAAAAATACTTGTACCTTTGTGGCGTTTTAGGAAGATAAAAAAAACGAGTAATTAAGGCTGTGGATTGAATATACGCAGGATAGAATGCATTTAATACTCGTGGGATGCGCAAGGTATCGTACTCTCGTTGTGAGAGTTACGTATTCGTGTGCAACTTTTTGTTGTGGGTGTTGAAAGAAGGAGTTTATTAATAACACTATAAAAAATTATTACATCATTGCACTATCCATACATTGAGACCATATAGGTTGTAGGAAATATAATAGAATTTTAAGAACGTAAAACAATATATTAAGATGAAAGAAGTTAGTACAAAGAAATTACTTGAGACGATTATTGAAGGTATTCAAAACAAAAAAGGACAAAACATTGTAACAATAGACTTGCGTAAGATATCTCCAGCTCCAGTCGATTATATGGTGTTGGCAGAAGGTAACAGCAACGTACAAGTAACAGCTATCGCAGACGAAGTGGATGACTTCGTTCGCACTACTACACACGTACACCCATTGGCCGTGAATGGACGTGACAACGCCGAATGGATAGCAATGGACTATGGTACGGTTTTTGTACATATCATGCAAAGAGAACCAAGAGCATACTACGATATGGAACATCTATGGGAAGATGGAAAGATTGTACGTATCGAAGATGACAACGTGCCTAAATGATACCCTGCTCTTGAGATAGTATTAACTAATGAATTAAAAACCAATGTCACAACAATCAAACAACAAGGACAAAAAACCTTCAGTTAAACCTGACCAAAACAAACAACCCAAAAAAGGCTTTGGATGGTGGGCGTATGTACTTATGGGAATATTGCTATTATCCCTTCTATTTACAGGAGATGGCAAGTTCTCTAAGAATATTAGTTACACCCAATTCACTGCGTACATTGAGCATGGAGCCGTAGATAAATTGGTGGTTTTTGATGATAACAAGACTCAAGCCACTATCAACGAAGAGAACTATGCCTTAGTCTTTGGAAGCAAAGAAGCTGGTGAAAAAGTAAAAGGGGAACTCAAAGTGAATATACCTACCGTGGAGGAGTTTAGTCAGTATATTCAAACTGTCAATTTGTCACGTAAGGAACAAGGACTGTCAGCCATTGATGTACGATTTGAAGAGTCAAAGGACTATTGGTATATGATACTTATCAATATCCTTCCATTTGCTTTGCTAATCTTCTTTTTTGTGATGATGAGCCGTGGTGCTGCAAGCAACATGGGTGGAGGTGTATTCAATGTAGGTAAAGCGAAGGCACAACTCTTTGACAAAGATAAAAAAGATAAGGTTACTTTCAAAGATGTAGCTGGATTATCTGGCGCGAAACAGGAAGTAGAAGAGATTGTATCGTTTCTTAAGAGTCCTAAGAAATATACAGCTTTGGGAGGTAAAATACCTAAGGGTGCTCTATTGGTAGGCCCTCCGGGTACAGGTAAAACCCTCTTGGCTAAAGCTGTAGCAGGGGAAGCAGATGTCCCATTCTTCTCAATGTCAGGCAGTGACTTTGTAGAGATGTTTGTGGGAGTGGGCGCGAGCCGTGTGAGAGACTTATTTAGACAGGCCAAGGAGAAAGCACCCAGCATTATCTTCATTGATGAAATAGATGCGATAGGTAGAGCCAGAGGAAGAAACTCAATGATGGGCGGTGGAAATGATGAGAGAGAGTCAACCTTGAACCAACTGCTAACAGAGATGGACGGTTTTGGTACCAATTCGGGTGTCATCATCTTGGCTGCAACCAACAGAGCCGACGTGCTCGATTCAGCATTGCTCCGTGCAGGACGTTTTGATAGACAGATACATGTAGAATTGCCTGATTTGCAAGAACGAAAAGATATATTCAAAGTTCATATCCGCCCTATCAAATTGGACGAAACAGTGGATATCAATTTCTTGGCCAAACAGACACCTGGTTTCTCTGGTGCAGATATCGCCAATGTATGTAATGAAGCTGCACTCATAGCTGCAAGAAATGACCATAAGAAAGTTGGTAAGAAGGATTTTATGGACGCAGTGGACCGTATTATCGGTGGCTTGGAGAGAAAGAATAAGATAATGACCGAAGAGGAGAAACGTTCGATTGCATACCATGAAGCAGGACACGCAACCATATCCTGGAAATTGCAATATGCTAATCCGTTGGTCAAAGTGACTATTGTACCAAGAGGTATAGCCTTGGGTGCGGCATGGTATCTACCAGAAGAAAGACAACTAACCAATAAGAATCACCTAATGGATGAGTTGTGCTCCTTGTTGGGAGGTAGAGCTGCTGAGGAACTCTTCCTCGGACAAACATCTACTGGAGCACTAAATGATTTGGAGAGGGTGACGAAACAAGTATATGCAATGGTGGCATTCTATGGTATGAGTGACTCATTGAAGAATATCAGTTACTATGATTCGTCCGGTAGATACGACATGGGAATAACAAAACCCTATTCTGATAAGACTGCCGAATTGATAGACCACGAATGTGCTGCTATCATCAAGCAACAAATGGAAAGAGCCAAACAGATACTTCAAGAAAATGCTGAAGGACACAATCAATTGGCGCAGTTACTTGTAGAAAAAGAAGTTATCACATCAGAGGATGTAGAACGTATCTTAGGACCCCGCCCATGGAAAAGTCGCGGTGATCAAATCATAGAAGCGAATATAGAAGCGGGTAACGACGAAACGGTGGCAGAAGAGCAAACCACAACGGAAGCGCAATCTTCAGAGGAGATAACGAATGCTGATGTGGCTTCTCAAGAAACCGTATCTACTCTCGCTCAAGAACAGGAAGACAAGGCGACATCCACTTCTTCTAATGAAGCATAATACCTATTCCCGCAAAGGGAAAACATAAAAACCTCTTCCCTATGTGTCATAGGGGAGAGGGTAATAAACCTAAAAAATAACCTAAACACTCACACCTCACTAAAAGGTAGAACTATATAGTGATGTGAGCACCAAAACAAAATGATTAACTATGAAAGCAAAATTCTATTTGGCATTATTTCTATGCCTTTTCTTGTTCTCTCATTCAGAGGTTCAAGCGTGTACAGGTATTACCTTGCGTACACAAGACAACCTAACAGTATTGGCCCGCACGGTAGAGTGGGCGAAAGAGGATATCAATAGTCGGTATGTGATCGTGCCTCGTGGTCACATCCAACAGTCTTATACCCCTGATGGTAAAAAGAATGGTATCAAGTTCGCTGCTAAATATGGCTATGTGGGATTGGCAGTCACTCAAGATGAGTTTGTGATAGATGGTATCAATGAGAAAGGTTTGTCTGCTGGACTATTTTACTTTCCAGATTATGGAGAGTATGAAACCTATGACTCCACCAAACATGCTACAACTATTGGAGATATGCAACTGGTAGCATACTTATTGGCCAATTGCGCAACAATAGACCAAGTGAAGTATCATCTTAGTCAACTGCATGTTGTTCGGATCGACCCAAGGGCATCTACGGCTCATTGGCGGTTTACAGAACCATCGGGAAGACAAGTCGTACTTGAGATAATTGATCAACAGTTGCACTATTATGAGAACACCTTGGGGGTGCTAACCAATGCTCCAGACTTTCAATGGCACTTAACCAACTTGAATAACTATACCAATTTGCATTTTGGTACTGTCAAGTATAATGATATCAAGCAACTCCATCTGCAGGCTATAGGAGGAGGTAATGGAATGCACGGCTTACCTGGCGATATGACACCGCCATCACGTTTTATACGTGCTGCTTTTTATCAACTCAGTGCTCCAGAGATGCCAACTACCACGCAAACGGTCACTCAAGCATTTCATATCCTAAACAATTTTGACATACCAATAGGTATTCAACACAACTCGCAGGAGGATATCCCCAATATCCCAAGTGGTACCCAATGGACGATTGCAATCGATATGCACAATCAGATTCTCTATTTCCGAACGATGTACAACGCAAATATTAGGCGCATCAAACTACAAGATATAGATTTCGCATCGGTTCCATTTACATCACGATTGTTGAATCCTACAGGACAACAACCATTTGAAGATATCAACTGGTAAGATAATGAGGTTGTGCCAATGCTTTGTGAACAAAGATTTGTGTGCTTGAGAAAAAAAATGTACCTTTGCAAACGCGTAGTGTAAACGAAAATAGATAGATAGTTTATTTCTTGGCGCAGTTTTTGTTATGAATAATCAAAACAAATAAATCGTTTATATATGAAAAAAGGTATTTTTAGCATGCTAATGTTAGGCTTTGTTACCATCGCATTGGCACAACCTCAACCCCTACCTATTGATTCTGCAGTACGTGTAGGTAAATTGGATAACGGATTGACGTACTATATTCGCCACAACGAATATCCCAAACAACGTGCAGAGTTTCATATTGCTCAAGCCGTAGGTGCTATATTGGAAGAAGATCATCAAAATGGATTGGCTCATTTTCTTGAGCACATGGCTTTTAATGGTACGCAACATTTCCCAGGCAAGGGGATAATCACTTATTTTGAGTCTATTGGTGTGAATTTTGGAGGCAACATCAATGCTTACACTTCATTGGATGAGACTGTTTATAGATTATCAGATGTGCCTACTTATAGGCAAGGTATCATAGACTCGGCGTTGCTTGTGATGCACGACTGGGCATGTGGGCTATTGCTTTTGCCAGAAGAGATTGATGCCGAGCGTGGAGTAATTCGCGAAGAATGGCGTACAGGTGCGAATGCTAATAGGCGATTGTGGAAAGCAAGCAATCCACTTAAGTATCCAGGTAGCCAATATGCCAAGAGGGATGTGATAGGTGATACAGCAGTAATCAACAATTTCAAATATGATGCGCTACGTGATTACTATACCAAATGGTATGGACCAGACAATCAAGCCATCATAGTGGTAGGTGATATCAATGTAGATGAAGTGGAGAATGCGATTAAGAAACTATGGGCAGATGTACCTGCTCGAAGCAATAGAGGCGAAAGACCATTGTATTCGGTGGATGATAATGTGGAACCAATCGTTGCTATTGTGCAAGACAAAGAAGCGCAACAAACACGTGTGCAGGTGGATTACAAAAAGCCTAAACTACCCAAACAAATGCGTACAACAAATGAAGCATACTTGATCTCAATTCTCCAACGATTGATATGCGATATGTTGGATTATCGTTTCCAAGATTTGGCGTTGGAACCAGAAGCTTCTTTAGTAGTAGGTGGTGCTTATTATAGTGAATTGGTAAAAGAAAAAGATGCTTTCTCTGCGGTTTATCTTGCTAAGGCTGGTAAAGAGACACAAGCACTCAATGACCTATTGATTCAGTTGGAAAAAATGCGTCGCTATGGATTCAATGCATCGGAGTTGGAACGCGTCAAAACGGAGATGCTCACACAATATGAAAAACTGTACAATGAGCGTAATACTGTGCGCAATATCGCTTATGCGCAAGAATATATCCGTCACTACTTAGATGATGAGGTTATTCCAGGCATTGAGTGGGAATATAAAACTTTGCAACAATTGCTCCCACTCATTGACATCAATACCATTAACAATATAGCTAAACAGTTTATCACCGATCAAAATGTGATTGTGAGCATCACCGCGCCTGATAACGACATTGTTCAGTTGCCTACCCAAGAGCAAGTGTTGGATATGCTCAAACAAGTTAAGGATGCTCAAATTGAAGCGCCTGTTGAAGAACAAATATCTGCTACTTTGGTGAAAAAAGAACCCAGAGGAGGTAAGATCAAAAAGGTTACGTACAACGAAAATCTTGGAACAACAGAATGGCGTCTATCTAATGGCATTAAGGTAGTGTTCAAACCTACTGAATTTAAGCAGGATGAGATACGCTTTTCTGCATTCTCCAAGGGTGGTACATCCTTGGTAGCTACAGAAGACTTGGCTTCTGCTGCTTTGGTTACTGATATTATTGCATTTAGTGGTATAGCAGATTTCTCTATGACGCAATTGCAAAAAGTATTGGTGGGTAAGAATGTATCTATCGGTCCTTCTATATCAGGTTATAGAGAGGAAATGAATGGTTCATCTACCGTTAAGGATTTTGAGACGCTATTGCAACTCAATTACCTCTATTTCACTGCACCTCGTAAGGATGAGAAAGCATTCCAATCATTGAATGAGATCCTGAAGACCCAATTGGCTAATAGATCAAAGAACCCTAAAGCTATCTTTGGCGATTCGGTCGCAATGATTCAAAACAATTATTCTCCAAGAACTCTTATCTTTGACACCAAAGCTTTGGAAATGGTATCTTTGGACAAAGCCTTGGAGATATACAAGCAACGTTTTGCTAATCCAGCAGATTTCACCTTTACTTTTGTAGGCAACATTGATCCTAACGATGAGCAAACCAAAGCAATCATTTGCAAATGGATTGGAGGACTCAAAACGAAGTCCAAAAGAGAAACAATCAAGGACCATGGAGTACGTGCTCCACAAGGTGAATTCAAGAGTTACTTCCAACGTTCAATGCAAACGAAGACCGCTACCAATCGTATCCAATATACGTCTTATGACATACCTTATAGTTTGGCAAACGATTTGAATATGGAGATGCTGGGACGAATCTTATCTACTCGTTATTTGGAGTCTATTCGTGAGCGTGAAGGTGGTTCTTATGGCGTAGGTTGCTCAGGTATAATGGATATTCAACCTGTTCCAAGAGCGCGATTGTTGATGCAATTTGATACCGACCCATTGAAACAAGCCAAACTGATGAGCATTATTCATGAAGAGGTGAACACAATAGCCAATGATGGTCCTCTGGCAACAGACTTGCAAAAAGAAAAAGAGTCAATGCTTAAAGACTATTCGGAGAATCTTGAGAAAAACTCCTATTGGGAAACAGTGCTTTATATGTATTATATGTATGGCATTGACTATATAGCTGACTACAAAAAAGAAGTGGAGGCTCTTTCTGCCCAAAGCGTGCAAAAGACTCTACAACAATTGCTCAAGTCGGGTAATATGTTTGAAGTGGTTATGTTCCCTAAATAAAAAACATCGTAGAACGTTACTATAGTAAAACAATCTCATCCAGCAGGGTGAGATTGTTTTATTAAGTGTTGTAACCATGTACAACTCCATTTATTTTTTCTGATTTATACGCAGCAAAATGTTGTGGTGAAAGTTTTTTAGGTCTTTTCTAATACTATCGTTTGGCAAAGTAAATGGCAAACGGCCTTGTAGATAGTCTTGTGTAGGAATGCAGTAATAATTGCGTTTTTCGTTGAGTGATGGAATGCTTCCTTTGTGAACATAGAACGGTATGAAAGCAATGTCTATGATCTGCTTGGATTGTTTGTCTATGTCTATGGTTGCCATCATACCTCCGTTGGAATGTTCCCAACGTTGGTTACTAACCAAGTTACCTAATGAATAAATGACAGGAACCTGTTTACCATCTTTACTGGTAATGACCTCATAATCTTGTGTAACGTGAGGATGAGAACCGACAATGAGATCAATACCCAAATCTGCTAACCATTGCGCAGTGCCTTGTTGTATTGCATTGTGACGGAGTTCGTATTCTGTTCCCCAATGGATATACATGATTCGTAGGTCAATCGAACTATCTTTGAGACTCTCGGTGATGTCATTGTAAAGCTGCTCGGTTTCAATATAGTTGACGATGGTTGGCTTGACTGGTGATAGACCATTGGTGCCATAGGTTGCATTGAAAAGGGCAATCTTGATGTCTTCTACATATAAAATGAGTGGATAGTGATTTTCTCGCTCTTGGTCGTCACGATATGCTCCAAGATGTGGAATGTCTTCAAAATATTTTAAGGTGCGCAGCATACCTTTCTTGTCTCCATCCAAAATGTGGTTGTTGGCTAATGCAAAAACGTTAAATCCCGCTTGTGTGAGGTCGTACAAAAATGCTTCGGGACTTGTAAAGCGAGGATAACCACTATAAGGTTTGCCAGAAAGTGTGGTCTCAAAATTAACAATATTGACGTCCGATAGGTCTAAATACTTTTTAATATACCTAAAATTGGGCTCATAAGAGTAATCTTTCTTTTCTTTGTCCCACGCCCAAATAAATTGTGTTGAGTGCTGCATTGCATCGCCAGCAAATAGTAGTCGTACATAGGGGAGTGAGGTATCCTTGGCGGAGAATGTAAATGACTGTGCAGATGTGAAAATCGAAGAGCATAATATAATGCCTAAGATGAAAAAGCGATAAAGTTCTTTCATGATATAGGATGTGAAAAATGAGAAATGGCTATACTAACTTAGTCAGCTCTGATGGATTGGACTGAAGAGTAGATGCTACTTGTTCGTATCCTTGCAGCATTTGGTTTACATAAGCAGTGTCATTAAGCAGTAGTTCCAACTCGTTTACTATATTGGCAACAGTAAAATCAACGGCTATTAATTCGCGAATCACTTCTCGTTTGGCGATGATGTTGACTAAAGTAAAATGTGGAATTTTGAATACAATAGGTTTTAACCACATCACCCATTTGCTACATGCTATATGATATACTGCTGTTTGCGGACATTGCAAGATAGCGGTCTCTAATGTAGCTGTACCCGAATTGACCACAGCCACTTTGGCTTGTGTGAGTAGTTCATATGTGTCGTATCTCAGCGTTTCATGTTGCACATATTCTTGGTATAGTTCTGGGTTAATGCCTGGTGCTTGTGCAATATGAATTTGCATGCTTGGATATTGTGCAGCAACCATTCTGGCGGCTTGTAACATCTTGGGAAGGCAGTTGACAATCTCGCTTTTTCTTGACCCAGGAAGAATGGCGATAATATCTTTGCGCTGGTGTCCATACCCATTAGGGAAATGTTGACTTTTCCACTCCATCAATGCGTCGTACGTCGGATTTCCAACGTAGCGGCAAGAATAGCCGTAGCGTGCGTAAAAAGCTGGTTCAAACGGAAAGATACCCCATACTTGGTCGCAATACTTAGCAATCTGATGAACGCGCCACGTTTTCCATGCCCAAATTTTAGGAGGGATGTAGTAAAAAACTTTGGTGTTGGGTAGATGTTTCTTGCAGAACTTAGCAATCTTGAGATTGAAACTGGGGTAGTCCACTAAGATTAATACGTCGGGTTTATGAACCAATAGTCCTTCTTTCGCTATCGTGAAGTTTCGTTTTATCTTCGTTAGGTTTGTCAAAACAGCCATAACTCCCATAAATGCCATTTCTCGATAGTGCTGTAGCAATTTACAACCTATGGCTTGCATCTTATCTCCGCCCATTCCTACGAAATGGGCATTGGTGTGCTGTGACTGGAGTTGAGCAATCAGTTTGGCTGCATGCATGTCTCCAGAAGCTTCCCCTGCAATGACGAAGAATTTCATAAACTAAATGCTTAGTATGGCCGAGGCTATTAAGAAAGGCATTGCTCCGATGAGTACTCCTTTGCTTAATTTCCATGTTTCGGTAGTATAGAATAAGAATAATAAAGCTAAATCGGGAAAGACGCTCAACATGAACATCCTACTTAACGGTTCTTTGATTCCTGTTTTGTAGAACTGAATCATATACCACAAGTCAAATTGCTCCATATAGACCAATCCAAACAATGCAGGTAATAATAATCCTATTACGATGCCTATCCAGTATTTATCAAAGCGCTTCATAGTCCGTCATATCAACCGTGGTAGGTTGAATGCTTAAGAAATGATGACTCAAAGCCCATTCATCGGTGTCTTCTGCTTGTGGTTCGTGATTGATAAATTCTCCGATGAGCCAATAGGTCTTGTTGCCTTGTTCGTCTATTCGTGTCTCAATCTCTTTTTGCCAATGCCCTTTACATTGTCTTGTCCATTTGATACCTTCAATGGGTCCCATAGGAGCATTAACATTGTAGCAGCGTCCATAGCATGATTGGCGCTTAAGAATCATTTGTGTAGTTTCTAATATATATGGTTCCATGTAATGGAAATCAGCATCAGCACTATGGTCTTGTATAGAGAATCCAATAGCAGTGATTTCGTGCTCTGCTGCCACTAAACAAGCTCCTATAGTTCCTGAATAGATGATGTTGATAGCAGCATTGGAACCATGATTGATGCCACTTACGACTAAATCAGGTTTTTTGACTCCCCCGTACACAATCTCAAGCGCTAACTTAACGCAGTCACTGGGTGTACCATTCGTCACATAGACATCAACTCCTTGGGTGTTAGATAGTGTAAGACCAAGTGCTTGTTCAACCTCCGTTTGTTGTACCTTACAAAGTGTCATAGGTTTTTGTACGGTGATGGCACTGCTCATTCCACTTCTTGCTCCCTCTGGGGCTAATACGGTCACATGCCCCAATTGTGACATCAAGCGAGCAAGGGTAATGATACCCTTGCTTCCCCATCCGTCATCATTGGTGATTAATATCTCCATAGATCTATATGAACGTTGATTCAAAATCGTTATGAATGTGCTTTGACTACATCCATCACTTGATTGGCCAAAGCATTCGCTTGCTCCATTGTAGCAGCTTCGGAATAAACGCGAATGATAGGTTCGGTATTGCTCTTACGTAGGTGTACCCATCCGTCTGCAAAATCAATTTTTACACCATCTTTATCATTCACACGTTCGTTTTTGTATAGATCTTTAACCACGGCTAACAATCCGTCCACATCAATAGATGGAGTGAGGTCAATACGATTCTTGCTGATGCAATAATCAGGATAAGTCTTACGCAATTCGCTTACTTTCATGTCTTGGTGTGCCAAATGACTCAAGAAGAGTGCAATACCAACCAATGCATCACGACCATAGTGTGCCTCTGGATAGATAACTCCACCATTACCTTCACCACCAATAACGGCATTGGTACGTTTCATTTCTGTAGTAACGTTCACTTCACCTACCGCACTTGCAGAATATGAACCGCCATGCTTAACAGTAACATCGCTCAATGCGCGAGTAGAAGACATGTTGCTAACCGTATTACCTGGTGTGTGACTGAGGATATAATCTGCCACACTAACTAAAGTATATTCTTCTCCGAACATTTCTCCGTTCTCGCAAATAATAGCCAAGCGATCTACATCAGGGTCAACTACAAAACCTACGTCAGCTTTGCCTTCCTTAAGTAGGTCGCTAATCTCTGTTAAATGTTGTGGTAGAGGTTCTGGATTGTGCGCGAAATGTCCCGAAGGATCACAGTTCAACTCAATGATATTATTGACACCTAATGCACGTAAAACAGCAGGGATGGCAATGCCTCCGACAGAGTTTACGCAATCAATAGCAACAGTGAAGTTTTTCTTTGCAATGGCTTCTTTATCCACTAACTTCAAGTCCAAAACTTGTTGGATATGGTAGGCAAGGTAGTCTTTTTCAATCATCTTGCCCAAATCATCTACTTGTGCAAACTCGAAAGCTTCTTGTTCTGCAATAGCTAAAACTTCTTTTCCTTCAGCATCGTTCAAGAATTCACCTTTTTCGTTTAGAAGTTTCAAAGCATTCCATTGTTTAGGGTTGTGGCTTGCAGTCAAGATGATACCACCTGCAGCATTTTCTCCCGTAACAGCAACTTCTGTAGTAGGAGTACTTGCCAAACCAATATTTACTACGTTGTATCCCATACCCATAAGTGTACCAGTCACTAACTTATCGACCATAGCGCCAGATAAGCGTGCATCGCGTCCTACCACGATGGTGTTGTTGTCAGGCATTTGTGCGCGACGTTGGGTAGCATAGGCTGCTGTAAAGCGAACAACGTCTACAGGACTGAGTCCTTCTCCTACGTGTCCACCAATGGTACCACGTATTCCAGAAATACTTTTAACTAAACTCATAATTGTGCGTTTTTATAATATGTTATTAAAATCGTTTTACTAAGATACTAATATCATAACCGTAAGGTGTGACAGATGTGTTTGCATCATCAAATCCTAACTTACTTGGACAGATAATCTTGCATGATGTACCTGAATACTTCATTAACCCAACAGCAATATGCCATGCAACACAAGCATTATTGTCGTTATAGTCTTGGTAACGGAACATAATAGGGTATCCACCATCATCCGAAGTCCAATAGTTGGTGGTGTCTGAATGAATGTCCAGACTATATTTGCGATATCTAAGCAAGATTTGATCTCCTTTTTTGATTTCTTCTTTCGTCGTGTCGCCTATTTGGTCCAGATGATAGTACATGTAATCATATTCAGGAACCAAGTAATAATCTTTTTCTCCCCATACTTCAGGTATTTCATTCACTACTTGAATACCCTGACGATGGATGAAATCGGTAATTAATTCTTTTTCGCTTTTCAAACGACTCGAATACGTGTCACCTGAACAACTAACCAATGAGATAATGGCTGCAATAGCCAACAATGAATATGTGATTTTTTTCATAAATTTATAATTTCCAATTCTATGCGAACGTTAGTGTATGGCGGAACAACTGCACTTCCCATGCTACCATAAGCCACATACCACGGTGCCAAAATGGTGACATGTTGCGTTTTTTCCATTCTCGGTAGCATTTCCGTGATGACTGTAATAGTTTCTTGTTTGCCTACTTCCAATCGAACTTCTTCATCTTTGTATAGCACTCCGTCCAATCCATATACTTGCATATGTACATATATTTGTTCTCCTATGGCAACAGGCTGTTCAGGTTCATATGCGCCTTTGACCCAAAAACCTAAGTTGTCCAACGTGAATCCATTTGTTCCATATTGTATGAGTTGTTGGTCGGCTTGTAATGCCATCCGTTGATTCAACTCAATGAGATGTAGGGTAGTGGAATCAATTGTTTGTACGCGTCCGCTTTTGTATGTGGGTATTTGTGGACGTTGTTGCTTGCAACTATTGCCTACCCCGAGGATAGTCAATAGGACGAGAGTGATATGTAATAACTTGCTTTGCACTATTTATTGGCCAATTGGATTAAGTATTGACCATATGCGGTTTTGTTGAGTTCATCTCCTAAGGCGCGTAATTGGTCAGTGCTGATCCAACCATTACGCCAAGCAATCTCTTCAATGCAACTTACATAAAAGCCTTGTCTATTTTGTATTGTAGCAATGAAGTTTCCTGCCTCCAACAAACTATCACAATTGCCCGTGTCTAACCATGCAAATCCGCGACCAAATAGTTGTACTTGTAGGGTGCCTTCCTCCAAATACATACGATTAAGATCTGTGATCTCATATTCTCCACGTGCACTAGGCTTGAGAATAGCTGCTTTTTCGCATACAGAACTATCGTAGAAATACAATCCAGGAACAGCATAATTGCTTTTGGGCTCTTGTGGCTTTTCTTCTAATGATAGCACCTTGCCTTCTTCATCAAACTCAACGACGCCATATGCTCGAGGATCTGATACTTCGTAACCAAAGATGTATGCACCCTTGCCCAATACTTTGCATTGGGTCTTCAAATCTTCCATTGTTGTAGCATGCTTGTGGGCAGGATTGACTTGGTCTGGCATGTGATGACTAGGGTCCAAAGCCATGACAGCACTGCGAAGCATTTTGGTAAACCCTTGACCATAGAAAAGGTTATCACCTAATATCAAACATCCAGGCTCTCCTTGCAAAAACTCGGCGCCTAACACAAATGCTTGTGCCAAACCATTGGGCACCAATTGTACTTTATATTCGATACGCATCCCCAAACGACTGCCATCACCTAATAATTGTTCAAACATAGGCAGGTCTCGTGGAGTGGATAATACCAAAACTTCTCTAATTCCAGCTAACATGAGCGTGGAAAGGGGGTAATAAATCATGGGCTTGTCATATACAGGCATGATCTGTTTACTGATAGCCTTGCTGAGTGGGTATAAACGTGTTGCGCTACCTCCCGCTAAAATGATTCCTTTCATATGCAAAGAATTTAGTTACGTTTGGGTGCAAAGTTAATACTTTTTTTGCATTTATGCAAATAGAGAGCATATTTAGATGCGAATTTTATTATTAGAAAAAGAGATGTTAAGAAATGGTATGATTTTTGATA
The DNA here is from genome assembly GCA_017938155.1 of Paludibacteraceae bacterium. Classification (GTDB taxonomy): domain Bacteria; phylum Bacteroidota; class Bacteroidia; order Bacteroidales; family Paludibacteraceae; genus Colicola. The sequence continues at coordinate 59,963 of JAGBCD010000018.1, read as the reverse complement.
ATATACTTGTACAAGACTATTTTATCGGTTAGAGTAGGTCAAATAGATGTATGATGACTTTTTTATCTCTACAGAATAATAAAATACTTGAAAAGAATATTAACCTTAGTAATTGTACGATTATGAAAAAGAATTTTTTACTTCTGTTGTTATCCATGTTTACTTTGGTAGCATGTGCTGATTCAAAATCAATGCCGATAACTTTTGAACAATTGCCTAATGAAGCGCAAACTTTCATTCAAAAGCATTTTCCTTCTGTTCAAATAGACTATATACTTATGGAGGACGGATGGAATACAGAATATGAAGTTCGCTTATCTAATGGGACGAAAGTGGAATTCAATGAACAAGGAGACATGAGACAAGTAGATTGTGAATATGGTTCTGTGCCAGAAAGTATTCTTCTAAATCCAATCAAGAGCTATCTACAAACACATTTTCCAAATACAAATGTGACCGAGTATCATGTTGAACGAAAAGAGATTAAAGTGGAACTAAATACTGGCATAGAGTTGGTATTTAATGCTCAAGGTGGTTTCTTAAGGATAGATGATTGATATCACATAAGTTTTGAATGCTCTGTTATGAGAGCAGTATGTATGGAGATTTGTGCTTGTGCTTTTGCATGGCACAATTCTCTATCTCGTCCTCTCAAAATCTAATCCTAACTATATCCTATACAACTAAATTAAACTAATATGAATCCTAAAAAATTGTTTCGCTCTACAAACCGAGTTATGGGCGGTGTTTGTGGCGGATTTGCTGAGTATTTTGAAGTTGATCCTACCATCATACGTGTAGCAATGGCCTTCTTCATTTTCTTTACGGGTATTTTACCAGGTTTTTTATTCTATTTTGTATTAATGTTCATTATGCCCAATGCAGATGCGTAATTTGATTCATGAGTCCCAATTTTAATTCTGAAATAGGGTAATATTTACAACTTATCAATTCTACTTATTCAATCAATTCTATGAAGTTGATTGTGTATTTGTAGTGTCAATTATCATGTGTCACATCAAAACTTGATACGATTATGTTAGAAACAAGAACTATCAATTTGGATGGAATAGTTTTTCATATTAACAACGATGCTTTTATCGCATTGTCCAACTATCTCCACGAAGTAGAACTGCATCTTCCATCAGAAGAACGTATTGCTACGATGAGAAGAATAGAGGCAAAATTGGCAGAACGATTTCAATCTGTGTTGTTTGCAAAGAATAAACAGGTGATTGATATGGAAGTAATAGGAGGAATAGATGAAGTAGTTGAAATGGTCAAATCTGGGAAGAAAAAACATCCTCGTGTTAGAACTTCAAAAAAGAACCACACAGGGTGTGCTCGAATCTTTGCTATCACGCTCAAAGTCCTATTATTACTTATTTCGCTACCGATTGTTATATATGTTTTTATCATTCTTTTTGCATTTCTACTCTCTCTCTTTGGATTGAGTGCTGCAGTAACAACGTTAGTCCCATTTATAGGAATGGAAATGTTCCCCAGTGCAGAATGGAAAGAAGTGTGTTTTGTCGTGTTGGCCCTAATGATAGTCGTTCTACCTATTGTGATGATTATTCATACGATAATCTCATACCTAAAAAAGAAAAAGGGGCCAAAAGCCCGCTTTTGGGGGATAAGTATTTTTATATGGGTCATGTCGCTCATAGGTATATGTGTGCTTAGTGCTGAGGCTATAAATACTATGATGAAGAGTGATTCTTCGTTGATTTCGTTTTTTCAACTTTTTGATGAAGATAGTGGTGTAAAAGAAACCAGTCAAACGATGGATTTAGAATTGCCAACCTTTCATAGTATAGATATAGTTGGTGTTTCTGAATTGTCCCTATATAATCGTCCTGAACAGAAAGCGAGAATCCATGCGGAACAATTGACGAATATATCTACACAAATAAAAGATAGCATACTTTGTATAATGGTAGATAATCCTCACTACAATTATGTAGCATTGGAGATAGCATTACCCGAATTTAGGAATATTCATATTGGAGGGACTTGTAAGATAAAAACCATAGAAGGTGAAAAAATATTTCAAGATTCTGTTATTATGCATATCTCGGGGGTGGCTACGATAGATATGAATGTACAAACGAAGTATCTATATGTCAATGCCAAGGGGACCAATCATTTGGTTTTTGAAGGTAATGCAACTAATGCAGAGGTTATTTTAACTGGTGCTGCGCGTCTTCAAGCAATGGAATTATTGGTGCAGGATATGCATATCAATTGTGCAGGAGCCAGTCATGCGGAAATCATGGTGGAAAACCAGTTGTGGGCACAAGCTGCAGGCTCAAGCAAAATTCTGTACAAAGGTAAACCTAATATCCTGCAAAAAATTGCAGTAGGTGGAAGTACAGTTGAACGCCTCTAATATGAAACTAATCACTACGTAAAAAATTGTACTGAATATCTATATTAACTCGTTGGCGGAATTAAAAAATGTGTTCTTTGATGTAAAAAAGATTCCGTAAGTATATCGTAACTTCGTGCAGATTATTTGCAGACAAAGACGATAGATACACGATAGATATACGATAGATATACAATAGATATACGTTAGATTACAATTATGTTATAGGCATGTTATAGGTATGGCTTACTAACCCTACTTTTCATATTTAGATTCTCTATTGTCCACTAAAAAAATAATAGTTTATTCTTTGAATTATAGAAAATTTGACCGAACGGATTTGATTTTTTAATTCCGCCAGCGAGTTATATTACTAATCCTTAATAGAGGGTTATTCTCATCAACCTCTACTCTCCCCATAGCAAACAGATAATTTTTGGTTTGCTATGGGGAGAGCGGAGGCTATAGTTGATAAATAAATTTATCTTTTCAAAATGCTCGCTATTTGCGTATATGCATCTTTTGTCGTACCTTTGCAACAAAATTGTGCCAATATGCTACTCAATCAAGTTATTCATGCTATTCAACCCATACAAATACTGGGAAATGTAGAACAATCATTGTCAATTGACTACTTGCTTACGGATAGCCGTCAACTGAATACAACTCCTCAAAGCACATTGTTTTTTGCAATTAAAACAGATAAGAATGATGGTGCGAATTACATAGACTACCTTTACAATAAAGGGGTAATGCTCTATGTGGTATCAAAAAACTCACAAAACTTATTCTCTCTTCAGAAAGGGATGTGTGTATTATTGGTTGAGAATGTGTTGCACGCATTGCAAGACTTGGCATCCTATAAACGTTCCTTATACACGTGTCCAGTGATTGCTATTACGGGCTCAAATGGTAAGACTATTGTCAAAGAATGGTTATATCAATTGCTAAAAGAAGACTATCATATTACTCGCTCTCCCAAATCGTATAATTCTCAAATCGGTGTTCCCCTATCAGTTTGGCAAATTAATGAGCAAACGGAATTAGCTATAATTGAGGCGGGTGTATCTCAACCTGGTGAGATGGAACGCCTTGAACCTATCATACGTCCTACATTGGGGGTAGTGACTTATATTGGCACTGAACATGGCGAGAATTTTGCATCTATAGATGACAAGAGGGCAGAAAAACTGAAACTTTTTGCTCATTGTCCTTTTGTGGAGGATGCTTCTCATCAAAATGTGCGAACATGTGCAGCGGTACTTAGAGCATTAGGGTATGACGAGGATACAATTAATGAACGTATATTGCATCAAACACATGAGACGGTATTGCAAATCAATTTGAAAGGATTGATTGACAATGTGAAAAGTTTCAAGGATTTACTAAAACCCACGACCAAATTAACCTGTATGGTCAAAGCATTTGCTTATGGTGCTGGGAGTGTGGAGATTAGTAAAGCCCTGCAGCAATTCCAAGTGGCCGATTATCTTGCAGTAGCCGTGGCAGATGAAGGATGTGAACTTAGAAAATCGGGCATAACATTACCGATTATTATCATGGCGCCAGAATTGGCCGCATTGGACCTTATAATTGAAAACAATTTGGAACCGAATATCTATTCGTTTCAATCACTCGAGAATATAATTGCCGCAGTAGAAGCAAAAGGATTGGAGAGTTATCCTATTCATATCAAAATCGATTCGGGCATGCATCGGTTAGGATTTTATATGGAGGAAATTCCAATGCTTATTCAACGACTCAATAATACAAGTGCAGTTCAGGTAAAGAGTGTCTTCTCACATTTGGCGGGAAGTGATGAAGAACAATGGGATGCGTTTACTATTCAACAAGTAAAGTATTTTGAGACTTGTGCGCGAATTTTACAAGAGGGATTGCCTAATAAGATCATTAAACATATCTGCAACTCAGCGGGGATTGAACGTTTTGCTCAATACCAGTTTGATATGTGTAGAATAGGAATCGGTATGTATGGTATTTCATTTGCTCAGCGAATATTGAAGAATGTGTGCACATTGCGAACAACAATTATCAGTATCAAGACAGTATTGGCAGGTGAAACAATAGGTTATGGTAGGCATACATTGTTGCAAAAAGATAGGAAAATAGCAGTCATTCCGATAGGATATGCGGATGGTTTTGATAGAAGATTGTCTAATTATGCGGGGCAAGTCATTGTGCGTGGTAAGCGCTGTCCTATCGTTGGAAATATTTGTATGGATCAAGCAATGGTAGATGTGACAGATACTGATGCGCAAGTGGGTGATGCAGTAGAAATTTTTGGAGACAAACTACCTCTGGAAGAGTTGTCCAATCAACTGCAAACCATTCCGTATGAGATTTTGACTTCTATATCCAGACGAGTACAACGTGTGTATGTGTACGAATAGAGCCTTAAGATTTGGAAACAAAAAATGTGATACAATGTCATGATGTGACGATTGGCTATGGTGGTCAATGCATACAGTCGGGTCTATCATTTTCTCTCAAACAAGGGGAATTGATATGTTTGTTAGGCCCTAATGGATGTGGTAAATCAACATTGTTGCGAACCCTTGCAGGTCTTCAACCAACCCTATCGGGAAGCATTGTGATGGGTGCTGAGCATCCAATAGTGATGAATGGTCGTGCTGAATGTGCAAAGGAGATAGCGCTTGTCCTCACAGAACGTGTAAGTTTGGAAAATACGTCTGTTCACGATGTTGTAGCAATGGGTAGATATCCATATACATCTTTTTTTGGAGGATTGACGCCACAAGACGAACAAATAGTATATCAATCCCTGGAAGCTGTTGGATTGCTACATATTGCCCATACCTACTTCAATGCGCATTCTGATGGTGAGAAACAGCGAGTGTTGATTGCCAAAGCCATAGCGCAGCAAACGCCGATTATCTTGCTTGATGAACCAACAGCTCATCTTGATTTACCGAATAGGATACGGATATTGAAACTACTGCAGACGTTGGCCCACACACAAAATAAAACGATTTTGATCTCAACTCATGAACTTGAATTGGCCAAAAGAGTTTCGGATAGAGCTCTATTGATGTGGAAAAATGGTGCAGTTTTAGATACGATAGAGAATCTGCAAAGACAAGAGCTGCTGTCTATAGCATTTGAGATGGATTTGTCAGAAGTTGGATATCTATAAATAACAATATAACACTGTTTGATTTTTATGCAATTGAAATTTGATTTTAAGGATGTCTTTCGTCCTAAATTGTTGGATTGTTTACGCAATTATTCTAAGAAACTATTGTTACAAGATGCTACAGCAGGTCTTATCGTAGGTGTTGTAGCAATTCCTTTGGCAATAGCTTTTGGTATTTCTTCTGGTGTTGGTCCTGCTGAAGGTTTGATAACGGCTATCATTGCGGGTTTTGTCATTTCCTTCTTTGGCGGTAGCAAGGTGCAGATTGGTGGCCCGACAGGAGCTTTTATTATCATCATCTATAGCATCATACAGCAACACGGATTGTTGGGACTAACGCTATCTACATTGATGGCAGGTATGCTATTGGTGTTGATGGGGTGTTTTAAGATGGGTAATATAATTAAGTTTGTTCCTTATCCTGTGGTGATAGGGTTTACAGCGGGTATTGCTCTTACGATTTTTATGACTCAAATCAATTCGTTGTTAGGATTAGGTATTGAGAATGTGCCTGCAGATTTTATACATCAAATCGCGTGTTATGCTCAAAACATATCACATATACATATAGGTTCTTTGTGTGTGGGATTGGGATCTATTTTAATCATTATATTTTCTCCTAAACTATCAAAACGTATTCCTGGTTCGTTGGTAGCAATTGTCGTTATGACCCTTTTGACGTGGCTGCTCAAGCGATTTGCAGGAGTAGAGGGGATAACTACAATTTCTGATTTATATCAGTTACCCAGCGGTATTCCAGTTCCTCACTTTCCCCAATTTGCATTGCAAGAAGGTCAAACGTGGTGGAACTTAATTCAGGCTCTTTTTCCTTCTGCATTTACTATAGCAATGTTAGGTGCAATAGAAAGTCTTTTATCTGCTATTGTAGCTGATGGTGTGATAGGTGATAGGCACAACTCAAACACGGAACTTATAGCGCAAGGTTTGGCCAATATCTGTGTTCCTTTCTTTGGCGGTATTCCAGCTACTGGTGCTATTGCGCGTACGATGACTAATATCAATAATGGTGGAAAAACACCTGTTGCAGGATTGGTACATACAGGTGTCTTATTGCTCGTGTTGCTTTTTATGGGGAAATTGGTAGGTATGATACCAATGGCATGCTTGGCCGGTGTGTTGGTTATGGTGAGCTATAATATGTCAGGCTGGCGGACGTTCTTATGGTTGCTAAAAAATCCGAAGTCAGATTTTGTGGTTATGTTGGTAACTTTTGTTTTGACGGTATTATTCAACCTCACGATAGCAATTGAGATTGGATTATTATTAGCGGTTGTGTTGTTCCTCAAGCGTACCAATGAGGCTACGGTGATTCGTTCCTTCAGTGGAGAAATAGATCCGACCAGCAACAACGATGTGCAAATGGGAGATATTGAGATGCTGCATATACCAGAACATACAGAAGTCTATGAAATAGATGGCCCATATTTCTTTGGTGTAGCGAATAAATTTGATGAGATAAGTCGTTCCGTAGGTAAAAATGGTCAAAAGGTTCGTATCATACGAATGCGAAAAGTTAGTTTTATAGATTCTACAGGGCTTCATAATTTGGAGCAGTTATACCAACGCACTCAATCGTGTGGTGTGCAATTGGTATTGTCGGGGGTCAATGAAAATGTATTCCATACCCTTGACAAAGCTGGTTTGGTAGAAGTGATAGGTAAGAAGAATATTCGTAACCATATCAATGGAGCCTTGGAACGTGCTCAAGAAATTATTGATGAATACAATGCTTGATGCACATGTGTAGGTAGGTGCAAAAGGAAAAATATTTGCACATCTGCAAAAAAACATGTACCTTTGCTCATTCAATTGGCAAATGGGTAGTTGTTGACCCTTAGCCGTAAACATTTGTAGGTTTATATAATTATGATTAAAATTACTTTTCCGGACGGAGGAGTCCGTGAGTATGAGAGTGGCATCAATGCCCTTCAGGTAGCTGAGAGTATCAGCACACGTTTAGCACAAGATATACTTGTAGCAAGTACTAAAACAGCCAATGGTGATTGGCAAGTGGTAGAACTTAATGCCCCAATCCATGAGGATTGCGAAATAAAGTTGCATAAGTGGGATGATGCAGAAGCAAAGCATGCCTTTTGGCACACATCCAGTCACTTGATGGCAGAAGCATTGCAAGAACTTTATCCAGGCATACAATTTGGTATAGGACCTGCTATTGAAAATGGTTTTTACTATGATGTATATCCTGCAGAAGGTCAAGTGATCAAGGATAGCGATTTCGCTGCTATTGAGCAAAAGATGATGGAGCTTCGTGCTAAAAAAGAACACCTAATTAAGCAATCTATAAGCAAGGCAGACGCATTGACTGCATTCAGTGCAAAAGGTCAAACGTATAAATGTGAGTTGATTTCTGAATTAGAAGATGGACAAATCACAACTTATACGCAAGGTGCATTTACAGACCTATGCAAGGGACCTCACCTCGTTTCTACAGAGCCAATCAAAGCTCTAAAAGTGTTGAGCTGTGCTGCGGCTTATTGGCGTGGAGATGATTCTAGGCCTATGATGACACGTATATATGGTATCTCTTTCCCTAAAAAAGCGATGTTGGATGAATATCTTACCTTGCTTGAAGAAGCTAAAAAACGTGACCATCGTAAGATAGGTAAGGAATTGGATTTGTTTATGTTCAGCGAAACAGTTGGTAAAGGCTTGCCTATTTGGTTACCAAAGGGAACAGCACTTCGTTTACGTTTGGAAGATTTTCTAAAGAAAATACAAAAGCGTTATGGTTATCAACAAGTAATCACCCCGCATATAGGTAATAAAAATTTGTATGTTACTTCAGGACACTGGGATCACTATGGTAAGGATTCGTTCCAACCTATTGCTACGCCAGAAGAGGGTGAGATGTATTTGTTGAAACCAATGAACTGTCCTCATCACTGCATGATTTTTAAGAATAGTCCACGTAGTTATAAAGATCTTCCATTCCGTTGTGCAGAGTTTGGTACGGTATATCGTTATGAGCAATCTGGAGAGTTGCATGGCTTGACACGTGTTCGTTCATTCACACAGGATGATGCACATATATTTTGTCGTCAAGATCAGGTGAAGCAAGAATTTATCCGAGTAATGGAGATAATTGAGATTATTTTCAAATCACTCAACTTTGAGAATTTTGAAGCTCAAATATCTCTTCGTGATCCTAACAATACTACCAAATATGTAGGTTCTGATGAAGTTTGGGAAATGGCAGAAAAAGCTATCATTGAAGCTTGTGAAGAGAAAGGGTTGCCAGCCAAAGTAGAGTATGGTGAAGCTGCTTTCTATGGACCCAAATTGGACTTTATGGTCAAGGATGCGCTTGGGCGTCGTTGGCAGTTGGGAACAATTCAAGTCGATTATAACTTACCAGAACGTTTTGGACTTGAATATACAGGTGAAGATAATCAAAAGCACCGCCCTGTAATGGTTCACCGTGCTCCATTTGGAAGTATGGAACGCTTTGTGGCGGTACTCATTGAGCACACTGCTGGTAAGTTCCCTCTATGGTTGACTCCAGATCAGGCGGTTGTATTGCCTATTTCAGAGAAATCCAACGAATATGCATGGAAGGTTAAAGAAATGCTTGAGGCTCAAGATGTCCGCGTAATAGTGGATGATCGTAACGAAAAATTAGGACGCAAGATTAGAGATAACGAATTGAAACGTATTCCTTATATGCTTATTGTAGGTGAGAAGGAAGCGGAGCAAGGTTTGGTAAGTGTGCGTCAACAAGGAGCAGAAGAGAAGGGACAAATGACTATTCAGGAGTTTGCAGATTTCATAAATACTACTGTTAATAAACAAATGAATGCATACTAATAGTCGTCAATGAGTAGAAAAAGAATCAGTACTTGAAAAAGTGCTGATTTTTTTTATTTGTCAGTTACTAATTTCTATATTTCTTACTATTTGTGATATGACATTTTGAATAGGTAAAAATAAAAATCTTACCCCATCCGAATGATTGAGGTGAGATTAATTTATATGCTTGATTTTTTGTAAATATTCTTATGAGTTATATTGAGAGAGTTCTTGATATAAAGTCTCAATATCTGCATATGTTTTCCAACCAAATGATTCGCCTGCTTTGCGATTGATAGCAATATCATCTACAAAAATGAATGGTCCTTCATTGGGGTATAGAGCGCGAATGTGTTGATCAACGATGTGATAGATTGCAGGATTGGGCTTGCTGACGTGTATTAGATGTGATGCGAATGCATGTTCAAATAGTTCTTGCAAGGCATAATGCTCTTTTATGTGTTGCCAATGTAGTTCATTGTTATTACTTAGCATGAAGAGATGATGTCCCTGTTTTTTCCATTCGTGCAATATGTCTATGCGGTATTGTGGAATATGATCATGCATGGCATTCCATGCGTTGATAACATCTTCGCGTGTTTTGTCGCTTTGCGCCAACTGTAGGATGTTCTCTATGAAATAATCCGTAGAGACCTGTCCTGCCTCATATTGTTCCATCAAGGAATGTTCTATTCCTTCGCCATTGTTTGACAAACCTAATACTTTTTCCATATTATGTTTGCCCATGATGTTTTCCATTCTTTGCATACACAAAGGCATGTTGTGTAGCATGAGTACTCCACCCAAGTCTAAAATGATGACGGCCATATTATGGTTGAATCGGGTTACCTATAATGTCAAAGTATTCGCCATTATGTTCAATGACAATCATCCCATTGATAAATCGTTTGCTGATAGTTGGTGTGTTTGTCGGATTTTCAAGAGCAGTAGGTACCTTAACATGTAAGTTGCATGTGGCTTGGAAATTATCCAATGTGGCTGTAATAACATAATCGCCTTCGGTATTGGATGTGATAATGGCATAGGTTCCCATCCCCTTTACTTTGACTGAACGAGCATGGTCTGCTCGAAAAGATACCGTTTGATTGGTCGCATTTTTAGGCGAGATAGTAGCGTGTAGTTCTATAGTGTCTCCTACCATCATCTCTATTTCGGTTTCTTCCAAAACCAAACTTTCAACTGCAATGATTCGAGGTTGTGAACGTATTTCCCATGCTGCGATACCATTACCTAAACAATATTCGTAAAGATTGACAGTGACAGAGTCTATTTTTTCGAAATAGAAAAATTCTCCTACAGATGCATTGCCATCATAACCACTACTTCCTAAAGGTTCTTGTGTGTATAATGCAGTACATCTGGAAGAAGACATGTCTCGCAGTGTCCAACCTCCATTGTAGTTGCTACCAGAAGGATGAACAAAAAGTTCGTGGTCGCTAAGGGTGAAAATAGCACCTCCTACTGTGCTATTGCGATTGGGCGCGGTAGTTGATGAAGATATGGCACCATAAGCCCCTTTGTCTCCATCTTTGTAGAGATTGAAACCTTGCGTACGAACTTGATAAACAAAGTGATTAGGATTATTATTGATAGGAATGACGTAACCAGCAGTAGTTCCTTCCAAACTGACAGGAGCGGATGTCGTGGATACATATTGACCATTCACAATTTTTACAATCTCAACAAATTTTTGTTTGTTGGGAAAAAAGTAAACATATCCGCCAGTGGATGAAAATATATCACCACTGGCTGTCGGAAAATTTGTTTGACCAACATGATTAAGGGTAAAAGAAATCGTTTGACCACTATTATCTCCTGCCTTATATATGGTCAATTGGTTAGGAGTAGAAGCTGTTGATGATGTATTAAGAATAAGGTTGCCAGCATCATCTCTACAGATACCATGGCGAGGAGTTGTTATGTTCGTTTCTGTAAGAAGACCAGTTGTATCAATTGCAATTACTTTTTGAGCAGAATAGTCTGCAGCGTAAAATGTGCCGTTGATATATGCAGCCTGTTGTGCTTGTTTATATTTACCCTCTTTGGTGGTTGGGAAGTTTGTAGGTAAGTTGTTGCTGGACGAACTTTTGCGAAAAAGTTCTGTGACATAGACTTGGTCTAAAGGTTCTACAGGTACCATACTTTCCCAATCAATATCTTCTATTTCTGGCATTGCACTCGGGATGAGATAATCGCATGTCATCATATAACATCCTAAATCTCCATGTTGAATATAAATAGATTTATCATTAACGCTCCAAGTAGCAACTTGTAGTCCAGCATCGTGGCATTTTTTTGCAAAAGATTTGCTTATACCTTTGATTTGCACGCTTGGATTGATTCCCCATTTTTTACACCATTCAAATTGTGTATTGCTCAATTCGTTGAAGCTCAAGAATTGACATTTCAATGCGGGATAGTTGGTGCGAACATATTCAAGTGATTTTTGCATCGAAGTGAGGATAATCGCTTTGTCTACCAACCCATGTTTTTGTATGAGTGCATACAATGATGGAAAGAGGTGCATATCGCTATTGTTGATACCAACAGCCCATTTTAGTTCGATGATAGGAAACATGTTGTAGGTTTTACATATTTCCAAGAAACGGTCCACAGTGCAAATTTTTCCAGTGTACTGAACTCCCCCTCTCGTTTGGGTTAGGGTGAGTGCTTGCAACTCTGCTAACGTGCTGTTAGGGATACTTACATCTGGATGTCCTACACGATCCAGTTTGTCATCATGCCAACATACGCAATGACCATCACTCGTCGTTTTAACGTCAATTTCCATGCCTGTGTAGCCGTAATAGTTGATAGCATTCATAAAGGCTTCTTCTGTGTTTTCTACTCCACGATAACTACCACGGTGTCCTGCAAAAAGAGGTTTCCATGCGAAACATTGCATTTGAACAAACAATGTTACAACTAAAATAGTAAAGATTTTTTTCATAAGATTATGTTTAATATGATTATTCTCTATATTTAGCCAAGATGATTCCTGTTGCTATTGATACATTGAGACTTTCAGGTCTATCTATCGGTGTATTGCCTGTAGCATAACTTGGGATGCATACAGGGTGGGTGATATATTTTCTTATTTCATCGCTAATCCCTTTGCCCTCGTTGCCCATAACGATAATGCTTGTCTCGTTTTTTGGAAGGGCATTTGAGGCATATACATTCTTTCCGTCCAATAAGGTTCCTATTACTGAGACTGATTGAGGTAGTTGTGCAAACCAGTCGGGTAGCGAAAGATAATGAATTCGTACATGTCCTAATGAGCCCATGGTGGCTTGAACTACCTTTGGATTGTAGCAATCTACTGTCTGAAGGGAACAATAGATATCTTTGATTCCAAACCAATCTGCTGTGCGAATGATGGTCCCCATATTACCTGGGTCTTGGATTGAATCCAATACCAAGCATAAACCTTTGGGAGATACTGGCGTGTAAGTGGATTGGCGAAAAACAGCAACGATGCCTTGAGGGGTACGCAACGAGGACATTTTGGAGATATCTTCTGCAGTCGCTATGTGTAGTTTTTGTGGAGCATCTTCTTGTATGGAGAGTATTTCCTCACAGCGCATATCAATTGCTAATGGATCAATAAAACATCTGACTAATTCAAAACGAGCATATAGCATGGCGACACATTTAAGTCCTTCTGCGACAAAGAGAAGTTCTTCGTCTCGATTTTTTTTCAACTGAAGACTGCGAACGAATTTTATTTGTGATTTGGATACGTTCATGAAATGTGCTTGATTAGAGTGCTTGATGTCTTGGGTATTTTAAATACGCTACAAAATTAGAGAATTTGTTGCATATCTGCAAATAAAAATGTAACTTTGCAGCCGATATATGGTGTTTTTTATTTCTGCATAGAACAAGTCTCTTGTGGTAGAATTATGATACGTGGTAGCATAAAATATAATCTTTGTTTTCTTACAATAGTATGTTGTATGTTATCTGCATGTAGCACTACTAAATTTGTTCCTGAAGGGAAGATGTTGTTGAACAAAACTAAGATAGAGATAGAAGGAACGAAAGACGTAACATCGTCAGATTTGAAAGCATACTTGCGACAAAAAACTAATTCTGAGATATTAGGTTTCTGGAAACTTCAACTCCAAATTTATAATACAGCCCCTTTGGATACCACTACAAAGACAAAGAAGCGTTTGGCTCGTAATGCTCATAGAATGGGTGAGGCTCCCGTTATTTTTGATGCGGAAATGACCACTGCCAGTATGAATCAATTGCAATTGGTGATGCAGAATAAGGGTTATTTTGATGCTGAAGTAGATACGACAATGTCTGTGAAAGATAGAAAATTATCAATAACTTATCATGTCAAGGCGAATGAACCGTATCAACTCAGAAATTGTTCTTATTTATTCCCACAAGCGGATTTGAAGTCTTATGCCACAGATAAGGAAAGAACGTTGCTTAAGGATGGAATGTTGTTTGATGCAAAAGTGTTGGATGAAGAGAGGCAACGTATCAGCAGTGCAATGAGACGTAATGGATACTATTTCTTTGATAAGGAACTAATCAAATATACCGCAGATAGTTCACTCAATGCGAGAAAAGTAGATGTAGAAATGGGGTTGCAAAACTACATTACAGAATGGTCAGATGAGCAGAAAAAAAGACTATTTACCAAATATATTGTATCGGAAGTGCACTTCCATATGGATTATGACCCTGCTTTTGTACCAGAAAACGAGAGTGTAGTCTCGAGCCAAAAAGATAAATATTACTTTACTTGGATTAATCAAACTTTTTTGCGTGAGCGAACACTCATAAAGAACTGTCTAATTAGACCAGGAGAAGTGTTTAATGAGCGGTTGGTAGAGTTGACGTATGAACGTTTCAATCGATTGGGTATAATTAAATACGTAGATATATCATTTGATCCTGTGAGTGACAATGAATTGGAATGTCATATTGTTCTTTCTCGCAGTAAACTTAATTCGGTTAGTGCGAATATAGAAGGTACATATTCCGCTGGCGATTGGGGTATAGCTGCAGGGTTGGGGTATATCAACAAAAACATCTTTAAAGGTGCTGAAGAGTTGTCTTTGAATGCAGGTGTTGGATATGAGTGGAGAGCAAATGGGGGACGTGCAATAGAAGCAAAGGCGGAGGCCGGGCTTAAATTCCCTAATCAGTTGAATGTAAACTTGATGTACAATTATCAAACGCGACCTAATGAGTTTACGCGAACGATAGCAAATGCTGATTTGAGTTATAGAATTGCACGTAGAAGAAGCAAATGGACTCATGATTTCCGATTTGTAGATGTCAGTTATGTTTATCTGCCCTGGATAAGTGAAGAGTTTAGTGAAACTTTCCTCAAACCAACTAATATATTGAAATACTCCTACGAGGATCACTTGATAGCGGCTTTTAGTTATGGATGTACCTATAGTTCATTTAGAGAGAATCAACCTTTGCGCTCGTTCAGTACACTCAATATGCAAGTGGAATTGGCTGGTAACTTGTTGTACGCGTTATCTTTGTTGGCTAAGTTGCCACAAAATGCGGATGGCGCATATACGATAGGAAAGATACCTTTCTCTCAATATGTAAAAGCAGATGTGTCGTATGTATATAATCAAATCTTCAACGAGAAGCATCGGTTGGTATATCATGCCGCATTAGGAGTGGCAATTCCCTTCGGTAATGCACAAACGATTCCATTTGAAAAGCGTTACTTTTCTGGAGGAAGTAATAGTTTACGTGGTTGGACTATCCGAAGTCTTGGCCCTGGTGGATACCGAAGTGCTGGTGGACGAATAGATTATAATAATCAATCAGGCGATATACGTTTGGACCTAAACCTTGAATACCGATTCAAGGTGTGGTCTTTTATTGAATTGGCAGCATTTACTGATGCAGGAAACATTTGGACTATCCGTCCTTATGAAGCTCAGACATATGGTGATTTTCAATGGGATAGGTTCTATAGAGAAATAGCTTGGAACTATGGTGCAGGATTGCGTTTGGATTTTACTTTTTTAGTCTTCCGTTTAGATTTTGGTTTCAAACTATATGACCCAGGTCGTTTATATTATGATAACAAGGCATGGCGAACAGCTAAGAATGGTTTGAATTGGAGAGAAGATGCTGCTGTGCATTTTGCAATAGGATATCCGTTCTAATCATAAACACAATGTTGAGACCTTATTACATAGAGCATATATTAGAAGCCGGATGTGATGAAGCTGGACGTGGTCCTTTGGCAGGGAGCGTATTTGCTGCGGCTGTGATATTGCCTATGGATATTGATAAATTAGCTTGTGAAGGATTGGTAGAACGTCTCAATGATTCTAAACAGTTGAGTGCCAAGCAACGTTATGAACTCAGGCCTTTGATAGAGAAATATGCTCTTGCGTTTGCTGTTGCTCAAGTGACACCTGAAGAAATAGACCAAATCAACATACTTAATGCCAGTATATTAGGCATGCATAGGGCATTAGCACAATTGAATATTGTTCCAGCGCATATATTGGTGGATGGCAATAAGTGGAGGCCCTATGTGCCACAAAATGAATGTTTGGAAATTCCAGCTCAAACAATAGTTAAAGGGGATGGTAAATATTTGAGTATAGCGGCTGCAAGTATATTAGCTAAAACGTATCGAGATGATTATATGTTGGAGTTGCATGAGATGTACCCAAATTACCATTGGGACAAGAATATGGGTTATCCTACAAAGGAACATTATCAAGCCATTCAACAATTTGGTATAACACCTTATCATCGTAAAACATTTAAATTATTGAAAAATAATGGCAATCATTGTGAAAAATGAGGATAAACCTCGTAAAAAAAATGGATGTTTAGGTACAGTCATTGCTTTTTTGATTGTATATGTGATATTTAATATAGTGGTAGGTAAATCAATTGGAGAAATGTTTACCTCTTCACCAACGAATATTGAAGATAAAAGCATATATCAATTGGACTTAAAAGGGCAATTGGTGGAACAAGCTCAACAAACAAATCCTTTTGCAGATGTCCTGTCTGAGTTTTCAATGCAAACTATTACTGAGGTAGTTGGGTTGGATGATATTTTGAGTAATATAGCATTAGCAAAGGAAGATAATCGTATCGTCGGTATTTATCTCAAAGGAGGTGAGTTGTTGGTGCAACCTGCGTGTGCTAAAGCCATTCGTGATGCGTTGCTTGATTTCAAACAATCGGGTAAGTTTGTTGTAGCATACGCTGCAAATTATTCTAATCTCAATTATTATATAGCATCTGCAGCAGATACTATATATCTCAATCCGGTAGGACATATCGCGTGGGATGGGTTGAGCGCACAAAAGATTTACTATAAAAGGTTGCTTGAAAAGATTGGGGTAGAAATGCAAATAGTCAAAGTAGGTTCCTTTAAATCTGCAGTAGAACCATATTTTAGAAGCTCTATGTCTGATGAAGATCGTAAACAAACTCTTCAATACGTTGATGGTATTTGGAATGAAATGGTATCAGCAGTAGCTCAAAGTAGGAATATAACTCCACGTAATTTGAATGTTTATGCAGATGAATGTTTGTCTTTGAAAGCATCAGAGACCTATGTGGATTATGGGCTGGTGGACAAATTAGTTTATGTACAAGCGTTAGACTCTATATTGAGTCAATATGCAGGGACTCCCCATTATCATCTACTGACCACTTCGAAATTATCTGAAGTGAAGCGTAGTGATTCAAATGCTGCTGATAAAATAGCCGTTTTGTATGCGGAAGGAGATATTGTAACAGAGGGTGTGGGCGGCATCTCGGAGAAGCAGATGATCAAAACTATTAAGAAAATTTACAAAGACTCTTCTATCAAAGCGGTTGTCTTGCGCGTGAATAGTCCTGGTGGTAGTGCGGATGCCAGTGAACAGATTTGGCATGCAATCAAGACCTTGCAAGATAAGGGACTACCTGTTGTCGTTTCTATGGGAGACTATGCTGCTTCTGGAGGTTATTATATATCAGCTAATGCAGATTTTATCTATGCAGAACCTACTACATTAACGGGTTCAATAGGTATTTTTGGTACAGTTCCAAATCTAAAAGAGCTACGTTCTAAAATAGGTGTTGATATAGATGAAGTGAAGACCAATCAACATGCTAATTTCTACGAGCATGTTACAATGTATGGTATGAACGATAAGGAGTATGCACTTATGCAATCAATGGTAGAAAATGGCTATGAACTTTTTGTTAAACGATGCGCAGATGGACGAAAAATGTCTGTTGATGCAATCAAGGCAATCGGAGAAGGTCGTGTATGGTTAGGAAAGGATGCAGTTGAGATAGGTTTGGTAGATTCGCTGGGTAATATAAACGATGCTATTTGTAAAGCAGCACAATTAGCATCTATCAGTCAATATACATTGGTTACTTATCCAGAAAAGAAAGATCCGTGGTTGGAGATGTTAGAGATATTAGAAGGCACATCTCCAGAAGAAAAGATGGTTGCTGATTTAAAAGAGTTTGTATCTCAACCCCGTATCATGACCTTAACACCTATGGTTGTAATCAAATAAGCAATGAAAAATATATACAATAACATATTGATGGTGTTTACCTATCCTTTGTCGTGGTTATATGCTGTAGCAGTTTGGATAAGGAACGTATTGTATGATGATCATATATTACGCTCAACAAAAGTAAACATTCCTACTATTGGTGTAGGAAATTTGGCGGTAGGAGGAACAGGTAAAACGCCGATGACAGAGTATTTGCTCTCGTTGTTGTCTCCAAAATATCAAGTGGCTGTGTTGTCCAGGGGGTATGGTCGTAAGACTCGTGGTTTTCGCATTGCAAAAACTGGAGATACAGCGCTCAC
Organism: Paludibacteraceae bacterium; assembly: GCA_017938155.1. Taxonomy (GTDB): domain Bacteria; phylum Bacteroidota; class Bacteroidia; order Bacteroidales; family Paludibacteraceae; genus Colicola. The sequence goes on along the minus strand of JAGBCD010000018.1, from coordinate 41,720 downwards.
CATAGGAGATGAGCCTATGCAGATCTTTATGCATTTTCCAGATATACCTATTGCAGTCTGTTCGGATCGTGTAATGGGGATAAAGAAACTAAAACAAATTTATCCTAATTTGCAATGTGTTATTTTGGATGATGCTTTTCAACATCGAAAATTAGTCTGTGGCTATTATATCTTGCTCACATCGTATGACTGTTTGTACGTCAATGATTCATTTATTCCAGTGGGGCGATTGCGCGATACACCCAAGCAAAGTCTTCGTGCCAATGCGGTTGTGGTTACGAAGTGTCCAGAGAACATGCGTCCGATAGATAAACGGGTTGTTTGTAATGCGTTGCGTTTACCATCTTATCAGCATTTATTCTTTTCCTCAATGGTCTATGGTGATATTGAGATAAAGGGGAAACCTTTGGTCTTGACAGGTATTGCTCATCCGAAATATATGTTCCAATATATTCAAAAATTACATCCTGATGCAGAGTTAATGGCATATTCGGATCATCATATATTTTCTGCAAGTGATGTCAATACTATTTTACAAAAAGCAGAAGAGTTTGACTGTGTAGTGACCACCGAAAAAGACTATACTCGATTGATATTGACTGAACTTAAAGATGCTTTGGGAGAGAAACTTTGTGTGTTGCCTATGCGTATGGATTTTGATATGGAGCAATCACTCTTTGAGCGAGAAGTATTGTTGTATGTGGCTGAAAACTGCCGTAAAATGAATTAATGTAGTTATGCATATATTTAGACTATTAAAACGATTTATTCCTCCTTATAAATGGCAGTTGATATTGAACTTGCTATTTAACATTTTCTCAACGATATTATCATTGTTCTCGTTTGCAGCAATAATACCGGTGTTGCAAATGCTGTTTGGCTTAGAAAGTATGCAATCGGAATATATTTCGATTACAAGTACGATGTCAATGCAGCAACTCATAGATGCTGCTAAAAACAATATGTATTGTTTCCTATATGAATTGGTAACATTGCGCGGACAACAATATGTACTCATGCTACTGGGCGTTTGGTTAGTTTCGCTAACAGGCTTAAAGTGCCTAACTGCTTGGTTGGCCAATTTTTTTATGGTACCTATACGTACAGGAGTTCTAAGGGATTTGAGAGCGCAACTTTATCGCAAAGTGGTTGGATTGCCAATAGGCTTTTTTACAGAGGAACGAAAAGGAGATGTTATGTCTCGTATGACCAATGACGTAGGTGAGGTTGAGGCGAGTATAATGTCCACATTAGATATGTTATTCAAGGATCCAATCATGATTATGGTTTACTTGATAACGCTTTTCTGTATTTCGTGGCAATTAACACTTTTCGTACTCCTATTATTACCATTAGCAGGATGGCTGATAGGACGAATTGGTAGGACTCTGAAACGTGCATCTACTAAAGGTCAAGAACAGAATGCTGAGATTTTGACACAAATAGATGAAACACTTGGTGGTTTACGAGTAGTAAAGGCTTTTAATGCTGAGAATAAACTCATTGAGCGATTTATGGTGCTCATTAATGCTACGCGTGCTACGTTCAATCGAATAAATAGACGTTATTATTTAGCTCATCCTGTGTCTGAGTTTTTAGGAACGTCACTTATTGCAATTTTGTTGTGGTATGGTGGTTCTTTGATTTTGAGCGAGAATGCAAGTATTGATGCAGCTACGTTTATTTACTATTTAGTGATATTTTATTCTATTATCAATCCAGCCAAGGATTTGAGCAAGGCTACATATGGCATTCGAAAAGGATTGGCCTCTTTGGAACGTATAGATAAAATTCTAAATACACAATCTAATATCAAAGAAATAGAAAATCCTAAGAAGGTTGTAGATTTTGAGTCACTTATTCGTTATGAAGATGTATCATTCGCTTATCAAGCAGATCGACCAGTCTTACAAGGAATCAATTTGGAGATTAAGAAAGGACAAACAGTTGCATTGGTCGGGCAATCAGGTAGTGGTAAAACTACTTTAGCAGATTTATTACCTCGTTTTTATGATGTTAATGGTGGCCGAATAACTATTGATGGTATTGATATTCGTGACCTAAAGACCTTTGACTTGCGTTCTTTGATGGGTAATGTTAATCAAGAGGCGATATTATTTAATGATACATTCTATAATAACATCACTTTTGGTGTGGAGTCAGCAACTATGGAAGAAGTAAGACAGGCTGCTCGTATAGCCAATGCAGATGATTTTATTATGGCAACGCCGATGCAATATGAAACAACGATTGGTGATCGTGGTTCAAGATTGAGTGGTGGACAAAGGCAGCGTATATCTATTGCGCGTGCGATACTTAAAAATCCGCCTATACTTATATTAGATGAGGCTACTTCAGCTTTGGATACAGAGTCTGAAAAGTTAGTACAGGAAGCATTAGAGAATTTGATGAAAGAACGTACTACTTTGGTTGTAGCACATAGATTAAGTACCATACGCAATGCTGATGTAATATGTGTTATGCATGAAGGAAGGATAGTAGAAAGAGGAACGCATGAGCAACTGCTTGCACAAAATGGTTATTATAAACGTTTGGTTGATATGCAGCAAGATAAATAAAAACAGAGAACAGGTTGCCAATCGCAACCTGTTTTCTGTTTTGTATAGATATTTTGTTTATCCTTTATTTCCAACTAATTTCTTTATTTCATTTAGTTTATTAAGGGCTTCTAGAGGTGTAAGATTGTTAATGTCTATAGACTTTACTTCATCTCGTATTTGTTCCAACACAGGGTCGTCCAATTGGAAAATACTTAATTGCATACCTTCAGGGGCTGCTATGGTAGCTTTGCCAGTTCCAATAGTCGGTTTGTTTGTTTGCGTTACAATCCGTTGTTGCGTATCTTGCCTATTATTCCCTTCCAAGTCTGATAGAACTTCATTGGCACGTTGAACGATACTCATAGGCAATCCTGCCAATTTGGCGACATGGATACCAAAACTATGTTCTGCACCTCCTCGAACAAGTTTTCTAAGGAAGATAATCTTATTATCTTTTTCTTTAACTGATACGTTGTAATTTCTTATTCGTTCAAAGGATTTCTCCATCTCATTCAACTCGTGGTAGTGTGTGGCAAATAATGTTTTTGCGTGGCCACGTTGTTCGTGTATATGCTCTACGATGGCCCATGCTATGGATATTCCATCGTATGTAGATGTTCCCCGTCCCAATTCGTCAAATAGGACCAAACTCCGTTCGCTAAGGTTGTTAATAATGCTTGCAGCCTCGTTCATCTCTACCATGAATGTGGATTCACCCAAACTGATATTATCACTTGCTCCTACACGTGTAAAGATTTTATCTACCACACCAATTGAAGCACTTTCCGCAGGCACAAAAGAACCCATTTGTGCCATCAGCACAATGAGGGCTGTTTGTCGTAAAAGTGCAGATTTACCGGCCATGTTAGGTCCTGTAATGATGATGATTTGTTGCCCATTATTGTCCAGTAGTACATCGTTGGCAATATATTCTTCTCCTATGGGTAGTTGTTGTTCTATTACTGGATGCCTTCCTTGGCATATATCAATTACGAGACTATCGTTAATATTTGGGCATACGTATTTGTTGGCAACAGCCACAGAAGCAAAACTTAGCAGACAATCTAATTGTGCAATGATGTTTGCGTCTATTTGCATTTGTTTGACATAGTTTGTCATGTCAATCATGAGCTCTTGATACAAACGATTTTCAATTATTTGTATCTTCTCTTCAGCAGAGAGAATGGTTTCTTCGTATTTCTTAAGTTCTTGTGTTATGTACCGTTCCGCATTTACTAAAGTTTGTTTACGAATCCATTCTTGTGGTACCAAATCCTTGTATGTATTTCGAACTTCTAAGTAATATCCAAAAACATTGTTATAACCTATCTTTAGACTTTGGATACCCGTTGTTTCAATTTCTCTTTGTTGTAATCGTAGAAGGTATTCTTTCCCATTTAGTTGAATATCTCTCAGTTCGTCTAATTCGGCATTGATACCAGATGCTATGATATTAGGACGTCCTTGTACTGCAGGTGGGTCAGGGTTTATTTCTCGTTCAATGCGTTGACGAATTTCCTCGCACAAACTTATTTGTTCCCCTAATAGCATTAGGTATGAATTATCGGTTGCATTGGAACATATATTTTTGATGGTAATTAAGGCTTTCAGAGCTTTGCTTAGTTGTACCATCTCTCTTGGACTGATACGTCCTGTAGCAATTTTGCTAACGATACGTTCCATATCTTGTATGCCCCCGATCTCTTGCTTGAGCATCTCTCGTTGTTCAGGATATTTGAACAAATGCTCAACTACCATTTGTCGATTACGTATAGCTCGTACTTCTTTCAAAGGGAGTGCCATCCAACGATGGAGCATTCTTCCCCCCATAGGGGTTACAGTATGGTCTAGTACATCATATAAGGTTCGGCTATCTTCGTTCTGACCTCTTACCAATTCAAGGTTACGAATGGTGAATCGGTCCAACCAAACATATTTTTCTTCTTCTATTCGGCTAAGTTGTTGTATATGCCCGTTTTGAATGTGTTGCGTAGCATCCAAGTAATACAATATTGCTCCAGCGGCTGTAACACCATTAGGTAGATTATCTACTCCAAAACCTTTGATGCTATTCACTTGCCATTGTTTGTATATACGTTCCAATGTCGCATTGGTAGTCATCATCCAATCATCCAACTCAAAAGTGAAGAATTTATTACCAAATAATGAGATGAACTCATTTCGCTTGCCTCGTTGGAAAAGTACTTCCTTTGGCGCAAAATTCGTTAGCAATTTGTCTATATAGTCAGTTTGCCCTTCTGCGACTAAAAATTCACCCGTGGAGATGTCAAGGAATGCAATGCCAATATTACCTTTGTTGGCGAAGTGTAAGCAGCCTACCCAATTGTTTTCTTTTTGGGTTAGTGTCGTGTCGGAATAACTTACACCTGGAGTAACTAACTCTGTCACTCCTCGTTTGACCAACTTCTTTGTTAGTTTTGGGTCTTCTAATTGGTCACAAATGGCCACACGCATACCAGCCCTTACCAATTTGGGCAAATAGGTGTCAAGTGCATGAAATGGGAACCCTGCCATTTCAATAGATTGTTGAGTTCCTGATGTTCCATTGCTTCGATGGGTTAACGTGATGTTTAATACTTTGCTTGCTTTGATTGCATCTTCGCAATATGTTTCATAGAAATCACCACATCTAAACAATAGCATAGCATCAGGGTATTGAGCCTTGATGTCATGAAACTGTTTCATCATGGGTGTCTCTTTTGCAATCTCTTTTTTCATTTCAAATCAATTGATAATTTAAGATTAAACATACGTCCTGTTAGGTAATTGGGACTAGCCCATTGCAACCCATTGGCAGCACTTATCCAATAATAGTTATTGATATTTTTCCACCCAACAACGTTGAATACTTCAAAGTAGATGCTCCACGATTCAATATGTTTAGCTGAAGGTGAGCGCATGAACTTGTCTGTCTGAGCACTAAATGTTCTACTTGCTCCTAAGTCGATGCGTTTATAAGGTTCCATTCTTCCTAAGAATCGTGATTGTTCATTTCTCGGGTATCCAAAGGGAAGACCCTCGCTAAAGAGCAGTTTGATGTGGAGTTTATATTGAGGTAGTTTGGGTATATAGTCTTGGAAAAAGAGCGTTAGTGCCCACCTTTGTTCTTGTGGTGAAGGTATCCACCCTCTATTGTATGGGTCTTGTATAAATTGCATACGACTTCTCATGGTAGATATGCCCACCCAACTATCTGCTCCAGGTACAAGTTCACCAAACAATTTCATGTCCAATCCCAACGTATACCCTTGTGCATCATTATCTCCTGCGTATCGAATGCGAACATTGTCTAAGGTGTAACTTTGCATACGGTCAATATATTTGGCGTATGCTTCAATGGTAAATTTAAAGGGACGTCCCCATGCTCGGAAGTAGTAATCGGTTCCTAATACGGTATGTACAGAACGTTGTGCTTTTAAACCTTGATTGATTTCTATTCGATTGACTCCATTCATGTCTTGCACAATCTGACGTAATTCTTTATAGAAAGGTGCTTGATAATACAAACCTGTAGCAAAACGGAAAGTCAAGTCTCTTTTCCATCCTGGCATCCATGTAACTGAAGCACGGGGACTGATAAGCACTTCATTTGTAAAGTTCCACCAGTTTAGACGAAGACCTCCTACAAGTGTGATATTGCCGTTTTCTGTATTCCATTTATATTGATTTTGTATAAATCCATCAATACGTCCGCTAAATAGTTGTGTTTTTCCTTTCAATGAGTAAAACAAGTTCAATTGCTTATATTCGTTAGGAAGTGAATATCCCATAGAATCTCTCCATTCCCATTCATTTATTTGATCGCGTATCATTTCTACATGTCCGCTTACTCCCCATTTGAGTAGATTATTGTTGCGTATCCATGCTCCTTGATGGGATAGGGTAACTACGCCTGCTTGCAATAGATTACGTGCGTGTTCGTGGCTAACACCTGTGCCTAGAACGTTAGATTTGTCGGTGTTACCATTGATATTACCCTGTGATGAACTACTACTTTGTGTGGCTTCATCAGCTGGACCTCCTAATGATAATTCATACTCGCTACGAATATCATACGTTTCTTTCTCATTGGTGTAGAAACCGCTGAGTGTAAACTGTGTAGAAACTTTATCCAATGAGTTGTCCAATACATCACCTTTTGCTGTGAAGGCGCCAAAGGCTGTTATAAAACGATCTTTTTCTTGTCCTTCATAATGAATAGTAGTATTGATGGTTTGTGTATAGGTACCAAAACTTTCGCTCATGGAATCGGGTTTGAAGATATAACTATTCAAACTAAAGTTTCCTAATAAACTATATTCCCATTGTGTTTTCTTGTCTTTCCATGTGAATTGTGTTTGATAATCTACAAAGTTAGGTTGATAGTTTCCTTGTGCAGGTAACGCTCCTAACATATATTTACTTGTCTTGTATCGTATTCCATGCATTTGGGTATGCGTGCTATCTCCAAATCCAACATATCCATTTGCACCCAAAAGACTCAATACCAAACTACTCTCAGTCTTGGTAGGTTTCTTGTATGTAATATCTAAAACAGAGGACATCTTGTCTCCATACTGAGCATCAAATCCTCCCGCTGAGAAGTTTACCTCATTGACCATGTATGGATTGACAAAACTTAGCCCCTCTTGTTGTCCGCTACGTATTAGTAGTGGACGATGAATTTCAATTCCATTGACATACACCGAATTTTCATCAAAATTGCCCCCACGAACGTTATATTGTGTACTTAATTCGTTGTTTTGATTGACGCCGGAGAATGTAACTAAGAGACTTTCTATAGACCCTCCTGTTGCATCTGGCATCAGTCGTACTACTTCAGCTTGTGTTTGCTGCATAGTACCACTTTGTTTGCGTATGCTTTCTATAACCACTTCATCAATCAACTGGTTGTCTGTAGGAAGTACTACATTCACGTTGATTACATCCCGTTCGGTGTATAGTTGTTGGCGGATAGTAGTGTAGCCAATCATGGAATAGACCACTTCTACTGTATCACCCGTAGGGATGTTGATAGAGTAATAGCCATTGATATTGGTCGTCGTTCCCTGTTGAATAGTTGCATTTGTAGTGTCTTGCACATAGACATTGGCATACTCAATACCAACATTTTGTTCATCCAATACATACCCATAAACACGTGTTGTACGAGCTTGAATAGTATTTACACATAGAAATAGTAATCCAAACAAGACATAACGAATCCATCCACGTTGTGTGGATATGGAATCGTCCGTGTTATGTATGTGTGGATGTATTACCATATTACTCTTCGATGAAGCGTTGTACAAGTCGTATGCTACGAGCATAGCTTCGTCCGTAACTTAGATTGGTATATATTTCGTTGGAACGGAAGACCAATACTTGAGCAGCATCATTATTAATGGCTGTTGATGTCCAATAACGTCCCGAAACATCTACGTCCGTGATATTGGTGCCATGTCGATACCCAACAGCAGGTAGGAAGACTGCACCTGCTTGTTCCATTGCTTCCCATTGACTTAGGGTATAGTTATTAACTGTTTGATAAGGTAATTTAGAACTACTTGCGCATCCGGGTTTGAAGGTGCACTCCTTAGGCTGTACCCAATAATCAGGCAATAGGATATACCCATTGATTCCATTGATACGTGCTGCTCCGAATTTGCTATTAGCATAGTCACGAGTATTCAATAGATAATCCCATTCGCTTTTTGATAGCGTGTACCACGTATTAGCGGGGAAGAGAGTTGCTCCAAATTGGATAGCGTTTTTACCCCAATCTATGAAATTACCATTGTAATCATTCTCGTTTGTTGAGAAACTTACACCCCATGGTGCCGTACTATTTTCTGCACTCCACCCAAATAAATCTATAATGCCATTTGGCTCACTACTATTGATTTGTTCTGCACCTACATGCTCCCAAGCATGTGCAGCAAAACGCCAATTGCGAGTAATGGTGTTGTATTGCAGGTTGCCAGGAGAGAAACGTACTTTAGTATATCGTGAGATAGAGAAGAGACCTTGAGGTATTTGATTTTCTGTGTATTGGATATTTGCAACGGGCATCTCCAATGCTATTCCTGCTGTCATTTGCACAGCATTATCACTGTTAAGGGTTGATATGATTGCTCCATATTGGTCATAAACGGCAACATTGAAGCCACGTCCCCAATTGCCAGCAGGGATAACGATATTAAATTCTTGTGGTACACTTCTCAAAGCGATACCAGAGCATAGCAATGTGTACTTGCTTTGATCGGTATTATTGGTAACTACAATCTTGCTTATCAGACTATTCCCTGTGAGATTGAGTGTAATAATAGCATTCTCAGCATGGAGAGTAAAACCTTGATCTATATTGCCGCGCGTATGGGTACGCATGTGCATCAAATGCCCTTCCCATGCATATTCAACATAGTTCTGTACTTTGAGTAGTTCGTCTGAATACCCAACAGGGTATTGCACATCATATTCAGTCCCTTCTGTAGGCATTGTTCCTGTAAACTCTCCTTGCGATGTTCCTGCCCCACTGGATAGGGTGAAAATAGCGATTTGACCATCAACGATAACTTCTATCTCATCATTTTCTACCCAAAGCAAATCAATTCTACTGCCTACATCAACAGGACGGATACGTTGAGGGGCATCAGATGTAGGCATGTTGGCCCGCAAAGTTACTTGTTGACCTTTTTCAAAAGCAGTAATGAGCTCTTCATGTTGGCATCCACCAAGTATGAAAATGCAAAGCATAATCATATACTTGACGATAAAATATGTGTAAGTGGTTAAATGTGTGTGAATGTTTTTCATGTGAGTGTATTGTGTAGTGAGAAACTAAAGCTGCAATAACAATTTGCAAAGATAATGTTTTTTTGTGATATATCAAAAAAAGAGTTATACCCATAATGTTAAAATATTCTTCCTGAAGCAAAGGTATAGCAAGGGTATAGCAAGGGTATACGTGACTATCGAAAGTGGATGAGGAAAATATTATGGGTATTAGATTGAAGACCATCAAACGCCAGCTGTATGTGTGCTATATTCTTATAGAGGGTGTTTGTAAATAAAAAAAACAGCACTTGGATAAGTGCTGTTTTGAATGTATGGCGAATAATGATTATTTCTTGAAGTATCTGTTATATAGGCCTTCAAAACCTTTACCATGACGAGCTTCGTCTTTTGCCATTTCGTGTACAGTATCGTGGATAGCATCCCAATCCATTGCTTTGGCGCGTTTGGCAATACGAAGTTTGTCTTCACATGCACCAGCCTCTGCCATCATGCGTTTTTCAAGGTTTTCTTTGGTGCTCCATACAACTTCGCCAAGTAGTTCTGCAAATTTAGAGCAATGCTCTGCTTCTTCCCAAGCATAACGTTTGAAAGCTTCTGCTATTTCTGGATATCCTTCGCGATCAGCTTGACGACTCATAGCTAAGTACATACCTACCTCGGTAGCTTCACCCATGAAGTGTGCGTTCAAGTCTTTGATCATTTCTTCGTCAGTATCTTTAGCCACGCCAATGATATGTTCGCATGCAAATGCAATACCTGCACTTTCATCTACTTCTTTCCATGTAACAACTTGTTTGCATTGTGGGCAACGCTCTGGAGCCTCTGTTCCTTCATGAACATATCCGCAAATAGGGCAAATAAATTTCTTTGTCATAATGTTATGTTTTTTAATGGTTAATATTAAGTTCTATTTTCAATAGTAGTACAAAAACTGTGCCGAATTTGTAAAAAAATATAAATATTTTAATTACGCTCCCCAAATAATGAACTTCCAATTCTAATTAGATTACTTCCTTCTTCTATCGCTATGTGATAATCATCTGACATTCCCATGCTTATGATGGGGTTGGAAATAGGTAACATATCAGCACAATGCTTGATAGTTTGAAAGCACGTTCTAATTTCCTTTTGGTCATTTGTGTTGGTAGCCATGCCCATTACACCAACTATCTCGACCCAAGGGTAATCGGTTGGGTATGTGGGGTGGTTGAGTATGAGGTGCTCAAACTCTTGTGGCGTGAAACCAGACTTGGTTGCTTCTTTTGCTACATGTACTTCAAGTAGTACGCGTACACGACGTTGAATCTTTTCTGCTTCTCGATTGATAGTTTCCAACAATCTTATGCTATCTACGGAATGAATTAAGTGGACAAAAGGTACGATTTGTTTGACTTTGTTTGTCTGCAAATGTCCAATCATGTGCCAGCGTATATCATTTGGAAGTGCACTATATTTATCTTTGAGTTCTTGCACTCGACTTTCTCCAAAATCTCTTTCACCACACGCATATGCCTCTTGAATAGCATCAATAGGCTGAAACTTACTAACACATACCAAACTTACATGTTGTGGGAGTGTAAGCTTGATACGTTTCAATTGTTCTTTAATGTGTTCTTGTGAAGTCATGCAATTATATGGAACGATAGACATCTATGATGTTGGACTTGGTAACGGAAGCTATGTCGTATTCAAATCCTGACAACTCATGTTTGAGTTTCTTAATAGCTGCTTCGATATCTGCTTCTTGTACCAAGATACTTACTTTATGTCGTTTTTCCTTTCCACTTTCGTCAACGTCAATCATTTCCACTCTAAACTTGAACCAATAGTCTCCCGTAATGGATGGGAAGATATCTTTGTATTGTGCTTTTTTACAACTCAATATTTCATGGTCTCCGAAGATGTATGGTTTTAAAACATCCATTAGATGTTTTTCTACTTCGCTACAATTCAACCCTTCTATGAGGTAGCTTTCATTTTCTGGTTTTGGATTGTCTTCGCCTGTTTGGCGAGTGTACTTGATTTTAATTTCGTATAGTAACATAATAGTTGTTTTTTATAATAGTTGATTATTGCATCAATAGGGGTACCAATTGGGTCGCGTCCATTGGATAGTTTGGATGAGCAAAGGCAGTACCAGACCATAATAACAAGGGAACTTGTACATTTTGTTCAATGACATGATCAATAACTTGGTCATCATCGTGTGTCAGTTGCCATCCTGGCTCTAAAACGAATACAACATCTCCTGCACTATGTTTGTTGATAGTGGAAGCCAAAAGTTGTGAGTGGTACACATCATATGCAGGAAATGCAGCTTGTACTCCCGCAAACTCAAGTAGAAAATTGGCGACTTGTTGTTGCATAGTGCTAATAGAGAGTCGTTTTTGTTCTATCAGTGTACGATTGAGATATATACTCTGTCCATACCCTCCATCAATCCATCTTTCGTGCCCGTATAGTGCCATCAAATAGGTAGATGTTAGTGCAGCAGCATGTTCTACATTAAAGTTTTGACAAGGTATATTGGCCAATTGTAATCTATCTTTTCCTATCCCTAATGTCGGTTTTCCTACAACCACCAATCGGTAGTTCTCCCGTCCAATACGCTTGTTTAGTTGTTCCATCAAAAATCCAATGTCTTGATTTAACCATAGATACATGTCTTCTTGTTCTGCAGTAGTGATATAGTCAGATTGGGCTTTGGGGCTTATGGTAGTTAGTTCAAGTAGAAGTAGGTCGGGTGTGAGGTCTTTTCCTAATTGCTCTTTCTCCTGCATTGCCAATGCGAGTTCTATGACTAATGTGTTGGCAGTAGGTGTTTGTCGCAGGTAGTCTTGAAGTGGGTATGAAAATGATTTTTTCTTTTCACGTTCGGTGGCATGGTTGTACATAGAGATATCCATTCTTGGCGTCCAGATGCGTGAAGCGAGTTGGTTAAATCTCCCAGAGATATTCATGTCATCTGCAGCACTAGGTAATCCTTCGCTATAGTAGGATGTGCTTACCCATCGTAGTGAATCGTATGGTGTGGGATTGCCTATCCAGCAACAAGCATTGGCTGCATGTCCTCCCATGATGATGGTGTTGGAGGCATGGATTCCAATCGCATATATTTTACTTTGTTTGCCATATTGCATTCGCATTTTGTCGGAGAGAGTAGGTGCCAACAAAGAACGTGCAGACAATTTATCTGGTGTACCGATACCATTTTCGCGATTGTCTACAAGGATGGGGTGGATACGACGATTGGAACGATTGAAATAATAGTCCATGGATATACCATGTACGTTGGGGGTTGTTCCTGTCATTAGGGTAGCTGTGCTTTCAGCACCACCATATACTATATGAGGAAAAGATAAATTGGTCTGAAAAGCTTCTTCGCTTAAGGTGCGCAGTCCTCCTTCTTGCCAATAATCGCGCAATTCTTTCAGGTTTTCTTGATGCAACCCATCTACCACTACTACAATGGTCAAGCGTGGATGTGAGAGCGCAGTATGGCAAAAAGATAACAATAACGCTACAATGAAATAGCGTAATGCAATGGTTGTATTTAACGAACGATATAAACGAGTCTGCAACATAAATGTATTATCGGGATAATTAGTAATCTCCATCCAAAACCAACTAAAGGATGGATAGAAAAACATGTTAAAAATATTACGATAGTTAATATAAGTATGTAGATGATACCCATAACGATTTCAAACCATATAGAGAGTTTTCCTCGTCTTCTATCAAAAAGTGATAATATTAGCGTGACTAATGCTAATATACCAAGACCTGCATACCATGTGGCATACCAAGGAGTTGTCTTGATTTCAAAAGGCGCTATCCCTTCTTGGTTATCTGTCAAACAGTGACTTTTGATAATCAATGGTGTGCCATCCGTTAGTTTCGCATCTTGCATATAGAACATCAGTTCTTCTGGCAAGAATAGTCTTTGCTCTCCGTACATTGTTGCTTGAGAACGATATCCAAAAATTAGGTTGATACCAAAACTTCCATAAGAACCAGGACGTGTATAATGATCTATAAACGAGCGATATGTTTTTCCTTCCCATCCTTTGTAGGTAGAAACGAGTTGTTCTACTCCTAAACTTTGTTTGATTAACGAGAAGGGACGTGTTGCACAGTTATCATAGACAAAATTGTATAAGTAGTATCGGTTTTGTGGTTGGTAATTAGTGACCAAGGCATCGTACAATACTTGTTTTTGATTTGAGGTTAGGTTAAGTATTTGTTCGTACACCTTGCGTCCATTGTGCGCATAGGTTGCCAAAAAATGATGGGTGTAGTCAATTCCCAATTGATACCACGTTTCTCCTCTAACAAACTTCCAATAAAAGAAGTCTGTGTTGAAGTCAAATATACCATAGTTGAATATCCAATCAATATTGGTTTGTGGAGCATATACACGTAATGCTGTATGCCCATAGCGTGCATATAAATCATCTCCTGGGGTGCAAGTAATCAAGGAAATATAGGAAGTGCTATCACTCATAGGGTATTCTTTCACTATGTTTGCGTAAGCACCGAATGGACTCATACAAAGCATGAGTAATAAGCATATTCTCCAATATTTGTTTTGTAATTTATGGGGCATAATCTACGGATTTATAAGGTACAAAAATAGGTTGGGAAAGCATGTTAAACATAGACCTACCAAATATCCAATGCAGACTTGCAAAGGACTATGTGCCTTGAGATATATGCGTGCATACATGGTAAAAAGTACAATCAATAATGTCATGATAAATAGATTCATAGGGAGGATACAATATTCAAAACAAAAGCCAATGACTCCTCCTGTTAATCCTCCTAATCCGCATAAGTGAGATGATATTTTCCATCGAAAGTTGACCAATAAAACCAATACCAATGCCAATGTGGCTCCAATAGCCGTAACTAAGAAAAAAATAGGAATATGTAGGATGGTATGCAGAAAATAGCACCAAAACAAATAGCAAATAATGGTGTATAGGTATGGATAGGTTCGCTCTGATGCCTGATTGATATACACATCGCTTATCTGCCCCTTACGAATCATGAATAGGATCATACTCAAAGGAATAAAGGCCGTTAGAAAGAATGTACCAATACATGCTACCAACCAAAAGGGTAGTGACAACGCAGTACCTTGTTGTTCTACTCCAAAGCAAAATAAAACCATCCCATAGGTAGGAATCCATAATGGGTAACATAGGAGGCTGATGATTTTTGCTAAAAGATGCGTTATTGTAGTTATATTGAATGATGGTAACATGTTCAGGATTACATCTGCTTACGTAAACGGGCTACGGGAAGTCCCATTAGTTCTCTATACTTAGCCACAGTGCGACGCGCAATTTTGTATCCCCGCTCATGCATCACAAGGACTAATTGGTCATCATTCAGTGGCTTGGATTTATCTTCCAAATCAATAACTTCTTTCAAGATTCTTTTGATTTCTCGAGTGGAAATCTCTTCTCCAGAAGTGTTGGTCATCTTTTCAGAGAAGAAGAACTTGAGGGGATAGATACCAAATTGTGTTTGCACATATTTGCTATTGCTAACACGGGAAATAGTGCTCACGTCATAGCCAGTTTTGTCTGCAATGTCTTGTAGAATCATTGGTTTAAGGAAAGTCTCATCTCCTTCTAAGAAAAATGCACGTTGTGATTCTACGATGGCAGTCATGGTATGGAATAGCGTCTCATTTCGTTGTTTGATGGCGTCAATAAACCAGCGTGCCGAGTCTATTTTGTTTTTGATAAATCGTACTTCTTCTTTGCGTTTATGTGTTTGATTGGATGCGTTTTTGGAATAGTCCTCCAGCATATCAAAATAACTTGAACTAATGTGCAGGTCTGGGATATCTCCATTGTTTAGTTGTACGACCAAATCTCCATTGTGGTTTTCGATGTAGAAATCCGGAATGACAGTTAGTTGATGTCTATCATATACAGTGCCGGCCCATGCACTACCAGGTTTAGGATTTAAACGAGTAATCTCTGTGATAGCAGCGCGTAGTGTATCTTCGTCAATATTCAATCGTGTACATATTTTATCAAAATGACGTTTGGTAAATTCGGTATAAAAGTCTTTCAATATACGATGAGCCAATTGCACAATAGGCGCTTGTCCTTTTTGAGCTATTTGTATCAAAAGGCATTCTTGTAAATCTTTTGCACCTACTCCAGGAGGATCAAAGAGTTTGATTTGCTCAATAATATCCTTCATCTCTTCATCAGAAACCATAATGCCTTCCCGAAATGCTAAATCATCAACCAATTCTTCTGCTGAACGGCGAAGATAACCATCTTCATCTATATTTCCCACTACAAACTTTGCGATGTGGCGTTGTGGCTTGTTCATCTTTGTTAGATACACCTGTGATTTGAGATACTCGCCAAAACTTGTTCCTACAGAGAAAGGTATATCAACACTACTCCCATTATCCCCTGAGTAATTATGTGTTCGAGTAGAATAGTCTGGTACTTCGTCATCTTGCACATAATCTTCATAGTTGAAATCGTCATTTTTTAATGGGTTGTCAAAATCTTCTTCTTTGTATTCAAATTCGTCCTCCACATTATTGAGGTCCGTTACGCTATCTACACCTTCTTCTAGAGCAGGATTTTCTTGCAACTCCTCATTGACACGTTGAAGCAAATCACAAGCTGGTAATTCTAACATGCGAATCACTTGAATCTGAGCAGGAGACAGCTTTTGCTGCAACTTCTGTTGCTGTGTTAAACGAATAGATGATGACATAAGTTATGCTTTTAATGCTTCAATAACATGTTGGCAGATATATGCCAATTGTTCTTCTTCCAACTCGGTATGCATAGGCAAAGATAGAACACTATTAGCCAAACGTTCTGCTACGGGGAAATCCCCCGTCTGATAACGTGGATCGGCATATGCCTTTTGCATATGAAGTGGAATGGGGTAATATATCATGGAGGGGATATCATGCGCAGCCAAATGTTCTTTGACAAAATCGCGTTTGCTTTGATCTAAAAAACGTAAGGTGTATTGGTGAAAAACATGCGTAGAATGTGAGTCGCGATAAGGTATCAAAACGTTAGGTAATGACGCAAAGCAAGCATCATAATATGCTGCGGCTGTTTGGCGATTGGTAATATATTGGTCCAAGTGAGTTAATTTAACTTTCAATATCGCAGCTTGTATGCTATCTAATCGAGAGTTAACTCCAATAAAATCGTGGTGATATCGAACGACCATACCATGATTGGCTATTGCCCGCATACGACTTGCCAAAGCGTCATCGTCGGTAAAAATAGCCCCTCCATCTCCATAGCATCCCAAGTTCTTGGAAGGGAAGAAACTTGTGCATCCTACAATACCCATGGTACCCGCTTGTTTGGTATGACCGTCAGAGAAGTTGTATTTGGAACCAATTGCTTGGCAAGCATCCTCGATTACATACAAATGGTGTTTCTCTGCTACATCCAATATGGCCTCCATATTAGCACATTGGCCAAACAAATGTACAGGAACGATGGCTTTGGTACGTGGAGTAATTGCTTTGCAGACTGAGTCAATTGATATATTCATGGTTTCCCAATCTACATCCACAACCACGGGGGTCAATCCTAACAAAGCTACCACTTCTGCTGTAGCAATAAATGTAAAGGTCGGTGTTATTACTTCGTCTCCAGGTTGTAGTCCAAGCCCCATTAAGGCTATTTGTAGAGCATCTGTACCATTGCCTACAGGAATAACGTGCTTGCTTCCTGTATAAGTTTCCAAATCATGTTGAAACTCACTAACAACAGTTCCTTTAATAAATTGAGCACTATCAATTACTTTTTGAATGCCGCAATCAATATCTGATTTTATTTTTGTGTATTGACTTTGTAAGTCAACCATTTGAATCTTTTTCATATGAAATATGTATATTTGCTTTATTCTAATGAGTAGATATTAAATATTCTACAGATGATGGATTGATTCGTATGTTGGTTACATAAGGATTGGACGTTTTAACCTCTACAGGTAGCATCGCCTTTGATGAATGGATGGGATAACTACATATTGCTCTGAAGTCACTTGCTTGTAAGAGATTGAAATGTTCCACAGCTACGCGAACGCTGATAGTAACATGAGATGGAAACAAACGGACAGAACAATTATTTGGCACATCCAGTATATTAATAGGAAGTGTAAATTTCTTTTCGGTATAACGTTCTGCATACAAGGTAAGGCTGACGCTATCAACCGCCAATCGTGCATTGGCAATGCTATCAAGACCTAAGCGTACTTGTACAGTGTCCCGAATGTTATTTAATTCAAAAGGTAGCGTATTTACCATTGTAATGTTGTTAATAATCTCTTTTCGCCCATAAATCATGATGCTACAAGGATCAAGAATGGGGACCTTGGTTATTTGATGCTCAGGTGCAGGACCGTATTCGCCTATCAATTTAATAGGTACACGTTTGTTATATTGCTGATAATAATTTACGACAATATGATCAGGTGAAAGATGCTGGATATTAGTTGTACCAGACAAAATATCTTTCAAACGATTTCTTAAAGTCTCGCTTGAGATGGTAATGGTGCCGTCGGGTTGATTAATTTCATGCTCTAAATCTAAAGTGATAGATAAATCTCGTGAATTGGTTTCTCGGATTAGTTTGCCATTGTCGTGAATATCAACTGATAAATATGATGGTAGACTTTCTGTCAGTACTACGTTTTCACGTAGCCCCTTGTATATGATAGGAATTTTGATAGTAGCATCACGTTTGGTGTCCATAGCATGTCCCCACCAAAGAATAGTTGATAGTCCTACAAACCCAAAATAGATAAGCGTTTCCTTGCTGTGAAGAAAACGGAAAGCAACTTTGCTTAGTTGTTTAATCTTATTTATCCAACGATTGACCAAAATGTGCAAATTATCTGTAATTAAGCTATATAATAACACAATTGGTGGGAAGTCCCACCAATCGCTGTTGTTTTATATTATTTGTTCTCTGTAGTAGCGGTTGGTTGGACGTCATCCGCACAAGCATAGATACTTCCTTTATCTACCTTGATGACAACATCTTTGGAAACTTCAATCAAGAAGGCCTTCTCTTGCACCTCTTTAATGTTGCCATAGATGCCACCTGCTGTAACAACCTTGTCGCCTTTTTTCATATTGTTGCGTTTGTTTTCTAATTCTTTCTGTCTCTTTTGTTGAGGACGAATCATGAAAAAATAGAATACGACGAAAATAAGTATCATCATTATCCAAAACTGCCAACCTCCACCGGCGGCATTTTGCCCTGTTTGGGCAGCTTGTAATAAAATTAAATTAAGCATATCAAATCATTTTTAGTTTATTAGCATTGTTGAAGTGTTGCTCTCATTGTGCAACGTTACCTCTATCCGCGTAGCATCATTGCTTTCAGTAGGTTGTTTTCTTGTTTGTATTTGCGCAATATCTCATCCAAAATACCATTAATGAATATATGGCTCTTTTCGCTGGAGTATTCTTTTGCTATTTCTAAGTATTCGTTTAGAGAGACTTCTAATGCAATATCAGGAAAGTTCAGAATCTCCGTTAATGCAGTTTGTAAAATAATTTTGTCCATGTAGGCAATACGGTCGGCATCCCAATTTTTAAGGTGCGATACGACCAAGTCGTTGTACTCTTCGTGTTTTTCTATTGCCAAACGTAATAAATCTTTCGCAAAACTCACTTCTTCTTCTGACTCAAACATTTGCAACAATGGTTGGTCTTCTCCGTTTGATTGTTTAAAACGTTTGATGGTTTTGACAACGTAACTTAGGATGATATCAATCTCTTGTGTCCAATAGTTTTGGTCAAGCACCAATTCCATTTCTTCCAATGCGGCCTGTAATGCTGTGTTGTTAGGAAGGATTTCTGCAAATATCTTACGCCAGATACGTTTGTCTTCTTCGTATGAAATATTTTCGTTAGATATATACTCTTGATAGAATGGTGCTGCTAATATGTCTTTATAAATAGACATGATGGCGTCCAACCCTGCATCCCAACCGAGATGATTGTTGGTGAGATAATTACGAAGGGTGTGGTTGTTAAAAACTTGTTGCGCAAATAAATTGTTAACAAATTTGTAATTTGCCACATAAGGTGTGTGTGTGGCCTTGGCCTTGTTGATGGCAATGCCAATTTGCTCTTCGGCAAGTGTTGTTATTTCGTTGACTAAGTCCAACAATACACAATATAAATTGTAGGTGCTGGCAAAGCCATTTAGCAAGTCTTTTTTCGCTGTCAAGGGTGTTTTCTCACCATCCTTGTAATACGCGAACAGAGTTTGGACAACTCGTGTTCGTACCATTGTGCGATTAATCATTGTACTTTAACTTCAAACGTGTTATAAATTGTTGTGCAAAGATACGCTTTTCCTATGATATATACAAGATTTTTAAAATTTATTTTTACTCATTTGCATAAATGAAAAAAAAACGTTAACTTTGCCACAAATATATTAAATAACCAACAGTCTTGTATAATTATTAGTTCATTTTAGAGATGGAAAATCGCAGATTTGATGAAAAGAAAGAACCTGAAATCGTTTATTCACGTTCAGTAAAAGCAGGCAAACGCATCTATTACTTAGATGTTAAGAAAGCACGTAATGAAGACTTATATTTGTGCATTACCGAAAGTAAGAAGAAATCTGGCGCTGATGATGCTAATCCTCAATTTGAGAAACATAAGGTGTTCTTATACAAAGAGGATTTTGCGCATTTTACTGAAGGTTTGAATGATGTGATTGCCTACGTTCAAAGTCAAGTGGGAGAGATCGAAGAACGTCCTGAATGGACTCCAAAAGAAGCTACAGTAGATGCTTCTGAAGAAGAAGTAGAAAATGAGAAACCTCAAGCAGAGGAAAAGTCTATCATCGGTTTCTTAAATAATATGCTTAGAAAAGATTAATAAGCAGAATCTTAACCCTTTTTCAATTTCACGAAAAATGTCTATGACTTTTCATGGATAGATGTGGTTTGGTCTAAAAAGTAATTTTTTATCGTTATGAGTAAAAAAGTATTGATGCGTTCTAGTAATGCCATGATTGCAGGTGTATGTGCAGGACTTGCAGAGTATTTTGATGTGGATACTACGTTGATGCGTATTATTGCTGCAATTTTTTTATTTGCAACGGGTTTGTTGCCTTTTACAGTTGTTTATTTCGTGATGATGATTATTATGCCCAAGGGTGACAGGTAAGAATGATTTTATAAACACAAGGACATTGCTACCTACACAAATCTATTATCATAACGTGTTATGACATTAACGGATAAGGCTGTAGCAATTTAAATGGTGATCTGTTAAGGTAGTAGTGTGTGTGAAACAATGATTTGAGCTACTTCCTCCTTAGACATAAGGGGGAAGTTTTTTTCTTCTCCATCATTGGATAGGATAGTCACTTTGTTGGTGTCGTGTCCGAAACCTGCACCACTATCGCGAAGCGAATTTAATACGATAAAGTTTAGATTCTTCTTCTGCATTTTTTCCAATGCATGTTCTTTCTCATGGTCGGTTTCTAATGCAAAACCTACGACGATTTGATTGTCTCTCTTTTTTGCCCCCAATGTGGCTGCAATATCTATTGTAGTGGACAGAGATAGAGTCATTTCGGTTTGTCCTGACTCTTTTTTGATTTTTTTGTCGGCTATATTTGTTGGGGTGAAATCAGCTACGGCGGCGCAAAGGATAGTTATGTCTGCCTTTGGAAAAATAGTTTCACAAGATAGATACATTTCCTGTGCCGAGCACACGTTGTATAAATGCACTTGTTTCTCTTGAAGAAAAAGTGGCATAGACAGAACCTGTAGGTTTGTAGGTCCACTAACTAAACTTACATCTGCTCCTTGCATCAAGCATGCGCGTGCGAGAGCGTATCCCATTTTACCGGTAGAATAGTTGCTTATGTACCGAACAGGGTCAAGCTGTTCTTGTGTAGGACCTGCAGTGATGAGTATTTGTTTGTTCTGTAGTTTTTTTTCAGTTAGGGCGTATTCTATCGTTTCGGCAATTATATTCACTTCTTGCATTCTGCCACGTCCCGTAGTACCGCAAGCTAATTCTCCTGACGCACAATCTAAAAGGGTTATATTTTCCCATTCAGATAGTGTTCGCAATGATGCTTGCGTAGCAGGAGATAGATACATCTTGTCGTTCATTGCGGGAGCAATAACGACTGGTTTGCGCATCGCACAGAATGTTGTAGTTAGGGCGTCATCTGCAATGCCATGAGCCATTTTGTTGATAACATTGGCAGTTGCTGGGGCTATTACCATGAGGTCAGCCCAATCAGGCAAAGAAATGTGCTCGGTGCTATGCTCGTTGATAGATGCAAAAACATCGCTATATACAGGATATCCGCTTAAGGTTTGTAATGTAAGATTAGTGACGAACTGCAAAGCGTTCTTTGTAGTCGTCACTTTCACTTCAGCGCCTGCTTTTTTTAGTAGGCGAATCAACTCGGGTATTTTGTAAGCAGCTATACCGCCACTAATACCAACCAAAATATGTTTTCCTGCGAGATGCAAAATCGTTATTTTAATGCATCGTCCTTGCTACCTACACGATATACCAACTCGTTATCAATATACTCTTGAGTGGCAATCAATGTTGGCTTAGGTAGTTTTTCGTAGCTACGAGAGATTTCTATTTGTTCCTTGTTCTCGAATGTTTCATCCATGGCTTCTTGAGGAACTGAAAAATCTTGGAGTTTAGAATCAAGTTCTCGCTTGAGTGATGTACTGATTTGGTTGGCGCGTTTTGAGATAATAGCCACTGTTTCATATACATTACCTACTTTACTTGATAATTGATTCATGTCACGCGTTATAGTATTCTTAGACGCTTTAGTTTTTTTGTAATCCATAATCTTTTTGTATGTTACGAGGATTATTTGAGATAAGTATTTACTCGTTGGTGATTTTATTTATTTCTTTGAACATGCGTTGAGCAGCATTGATGTGCTTGCTTTCAGGGAACTGATTGATAAAACTATAGTACTCATCGGCAGCTTCTCTGGCGCGTTCTGCTTTTTTAGCTTCAAAGGAATTGGTCATTTGTTGATATTTGGCCGTAAAAATCAGCCAATTCAACTCTTCGCTATAGGAGTTGTTGGGGTAATTTTTGAGTGCATTTTTAGCAGTAATCTCACAACTTAAATAGTTGTTGCCTAAATATGAACCGAGGTTATAATAAAGTTTTGCACTTAAAAATTCTTTGTATGCTAACTTATCGTACAATTCATTCATCTCCTTATATGCTTGTTGTGCGTAAGGGCTCTCTGGAAACATTTCCACAAATAAGGTGTAATGCTCAATAGCTTTGTGAGTGATGTCTTGGTCTAGACGTGCATCGGGTGATTCAAGATAATAGCAATGCGCAGTTTGGAATCGTGCCTCTGTGTGATATCTTCCTTTAGGATAATTGCGTATATATGCTTGATAATATTCTGCTGCGGATAGGTAATTCTCCTGTCCAAAATAACTCCGTCCCAAGTAGATAATTACCTCTTGAGCTTTATCTGTTCCCTTGAAATATGGGGACACCTCTTCCAACAGGGTTTGCGATTTGACGTATTCCTCGTTATTGAAGTACTCGATAGCTTTGTCATACTTGAAATGTTGGTCAGTAGACTTCAGTACTTGTTGATACGCACCGCATCCTGATAGACATAAAGTCAATGCAAATAATATTAGTCCGTTCTTACTCATCATATGAAATAGTCCGCAAAGGTAAGACAAAAATCTGAATTATGCAATAAAAAAAAACGAAAGTTGCAATTGTAAAGCAAAAACAATCACTTTAAACATTTATTTTACATACATAGACCACAAACTACTAGTTAGTACAACAGTACTGTCTCCTTCGGACGCAATCAAATAGCATGCTGCATCTTGAGTGGATTCTATCATGTCAAGTGCTTGTTGTGTGCCTAAGACCATACATGCGGTAGCCAAAGCATCTGCTTGCATACATCCTTTAGCGATAACGGTAGCACTAAGGAGACTGTGTTCTACTGGATAACCCGTTTGAGGATCAATGGTGTGACTGCGTTTGGTGTTGCCATCGTAGTAGTAGCGTCGATAATTGCCGCTGGTTGCTATACATATTGTGTCGGTGGCGATGATATATTGTATGGATTGTTGTGCTGTAGGGTCGTCTTCGGGACTGCTGATACCTATGCGCCATTTTTCTCCTTGCTTATTATGTCCTCGAGCTACTACTTCTCCGCCAATATCTACCAAGTAATTTTCTGAGCCATATTGTTGTAGCATAGATGCAATCACGTCACAGGCATACCCTTTGGCAATGGCACTAGCATCTAATAGCATATGAGGATTATCTTTTGTGATATGTCTGCCATCAAAATGTAGTTTTTGATATCCAACAAGATTGCGGAGACTATCTATTTGATGGGTATCCATTTCATGTTTTTTTTCAAAAGTACCAAATCCCCACGCATTAACTAAAGGTGCAACTGTGATGTCAAAAGCCCCATCGCTTAGTTTACTTATTTGTTGTGATGTAGTATAGACATTGATAAATAGACTATCCAACTCAACTGCTTCGTTTCTGTTGATTTTGCTGATTGTAGAATGTGGATTGAACATACTCAATGAACTATCAACTCGTAGCAGATGTTCTTGAATAGCAAGGTGAAGATCTTCGGACGCTTGGTATTTGATATTATAATACGTTCCGAAAACGTGGCCTTGATTAGTAAAGTATTGTAGGGTGCTGTGTTTGGTTATGATTAACAATCCAATTGCAATAATCAAGGCAATAAATATGGAATATATGCGTTTCATTTTTTAGAACCAAAGTCCTAATCCTATCGTGCCATTTAGTTTTTGGATTCCGATTTTATTGTCTCCAGCTCCTTTTACAAATAGATTGTCTTTGGTTATGTCGTGTGTGTTTAGCATACCTTGTGCAAAGATTTCAATAGAGCATAGGTCAAACTCCCATTCTTGTCCTATTCGAGCAGATAGGTTGGTCAAAGCAAAGTCTTCGTTACCATAGATTTCGCTTTCCCAAAGAGAGAAACCCAATTGAATCCCTAATGTTAGCCCAAAGTCAAAGGAATAGTCATAACCCATTTCTAAATAAGAGGACCATGCGCGTTCCAACTCAAGGGTCTCTTCGTTGTATAAAAAATCATTTCCAGCAACAAATGTATACCAATTGATATAGGCAGCTTGTCCAAAAGAATGGTCAAAACTATAGCCTACAAAAACTTCGGTTTGACTACTATTTTCATCCTCTAAGAAGGTTTGGGTAGGTTTCCATGAGAAGAAATTGCTTCCATCGCAGTAATAGTAATGATTGGCTCCTATTGTTATTCCGTAGAAGTTATAGGACAACATTAGGTCAACTTCAGGTACGAAGTAAGTGTTAGGATCTTCTTCTCCTATAGGTAAATTGCTTTTGAATGCCCAATCACTTGCGCCGATGGATGCCCATGCTCCGATACGAAAACTAGTATTCTCGGTATCAAATCCAATAGTTGCCATAGGTTGAAAACTTAAACCACCATTATATTGTCCTCTCCATAAGTAAGCACTTACTACTTCAGCTCCCAAGTCATATCCCAAAGCGACTTTTCCTGCAGCAAGTGTATCATTGCAGATCAGACACAATAAGATAGGTAGTGTTAAAATGAATCGTTTCATTTTCAAAAAGAGTTTAATGATTAATTATAGTAAATAGCGAAACCCAAATTTAGATTTAACTTTTGATCAGAACACTCATTTATTTGTCTAATCAAATTGTATTTGTTTACATTCCATGTATTTAACATGACATGCACGTGTGCATCAAGCGTAATGTGTCGGTTGATTTTCCAAGTGTGCAATCCTTTGATGCTGATGTTATTCACAGCAAAATCGCCTTGGTAAAAAGTATAGACGCTTTTCCAAGGTGTGATACCAATCTTGGCTTGGATGGAAAAGTCATGGGGTAAATTAAAATCATAGCCTAATTCTATATATGTGGAATATGCTCGTTTCCTATTACCCTCATTATCAATATATCCATCTTTTCCCCATGTGCGAGTAGCCCACATGATGGACAAAGGTATTCGACTACTTATTTTATAACCTATTTTCCATTCTGTATTTATGCCACCGATACCATCTTTTGGATCTTTGTAGTCAAAGAATTTAGTTCTTTCACCATTGGAATAGCGGTCAAAATAGTACATATGTGTGAATTGCAAGATTAGTCCCCAACGATTAAGTCCAATTGAAATGTCTAATTCGGGATTAAATGCTTCAAATGCCCAATTGTTACTTCCGATATTCCACCATGTGTCAATAAATACTCCCTCGTAAGAGACTTTGGCATAAGGTTGAATTGATAGTCCTCCTACATAGAGTCCTCTCCACAGATAGTTGCTTTCCAAACTGCAAGATACTTCCCAATCAAACCCTAATCGCTTAGGATGGGTGTCCCACCATTGGTTTGTCAAACGTCCAGAAGGCTCATGGATATCTGCAACTAATTGTGCTTGGGATGGATGTGAATATAAAACAAACACAAGAAACATCCCTATCAATAGGATGTTCCTTGTGAAGCATATTGTTGTATTATTATTACAAGCCATGTTTGCTTTCCCAGGCAATGCGCAAAGCGACTTCAAGAATGCGCGTATTGTCTAGTACTACGATACCGCCTTCTGGGCCTGGTTCCATGTGGTAACCACTTTCTCTACTAGCTGTTCCGCGGAAAAAATCTCTTACATCATCGGCTGTAATGCCCAACTCTTCAGCAATCACAGCCGAACTACCATGTGGCATGCTATCCTTCACTTCGCGAAGACGATTGAATGTTGTACGTGTCATATGCATTATTGTTTTATTGGTTAATCAATTTAAAGAACTTCTGTGTGCAAAGATAATACAAATTTCTTAATAGTGCAAATAAACGATATATATTTTTCTAAAAACTATCGATTGGTATTATTTCGTATTTCACTACTTGATATATCAAAGTATGGAACTCCGGATAGAATATGAACTCCTTTTACATTCTCTATTTCCCACCAAGGTTTCTTTTGAGGTTCAATATTACAATGTCTGGGATAGACCCAAATTTCAAAATGAGAAGCGATATATTGCCATTCACGCCATTGATTAAAAATATGAATATTATCTTCCCCTATAATCAACACAAATTGGTGTGATGGATATTTTGCTTGCAAACAACGCAGTGTGTTGGCTGTATAGGAAGGTTTTGATAGCGAGAATTCAAAGTCACTTGCTATGATTTTTTTTCTAATGCTTATACTTTTTATGGCGTTGATAGCTTTTTTTACTTCGTGTAGTCTTGTCTTTTCGTCTGCTAAAATATGGGCAGGTTTTAATGGATTGTTGGGAGTTACCATCATCCATAGTGCGTCCAAGTCTGTATGCTCAGCCAACCAAGTAACCAATCCTATATGTCCAAAATGAATAGGATTGAAAGAACCGCCATATATGCCTATTTTTGCCAAGGGGAGTTAATTTATTCTTTGAGGAATTTTTTAATTTCTTGATCCAGTTGCTTTTTTGCATCTTCCAAGACGTCGTTTACAATGATAACGTCAAAATGTTCTTGATCTTCCATTTCAATAGATGCTTTTTTTACTCGTTCTGCAATCTTATCTAATGAATCAGTTGCTCTCCCGATGAGTCGTTTATGTAATTCTTCAATGCAGGGAGGGGCGATAAAAAACGATCTTGCGTGATTGCCATAAAGCTCTTTTAATCTCATTCCACCTTTAACATCTATATCAAATACAACGTGATGCCCTTTGTTTTCAATGCGCTCAATCTCGCTTTTTAATGTACCATAGTAAGTGCCAGCATATACGTTTTCGTATTCAACGAAAGCATCTTCTTGAATGAGTCGTTCAAATTCGTCGTTGGTAATAAAATAATATTCTTTTCCGTTTACCTCATTTCCTCTTGGTGACCGAGTTGTAGCGGAAATACTCAATTCCATATCTTCACGTTGATTGAGTAAATAATTCACCAAAGTTGATTTGCCAGCGCCTGATGGGGCAGAAAAAATTAAGATCATGATTTTTTATCTGTTAGTTTATTGATAAGTGTGGTGGCTGTGATGTTTCCAATTGAGTTGAGTAATGTTGCAGGTATATCCACAATAGTTGCCACCACCATGAGTACACCTACCAATTGTGGGTCAATTCCTAATAATGCGCATATGAATATTTCTCCAGTCATTCCTCCGCTTGGGATGGCACCAACTACTGTGGCAGACAAAAAGGCTAATAGCACCACAATGGCTCCCGCACTAAGACTATGATAACTCATACCGACGAGTGCCATTGCAAAAATAACTTTGAGAACGCCATTCATTATAGAACCAATTTTGAACAAGTTGGTCCCTAATGGAATCACAGTTTCTGCTATCTCATCTTTCACTTCCATTCGTTTGCAAGAAATAATATTGATAGGCATACAAGCGGATGATGAGCATGTTGCTAATGCTGTTAGAGAAGGTGAAAGGATGTGCTTGAAGAATAATTTTAATTGGTTTTTGCCACAGATGAAATAGATGCAAAGTGGGAAGAATACGAAATACACAAGCAATGTTAGTGCGCAAAATAGTAGCAGCATACGCATATATCCGGTTAGTACTTGTGCTCCCAATTGTGCAATAATAGATGCAAAATAACATCCCAATCCAATGGGGGCTAATTTCATTATCAGTTCCATGATTTGCATGATGACCATATTCCCGCTCTCAATGAAACGAGCCATAGGTTTGCCTTTGTCCCCCAATGATGCAATAGCCAATCCAAATAGAAGTGCAAAAACGATGAGTGGCAGGATATGACTTTTGCTTAGTAGTAAATGAAAATCTGATACCGTCAATGTGTTGACCAACAATTCTCCTGCGCTTTGTTTTTCAAATGTGGTATTGCTCCATTGTGGTATCGTTGAATCCAAAGGGTTGAATGCGATGCATCCTAAATATGTTAAAATACCTGCGATGAGTCCCAATACAACAAAAACAACCATTGTTACTCCCAAAACACGTCCTACCATTTGGCGTTGTTTGAGGTTGTAAATGGCAGTGGAAATGGAAAAGAATACCAATGGTACAATCAAAATAAATAATAGATTCAAAAATATATCCCCAGCAGGCTTGATGTAGGGTACAGCAGTAGGAAAAAATGCTCCTACTAATGCTCCCAACAAAAGCCCTACTACCAATAGAATGGTTGGTTTGTAATTTTCTAATACCTTTGACATAATTATAGTACGTTTAAAACTTGTTCTTTGATTTGTTCTAAGATATCTTTCATTTTAACTACAATAATCTGCATCTCGGAATGATTGGATTTACTACCCAGTGTGTTGATCTCTCGTCCCATTTCTTGTGCAACGAACCCTAATTTCTTACCCACGCCATCTATTTTTTGCTCTGTTGATTGTTGCATGGTTTGACGGAAATATTGTATATGGTTGGTTAGTCTCACTTTTTCCTCTGTGATGTCCAATTTTTCCAAATAATAAATCATTTCTTGTTCCAATCGATTGCGGTCAATGGCCTCTTGTGCATTCGTGTTAAGTTGCATTAGGTTTGCCTCA
This sequence comes from Paludibacteraceae bacterium, assembly GCA_017938155.1. Lineage (GTDB taxonomy): Bacteria > Bacteroidota > Bacteroidia > Bacteroidales > Paludibacteraceae > Colicola. The sequence goes on along the minus strand of JAGBCD010000018.1, from coordinate 12,750 downwards.
AGACGTGATTTAATTTTGTCAATACGTGCTTGTTCGTATTGTTCTACTTCGCACAATAATGCCTCTATAGTGTCTAATTTCTCTTGGAACATTTTCTCTAATGCGTTCCCTTCTTGTTTGCGAAAAGCGATAAAATTGTCTGTAGCTTCGTTTATGACACGCAATACTTTTACCCATTCATCCTCAGTCAACTCTTCATTTTCGATCTGCTTCATAACATCGGGCATGCGCATGACGGAATGAAGAATGTCTCCTTGAGGGATTTGGTGCTGTTCACAGAGTTGTTTGAGCTCATTGTAATAATATTCAAAGGCAGTTGCATTGATTGGAGTAAATTCTATTTGTTTACCTTCTGTGGTATCTGAACTTATATTTTGGTAACTGATATTGAAATCTACTTTTCCTCTCTCAAGACGTTGTGTTAATAAATTGCGTATCTCAAGTTCTTGTGCACGTAACCATGATGGAATACGTGTGCTCAAATCCAAAGTTTTTGAATTCAACCCTCTTAACTCAACAGCTATTTTTTTTCTATTTATATGGCTTTCAGCTTTGCCATACCCAGTCATTGATAGTATCATAATGTTATGTTTTTTTTACCAACCTCCGTCAGTGCTTTGTTCTTTAGTGAAGTATAGTTCTGTAGAATCACCCATCCATTTGAAGCGATAGATGTCAAACAATCTCTCATCAGGATGTCGGCTAATAGGGCCATCCAAAACTGCCATGCCTGTGTAATAGGTATGACCAATTTCAAATCCCTTAATAGTAGAACCTGTTTCTGCCCCGTTGTTTTGAGCGTGTATGCCATACAGCACACGTGAATGATTGTTTTCTGCAGTCAATTCCGTGAACTGTTTGATGAAATATACTCCTGGTACATCGTCGGGGCCATTACCTGGCATCAATTTACGTAACTCTAAGCTATCAACAGTTTGTCCAACCCATGGTATGTCGGATATGATGTTACCGGTAGAATCCATCGGGTAGATATAATCCCATCGTCCGCGAACACGATATTGAAAATCAATATACATTTCGCTTTGAGGTTTGGTATGTATGGTTTCTAAGTATAGTTTGCCTGCAGGTTTATTGGTTTTTGCATCCACTACAAATGCAAATATCCAATAGTCAGTATCAGGCGTCAAAAAGTTAAAGTAGTGATTCACAGAACCATATTGCAACGAGTGAGAAGCAAAGTCTGCTATATATGGAGTCATTACTTTCAACTTGTCATTGCGCCAATTCAAATAATTTAAGTATGCACTATCCAATGCAAGCATCATGAATGGTTTAGCAATATCTTGAGGATTGATATTTGGGCGTACAGGTTGAATGCTGAGAAGATAAAACGCCTCTTTATTTGTGGAAGCCTTTACTTCTACGTACCCCGCTGAGATTTTTTCAATCGTCATGGAGATTTCTACATTTTCGGTATAGGAGATGGCTTCTGGATCACATGAAGTGCAGAAGGTTCCCATTATGATCATGCAAACTGCTGCAAGCAGGGAGTATTTAGAATGTGTAATTGCCATTTTCTTCTTGTTCATCGTTAATCAATAATTTTTGTACAGTTAAGATAAATCGTATGCATGTTTTGATGTGCGTGCCATAATGACCGAAGTTGTACTGAATGTTCGCATTGGTCCATTTGTTTTTTGCACGAATAGCATTTTCGTAAGGAACGATCTCATCATCAATGGAGTGCATAATAAATACGGGAGCTTGAGGTATCCAAGAATACGATACGATAGAGTTCTCTGTAAGTGCCTTGTAAAGTTCTGAAATCTCGTAACTGGTTCTGTCCATACCAATAGGCGAGAGTAGTTCACTTGTAATGGAAGTTCCCAACTTCATATTCATTTGGCCTGTGCTATACTTTTTGGTGTTGATGAGTTCATCCAATTGAGCATAGATATTGGGTTGTACGATGCGTTCCATATCCAAGTCCAGATGATTGCCTACGATTACTCCTTGTGTCATCAGTAGTACAGCGCATGGATAAGAGGCTTTGTTTGTTTCTATAAAACGGTCGTATGTTATTTTTACATCGTATGGGCCGCCACCCGCAAATACGCGTCTAATCTTGATTTTGTCTGCATAGTATTTCTCAATCAAACGTTGTACTGCCATTGTAACTGCACCTCCTTGAGAATACCCCATCAAATAGACGTCATCTTTTTCAGGAGTCAATCCGGCTGCTTTCAAGAAAGGTACTGCTGCCAAGTACATATCAACAACGCTTTGTGCTGTCACATCCATTACCAAATAAGGATGGATGCTATCCGCTGTTACACCATAACCTAAATAATCGGGGATAATCAAACCATATCCCAATTTTACCAACAATCCTTCCAAAGAAAACGATTGGCTTGGAGCTTCTACGTTGCTACCTATAGTGTAGTGCGATACGATGATATAGCGTTTGATGGGTTTATTGGCTGGTACGATGATTTTACCAGACAAGGATATGGAATTGCCATGAATATCTACCGAAGGATAGATACCTGCCAATTCAATGGCTGTATGCGCATTGCCGAAATCCAATAGCTGTTGAGCTATGTTGTTCATAGTGACAGAGGATGCACGTTGCATACCTGGTGTTACGTTGCCATCGGCCTCCAGCGAGGCATTCAAATCAACACCCCATAAGGCTTGTTGCGCAGGGTCAGTGATCAATTCGTTTACATTCGTTGTTTTTTGCTCCATTAGTTTGAACGAACCAGGATGAACGTTTTCTATAGAAGAAAAATCAACGAAAAATGAGTCTCCAAATTGACAAGCATTGAGGGCTAATGCTATGCAAACGATATATATAATTTGTATAGATAAATATTTGTTGAACATAAAATAATGTGTTAGAATCTAAATCCAATAGCTGCTGTTATCATTCGGGACGATACCATATAAATTTCATTTGTATTAACCAAGGAATACAAACCACCAAGTTCAAGCGATGCAAACCAGTGGTCCAAACCTACTTCCACGCCAAATAGAGTCAATCCAAAAACGGGAGCCACAGCAGTTTTGCGTTGTTTATAGTCAATCTCTGTTCCTGTGTTAATGTTCAAACCTGCTCCAAGTCCAGAATAGAAGGATACATATTTGTGATAGAAGTAGGTGAAACGTATGTTGGGCATAAAGACAAGATTGATGAAATGATGGTTGGTGGGATCGCCTACTTGTTCGCCCTTTCCATTGCGTGTTACACGATCCCAATATACACCACTGAAGTCAAAAGTACCGCCATAACTCAACCAATGATTGTGTCGGCGCTGATACTCTATAAAATAGTGTTGTAGATATTGAAAATTCTCGTCATAATTTAGCAAAGTAGTAGGGGGATGGATGGTAGAAAATGGTTCTTCGTGCCATACTAATGTTTCAAACAATTGGTCTCCCCAACCGATTCGAATCTCATGCTTTCGTTCTGCGCGAGAGGATTTGGATTCAGCTTGCATGTGATTGGTTGTAAAAAACAAAAGCAAAAGCAGAGATAAAATATGTCTTGTTTGATTTGCTTGAAGCATGGAGAAATAGGTATAAAATTAGATGTATATATTACGCTGCAAAGTTAATACAATTTTTGTAGAATACCAAAAAAACTTCACATTCTTTATATCGCAATGGATGAATAATAATAAAAACTCAAATCGTTGACAAAGACGATTTGAGTTTTATTGTTGCCAAACAAGGACTCGAACCCTGACAGACAGAACCAGAATCTGTAGTGCTACCATTACACCATTTGGCAATATCTCATGGGTAGATATAATCTACAAAATCTGCTGCAAAATTAGTGCATTTTTTTTATATATGCAAAAAAAACTGCAAAAACTCGTTAGGTAGATGTGGTATACTTCATTATTTACTTATTGCTATTGAGCAAGTGAGGTAGGTATTCATCTTTGATGTATGAAAATTCAGGCATGACTTGCAGTATGTTACGACACTCTTCAATTGCTTTTTGTTTGTTTCCTGTTTTTTCGTAACATTGGGCGATGCATAGGCGCAAGGCTGCATAATTCCAAAGATGCTCGTAATCTCCTTGTTGTTCTAATAATTGTTTGGCTAATATAAAGTCTTTGAGTGCAGACTCTTTATTGCCTCCTAATGCGGGTGGTGCATAAAAGTCTACGTTGGCTTTTAGGGTCAAAACTATAGGATCTTTCGGCGCTAATTTGTATGCTTTTTTTATAGATTTGTACGAACGAACACCAGATGATAAGAGTTTTCCTGGATGAAGCATAAAGTCATATGCATAAACAGAAGATAGGTACATGTAATATCGTGCTTCTGATATTTGATTGGCTTTGTAAACATCTTCCAAATGTGCATGGAATTGTTCTAAATACGTTTGAGCATCTTCTTGTTTTAGTTGAATACAATTGGCTACAAATCCGTATTCATAATTGATAAGCCGTAGTTTCTCTGGCGTGTTGATAGTTTTCCAATCAGTTTGATCTATATATTCTTGCCATATTTGCATATCTTTTTTCATATATGCAGCATATAAAAATTCGTCGTTGTATTGAGCAAAGCATAGTTGACTAAGCAATACTAACCCAAACAAAAAAATCTTTTTCATATTTGAAAATTCAAAAAAAGCGCCTTAATTACCGTGATAATTAAGACGCTTTCGTATCACACTATACTATGATTATTTGCTTTGTTGTTCCAAACGCAAGGTGTGGGTAGGTTGGTCACACACTTCTGTTGGACCATAATATTGGATAGGTCCTGGATAAATGTAACTGGTATTTGCGTCAGCCCATTCTTCGCGATGTGACTTGAGATACAAGAAAGGAGCTCCATTTAAGTCAACCAATGCTTTTTGGATAACTGGTTTCATTTTTCCATGACGTTTTTCCATGTTCATCATCATGGTGATAGGTACACCACCTGCGATCCATTCAGCAGCAGGTTTGGTGAGGTTTCTAACCAATGACATGTATCCTGTTTTGCCAGCTGCGATCAAGTGTGTAGCAGTGATGCCAATAGAATAGCAGTAGTCGGCGTCGAAATTTGAAGGTATAGCGCAACGTCCTTCATAGCCAAAGAAGTGGTTCAAAGCTGAGAATTTGCCTTTGTAAGATCCTGTAGCTTTTAGTTGTGCCAAACGTTTGCTAACCATTTCAATGAGTAGTTTTTCTGTCTCAATTTGGCTAACCATCACATTGCCGTGAGGGTCTCTATCCAGAGTTAATTGGCGTGCAATACCCTTAGGTAATGAGCGGTATAAGTCACAGGATGCAGGTGAAAGCATTGACTTAACATATTCGCGTTTAGCGTCGTCTCCTTCCAAAGAAGAAAACTCTTCGTTGTGAGCCAACATGTCGTTCAATTCTTGAATCAAGATACGCATCGCAGGAATGAACTCTATCAGTCCTTCAGGTATCAAAATAGTACCGAAATTCAAGTTTTCATTGGCACGATTAACGATTACTTCTACTATTTGTTCTACGATATCATTTAGGGTCATGTTTTTGCTTTCAACCTCTTCTGATATTAAGCAGATGTTAGGTTGACTTTGTAGTGCACATTCCAATGCAATATGACTTGCACTACGTCCCATTAGACGGATAAAGTGCCAATATTTTTTAGCGGAGTTGGCATCGCGTTGGATATTACCAATCAATTCGCTATATACTTTACAAGCGGTATCAAAACCAAAAGAGGTTTCGATCATTTCATTTTTCAAGTCGCCATCAATGGTTTTTGGACAACCAATGACTTGGATTCCGCATCCTTTTTGCAAGTAGTATTCTGCCAATACGCAAGCGTTGGTGTTGGAGTCGTCGCCACCAATGATAACGATGGCTTTGATGCCTAATTCTTCACAAATTTCAATACCTTTGTCAAATTGCCATGTTTCCTCTAATTTGGTACGTCCAGAACCAATGATATCAAAACCACCGGTGTTGCGGTATTCGTCAATAATATCACCTGTCAAAAGACTATATTGGTGCTCTACCAAACCACTTGGACCTCCTAAGAAACCATAAAGTTTGTTATCTGGATTTAATTGCTTTAGTCCATCGTACAAACCGCAAATAACGTTGTGTCCGCCAGGGGCTTGACCTCCAGAAAGGATTACACCTACATTGAATGGTTCACTACAAGATGGTACACCTGCAGTAGGCTCCATTGTGATAACTGGCAATCCATACGTGTTAGGGAACAAATCTTTGATATCTGCTTGATCTGCTACGGATTCAGTCTTAGCGCCTTCTACTAATTTTACATTACCTTGAAGGGCAATAGGCATTTTGGGTTGGTAAGATTGACGAGCAATCTGCAAGGGACTTTTTTGCATAGTCATAATATATTAGAGATTATAATTTATTTACTTCGCCGACAAAATTACAAAAAAAAATGTACATGAACAAAAAATACTCGAAAAATGATGCGTATCATGGTCGTTTCAATCATCAAAATACACCCAAAGCATTAGATGCTAATGGGTGTATATGGGATACTTTCCTTGGGTGGCTTAGTCGTTGTGCTATGCTTTCTTATCTGCTTCTATTAGGGAAAGTAATTGTTTGACAGCTTCTTCTTGTGGAATGTTTTTTAATACACATTCTTTGCCTCGATATAGGCTCACTTTCCCACGTCCTGCTCCTACATAGCCATAGTCTGCGTCTGCCATTTCTCCTGGTCCATTGACGATGCATCCCATGATGCCAATCTTCAATCCTTGTAGGTGTTGGGTAGCCGATTTAACTTGTGCGATGGTTTGTTCCAAGTCAAATAGAGTGCGTCCGCATCCTGGGCATGATATGTATTCTGTCTTGTACATGCGTACGCGCGCTGCTTGTAGTATATCTTTAGCCAAGCGTTCGAGTTGTTCGGGTGCAAAATGTTCGTTAGCTAAACTGATTTCATTGCATTGGTAGTCCCATAATAGTCGCCCACATTCGGCTGCCGCATGTAGTTGAAAATCTTCCCAAGAATGGTCCGAGTTGGCGTAATAAACACAACCGTTTTCTATATATACTTTGGTGTCATGAGCATAGCGAATACTTTGTTTGTCTGCGAAGTAGTTTACCAAAGCTTGTGCTACGGGTAACTCTTTCTCGGGTGCTTCACTTAGGCTGACGCGAATAGTGTCTCCGATACCATCTGCCAGCAATGCTCCAATGCCGACAGCAGATTTGACACGTCCATCTTCTCCTTCGCCAGCTTCTGTCACTCCCAAATGTAGAGGGAAACGCATTCCTTCCTCTTGCATTTGCCACACTAGTAGTCGGACGGTTGTTACCATAATGCGAGTGTTGCTTGCTTTAATCGACAAAACGATATCCTTGAAATCTTCACTTACTGCAACTCGTAAAAACTCCATGCAACTTTCCACCATACCTTCTGGAGTATCTCCATATCGTGACATGATGCGGTCGCTCAAACTGCCATGATTCACGCCCAAGCGAATAGCCGTTTTATGTTCTTTGCAGATGTTGAGCAGTTGAACAAATCGTGTACGAAGGCGTTCTAATTCTGCTTGATATTCTTCATGGGTATAATCTATTTGTTTGAATTTTCGAGCTGGGTCAATATAGTTGCCAGGATTGATTCGCACTTTTTCTACCACTTGCGCAGCAGCATCTGCTACGTCCGACTGGAAGTGTACGTCTGCCACGAGAGGACATTGTTTATCTTTAGGTTGTGAACCTTTGATGATTTTATGTATTCTCGCAAGTGATTCTACTTCGCGTATGCCTTGTGTGGTAAAGCGCAGAAGTTCAGCGCCAGCACTTATACAACGTTCGGCTTGTGCAACACTTCCTTCGATGTCATTGGTGGAGGTGTTGGCCATGGTTTGGATACGAACAGGATGTTCGCTACCGATTAGTAGTCCTCCCACGTTAGTGGTGGTGGTTGGTCTACGGTAGTAAGTTAATTGAATGTTCATAATTAGTGCCCGCTGTTTGCGTTAATAATCGTAGTAAATGATTTTTTATGGCTTTGCTATCCAAATAGCATTGCGCCAATTTTGTGTTGCAAAGCTACAGCTTTATTTTTGAATGAACAATAATTGCCCCCTTTTTATAATCTTTTTCTAAAAAAATGTAGAAAAATTTTGCTAATTCAAAAAAATGTAGTACCTTTGCATCCGCTTTCGTAAGGAAATACCCTTTACGATTGTTGAAAAGGAGATTCAGTAGCTCAGCAGGTAGAGCACATCCCTTTTAAGGATGGGGTCCTGGGTTCGAGCCCCAGCTGAATCACAAGAGCAGAGAAAATTCTCTGCTCTTTTTGTTTTCTTATCCTATGCTACCACTTTTTGTTTTCTTTCGAATAACTATTAGAGTAGTGAAAATAGCAGCGGTATGAGCATACCGATGAGTAGTTCTATTCCTCCTATTCCCCAAAGTCCATGTTTGCCCTTGAGCATGCCAATGCCAGTAATGATGACGATTATCATGGAGATGGCAAATAAGTCTGAGAACCATGTCCATGCTTTGTTTGGGTTGTAGTGCAATTTGCTTAGTGCCCCCAAGATAGGGCGTTTGTGCACTTGTTCAACCACAACATGGCCATTTGTTAGGGAAACCAATATGTTGCTATTTCCTTTTAAGAATACTTTGAGATTAGTAGAGTCGGGGAAATAGTATTGTAAGATTTGATTATCAATAGCCAACGTATCCAACCACGCTTGAATACAAGCATGGTTGATCTCATTTTTACCACAGGTGTGATGTGGTATTCCGAACTTTTCTCTCCTTTTACAGTATACTCCTCAAATCCGTCAAAAACTCTCCATCCCCGAAGCCAACGACATCCTCCACCACCTTTCGTAAATCTTCGCACTTTTTTGAAGAACCTTCCACACAAACACCTTAACATATCCTATGGCGTGCATCGCATGCCTATTTGTATTCCATTTATTCTTAAACCTCCTTTTTTGCAACATCTCCCTATTTTTCTACATTTTTCTCCAAATCTCAACTTCTATTTGCATATTTCAAAAAATTACGTACTTCTTTGCCAGTTGTAACAAAAGAAAAAAGCAGTAGTGAAAACACTACTGCCACTTGGTTTTTAGCCTCTTGGTGGGAATGGATCATTGCCATAAGAGTCACGCTCGCGTATACGTCCATCTGGTCGATGTATAAAACGCTCAGATTCTTGATTAATGGCAATTCTTCTTGCAATTTCAGCGGCTTCTCTTTGGGTATTTGTGATAGCCGTATATTTGGAATTACCCTCGCCTTTTACTCCCCACTTGTCTCCTACTGGTACAACGTGTTGATTTTTTCCCATATGCTACTCCTTTCTCGACCATTAAGATTAAACTTTAGTGATTGTTTGGTTTCATGTCTTAGGCCGATTAACTGATACCTGGCAATCACCAAGTAAGTGCTTACAATGATTATGCCATTAGTTATCTTTATACATAAAATAAATATGTTAAGTTTAAAATGTTAAACGGACTGCCAAAATGGCAGATAAATTACATTTTACATATATTTTGAGAAAGTGTTTTTAGTGGAGTTAATGATTATTTACTTAATAGCGATAAGAATTCAGTTCATCGTATAACAATAGATTAAAATGAATTTTAAGAATTTATTGTTTGAAATATTCATTTATACATCAAATATCTTCTTTTTGTTAAGAAAATAAGATTTTTTATAATAAAATTTGCTTATATAAAAAAGCAGTACCTTTGCACCCGATTTAGAAAGAATGATAGTGCCCGTGTGGACTTTAGCCACTTCATGTGCATTAAAAAAACACAAAGTCGAGTTCCATCATTATCGATGGAATTCGCATTTTTTATATACTGTTTGTTTAAGGCAAATTTTTCGACAAAGGCGAATATGCAAATAAATAGAGTGTGTCAGCTTTTTGACACACCCTATTTTTAGTTAATTCTATCCTTAAAAATACAAGCATATTCGCCGCAAGAGCGATAACTTCCATAATGGTTGGTCCCCCCATTTTGGGAAGAAACCCATTCTAAATAAAGGCAAATGGCGATAACGATATACTAACCGATGAATATCATTGCGTAAATGTTCGCCCTCGCCAACAGCATCACATAAATATAGCAGTACCGAAATTAGATAAAAAGGACGCTTTTCTACTGCTGGAGCTAAAGGAAACTCCAACCATGTATTACGAGTTTTTGTAACGGTAGTTGGCTTTTTAACCATATTACGACTCCACAAACGCGAATGATGAGCTACCATGTTTCGTAAATATGCCATAGTTTCTAACCAACTAGATAAATCGCTATGTTTATCTAATCCAAAATCATTGGCTATCGCAGATTTTGCTGGTAATTGGTGATTAAGATTCTTGTATATCTTGGATAATTCTCCAAAGGTAGCTACTTCCAATATTATCCATGCATCAGGATCCTCATCAGATTGATACCCTTTTTTTGGAGGGACAAGATGATTAGGATGTTTACTTAAATATTCTTTTACAAACACCTCTTTGCTTTTTGCAAATTCATCTTTTAACTGAAACAAGTGTTTGTTATGCAACGCAGAATCTACAGTTAAGGATGAATCAAGATACCACAAACCACCATGTGCTTGTGACATGTGGTAAATCAGTTTTGTACGCAATGCTATTTCCAATGTTTCAATCGCATGGAAAAGAGTAATTCTTAACTCTTTATCAAATTGGTATCGCTCTATGATATCTTCAAAAGACCAACCTTTCGCAAAATGATGATTCACAGTATTATCTTGCATTTCCCACCAATAACCCTTAAGGCGATAGTAACTAACTCTCCTTAACCAATTAGCAACCTTACGACGATTCTGAATTTTTATTCCGCGCCGTTCTAACAAATCAATTTGTTCATCTACAGTCCGTGAAGGTTTGTTTGCCATGGTGTTTTTTCTATATAATACTTACTCTTATTCAAAAGAATGACCCGCCGGCAGTTCTTATGGTATGCACAACGGGTACTGTTATCAATTTCACGCTGCAAAAGTACGAATATTTTTCGACATGTACAAATATTTTGAAGTAAAAAGTTGATTTTTGTTTTTATTTTTCCGAAAAATTCCGTTTTTGTCTGTTTTTATCTATTTTTATCGTTGCAGTAGTATAAAAAAAACAGCACCGAGAGGGTGCTGCTAGAATGAAGTATAATCGTGGAATTAATTAACCTTTATATCTAGAAGATCAAAATACATCAAACGAGTATTAAGAGGTAACTTATTTTTACTCACGCCAACATACTTTGCCTCTGACTCTTCATCTTCAATAAGGTACTTAAAACCATTCTTTTCATAAAAGTGTAAAGTTCTATGATTGTTGTATGCATCAACAATTAGAAAACGACATCCTGTTCGGTTGTTAATGCGAAATACTATCTTAATAAAGTCCATTACAGCAGATCCGTATCCCTTTCCTTCAAAATGGGAATCAGTAGCAAAACGTCCAATAAGTACTGAAGGAAAGCGCTTCATAGTTTTGTCGCGCAATTCAGCTTCTTCTAGAAATTGTTCTTTATATTCATCCTTCAAACTATTAGTAATACGAATACTATCGTTAGAAAGTGAAAAAGCAGTAATAATTGTAGATGGATCTTCTTTTAGGCAAAATAGATAAGTCTTTCCAAGTAACTTTTGTTGGTATAGCAATGAATCCTTAGCAAAAAACTCATCAAGGTCTTTATCATCACATGAAAACGATTCGCAAGCAGCGAGTTTTTCCGCTGTTGCATGATGAATGTCACATGTACTGAGTAGTTTCTCTAGCGTCATAAGACATTAGATTTTTGGAGATATGCTGCAACGACTTGCGCTTGATGGCAATAATCTATAGTACCAGGGTTTGCCTCGGTACGCATTGCTGCACTCTCAAATCGTATTGCCTCAGGGCCGCTAAGAGTTGGAATTGCTTGAATTGGTCTTGCCATAATTGTTATTATTTTGATTTAGGTATTAATCACTACACTATTATCCGCTGCAAAGATACAATATTTTTTTGATATGACCAAATGTAGGAGTGAGATTTTGTATTTTTTAATACATTTAGCTTATTTTTACAACTGATTTGCAATGATACGAGCAAAAGGTGTGCCAAAAAGAGAAACTACCGTGAGTTTACTGCTAGGTGAGATTGGGAGTGTTGAAAGATTATGCAATGTGTCAACGGGTTTATCTAAAAACGAGAGTAAAGATTGTGCCCTTTTCGTCGCTGCGAACGAGGCGGATGCTACCATTGTGTAGGCGCATGATTTGGCGGGAGAGACTCAAACCAATACCTGAGCCTTCGGGTTTGGTGGTGAAGAATGGAATGAATATCTGCTCTTGACTATCAGGGCTAATAGGATGACCATTATTGCAGACATCTATCACGACTGCATCGAAATCATCAATCTTGGCTGTGATGGTGATTTGGGTTGCCTCTGCCTGCAAGGCATTGGTGATGAGATTGACCACCACTTGCGAGATTTGTCCCTCGTCCGCATATAGCAGAATATCATCGGTCAGTTCGGTGTATTGATAGCGTGCACCTGCGGCATCAATCTGCTGTTTGGTCAGTTGCTCCACACGCTCCATGAGTTCGCGCAAGTAAAATGGTTTTCTAACTGGCGTTGCTACTCGTGTCAGACTGCGGTAGGTGTTGACGAATTTGATGAGGTCCTTAGAAGAGGTTGAAATCGTCTGCAAGCCCATTACCAAATCAGGCGAAGCAGGGTCTTTGGAGAGTGTTTCGCTGAGCGAAGCGATAGGCGTGATGGTATTCATAATCTCGTGTGTGAGTACACGGATTAGG
>JAGBCD010000003.1 GCA_017938155.1 Paludibacteraceae bacterium | reverse complement strand
GATAATGTCTTGATAATAATTATGAATTGCAATGTATGGAGCATTTATAACAATGTGATGGAAGGCAATTTTTTTTTTGCACATGTAAAATAAAAAGTGTAATTTTGTCACCGTAAACCTGCGCCGAGGGATGTCTGACATTGCTGGCGGAGGGTAGCAGACATAATAAAAGGCGTTTATTGGCGCTTGTTTTGGTTGACAAAAATCTAGCAAATTTTCACACACCCGAAACAAGAGAGCGGTAAATGCCCCTTGGTGTGTTTAATTCGTTGTGCTTTACAACGATGAGCATATCGGCGTGGGCATTCATTGTTTATTCTTGTGTGTTGGGTTTTGCTAGAACCTTTGTCAAGAGAATAAGCAATAGTAAGGTTCCACGCTTTTCGTATATTTATTAGGTCATTTGGAACCGATGTCCTACAAAATATAAAACTATGAAAAAGTTTTTTACTCTTTTTCTAACCCTAATGACCTCCGTTATGCTTTGGGCATACGATTTTCAATCGGGAGATTTTTATTATAACATTACCAGCAATGTTGCCCCCTATACAGTGGAGGTAACAAGTGGAAATACTAAATATTCAGGGGATATTACAATCCCATCGTCTGTTACGTATAACGGCATTACCTATGCAGTGACAAGTATCGGAATTGGGGCTTTCTCTTATTGCTCCTCTTTGACCTCGGTGACCATTCCTAATGGCGTGACGAGGATCGGAAATGTGGCTTTCCAAGGTTGCTCCTCTTTGACTTCGGTGAGCATTCCTAACAGCGTGACGAGTATCGGATATAATGCTTTCTATTATTGTGTTTTACCAAAGGATAAGTTTATCAATAACAGTGTTTGCACGTCTAATAATAATTGGGGAGCAATATTGGCAGATAAGGAACAAGATGGATTGTTGATAAAAGACAATATAGTTGTTGGTTGTAAAAGAGATATCAAAATGGTTACGATTCCTAATGGTATCGTTGGTATCGGAAATTATGCTTTTTGGAATTGCACCTCTTTGACCTCGGTGACCATTCCTAATAGCGTGACGAGTATCGGAGATGAAGCTTTCAGAAATTGTTCCTCTTTGCCCTCGGTGACCATTCCTAATAGTGTGACGAGTATCGGAACTTCTGCTTTCAGCCATTGCTCCTCTTTTACCTCGGTGACCATTCCAAGTAGCGTGACGAGTATAGAACTTTCGACTTTCGAATATTGCTCCTCTTTGACCTCGGTGACCATTCCTAATAGTGTGACGAGTATCGGATATTGGGCTTTCTATTATTGCACCTCTTTGACCTCGGTGACCATTCCAAGTAGTGTGACGAGTATCGGAGGTCGGGCTTTCTATAATTGCTCCTCTTTGACCTCGGTGACCATTCCTAATAGTGTGACGAGTATCGGATATTGGGCTTTTAGAGATTGCACCTCTTTGACTTCGGTGACCATTCCTAACAGCGTGACGAGTATCGAAGAAGAGGCTTTCGTTAATACTGGGATATTCAACGATAACTCAAATTGGGAGAATGGGGTGCTATACATTAGCAATTGTTTAGTAGCTGCAAAAGAGAGTTTATCAGGTGTTTATACAATTAAAAATGGAACACGCATTATAGCTGATTATGCTTTCAGAGATTGCTCCTCTTTGACTTCGGTGACCATTCCTAATAGCGTGACGAGTATCGCAAAGGGTGCTTTCTCAGGTTGCTCCTCTTTGACTTCGGTGACTATTCCTAATAGCGTGACGAGTATCGGAGATGGGGCTTTCGATGGCACTTCAATATACAATAATGAATCCTATTGGGAGAACGGGTGTATGTATATGGGAAATTGTCTAATCAAGGCAAAAGATGATTTAACAGGTACTTATACCATCAAAAATGGCACACAAATTGTGTTATATAACGCGTTCGAAGGGTGCTCATTTCTCACTTCCATTACTATACCTAATAGTGTAACATGTATAGGTAATCAGGCTTTCAGAAATTGCACCTCTTTGACCTCTATTAGCATCCCCAATAGTGTTATATATATAGAAGAGGCTTCACTAGCAGGATGTCCAGCATTAAGCCGTATAATCGTTGAGAATGGAAATCCTGTATATGACAGTCGTAATAATTGCAACGCTATTGTAGAAACTGCAACCAATACTCTAATTGCTGGATGTAAAAATACAATTATCCCTAATACTGTAACCACCATTGGTAGATCAGCATTTTGGTATTGCTCTACTCTCACTTCAATCACAATACCAAATAGTGTAAAAACGATTGGTGTTAGAGCTTTCGTGTTCTGTCCTTCATTGACTTCGATAAAAATCCCTAAAAGTGTTACAAAGATAGAAGGTGCCATCCTTACTGGATGTAATTCTGCGACATCTATAGTGGTTGAAGAAGGTAATCCTAACTATGATAGCCGAGATAATTGCAATGCAATTATTGAAACGGGCACAAATACACTTTTAGTTGGGTGTCAAAATACAGTTATTCCAAAGAGTATTACAACAATAAAAGAATACGCTTTTGCATATTCTACTTATCCCTCTATTGCTAGTAATGCTACAACTCCACCAATTGTAGATGGCAATACTTTTTTTTCAAGAGAAACTCCTATTACTGTTTATATCCCTTGCGGAACCAAATCTGCATACGAGGCAGTGTATTGGGCGGAATATGTGGGCGAGTTTGTTGAAAATGATGAATTCCATTTTGATTTCAAGGTTTCTTCTGCAGACGAATCAATGGGTAATGCTGTTATCACTCAAGAACCAGGTTGTGAAACTGCTGCGATTATTGCAGCTACTCCAAACGATGGCTATACCTTTACGCAATGGTCTGACGGCAACACCGACAATCCACGCACATTGACAGTGACTGAAGATATGAAACTCACAGCAGAGTTTGAGCAAAATAATGGTTCCTATTCTCGCAATGTACGCATCGGCTACAACACCATCTGTTTGCCTCATGGTTCGAGCAACTTCACAGGAGCAACGTTCTATGAGATAGCACACATCCTCAAAAACAAAAAGAAGATTTTCTTCGACGAAGTGAAGACTCTTGAAGCAGGCAAGCCTTATATCTTCTATCCTCACAGCAATGAGGTGACTATCTATTACGATAATACCACCAGCGCCATCCCACTTTCGCATAATGGTTTGCATGGCACCTTTGATGGCATCACGGCTGCATCCAATTTCCTAAAAGGAAAGTACCTTGTTGCAGGCGATAGGATGGTATTGTGTGGAGATGGCTGCTCCTTGGCTGCAAATCGTGCATACATAGAATTGGATGAGATATCTGACAAAGATCACCCTGCTATACCGGGCATCAAACGTGTGAGTATGGATTACTCCGAAGAGAACGCAACGACTGCGTTGGATAATATCACCGACGAATCTATCGTTGCACCAATGCAAGAAGGAGTGTACGACATCTTAGGACGCAAAGTGGATACTCCAACAGTAAGTGGCTTCTATATCATCAACGGCAAGAAAGTATTCATTGCGCTATAAAGATAAAATAGATGTAAAACGATAATAAATATATCACCATAGTATGAAAAAGAATGTATATCAAACTCCAGATACGCAAGTAGTAGATTTGGAACCAAGCACATTTTTATGTGCAAGCATCTATATCAATGACATCCCCATGGATAACATTGAAGGTTGGTAATACGTACAAACATTAAACCAATTAATTATATATCCAGTCCACATCCTTTTGGGTGTGGACTGTTGTTTCTCTTGAAAATAGCGAATAACATACAGTTTAGAGGACGGGCAGAGCCCTACAGTTTAGAGGACGGCACCGCTAATTTTGAATTATGAGTTATGAGTTATAAGTTATAAGTTATAAGTTATGAGTTATGAATTATGAGTTATCAGACCCCTACCCCTCCCACGGGTAATGGTTCTATGTTTGCGCTAATCCTTAGAGTGGGGACTCTTCGGGCACAACACTCGGAGTGCGTTCCGTCGCACTCCTTCACTCGTGGTGATAGGGTTCGTTTTTGAGGATGGTAAAGGCTCGATAGAGTTGCTCAACAAAAAGTAGGCGTATCATCTGATGGGAGAAGGTCATCTTGCTTAATGATAGTTTGCTGTTAGCTCTGTCGTAGACCTCCTGACTGAATCCATAAGGTCCTCCAATAACGAAGACAACATCTCTCCCTTGCATCATTTTCTTTTGTACATAGTCGGCAAACTCAATGCTGCGAAACTCTTTGCCATGTTCGTCCAGCAGAATAAGTTCGGCGCTGGAAGGTATGTTGAGTAGGATCATTTCGCCTTCCATTCGTTTCTGCTCGTTGATGGATAACCTATCGGATTTGAGTCGTAGGTTGACACATGCTATGTCAAAACTAACATAGTGTGCCAACCTGTTTTTATACTCCTGTATGAGTGTATCCAATGTCTTGTCAGTAGTCTTTCCTACAACTAATAACGTTATTTTCATGTTTCAAAACACTAAATAGAGCGCGGTGCTCTCCAGTTCTCTATTAGAAAGCAATGGTATGCACCTATTGAGCGCAAAGGTTGCAGCCTTGTTGGCAGCAGAAATAGTATCCTAACAGTGCAAGTATGAGCAATACGCTCACGATAACTGCAATAGCGATGGCCCATTTGCGGTTTTTCTTGTGTTTCTTCACCTGTAAAATAGGGAACTTGGCTTGTGTAGTGAGTGTGGAACTGAAAACAACATTGATAATGGCTTCTGCGTTGATAGCCCAGCCGTTGGCATTGAGGATAGGCGCCAAATTGCGTTTGCGCAGCTTAATCCATGCCAGTACCATGGATGGTCCTGAGATGACTAACAAAATGGCAACGATAGCCGCCAACAACTTGTACCACTCCAAGGCATTGATGCCCTTAGCCAAATCGACTAAGACAGATCCAATAGCACCAAATGCCATGCTGATAGCAGCAAAGATACCGGCGAACTTAGCAATATCAAAACTTTCTTTCTTAGCAGCATCCGCCGGTGCTGTTTGTTGTTGTACGGTGGTTGTCATGCTCTCAAAAGCTTTTTTATCTTTTTCCAATGCGGATTTATTGATAAGGTCAGTTACCCATTGTCCGAACTTGCGGTATGGACTCCAAAATGCTTGACTGATGGATATAGGGTTATCAATAATCTTGGTGACGGTAGCATCCCAATCGTTGCCTTTACGGTCATAGAAAATGGCATTTTTGCCTACGGTGATATTCTTGATATCTCCAACGGTGATAGCTGCAACGATATCCATGGTTTTGTTGAGTTTCTTGCTACGGCAGTTGCAATAAACCAAGAACATCCCCGATGCTCCTGCTTGCGCATTTTGTTTGCCCATGTCGTTGACTATCATACACAAGGAACATGCCCTTTGATCGATGATGAGTGTTCCTGCTTGGAAAATGGCCAGTTGTTTTGGGTCGTTGGAGAAGAAATCGTTAAGTGTAACGAAGTTACGCAATAGGGTGTATAGGTCTCGATGAACGAGTATCATTTTCTTCAAAGGTTCGTATTGTGCAGTGGCAGCAGCTATAGCATCAGCATTTGCTTGTTGTATCGCAGCCACTTCGTTCTCATGTGCAGTGATTGCCCCGAGCATTTGATTGTATTCCTCTTCGCTCATCCCAGGAACGGGTGTATCAGCGGGTATAGTGGCTAATCCTGCTTCTTGTAGTTTGGTGAGACGGAAGTAGTTGGTATATTCGTCTTTCTTTTCTTTGCATGCGGCTGTTATTTCAGCGTTATATGGTGCAGATGGGAGGGGTTGTTGTGCGACTTGTTGTTGTGCATTGGCGATGACCGTGTTCACGATATTCAAGTCGATATAGTTATTTTCTCCAGCGATGTTCGTTGCCAACTCTTTGAGTTGTGGATTGGCGATGTTGTCAATCATTATTTGGTCGGTGGAGAGTAACAACGAATTGGCATCGACGAGATTTCCGCAAATCCATTCTGCAGTTTGGATAACTTCTTTGACATGCAATGTTCCGTCTTGGTCCGTATCCATACATTTGAGACTATTCTCGTCTATTTCAAGTCCTGTGGTAGGGCATGAAAGTACGGTCCACATTTTTTGGTCCAGTTCAGCCAAGTGACGGATGTCTTCTCCCGTATGAATATTAACACGGGTAGAACCTCCAACGGTAGTAAATGAAAATTTGTACATAGTAATAAATATTAAGTGATTATAATTTTTTATGCGTCATGATGTCAATGATTAGATTGTCGGTTTCGTTCATGCCATCTCGCCCTATTCTGGTTAGGTTGTTGATGGTCCGATCGATATCCTCTTCCACGATACCTTCGTTGGGTGTAGCCACGCGGTGTTGCATAGCGAGTGTGGCCGATAGTACAGCGGTCATGACTCCGGATGTGACTTTGAGTGAGCATCCAGGTTTGGCTCCGTCACATATCATTCCACTGATATTGGCGATCATGTTCTTGATGGCGTAGGTTATTTCAGTGTATTGTCCTCCCATGAGGTATGTTATTCCAGCAGCCGACCCCGTGGCAGCGACGACGCATCCGCACAAGGCAGATAGCCTTCCGAGCGACTGCTTCATGTAAATAACGGTGAGGTTGCTGATTGCGAGCGCCCTCAATAATTGTTCTTGTGATGAATGGTTATCCTGTGCATACAAATAGACAGGAATGGAGCAAGCGATACCTTGATTGCCGCTCCCCGAGTTGCTCATTACAGGTACCATGGCCCCAGCCATTCGTGCATCACACGCTCCACATGTATAACTGATGATCTTGGTTAGCAGAGTGTTGCCATATAGTTTCTCAACGTGCTCATTGGGTTGCTGCAAAAGTTTGCCCAGCCCATGGCCGTAGTGGGTATCGAACGAACGCTCAGCAGCGGCGACATTCATTTTGGCTCCTTGTAGTAGAAATAGTAGTTGTTCTGTATCAACGCTGGTTGCAAAATCATATACCTGCCGTAGGCTAAGGGTAGGTTGCTTTGCTTCATCACTATTGTTAGGCATTGAGGCTTTGCAGTCTTCCTCAATGAAGTGTGTGTGCTCGTCTTGGATAGTCGCCATGGCTGTTTGTTGAGCAAAACGGACTTCTGCATGGATGTATAGGATGCTCTTGTTTTGTTGCTCAATGTCGATGTGAATGGGTGTCCGTGCCAGGTATTCTTTGGCATAGTGAATGTCCTCCGTTTTGGCATCTCGTAAGACCTCCAATTGGTAGGCTGATTTGCCTATTGTAGCTCCCAAAGCGATGGCAATGGGTAGTCCTGTCATACTGGTATTGGGGATGCCTACTCCCATTGCATTCTTGTAAATGTTTTTGGACACGTTCACCTTTATCTGTTCAGGTTCATGCCCTAATTTCTCGGTGGCTTTGGCTACGCATAATGCCACAGCAATGGGTTCGGTGCAACCGATAGCAGGAGTGACCTCGTGATGGAGCAAGTTGAGTATATCCTGATTCGTCATAACGAACGTAAAAAATGTAATTTAAGTCTTATAATGGTATAGATAAGCAACAATGTGTTGTTGCATGGGGTGTGTTGTTTTAATCTTTTGTGCAACTGTGTAAATAGTTTCTTTTGGTCTTCCGGGTGCTTGGTGGCGGTGGTGGAATGGTTGTTGGCTACATAATGGTAGCCGATGATGGGTAGTGTGTGTTGTATAGGGTGCGCCAACCATGCATCGATGTTGAAGAGCACATCCTCGTAGTACATGCCTTGTACGAAGGTGATGTGATGTTGGTCCAAAAAGTCTTTTCTGTATAGTTTATTCCAAGACACCGTATATCGGTAGGGGTTGTGTGGTTTGCGTTGGTAGATTATCTGTCCTTGTTCGTTTACTCTAGCGAAGCCAAACGAAAGTATATCAGTATGTGGTGGCATGTTGCGTACCAATTCGGCGTAGAGGTCTTGTGGTAGGTAGTCGTCACTATCGATGAAGGATATCCATGTTCCTTTGGCATGTTTCAGTCCTTCGTTTCTCGCGGCAGATTGTCCTGCATGTGGTACATCGATGAGGCGTATGCGTTTATCTTTTTTAGCATATTGTTGTGCGATGATAGGACTTTGGTCGGTAGAACCATCGTTGATGAGAATGATTTCCAAGTGTGGATAGGACTGCATTATGATGCTATCGAGGCACCTATTGAGCGTCGTGGCAGCATTGTAATACGGAATGATGATGGAGATGGTGGGTTGGGTCGTTTGTAGTAGTATTTGCTCCAGCCGTTCGGTTTGGTAGAGACGTGAGAAAAGGTGTTTCTGTATTACGGGTTGGCGCGTATATCCCTGCTGTTTCCATTCGTTGTATTTGTCTGATATGAAGTGTTTGATTTGCTCAATGTCGTCCGTAGCAATGCCGGCGTTGGTTTGTTGAATCGTTTGTGCCAACACTCCTTTGTCGGAAGGTACGCATAGTACAGGTTTTTCGCATCCCAGGGCATCGTAGAACTTCGTTGTCATCATACCATGTGTATGTTCGGAAGTGAGTACGACGGCTATGCTCGTTCGCCTCAAGACGTCTCCCACTTGATGGATGGGGATGGGTTGGTGTTGGGGAGTATGATACACGAGTCTTATGTCGGGGTTATGCAGTTGCTCGATGGCTTGTTGTACGGGTTGGATATTTTGGAAAGGATACAAGCGACCGATATAGGCGATATCAAATGTTTCTGTCGGTATATCTTCGGCATAGAACTGTTCAGGGTCGTAGCCGTTGTATATAAGATGCACGTTGGGGTTGATGTTCTTCAAGAATTGCACATGCCATGGTGAAATCGTAGTAATAGCATGGGCTTGTTTTAACGCTCTGTTTCTGCGCATGATATTGATGTTTCGGTACCATATGCTGAATGGACGTGCCCACCATTGTCGGTGGTTTTGGTATTGCCTGCCAGGCACTTGTTCTTCGATGTCACGTATATCTACAACGAGAGGGACATGTAATCGTTTGGATAGTTCATGTGCTGTTCGCAGTGGAAAGGTGGAGAATGTTGTGCAAAAAACGATGTCATACGTTTTGTTCTCCACCTGTTGGCTTACCCATTTCGTAAAGGCCCTGTTGCGGTAATCGGTCAGTAAGGACCAAAAAGCATGCAATGCCCATTGGAAGGTATTGTTGTATGTCAGGGGCTTTTCGTGGATAGGGTAGTGATGCTCAAAATCGTGCGCTTCGAAGGCTTCTGTATAGACCTCTATTTGATGTCCTTGGCGTATGAGATAGTCGCACACATAGCGTAACCGCGGTGTGTAGGCAGGCTTGCAATATGGGTCGGCTAATATGAGAATACGCAAGGGCATTATGATATGTTCTTAAGTAATAGAATGAGTTTGTTGTATAACGAACGATGGTAGGGGTTGTTCGTTGGATTGGTATTGTGCCATAGCAAAACAATCTCTCCATTGTTGGCTATGCATTTGTCAAAGATTTGCTCGCATGTGAAGTATGCTTCATCCTCATTTAGATTCATGTACTGATGATTGCTCAAAGTACAGTCCATGATGGTTAATGGATGGAGTAGCAAAGATGTGAGTTGCATCGTCTTGGGATTGATCCATCGCACAGGTCTGCATGTTTGTAACCTAAAGCCTACATGGTCAGGAAACATCATGGTAAAATCGTCTGTTATCCCATGTTCTACAAGGTGTTGCATTTGGTCTATACTACAACGTAAGTAGTGGCTACGGTGCAGTGAATTATGAATTTTTAATTTTGAATTTTGAGTTATTCCGTAGTAGCTGGAGTGTAACCCAATTTTAGCACCGCTATTTTTGATTAGTTTTTCAGCAGTCTGAAAGTCTTTACCATTCAAATTGTATTGGGGATAATCATATCCTTTTCCCCTCGTGTCCTTGACAAAGTAAATACATTTAGTTCTTTTCACTTTTTTGTCCTGTGAAATGAGCCAAGAGAAAGTAAAGGCAGGGTCATTTTCTATGGATTGACATGCACGTATGACCGCCTTGTATTGTTTGCGAACAATCCCCCCAACAAAGCCTCGTAGATGGCGATATTGGTCAATGGAATCAACATCGTGTGTGAGGTAGATGTTTTGCATGGTCGGAGTGGGTAGGGGACACTCTAATAGTTTGAGTAGCGTGCGTCCATACTCGTCCACCAACGGAATGAGTAAATGGTTATTCTTACCTAATATGGAGTACTTAGCCAGAAAACGCCCGTGTTCATCCCGCTGACTATTAATAAGTTCTTCTGCTCTTGAAATGAAGAAAAACGTATTGTAAACGATATCGGTATGAATGATATAACGTTTTTGTTTGTTATCCGAATAGATGGATGCAATAGGCTCAATGCGAGGCGCAGACAAATCAGGCAACACGATATCTTTACCCAAATGTCCATTAGGTATGATAATAACAGAGTATTGATGCCATTGTTCTTGGTCAGCTGTATATCCTACTCTGTGAACAGCATCCTGCTCACCATACAATAGAAAAGAAATGATGTATGATACGATATCGTTCATGTATATGATAGATTAAGGTGTGGTAATCTCATTCTTCACTGAGTATCTCCCATTCATACAAGCGTTTTTCCAACTCATGTTTGACGTGCTCGTATCGTTGGAAATTTTCTTGTGTTTGTTCTTCTACTGATGTCAAGAGTTGTTCTATATCTTTTTGCTCTTGTTCCAATAGCGCAATTTGATTTTCAATGTCCGCTATCTGTTTTTCTTTTTTTCTTTTTGCAGCCGCTGCCGCTTTTTGAGCCGCATAGTCAAGTTTAGCACTCGTCACTTCCCCTATCTCTCCTCCTTTGGTAGAGAGAGTGGAGACGGTTTTCTTTCTTTCTAATTCTTGCAACGAATCAATGTTTTTCTTTCGCAAAAAGTCATATATTCCTCCGAGATGCTCAATTACTTTACCTCCTTTGAATTCATACACTTTATCAATGAGTCCATCCAGGAAATCACGATCATGACTTACGCAAATCACGGTACCATCAAAGTTTTGAAGTGCATTTTTGAGTACATCTTTCGACTGCATGTCCAAGTGATTGGTTGGCTCGTCCAATATGAGTAAGTTGCATGGTTCAAGCAGTAGTCTTATCATTGCCAAGCGACTTCTTTCTCCTCCGGATAAAACTTTTACTTTCTTATCCGAAGCTTCTCCTCCAAACATGAATGCTCCTAATATATCCCGTATCTTGGTTCGTATATCGCCTACGGCTACATAATCAATGGTTTGAAAGACAGTTAGGTTCTCATCCAACAAGGCCGCTTGATTTTGTGCAAAGTAACCAATCTTGACGTTGTGTCCAATGCGCAAGCTTCCCAGATAATCCAATTGGTTCATGATACACTTGACAAGGGTTGTTTTTCCCTCTCCATTCTTACCTACGAATGCTACCTTTTCACCTCGTTTGATGGTGAAATTGACATCTTGGAAAACAGTGTGCGCCCCAAAATCTTTTCGTAATTCTTCAACAATGATAGGATAATCGCCACTTCTTGGTGCAGGTGGAAACTTGAGGTTCAGTCTGGATGTGTCGTCCATATCCACCTCTATGATATCCAACTTCTCCAATTGCTTGATTCGTGATTGTACCTGTACCGCTTTGGTTGCTTTGTATCGAAAACGTTCAATAAACTCTTTGGTGTCTTGAATGAGTTTTTGTTGGTTAAGGTAGGCTCGCACCTGTTGTTCGTGGCGTTCTTGTCTGAGAACTTTGAAGTGACTATATGATACGTTGTAATCGTATATGTGCCCCAGTGTTATTTCTATCGTTCGTGTGGTTACATTGTCCAAGAATGCTCTATCGTGACTAACGAGGATAAGTGCACTATTGCTGTTTTTTAGGAACTGTTCTAGCCATTGTATGGACTCTATATCTAAATGGTTTGTAGGCTCGTCCAACAGTAATAGGTCCGGATGCTGAAGTAGTATCTTGGCTAATTCAATACGCATACGCCATCCCCCAGAGAACTCAGAACAAGGACGTGCCAAATCTTTTCGCTCAAAACCTAAGCCTATGATGGTTTTATCCATCTCAGCAATGTGTTTGGCATCTTCTTCTGGAGTATCTCCTGCAAAAATAGACATCACTTCTTGTTGTAATGTGTTGCCATCCGTATGTAACATCACTTGAGGCAAGTAGCCAATGGTGATATTAGCAGCGAAGGAGATATTACCCGATGTGGGTTGCTCTTTGCCCGTTATAAGACGTAAAAGCGAAGTCTTGCCTGCTCCGTTCTTGCCGACCAATGCTATGCGCTCTTTGGCATTGACCAAGAAGGATATATCGTTGAGTATCGGTTTAGAGGAGTACTCCAAATGAATATGTTCAAGGTTGATAAGCATAGACTATTTAGTGGGAGGTGTATTGTTTTTTCTATTTACATAATCAATGATGCGCCACAATATAATGGTAAGTATCGTCGCAATAGCAAAATCAATGAAAAGTAATAACCACATATTCCATTGACGACCTATAATGGCAATGCCAATGAATAGCAACGAGAAAAACAAAAGTGTACAGGTGGTTTGAATATGATTGATGCCCGTTTTCAATAATAGATGATGTATATGGTTCTTGTCTGGCAAGAAGGGCGATTTTTTATTCTTAATACGTGTTATGGATACACGTATGGTGTCAAAAATAGGAATGGTCAATACGCATATTGCTGTTATTGGTGCAGCAGAGAATTGAAGATGTTCAGGTATTGGTTGGTGAGCATTAAGTTCGCAAAATTGAAAAACGAACGAAGTAATCATATAACCGAGCAACAAAGACCCACTATCTCCCATAAAAATTTTTCTCTTAGCCCCTCCAAATACATTGTAGGTAAAAAATACCGCCAACGACCCTATCATGCATATTGCCAAGATAGACCAATCTCTTTCACCTACTAATGCAAAATATACTGCAAAGAATAGACAATATATTATACCCAATCCAGAAGCCAAACCATCTACTCCATCTATGAGATTAATGGCATTGATAATAGCAAGCAGTACAAAAAATGAGATACAATAAGATGCAACTTCTGGTATATCAGTGATTCCTAAAATACCATGTAGATGCGTGATGCGAATATCTGCAAAACCAATCAGCGAAATACCTGCAAACATCTCACATAGAAGTTTAGACAATGGAGATAACACCAAAATGTCATCAATAAAACCTACAATCATAATGGTAAATAAACCTATGAGTAGGAACTGCGATTGTTGTAGGTGGTTAAACTCAAAAAGCATATAGGTCAACATAAAGGATAAGCAAATATCCAAACCACCGATATTAGGAATTTCTCCTATGTGTGACATGCGCTTGTTAGGACGCACTACAAAATGCTTTTGTTGAGCAATGCGTAATACCACAGGCATAAGCATCAATCCCACTACAAAGGAAACAAAACCAATCAAATAAGTATGTTGAAAGAAAAAATCTAACATAGTATCAATCTAATTGTTCGTAAATGGAATTCTTACTTCTATATTCAGGTACTATTTGTTTCATTTCTTGCACAGTAATGAATGGTTTATTTTGTCTGCTGGTCAGGATAAGGTGATCCACTTGTTCTGATATGGAGTCAAAAGCAAACTCCCTTACACGTGCAATCATGATTTTCTCATGAGCAGTAGGCATTGTGGTTTCTTTTTTATTCAACAACTCCTCATATAGTTTTTCACCAGGTCTCAACCCCGAGAATACAATAGGAATCTCCGTTCCCGGAGTGTATCCCGCCAATCGTATCATGTTATTTGCCAAATCAAGAATCTTGACTGGATGTCCCATGTCAAAGGCAAAAATCTCTCCACCATTTCCTAACGTGGATGCTTCCATTACCAAGCAACATGCCTCAGGAATGGTCATGAAGAAACGTGTAATCTCGGGATGAGTGACAGTAACAGGACCTCCATGTTCAATCTGTTTTTTGAAATATGGAATTACCGAACCATTACTGCCCAGAACATTACCAAAACGAGTCGTGATGAACTTGGTACAGTTGGTGTCCAACTTGAATAAGTGTTTGTATAAGGATTGAACATATATCTCTGCTATTCGCTTGCTCGCTCCCATAACATTGGTTGGATTAACAGCCTTGTCTGTCGAAATCATTACAAAACGTTCCACTTTGTATTTGACAGCCAAGTCGGCAACATTTTTGGTTCCTAATACGTTCGTTTGGATAGCCTCATTAGGGTGATGTTCCATCAAAGGTACATGCTTGTATGCTGCTGCATGATACAATACGTCTGGTCTAAACTCCTTAAATACTTCCTCCAAACGCTCATAGTTGCGTATATCACCTATGATTGGAATGATTTGGGCTTGTTTGAACTCTTGTCGCAAGTCTAATGTCAATTCGTGTAGAGGAGACTCCGCTATTTCATAGAGAATAACAGCTTGGGGATTGTATCGCAGAACTTGCCTTGTTAATTCTGAACCAATACTACCTGCCGCACCGGTAATCATGACTGTCTTCTCTTCAATTATCTGTTTCACATTGTCCGTGTCAATGTGGATGGCTGGACGCTCCAATAGGTCTTCAATTTGTATTGATGAGATGCGTCCTACATTCGTAATATCGGATTCTTTGTCGTATTCCTTGAAATAAGGTGTAGTCAATACATGGATATTATTCTTTAGGAATATATTCAAGTCCTTGGAAGGATTAATCTCTTGCATCTTCTTAGGAGAGATTATCACATTGTTTACATTGTGTTTTCTCATCCATATAAACAAGTCTTCATTCAACTCAAAGATATGAAGCCCCCCAATATTGTGGTTGCTCTTCCTATCTACTTCACCTATAAATCCTACTGGATGGTATGGGACATTTCCTGCACTTTTAAGCATCTTCGCAATAGCAATACCTGCTGATTTGGTACCATAAATCAGCGCTTTAGGACTCGTGTGTATGTGGTGGTAGATGTTTTCGTAAATGGTCTTGATACCCACACGCAAACTGAACAACAATACAAAGGATATAAATACATAGATGATAAGTATCGTATTCAAGAAAGGTTTGAAATCTGCAACCCAATATGTGATGAAATTGGTAAGCATGAGTAAAACGCTGGCTGTACCAACTGCTAACATAATTTTCAGCATATCCACAAACGTGGTGTATCGTATGATACCTGAATAGGTGTGAAAGAGTAGGAATGTGAGAATCTGAACAACTAATAAAATAATAAACTGATTCCAAATAGGAAGCAACTGCTCATTGATTCCATATGTAAACATATTGTTGCCCAAACCAACACTGAGAGCAAATGCCAAAGCACATAGTAGGATATCTATCAACAATATACACCATCTTGGAAGATATCCCATTGATGTTATATGATTAAAAAAATCAGACTGTAAAATGTTGTTTATAAATCGATGTTTCATAACAATAGTTTTTTTATACATGTACCAGTATGACTACGTGCACAATTCATCAAATCTTCAGGAGTGCCTTCAAAGACTACTTGTCCTCCCTCATCTCCTCCTTCTGGACCTAAATCAATGACGTGGTCTGCTGCCAAAATGATAGCTGGATTATGTTCTATTATAATAACTGTATGCCCTTTACTTACTAATACATTCAAAGCCTTGAGTAGTATTTTGATATCTTTGTGATGAAGACCTATTGTAGGCTCATCAAACAAGAATAATGTCGGCGTTTGATTCTCCTTAGCCAAAAACGATGCCAACTTCACACGTTGACACTCTCCTCCAGATAACGTACTACTGGATTGACCTAATTTGACATAACCAATACCTACTTCTTGTAATGGAATCAATCGCTGCAAGAGACGATTGCAGTTGACATCTTCTTTGAAGAAATCAACCGCCTGATTGACTGTCATCTCCAAAATGTCATAGATACTTTTACCTCGGTATAAAACCTCCAATACATCTTGCTTGAAACGCTTACCATGACAATGGGGACACTCCAACTTCAAATCCGCCATAAATTGCATCTCAATCGTTATTGTTCCTTCTCCTTGACACTCCTCGCAACGACCTCCCGGTGTGTTGAACGAGAAATGTGCTGCCGTAAATCCTAATTGCTTGGATAATTGCTGCTCTGAGAATAATTTACGTATTTCATCATATGCCTTTAGATAGGTAGCAGGATTAGAACGTGAAGATTTACTCAATGGATTTTGGTCAATGTATTCCACATGCTTAATCAAGTGCATGCTTCCTCGTAAACTTCCATAATCACCTATCTGCTCTGCTATTCCACCGTAATACTTCTGCAATGCAGGATAAAGAACTTTGCTAACAAGTGTTGACTTACCACTTCCACTTACACCCGTAACTACAGATATAACATTGAGTGGGAACTTAACGTCAATATTTTTTAAGTTGTTTTCTGTTCCACCAACTACCTCAATGTAGTTGTTCCATTTTCTTCTATACTCAGGAATATCATAGGTGTATTTCTCCAATTGGGGTTTACCCGAATAGACTATTTTTCCACCATTTCTTCCCGCTCCTGGTCCAATGTCAATGATATGATCAGCAGCTTTTTGTATTTCATCATCGTGTTCTACTACAACGATGGTGTTGCCCAAGTTTTTCAACTCCTGCAATACATGTATCAAGTTTTTAGTATCTCTGAGATGCAAACCAATACTGGGCTCATCCAACACATATAACGAACCCACCAAACTACTTCCCAACGATTTAGCCAAATTGATACGCTGACTCTCACCGCCACTTAGCGTGTTACTCATACGGTTGAGGGTCAGATAACCCAATCCTACATCCTTCATAAACTGTATCCTTGAACGTATCTCTACAAGCAATTGTTTGGCTGCGATCTTTTCTGTTTCACTTATCTGTAAATTCTTGAAACATTGTTCCAACTCAACAATCGACATACCACATAATGTAGGGAGATTATAACCTCCAACATATACGTTGCTAGCCTCTTTGCGCAGACGATAACCATTGCATTCTGGGCAAAGTGTTTTACCCTTGTAGCGTGCAAGCATCACACGATATTGTATTCGACTAAATTGCTTATTCTCCAACATCGCAAAGAACTCATCCAAGCCCTTAAAATATTCGTTTCCCGTCCAAATCAACTGTTTTTGTTCAGCACTCAATGCGTAGAATGGAGTATGGATAGGAAAATCAAATAGATGAGCATTATACACCAACGCATCATTCCATTTGCTCATTTTCTCTCCATGCCAACATGCTATGGCTCCTTCATATATGGACAACGACTTGTCTGCTACAACCAAGTTCGGATCTATGCCCATTACCATGCCATAGCCTCCACAGCGAGAACATGCGCCCAATGGATTATTAAAATCAAACAAATGTTCGCAAGGATCAATGAAGGTAATGCCATCACTCTCAAAATTTTCAGAGAAATGAGTCAAATTATTTTCCTTATCTAACCATATACAGCATTTCCCCTTGCCTTCATAGAATGCTGTTTGTACCGAATCAGCAAAGCGATTGGCAGTTGTCGGCTCATGGTCGGATACGATGCGGTCTATCAGTAGATAAAGGGGTTTGTTTGCCCATTGTTGGACTTTATTGATAGCATCGGTTATGCGTACTATTTCGCCATCTATCCACAACCTGCTAAATCCTTCTTGCAACCAACCATTGAGAATATCTTGTAGATGTTGCTCATTCGCTATCTCGTGTATAGGAGCGAGCAACAAAATCTTTGTACCTATGGGTGTTTGCAATGCATAGTTGACCACATCACGAATCGTGTGACGTTTCACTTCTTGACCACTGATAGGGGATATAGTATGCCCAATACGCGCAAATAATAACTTTAGATAATCATAAATCTCAGTGGTGGTACCTACGGTGGAACGAGGATTGCGGGTGATAGTTCGTTGCTCAATAGCAATAGCAGGAGGTATGCCTTCAATAATATCCACTTCAGGTTTTTGCATTTTACCCATAAACTGACGCGCATAGGAAGATAGACTTTCTACGTACCTACGCTGTCCTTCTGCGTATAATGTGTCGAAGGCGAGTGATGATTTACCACTTCCGCTAACTCCTGTAACAACAACCAATTGATTTCTTGGTATATCAACCGATACGTTTTGAAGATTGTGTGTACGGGCGCCTTTTATGTGAATATATTTGTTTTTCAATAAATCACTTTATTGTATAGAAGCAAACTTATTTTTCAGTTCTTCTACAATTTGTTTTGTTGTTGGATTGTTTGTGTCCATCAACTCCTTATTAAGTTTGGGTACGCGAATAGGGGTACCTACTTTGATGTGATGAGGAGAAGTCAATTTGTCTTTGTTGGCATCATAAATAAATACCCAAAGGTCTTTGTTCCCGTAAAAACGATATGCCATCCACGCCAATCGACTATTCTTATGCATATGTTCTGTAGTGATGAACTCCTCATAAACCAAATCTGTTGAGCGAATTTCTTTTGTAGGTACTATTTGAGGAGTATCTGTGACCGTTGCTGCAATCTCAATCTGCGACACATCCTTCTTACTATCCACGTTCACAACTGTTTCTACCTGCGGGGCCGTGGTCTTTTCACGCAACGTCTCTACCCATGTCTCAACCTTGTGCTGCAAGAAGAAGAACAAACCTACTAAAAGCAAGCAAAAAGCAACGATTGATACAAAGATTGTCTTTCCTACAGACATCGTTTTTTTCTCTGTAGTACTTGGTTCTGGTTCATTACCCGTAGTGCTCTCAATAATGGTATCTATTTCTTTGGTATTTTCAACTTCTGTAATGGTGCTTGTTTCTATGGTAGGTTCACTTGAAACCTCTTCAATAATTTGAACTGCCTCTTCTTCCTTTGCTTCTTCACCTACTTGAACTATCACAACTTCTTCTTGTATATCCTTTGCACTCACTACATCTTCTAAAGTCTGTGTTACTCCTTCTTCTACTGCACTTTCTTCTGGTACATCTGTAGGAGATATGACCTCTTCTTCATTGGAGGCTTTAGGACCTTGACCCAAATCTGCCAAAATATCTATAATCTCATCAGCCTGCTCATTGAGTTTTTTGATAGGGTCATTTGCGTCCAATATAGGTTCTACTTTTGAAGGATGCATTGCTTCGCGAATGGAAGATTCAGGAACGAATGTTACTTTATTATAACTTGGGATGATAATAGCCTCTCCCGTTGTCACATCTATGCTCTTTCGTGGAGCAACAACTACCAAACGGAAAGTACCAAGATTGTTTATCTTCACACTCTTATCTTGTTTCAAACCATTCGTCAATTGTACTATCAACGAATTCAAGAATATTAGGGCATCCTTTTCGGTGACCCCTGCTTGTTTGGCAATTGCATGACGCAACGTAACCCAAGATATCTTGTTATTTTGATTCTTTTCTATCATGGTCGTGTGTCTTATAGGTTTTTAACTTCGTCTTTGATGTTTGTATTGGGGCGAAATGATAAGACACGTTTTTCTTCTGTCATACTCACTTCTTTTGTCTTGGGGTGCACAATCTTACGCGGTTTCTTAGTTTTAACTTCTAATGTCCCGAAATTCTTAAGTTGTACGGATTTGCCCTCAGTACTACCATCCAAAATAACACGGGTCATAGCAGATAGCAATGACTCTACTCGTTTTTTTGTCATCTTGGTATCAGATGCAATGCTTGTTATCAATTCTTTTGTTGTCATAATGTAGCGTATAAGTCAAATTCGTCAGCTTTAGTGATAGTCACATCATAAAACTTACCAATCTCTATATTAGGAACTTTGGTTATCAGCACTTCACAATCTACATCAGGCGAATCGTATTGCGTGCGTCCAACGTAGAAAGAGTCTTCTTCTCGATCAATAATCACCTTTTGTTTAGTACCAACCATTTTGGATAATATTTCAGTAGAAATCTCTTGTTGAATTTGCATCAATTCATCCAAACGTCTTTCCTTGGTTTTAGTTGGTATATCATCAGTATAGTTTTTAGCAGCATAGGTTCCCTCTTCCTCAGAATAGATAAATGCTCCCATACGTTCAAAACGCATGGTGCGTACCCATTCTTTTAGTTTTTCAAAATCTTCTTCTGTTTCACCAGGATGCCCTACCATTAACGTGGTGCGTAAACATATATTGGGCACTTTGGCTCTAATGCGACGTATCAACTTATCTTGTTCCTCACTTGTGATATGACGACGCATTATTGTTAACATATGGTCTGTACAATGTTGCAAGGCGATGTCCAAGTAGTTGCATACATTGTCATGCTTGGATATTACATCCAACAACTCCTCCGGAAAATCAGAGGGGTACGTATAATGCAGTCGTATCCATTCTACACCCTCTATTTGAGCTATCGTATCTATCAGTTGAGGCAAACGATGCTCTTTGTATAAATCAACCCCATAGGAAGATAGGTCCTGTGCAATGACGTTGAATTCCTTTACACCTTTACCCACCAAATATTTCACTTCCTCAACAATATCTTCCATCGCACGCGATTGGTGTCGTCCTGTGATTAAGGGAATAGCGCAATAAGAGCAAAAACGATTGCAACCTTCACTAATCTTCAAATACGTGTAATGCGATGGGGTAGTTAGTTTGCGTCTAAATGATGGTGTACAACAAATGCAATCTTTACTCAGTTCTTGCAACAAATCATAGTAATTAAATTTACCATACCATTTATCCACTTCAGGAATCTCCTCTTCCAATTCATGCAAGTATCGTTCACTCAAACATCCCATTACATAGAGCTTCTTCAGTGATTTTTTTTGTTTGCGTTGTGCAAATTGTAATATAGTTTGTATACTTTCCTCTTTTGCATCACCTATAAAACCGCATGTATTGATAATAGCAATCTCACCTTGTGGTTTTTTAGATTCAAAAACACAAGTATAACCCATTCTTTCCAACGCATACATCAAACCTTCCACATCCACAAGGTTCTTTGAGCATCCAAGACTGATTATGTCTATCTCTTTTAAGTGCATCTATGATGTCAATTTCCTAATTCGCTTTGAAACTTAATTCTCACCAAACGAACATGCAATTCATCATAGTCGTCATATCCCAAAACTTCCATTGCAGTCTGTATGTTATCATTCTCTGCTGTTTTGAAATAGTCGTATATTTCTTCTTCTTCGTCTGGATCAACCACTTCTTCTATAAAATAATTGATATTTAGCCTTGTTCCACTATATACGATAGCTTCAATCTCTTCCAATATCTCTTCCATCGACATTCCTTTTGACTCAGCCAAATCATCCAAAGCAACACGTCTATCAATAGCTTGGATAATACTTATTTTTCTAGTCGAATCTTTTGCTACCGTTCTCACGCGAAGATCTTCAGGACGGATAATCTCATTCTCATCTACATATTCCTTGATGACACGCAAAAACTCTTCTCCATATCGTTTTGCCTTACCCGCACCTACACCAGAAATGTTTTGCAATTCTTCCATGGTGATTGGATAGGAGGTAGCCATGGCTTCCAAACTTGGATCTTGGAAAATAACAAAAGGAGGTACATCAAGTTTCTTACTCAGTTTCTTTCTCATATCTTTTAATATAGAGAACAAAACCTCATCAGCAGCCGCAGAACCCGCCATGTTTGCTTCTATGATCTCATCATCATCGTTACCACGAACTTCCAATGGGACTTCAAAAGTACTTGGACGTTTCATAAATTTGCGACCATCAGGAGTTATCTTAATTACACCATAGGATTCAATGTCGCGTTTGATATAACCAGATATCAGTGCTTGTCTAATGATAGCGTGTAATGTTGCTTCATCTTTGTCTTCTGCAGCACCAAAATTATCTAAATTGGAATGATGATAGGATGTGACTGCTGCTGTCTCGTTGCCGCGAAGAATATCAATGATGTGTTCAGACTTAAACTTCTCGTTCACTTGTTGGATGGTTTCCAAGATGATAGACAATACTTCCGATTCATCTTCCCAACGATATTGTTTCTTGCAGTTATCGCAATTATTACAATTTTCAAGGCTATATTCCTCTCCAAAATAATGGAGCAACAACTTGCGGCGACATATTGGAGACTCTGCATAAGACTGAGTCTCAAATAGAAGTTGATTGCTTATCTCTTGCTCAGCAACAGGTTTACCTTGTTGAAATTTGCGCAAACGCTCAATATCCTTTGGAGAATAATAACATATACATTGTCCTTCTCCTCCATCACGACCTGCACGTCCAGTCTCCTGATAATAACCTTCCAATGATTTAGGTATGTCATAGTGAATCACAAAGCGAACATCTGGCTTATCTATACCCATACCAAATGCTATGGTGGCTACAATCACTTGTACTCGCTCCATCAAAAAAGCATCTTGGTTAGCAGTACGCGTTGCACTATCCATACCTGCGTGGTAAGGTAATGAGGAAATATTGTTTACACGCAAAGTCTCTGCCAAATCTTCTACCGACTTACGACTCAAACAGTAGATGATACCAGACTTACCCTCCATCGAACGGATGTATTTAATCAAATCCTTATCTATGTCATCATTCTTCTTACGTACTTCATAGTACAAGTTAGGACGATTGAATGAGGATTTGAAAATCGTCGCATTCAACATGCCCAAGTTCTTTTGTATATCGTGTTGCACCTTTGGTGTAGCTGTGGCTGTCAATGCAATAATAGGTGCACGTCCAATGCGCTTGGTCATTTTCTGTATATTGCGATATTCTGGACGAAAATCATGCCCCCATTCTGAAATACAATGTGCCTCATCTATAGCATAGAAACTTATTTTTACTCCCTGTAAAAAATCAATATTCTCTGCTTTGTTGAGGGACTCTGGTGCCAAATACAATAATTTAGTCTTACCAGAGAGTAAATCATTCTTAACAAGATTAATCTCTTGACGAGATAAGGATGAATTAATAAAATGAGCGATACCATCTTCTTCCGAATAGTTGCGCATTGCATCTACTTGATTCTTCATTAGAGCAATCAAGGGAGATACAACGACAGCTACTCCTTCCATCAGCAAAGAAGGCAATTGATAACACAAACTTTTACCACCACCTGTGGGCATAAGAACAAAAGTGTCCTTACCATCCATAATATTATTGATGATGGCTTCTTGATTTCCTTTGAATGTGTCAAATCCGAAATTATGCTGCAGTGCAGCGATTAACATTTCATGTCGATTCATTCGTAATTTATCTTAATCTTAACGTGATTTTTAATTGCTTTTATTTTAGTGCAAAGGTAATGGTTTTATTTTGAATTAACAAAATTTTTCTCTCTAAAAAAATGAAATAATTGTGAGTGTAAAAAAAAACTTGTAACTTTGCCCGACTTTTAACAATTTAGTAGAAATTATGGAACAAAGAAAATTATCTTTTGGACAACTTTTTAACCTTAGTTTTGGATTCTTTGGAGTCCAAATTGCTTATGCGCTTCAAAGTGCAAATATCTCTCGTATTTTCGCTACGCTCGGCGCAGATCCTCATCAGCTTTCCTTCTTTTGGGTGCTTCCTCCATTGATGGGTATGATTGTGCAACCATTGGTTGGTAAGTATTCCGACAAGACTTGGAATCGCCTGGGACGTCGTAAACCTTATCTCATCGTAGGTGCACTCATTGCTGTGGCTGTGATGTTGCTTTTGCCTAATGCTGGTAACTTCACTTTCGGTCAATCCCTTTTCCTTGGCTTGAATGCGGCTATGTGGTTCGGATTGTTCTCTCTTATGTTCCTTGATACCTCTATCAATATTGCTATGCAACCATTCAAGATGATGGTCGGCGATATGGTGAACGAGGAGCAAAAAGGTTTGGCATATTCCATCCAATCATTCCTTTGCAACGCTGGTTCATTGGCAGGTTATATTTTCCCAATTCTCTTTACTTGGGTAGGTATTGCTAATACAGCTCCAGAGGGCGTTATTCCAGATTCTGTGAAGTGGAGTTTTTACATAGGTGCAGGCCTTTTGATTTTCTGTGTGCTCTATACCTTCTTCACTGTCAAAGAGTTGAACCCAGAAGAGTATGCTAAGTTCCATGGCTTAGATACGAAGAAAGACGAGAAGAAACAAGACGCTAGTTTCATCCGCCTGCTTATTGACGCACCTTCTACATTCTGGACAGTAGGTCTTGTGCAATTCTTCTGTTGGGCAGCTTTCCTCTTTATGTGGACATATTCCAATGGTGCTATCGCTACTCAATGTTTCGGTTGGGATGGTGTCAATACAGCAGCAGAGCCTTTCCAAAACGCAGGCAACTGGGTAGGTGTTTGTTTTGCTATTCAAGCAGTAGGCTCAATGCTATGGGCATTGATTATGCCTGCTTTGGAAAAGAAATTCCATAATAAGGGCGCATACGCTATCTCTTTGATTGTTGGTGCGTTAGGATTTATTTCTACATTGTTTGTGACCAACCAATACGTATTGCTTGTTTCTTACGCATTCATTGGTGCAGCATGGGCAGCAATGTTGGCAGTGCCATTCACTATTTTGACCAACTCGCTCAAGGGCGACAATATGGGTTATTACCTCGGTTTGTTCAACTGTACTATCTGCTTGCCTCAGATTGTGGCAGCATTGATAGGTGGCGCTATCCTTAAGTATATATGCGCAGGCTCGCAAGTGGGTATGTTAGTGGCAGCAGGAGTGCTTCTTGTATTGGGAGCAGTATCGGTTGTTATTATCAAAGAAGGTAAAAATCAATAACTTGTCTCTCACAGTTGATAAAGACATATTGATTGCACAAATTGACGATTTGCTTCAACGAGGTAAGAGGGTGCATTTCTCTCCAAAAGGGGAGAGTATGCGCCCTTTTATTGAAGGAGGAAAAGATACTGTTGTATTAGTTAAAACTACTACTTTTCAAGTGGGAGATATCGTCTTGGCAAAAGTATCCACAACTCCGACTCCCTTATATGTTCTGCATCGTATCATTGCCATCAAGGATAATAAGTTTACCTTAATGGGAGATGGAAACTTGAAAGGAACAGAATTTGTGGACCAAGCAAATGTCTATGGCAAGGTAGTACAAATACTTACCCCGACAGGCAAGCATAAGTGTGTTAATAGGGCATTTCTTTGGCGTAATTTGCATTTTTGCAGACGCTTTTTATTGAAATGTTATAGAAAAATAATTATTCCCATTTTATATGAATAGCATAATATGAAAACAAAAACTGGTTTTACTTTACGTCCATTAGGCAAAGATTATATTTTGATAGCAGATTCCATTGAACAAGTGGACTTCAACAAGATGATTACAATGAATCAAACCGCCGCTTTTTTATGGAACAAAGCTCTTTTGCAGGAATTTGATGCTACCATTATGGCTCAATGGCTACAAGAGGAATACGATGTATCTGAGTCACAAGCATTAGCGGATGCACAGACCACCCTTGAGTCATGGCGTAAAGCTGGTATTATAGAATAGAAGAACACTGAATGGATATCAGTGTTCTTCGTTTGGTGTACAAACAATATGACGTCTGCCTATCAATATTTTGAAGATCTATTTATTTGATTTTTCCTTCATTATCTATAAAATAAACGTATGATGGAGATACTATTGCGTAGTTGTCTCCATTTATTTTATATGCAGCTTTGATAGGGGTATATTGACTATGCTCAAATGTCTTGGTTATCATCAAGTTTGCATCCATAACCACCAATCGCCCACTTGCATAGACTACCAAGTATTCTCCTGCTATAGGAAGCACTGTTACAATGGTGTCATTCTCTATATTCACTTGCTCAGCCGTTATCACTTGATCGGTCAACTCATCCACATATTTCTCAAAAGGCTGTATTCGTGATTCTATTGTTGTATAGAATTGTTTGCATAACTCATTGTACATGCTATCAGCTATGTAAGTCCTTTCTTGTGCAAATCGTTCGATATGCTCTGGAGTGGTGCCAGCGCTCATACTCAAAACTTGTTTGTATTTATCAAGCTCTGTCATACTCATTCTTTCTTTCAGTAGTACGATTAATTGTTGGTTCTCTTGTAGTACGAGATGTTTGGCATACAATGTGGATAATACTTGTTCAATTTGTTCAGGAATACTATCGTTTATGTCAAACAATCCATTGGCATAACAATTAATCATATCGGCACATTGTTGCTGTATTTTAGTCAATGGAAGCATGAAAGATTCGTAGTCCATCTTATTGATGTAATTAGTCAAGATATTGTTGCTTTTAATAGGCTGTTTGTTACCATTTCTTGCTTGATGAACTGCTTCATTTATTTGTTGATATTCTTTTTCTATCGTTTGGTAATATTGAGCATATTCGCTATTTTGTCTTTTCAAAAATTGTTCTGCATAGGTTCCATAATCCCATAGAGGGATTGGCGATGTTAAAAAAGGTGTATGACTCAAACCATCCAATCGATAGAGACGTATATCATTGTACACAATATTGAGTTTGTAATCTTCAATGGGATAAGCCTCCAAAGCACGTTCAAATGCTGAGATATCCAATTTGAGTGAGTCAAATTGCTCTTTCAATGTCTCCAGTAATGTGATATCTTCTGCCTTAAGGCGGAGATGCGCTTGTTTTTCACTCGGATAGCGTTCGCAAAATTTTGTGAATAGGTGACGACATTCTCCATATCGTTGTACCATAGCAAAATAGGTCGTATAAAGATTATCTACCAATTTTTCAGTCTCTTTGTTTTTGTTCAATTTCTCACGTACAAAGGGGACAATATCTTCATATTCAATACGTTTTCCTTTCGTGGGAATGCCTACAAAATATTCGTTTTTCAGTGACGAGTTTTGTGCGTAGTGCATACAATTACCATAATACAATTTGGTGTTGTATATTGTCCGTTTCAATAGTTCATAATCAATGATAGGATGTATAGTCGCTATCATTTCTTCATTCGCTTTGCCCAAATGGTAATATACTCCTGCAAATTTGGGATGTGTGGCTTGATATTGTTCTAGTTGATAGACCGCTTGATAAGGGGTCATATTGCCAATGGCATTAAGATGATCTTCAAAATTTTCTTGCCCATATAGGGAAAGTACTACCATGCACAATAGGGTGCATGCAATGTGGCGAAAAGAAATATATTTCATGATGTTATAATGCTTTAATGGTGAATTCTACACGTCTGTTGATAGCTCGATTGGTATCACTATCGTTAGGCACTAATGGTTTGTTTTTTCCGTATCCTTTTGCTACGATTCGATCGGCTTCTATGCCTTGTCGCACCAAATAGCGTTTAGCAGCTTCGCCTCGTTTTTGTGACAATCGAAGATTATACTGTTCACTTCCGATGTCATCCGTGTGTGCCGACAATTCAATTTGCATAGAAGGATTGTCTTGCATCAGTCTTAGCAATTGATTCAGTTCTGCATAGGACGATGGCGTCAACGCATATGAATTGTTGTCAAACTGTATGTTACGCAACTGAAGTACCATTTCCTTACGTAATGCCGTCAGCGGGATTGTATGTCTGACGGTATCGTATGTGTACGGAATATGCAATAACGTGTCTTTGTATATATATCCTTTGGCTTGGGCATGGAGCAAATAGGTGTTGCCTTGACGTACCTCAAGCAGTTTCTCGTGACGATTGTTGGTTTTGATGGTCAATTCTTCATCTTTGTCTTGGTTGCGTATATCAATCTTGCCAGATACGACAAACAAACTATCGCCGTCTATTAGTTGTACAACGATATTGGTTTTGCTTGGTTGCATCTCAATATCCAATTCTGATTGGGTGAGAAGGATACTGGTATTGGTGTTGATGTGAACCGTGGTGTCTTTGTAGCCTAATTTTTTATAGACAATATCATATACACCTCCTATTGGTAAACGAACTTCTGAATAATTATCCCCTCTTGTTACTGTTCCGCCGTTCAATAGGATACGGTCAGGCATTATGGGGAGTAGCACTTCTTTGTCAAAAGCATTGATGCGAATATTTAGTAATTTATCCAATTCGATATCATTTTTTACTACGCTATCCTTCGCCAAATGCACGCATGAATGTTCGCAGTAGTAGTGTGAGTAATTTTCTCCCGTGATATCAATAAAGTAGGGTACACCTTGAGGCAATGCCACTTTATATGTACCAAAATTACTGCTTTTGACTTGAGCCAATGGTTTGAAACTAATGGCGTGAAATACATTGATTTGTGCTGCTATGTTACGATGGGTATTATGTTCTCTTATCTTACCTTCTATGGTTAAGACAGGTAGGGGATGAAATTTCTCTGGCAGTGAAAAATGCTCTACTTGGTAGGTAGTATCTCGATGTGCGCATTTTTGATGTGTATAGCCAATCGTGATATTACGAACATTGCCCTCTTGCGCTACGCGCTCAATGTAGGGAGCATAGTAGTGTGAATTCTTATCTTCTGGTGCCAAAATAAGGACCGGATTGTACCAGTTGTTTTCGTCTATGCGACGTGTGTAAAAGAGGGCGAAATTTTCTTCTTTCTTTGTTTCGGTTATTCGTCTTGACGCGAAAATAACAGTTTTGTTGTCAGGCATTAGTAGAGGAGAGATGTCTTGTCCTTTGGATATGATAATCACTTCGGGATTACTCCATATACCTTCTCGTTTGTTGGTGTGCATGAGGTAGTAGGTAGTCTGTTGTTTCTTTCCTTTACCTTCTTCTGTGACTTGCTTAACGTATAGCAATGTGCCTTCACTGCTGGATAGAGTAGGGTACAATTCGTCAGTAGGAGTGTTGATAGAAAGCGCTTGTACATCTTCCCACGTGTTACCTTTTCTTCTGGCTGTGTAGAGGTCATATTGCTTTTGTTGTGGTGCTTTGGCCGAGAATACGATGGTTTGTTCATCATACGACAAGGTATGTGAATGAATGTCCCATCCTTGTTTTTGCAAGGTGACCAAAGGAGAACGATTCGTAGCTTGTTTTATTTGTCCATATCCAAAACTACATAATAGCAAAGTTAAAATAAGAAAGATACTTTTTTTCATAGGATTATTTAGATAGTAAATGTGATGGGGCTAATGTGATTGTTTCAAACGTGTTGATTTTATTTTTATCATACGGAGCACTTACTTTAATGTAGTTTTCACTAAATCCGTTCATGTAGGCTACTCCGTTTATTTTGCATTGGTTCGATTCCCATAGGATGGTAAGGGGCTTTCCTATATTTTGTTCATAGAAGGCCTGTGTCTTCCTATCACTCAATTGTCGCATTTCACTGCTACGTGCTTCCCGTTGCTTGTGTGGAACAACCAATAGTTCCTCTTTCAAGATACGCGTATTGGCACGTTCAGAATAGGTGAAAACATGCAATTGACTAACAGGGAGCTCTCGAATAAATTCTAAATACTCTTGGTAACATGCCTCATCCTCTCCTCGCACACCGACCATACAATCTACGCCTATAAATGCATCGGGCAATACACTTCTTATATAGGCGACACGTTGGGCAAATAGTTCACGTGTATAGCGCCTACCCATGATTTTCAACACCCGATTACTTCCCGACTGGAGGGGAATATGAAAGTGTGGGGTAAAGTGTTTGGACTGTGCTACAAAATCAATAATCTCTTCCGTTAGTAAGTTCGGTTCACAACTACCGATTCGTACGCGAAACTCGGAACGTTCTATCGCATCCAATGCCTTAAGCAATGATATGAAATTTTCATTAGTACTTCGTCCGAAGTCTCCTATATTCACACCTGTTAGTACCAGTTCTTTGGCGCCTTGCTCTATAGCAGAAGTAGCTTGGACGACCAACTCCTTGATGGCAGGGTTACGACTCCTTCCACGTGCGAAAGGTATCGTGCAGTACGAACAAAAATAGTTGCAACCATCTTGTACCTTGAGGAAACAACGCGTGCGATCGTCATAGGATACGGCATGGTTGAAGTGGCAGGGCTCTTCTACAGCCACTTGTAGCGCAGTGTGAGTGCCAGATGCCTGTTTTTCAGCCAAGTGTGCTACGATATCGGGTATGCTGGATTTTTCATCTTGCCCCACGATATAGTCCACTTGAGCCCATAAGGATGCATGTTTGTCGCGTACCTCTTGGCTCCTGTTCAATTGAGCATAACACCCTGTCACGATAAGAGTCGCATTCGGATTCTCTCTACGTATTCGGTGTATTGCTTGCCTGTCTTTTTGGTCTGCATGGTCCGTAACAGTACATGTGTTGATAATGCACACATCTGCTTGCTCTTGACGCCCAACACGTTGATGACCTTGCGCTATCAACTCTTTGCCAATAGCGCTACTCTCAGCGAAATTCAATTTGCACCCTAATGTAACAAACTTAATTTTCATCTTAATATCTTTGTTTGTAGGATACAATGTGATATGCATGATATCCTATTAGGCAACAAAATTAGTACATTTTTTTTATATAACCAAATTGTACTGCCCTTGTTATGCATAATATTGCGTTTACCCATTTGAAAAATTCCTAAATGACCCATTCCTAAATTCCAAATTTGGATGTTTGAAAAAAATACACTAACTTTGCTGCCTAAATACGTTAATCCATCATACCAATGAAAAGAATTTTCCTATCCATTGCACTCTTGTTATTGTTACTTCCTACCATAGTAGCCAGACCGCCCAAGCATGAGTTTCGTGCTACTTGGCTCGCCACTGTTTCCAGTATCGATTGGCCAAAAACCAAAGCAACATCTGAGGCCAATCGTTTGCGCCAACAAAAAGAGTTGACCGATATCCTTGATAAGATGGTAGCGGGAAATATGAATGCTATATGTATGCAAGTGCGTGCATTATGCGATGCTATGTATCAGTCCTCATACGAACCTTGGTCAGCAGCATTAACCGGTACACGTGGTCAGGATCCTGGTTACGATCCGTTAGCTTTTGCCGTGGAGGAAGCACACAAGAGAGGCTTGGAATTGCATGTTTGGGTCAATCCTTTTCGTGCCTCTACATCTTCCTTGGCTACATCCGACCCTGTGTGGAACAACGCAGGAGAATGGTTGATCAAGTACAATAATGAAGGCTCTTTCATGGGATATATCATCGACCCTGGCTATCCCGATGCGCGTGCATATGTGATTAAGGTGCTCATGGAGATTATCAATCGATACGATGTGGATGGTATTGTAATGGATGACTATTTTTATGCTTATGGAGGTACGACCAATGAGGACCAACGTTCTCAAGCCTTGTATTACCATCCTGCTCAAGTGACGGATATGAACAACGACGGCAATACGTTGGATGATTGGCGACGTAGCAATGTAGATGCTGTTATCAAGGGTGTTTACGATAGCATTCAATCGGTCAAACCATGGGTGAAAATGGGAATGGGATCCGGTGGTATTTGGACAGTGGACGCCA
Organism: Paludibacteraceae bacterium; assembly: GCA_017938155.1. Classification (GTDB taxonomy): domain Bacteria; phylum Bacteroidota; class Bacteroidia; order Bacteroidales; family Paludibacteraceae; genus Colicola. The sequence goes on along the minus strand of JAGBCD010000003.1, from coordinate 11,923 downwards.
AGGCTGCGACGGCCTATAATATAACCTTGCCCGAGGGAATTCGCGGCGCCGATTCGTACACACATTTATATTGCAATCCCATAGAATGGATCAAAAATGGATATGTTGACTATGTCAACCCACAACTCTATTGGTCCACACGAGTACCATTGCAGGATTATGATGTACTATGCAAATGGTGGAGTCAAGATGTATGCGAACATTTTTCCAATCAGTTGCCCAACGGCAAGAAAGTTTACTTTTTCCCATCTCCTGCTGCATACAAGGCTTATGATGGGTCCAAGGGATATGAGGATGGCGTGTTGGAGATTCAACGAGAGATAGATGCCAATCGTGCAAACTTGTCTTCTGGTTACACGGGTGCTGTTTTCTACAATACAACGTCGTATCTAAAGATGCATAGCAAAATAGCCAATTCGCATTTTATTTACAAGGCTTTGACACCACCTATTGATTGGAAAGTGACCGACACCTTGTCTGCGCCTGAAAACTTAACGTTGGAGGGTACCACATTGACGTGGTCACACCCAACTGCAAACCGATTTACAGTCTATGCATATCCCAAAGGTATTGCCTTGGGGAATGCGCGAAACAATCCTACCTATTTGCAAAAAGTGGTTAACGGTTATAGTTTCGATGCTACTACCTTAGGCGACCTGACCCACACTACGCTCGCTGTTTTTTCTTACGATAGGTATGGTGTAGAACATGGAGTAGCACTCTATAACGAGGACAAGAATGCCGTAGAAGGACCAGAACCCGAGTGGAAACCAGCCATAACGTGGGAACTGAATGGCGGTGAATTTCCTCATGTTGACGTACCGACGAGAGAAGAATTATGGGACAACTTCAAAAAAGATTTTGATGCGTTCTATGCTGCTCTCTATCCCAATTATGTCAAGGGTAGGGACTTGCCTACAACTTCCATTTTAGAATATACATGGCCCAGTGGTTTTTCTCAGGCAGTAGGGTTGGAGTTCATGACGCAACATCCCGATTGGCTATGGTTGGCCGAATACATCCAAAGCATAGCAGGTGTTATTTCCGACGTCCGTCAATGGCGCTTCAATCTTTATGCTTTCTTCAATGCTACCAACAAGGTTTATTATGCATCGGGCGAGCAGATTACTTGGGCTGAGGTGGGCGATTTTACTCAAGCTGGATTACCCCAGCAGTGGGGCCCTGCTTACCAAGCATCCAAAGGCATGTACACATTACCAACATCAGTCAATGCTACATATATCTTACCTACTACCTTGTTCCATCCCGATGGCTATCCTTTCCTTGGTTGGTGGGACAATCCTATGTTTGTAGGAGCATCTATTGATTCTATACCTCCCTATTGGAGAGGAACACTCCATGCCAATTGGGAAGGAATGAATCCACCAGACCATTTAGAGGAGGTTATCGACTTGTCACAACCTGTTGAGATCTACGATGTAATGGGGCGACTTGTGAGCAATTCAGTTGCCAATCTGCAGGGTGGGGTGTTTATCATCAAACAAGGGACTAAGACTGCCAAATACATGGTTTCATATTAACCATTACCAAATTTAATTCTTAATTCAAAATTCAAAATTCTTAATTAGCGTAGGTGTATAGCAAGGGTATAGCAAGGGTATACGTGACCGTCGGTAAAAAGTTGGTCTATTTGGCATTGTTTGGTTGGGTTGTTTTGCTGGGTGACATGGCATAAAGACTGATGCTCTACATTATTCGGTGATATGTACCCCCGCTTCCCAGCATAGTTGGTTACAACCGGTTGAGTGCTCGCAGATTTCCCCGCGAGTTTCTCTATCTCTAACCTATGAAACAGCGAAGCGATGAAACAAGCATCTACGATGCGTGAAACTTTTTAATGGCGAGTGAAGTAGATTTGCTGCAAAGGTAAAGAAAAAATCCGATTGAGCAAACATAAATTTCGCGCGATGGGGTCGTAATATTTCGGGCATATGAATTAAGAATTTTTGATATGTGTGTTTGCAGATGCCAAAAAAAACTTGTACCTTTGCACCCTAATTTCTATTTAACGTATGAACAAGGTATCGGAAAACCCTTTCAAAAACCGAACAAAAGAAGAGACCTCATTTATTATCGTCATAACGTTATTTGCAACGTTTTACGTGGTTTCAAATATAATGGCGGTCAAGATTATTAGCATTTTCGGTTTGTTTTATTTTGATGCAGGAACTATAACGTTTCCGTTTGCATACATGTTAGGAGATGTACTAACAGAGATTTGGGGATACAAAACAGCAAAAAAAGTTATTTGGGCGACTTTTCTATGCAATGTACTCATGGTTTTATGTACTCAATTGGGTGTTTATCTTCCTTCACCTAACTATTTGGATGCAACAGCGCAAGCTTACAACACGATGTTCACCTATGTCCCTAGAATAGTCGTTGCTTCATTAGTAGGATTCTTGCAGGGAGAACTATCCAATGCTTGGCTTATGGACAGAATCAAAAAAATGATGAATGGCAAACATCTATGGGTACGAACGATAGGTAGTTCTGCTATAGCCTATTTGTTCGACTCTTTGCCATTTGTTTTGATTGCTTTTCTTGGGGTTGTTTCCACACGAGATCTATGTTACATGCTTGCTTTCCAATACGTAGCTAAACTTCTTATTGAGATGCTCTTTGGCACCCCAATGGCATATGCTGCAATACATCACATCGAAAAACGAATCAAAACAGATGAATAGATACGCTTGCATTCATAACCATATGCCAAGGGAATTCGTCTTGTTACAAGGGAAAGGCTGCAAATGGAAAAAATGTACTTTTTGTGATTACTATAGCGATACATCCAACGACCCTTTTGCTACCAATAGACCCATTCTAAACAAAGTGACAGGACAGTATGGCGTATTGGATATTATCAATTCTGGTTCAGCAATGGAGCTTGACCAACAGACTTTACATGCTATCAAAGAAGTGGTGCTGCAAAAGTCCATACACACATTATGGTTCGAAGCGCATTATATGTATCACAAGCGTTTAGCTGCCTTTGCTCAGTTTTTTGCACCCGTTCAAGTTAAATTTAGATGCGGCGTTGAATCCTTCGATCCAAAGATGCGTACCTTATGGAACAAAGGAATTCCTGAGAACGTGACACCGCAAATGATTGCACAGTATTTTCAAGGGGTGTGCCTCTTATGTTGCACACAACATGACAACCAACAACGTATCATCAACGACATCCAAATTGCACGTCAGTATTTTGAATACTTCAGTATCAATTTGTTTTGTAACAACTCTACCAATCAAAAAAGAAACGAAGAATTAGCGGAGTGGTTCGAGCAAACGATTTATCCGCAACTCAAGGACGAACAAGGGATTGAGGTGTTGCTCAATAAAGTTGATTTAGGCGTAGGCGACTGAAACGTATCATGCAAACTTGTTTTTTTAGAAAAAAAACACTACCTTTGCATGCGATTTTGTTTCTTTTCAAAGGAATACTTATTTATGAGAAAATCTTGTTTACTTATTTTTATTGGTCTATCGTTATCTTTTTTTGCTGCACCAGTCCAATCTTATTTGGACTATATCAACCAATACAAAGCGATTGCTCTGCAGGAGCAGCACAAACATGGTATTCCTGCTTCCATAACGCTTGCACAAGGCATCTTGGAATCTGCTGCTGGAAAAAGCGAATTGGCCATAAAAGCAAACAACCACTTTGGTATCAAATGTGCTGGCGATTGGACGGGGCCTTCTTATGCTCACGATGATGATGCGAAAAATGAATGTTTTCGTAAATACTCACACCCTCAACAGTCTTATGAAGACCACTCTAAATTTTTGCTGCGCAAACGCTATCAGCCCCTCTTTCAATATCCCATCACAGATTACAAAGCGTGGGCTAAAGGGCTTAGCCAATGTGGATATGCCACCGACCCTAACTACCCATCCAAACTCATACGAATCATAGAAGAGTATGGTCTGCATTTGTTGACGGCTGAGGAACCTGCCGATTTTGCATGGGTGAATGCGGAGACATCTGCACAACATCTACCAGACACCGTTCATGCTATTGATACTACCATCGTTGAAGACTTACCAGACTTTCAAGAAGTTGCTTCCATGGGAAGCGTTTCCTTATATCATGGACACCAATCGGGCAAACAAAATGGTGTGAGGTACCTCATTGCCGATGCTGGAGACACATTTCAATACTTGGCTTACGAACTCAATATGAACGAAAAGACGCTGCGCCGATACAACGATGCTACAGACGGAAGAGAACTGCAAAAAGGTGATCGTGTCTATCTTTACAAAAAAAAGAAAGTGGCAGACCGAAAACATGCTTACTACTATGTCAAAAAAGGTGATACTGCCTGGAGTATAGCGCAGCAAATGGGAATACAAATGAAATCAATATATCAAATCAACGGAATCCCCGAAGGTGTTCCATTGGTTACAAGGCAAAAACTTAGACTCCGATAATATGAGACGAAATCATACACAAGCGATATCCGAAGTCCTCGCTCAATACTTGAGAGATACAGGCCTTGAAAAACCATTACTTGAAAACAAAATCATCAATGCATGGCCTGAAGTGGTAGGAACAACTGCTGCCAGACTCACAAAGAAAGTGGAAATCAAAAACGGAGTATTGTATGCCTACATACAAAGTGCAGCACTCAAGATGGAGTTATTCAACTGCAGATTTCAATTGCTACAAAAACTTAACAATATTGTCGGTACAGCCGTCATACGCGACATACGAATATTAGGATAATACAATCCCTACTGAATACATGATTTATCCCAATAATATAGAGCAAAAAATAGATTTTCATGTCATAAGGCACAAACTCAGTTCTCTTTGTGCTTCTGATTTGGGAAGAGAGTGTATTGAGCAAATGCGATTTTTGCACGACCCCAATACGCTTCGTCCAATACTCCAACAGACACAGCAGATGACCAATCTGCTCAACGATGCGTCAATCTCAGTGCCACAAGGAGACATTGTGGACCTTAGAGAACCTATCATGAGAATACGTGTAGAGGGACTCTATTTGGATGAATCCGAACTATTTGCTCTCAAGCGAATATTGGACTATGCCACCGAATTGGAACGTTTCTTCCATTCGTTGGACCCTATACGTTTTGCTTCACTTATCACCTTGCCTAATATCATACATCAGGACAACGACAATCTCCTTACTAATATCGTTCGACAGATAGACCAACTACTGGATAGGTATGGTAAACTCAAAGATAATGCATCTCCCGAGTTGGCAAGAATACGAAAAGAGTTAGCACTTGCTCAGGGCTCCGTTTCAAGGGCTATGAATGCTATACTCAAGAAAGCACAAAGCGACGGTTTTTTAGACAAAGATGCGACTCCTACACTCCGTGAAGGACGATTGGTATTGCCTATACCACCTGCCTTCAAACGCAAGATAGGAGGTATAGTACACGATGAATCTGCTACAGGTAAAACACTCTTTATCGAACCACAACAAGTCGTTGAGGCGAATAATCATATCCGTGAATTAGAAGCGCAAGAACGTAGGGAAAGAATACGCATTCTCATACATTTTACTCAACAACTCAAACCCAATGTCAATGCTATCCTTTCCGTTTCTAAGTTCTTGGCACGCTATGACTTTCTTCGTGCAAAAGCATTGCTTGCACAATCACTCAATGCCATAGCTCCTGAGCTTGTGCCACAACCTTTTATCAATTGGGTTGATGCAAAACATGCTGTGTTGTACCTCAATTTTATGGCGACCAACAAATCGGTCGTTCCACTCTCAATACAACTCAATACCCCTCAGCACGATAGCCGCATCTTAGTCATATCTGGACCTAATGCTGGTGGTAAATCCGTTTGCCTCAAAACAGTTGCCCTACTGCAATATATGTTCCAATGTGGACTATTGGTTCCTATGAAAGAAGCAAGTCAGATGGGTATCTTCAAGAAAATCATGATTGATATAGGCGATGAACAGTCCATAGCAGACGACCTTTCTACCTATAGTTCGCATCTTAGCAACATGAAATATTTCATCCGAAACGCAGATGAGAATACTCTTTTCCTTATTGATGAGTTTGGAACAGGTACCGAACCCATAATTGGAGGTGCTATTGCTGAAAGTATATTAGATAACCTACATCAAAAACAATCTATAGGCATCGTAACAACGCACTACTCCAATCTTAAACACTATGCCGAGCAAACCCCAGGCATCATCAATGGAGCAATGCTCTACGATAGAGGCGCTACCAAGCCTCTCTTCCAATTATCCATCGGACAAGCAGGATCATCGTTTGCTGTTGAGATAGCAAGACAAATAGGATTACCCGAAACAATTATTCAACAGGCTACCCAATTGGTGGGAGAGGAACATATCGATTACGATAAACAACTTCAGGACATCGCTCGAGACAAAAGGTATTGGGAGAATAAAAGAAAAAATATTCGTCTCAAAGAGAAACAACTGGAGGAGAAAATTGCTAACTACGAAGAAAAACTATCGGGTATCAAAGTGCAGAAGAAACAAATCATCGAGGAAGCCAAAAATCAAGCGGCTGAACTCTTGAAACAGTCCAACGCAACCATCGAACGAACCATCCGAGAAATCAAAGAGGCCAAGGCTGAAAAAGAAAAAACCAAACAAGCAAGAAAAAAAGTTGAAGCACTCAAACAGACCATTGATAGTCAACCCAAAAACAAACAAAGCACCACTCCAGCAAACAACAATACTTCTAAAGTGCTCAAAGACTTTAGCGAGTTGAAAATGCTTACCAAAAATCCAGTTAAGATTATTCAACAAACCCCAAACAATACATATGCCACCTCATCCATTGCACAACAGATGAGACAAAAGAAACTTGCTTTCAAACGAGAACTTGACCTTAGAGGATGCAGAGTGGATGAGGCACTCGAAATACTCATTTCATACGTAGATGATGCCGTTATGGTGGGAGCAGATGTCGTGACAATACTACACGGAACAGGCACTGGAGCGTTGAAACAATTAACTCGTGATTACCTAACAGAAAAAGCACATTCCATGCGAAAACTCAAACGAGGAAATTTACAATTCCATGATGGAGACCCTAATAGAGGTGGAGCAGGAATTACAGTCATAGAAATATCATAAAATCAATAGCCTCAAATGAATAAATCACTATTACGTATTTCTTTTCTACTATTTAGCCTTACGTTACTTGTTTTGCCAACGAGAGCGCAGGTGCAACATGGTGATACTGCATATGCTGTGAAGTTTCGTTCTGCATACGCATTCAACAAAACCTATAGTCACTATGCTACATTTGATGTCGGAGCTTTTATGCCAGTCAACGAACACCTCGAACTTCAAGCAGATATTAGACTCGCTACCACCAACAACTATGCATTTGGACTGCAAGTGAGACCTAAGATTACATTGCCCGTCGGAGCACTGTATTTTGAAACCAGAGCCATCAGTACTGTTTTTGCTCGAAACCAGATTTTTGACCTCACGGCAGCTTTGATGCTCGGATATAGAATGCAGTACATTGATGTGGCGATAGGATGGGGGAGCAAAGTGATAGGGGATATGAATTTCCAACACAATACCAATAGCGAGTATATAGCAGAACCCTTCAACTTGCTTTACAAAGTACAGTGTTTTGTTCGTCCGCAAACATCCAATTGGAATCTTTCGCTCGCTATTATGGACGTTACAGATTGGCAAATTGAACGTTTTTGGCAACCATCTGCTATGCTATCAGGATGGTACAACGTGGACCAACATTGGCGAATATATGCGTCACTGTATTACAAAACGGCTGGTATGTTTCACCTCAATGCCAATATGTATGGTATTGATGCAAGGGTCGGATTTGACTATAGATTTTAGATATGTTTAACTCCATAATACACAATACTATGAGATTTTTCAAATATTCTATCATACTCTTAATCACTGCATTTGTTCTTAATGCATGTGTTGATCCTGATACTACCAACTTAGACATTGCTGGTATGTTTTCTGGCTCATCCCCCAGAATCAAACAACGTTTTGCCCAGTCGCAGGAATACAATAACCAACATGGATTTGCTACCATACAAGCGCCTGTGGACAATTACAATGTCTATGTGCATACTGATACGCACGTTAGAAAAACAACCAGAAATATTGAAACTTTCCTCAAACATTTTCGAAACGATACCATTGCTCCACTTGCTGTGCACTTAGGAGATGTGATAGATGCACAAACCAACTGGGAACGAATGATGCATGCTTATCAAGATTATCCTAAGAATCCCAACAAATATGACACAATGATGGTAGCAGTAGGCAATCATGATATTTATTTCGACCAATGGGAAATATATCGAAGTTATTTTGGTACGGCATCTTATTATTTCATTGTTCAGACTCCATCCAATTATAGGGATATTTATTTTGTCATCGATTCCTCGGAGGGTACTTTAGGGGTGGATCAGATGCGATGGTTCAAGGACCTTCTCAACTGGAGTGATAAGCAGGATTTTAGACACAAGATTGTATGCACCCATACGCATTTATTCAAACGTGATAATTCGCAGACTCCATCTACTAATTATTCGCTTGAAGAAACGTATGAGTTATTGGACCTATTTTCCAAGCATCATATTGATATGTATTGGTGTGGTCATGACCATTCGCGAGAGATTTCTATATTCAAGAATGTTGAGTGCATAACGGTTGGAGCGATGCTTGATTATAAATCTCCTGCATTTTACATGATTGCCAATATGGGAGATGAGATTGATTACCGATTTATACAAGTGGACAAGTACTCTAACCCGTAAACTCACTTTCCACTAAAGTTAGGGGTGAAGGAGTGCAACGGATACACTATTAAACTCCTCCCCTAAGTTAGGGGAGGTGCCGAAGGGCGGAGGAGTCTGTAAATCACCAATCACCAATTACCAATCACTAATTACCAATCACCAATCACCAATTACCAATTACCAATCACCAATCACCAATTACTAATTACCAATCACCAATTACCAATTACCAATCACCAATTACCAATTACCAACCACCAATCATCAATCATCAATTCTCCCTGTAGGCACTGTGTGCCGTCCTCTAAACAGTAGCTCACTCGTGAGCGTCCTCTAAACTGAACGCTTGCGCTCACCAATCACCAATCCCCATGTTCACATACTATTTATCACTTGGAAGTAATATCGGCGACCGCAAATCTTATTTGCAGCAGGCTATTGTATGCTTGCAGGATAGAGTAGGGGATTTAGTGCAGCAGTCTCCGTATTATCATTCACAGCCGTGGGGGTATCAATCAGACAACGAATATATCAATAATGTTATCAAGATACAATCTTCGCTACATCCAGAGCAATTACTTATCATCACTCAAGTTATTGAAAAAGATTTAGGAAGGACCATTAAAGGTGTTTATGCCGACCGCACGATAGACATTGATATTTTGCTTGCATTTGATAGTGCAAGCCAGTCACTATTTATTCAGTCAGAAACATTGACTATTCCTCATCCCAAGATGTTTGAGCGTCCTTTTGTTCTTGTTCCTTTGAAGCATATTTACGACGAATCTATAGATTTATCTTCCATTGAGGAACAAATAAATTTGAGTAATATTTGTTTATAGTTTTAGTCTTGCATTTTATAAATATTTGTGTACCTTTAGGAATTGAATGTGTTTTATATTGAAACTAAAAAACACATAACATACAAAAATCATCTATGATATGAAAAACATTTATTTTTATTTTCTCAGCGTATCCATGCTACTTATTGTTGCTATGCCTTCAATGGCTCAATCTGCTCGTTTAGATAGTCTTCAGCGTCTCAAAGAAGATGTGCAATTACAAGGTGAACGTCTGCAATTGCAGTATGATAGCATCTATCGCATTATTGCTCAATGCAAAACGGATGATGAAAGATTAGTGCATATAGCAGTGAAAGAGAAATTGGATAAGAAGTCAAACCGTATAACTCAACAAAACCTCAAATTAGAAGATGAAATCAATGTTGAAATCTATCGTATAGAACAGGAGAAACGTGATGCCGATTTGGCTCAAAAGCAAGCTGCTGTTCAAGCTGTGACTCCCATTCCGCTCAAGGGTGAGACCAATTCTCACCAATGGGTAGATCTCGGGTTGCCATCTGGTACCAAATGGGCTACTTGCAATGTGGGAGCCAAGGATATCCATGGTGTCGGCACACGCATCGCATGGGGGGAGACCGCTACCAAGAAACTCTTTTCTCCCGATACTTACACGCAAAACAACGTTGAAATAGCATCTTATGCTGGTAATCCTATCTATGACTTGGCTACTGCTAAGTGGGGAGAACAATGGTATACACCTACTTTACAGCAATGGGAAGAACTTCTTAAGTATTGTGTGTGGGATTATGTGATGGTTAATGGTGTATATGGGGTACTATTTACTAGTAGAAAAACTTACAATACCATTTTTCTACCAAGTACGGGTTTTACAGATGATTGTACTTATAAACTCAAATACACTACATACAACTTGGCATATTGGACTTCCACGGGTATAAGTACGAATGGTGCACACTCGTATATTGCCAATTATGAGCAAGGTTATATGTCAACTGCCAATCGCTATGTTGCACATTGTGTAAGAGCTGTTTGTGACACCCTGAGTGAACTGAGCAAAACTGTTCAAGAGATTTCTACCGTTGTTCAAGATGCCTCTACAACAGTTCAGGAATCATCTCCCGCTATTCAAGATACTTCTTCTTCTTCTGCTATTCAACACAACACCAAAACGAACAAAAAGTCTGCTAAGAATGCAGAGAAAACAGCAAAAAATATCAAAAAGACTGCTAATGCGGTCAAGAAAACTGCTCAAGCCGTTAAGATTTTGAAGAACATATTCAATTGATAGGGTTCTATCTGTTTCTAAGGCATTTGAAACAAATGAGTTGGCAATGTAGAAATACCTTTCCATCTGTGTTTATTTTTCATCAGGGTGCAATAGCGTTTTGATAATGTTTTTTCTATGTTCCTTACAATAGTGCTTTTTTCTATGTTCATTATCTTTTGTGTCCTTCAATAGAGCTTCTCCTATGTTCCTTGTCCCGAATGTTATTCGGGTGTTCATGTAATCAGTGATTACTTCGAGTTATTTTCGAGTCATTGCCGACGGTGAGCCGACGGTGAGCCGACGGTCAACGCTTAAGGCGTAGTAGGATGAAGGATACCTCTACCTCTATTCATTATCCTTAATCATCATCTTATGTAGCCTTCTACCTAAATTTCTTAAAGACACATTTACTCGTGAGAGGGCTATAATCCTAAATAAGGGCTAAAATCCTATATATATACGTGCGATGTATGCATACGCATGCGCGTGAGCGAAAAAACATGGTTGTATAAGTACTGCAGGGGATAGTTTTTAATAATAGTGAAAATTCTTTTGTTGATTTTCAATGAGTTGTGATTTTAATATTAAAAAACTTGCATAAATATTTGGTCAATTCAAAAAATAGCAGTACCTTTGCACCCGCTTTCGAGAGATAGAGTGTTTATCTTGGCTTTGGAAAATCAACTGAATCGTTTAGATTCTTTTTTTTACTGCCCGAAGAGAAAGCAACTAAAAATACTGAGAAAAAAGCTGCGTTTGAAAATCAATGACTTACAAACTTTTTTCAAAAAAGTTTTAGAAAAATTTGGTCAATTCAAAAAATAGCAGTAATTTTGCAGTCGATTTCGCTGATAACCAAAAATCAATGGAATTATCAAGTGAAAGAAAGTGATCTTTGAAAAGTTTGATCAATCAAGATGTAGTACAAGCGAGCAATAAATGCTCAAATTGGGAAAAATATGTTCCCGTTAATTAGTACACTCAATTAAGACGAGAGTTCTGAGCGCGATTAAATAATTTACAACGAAGAGTTTGATCCTGGCTCAGGAT
>JAGBCD010000002.1 GCA_017938155.1 Paludibacteraceae bacterium | reverse complement strand
TTTATCTGTTTGCTTTTGGGAGAGCGGAGGTACGAGTTGCTTCAACGATGACAAAGTCATCGGTCTACGCAATCTCGTTACCGAACGCGGTGTCATCGGTCAATGCGACCTTATTGTCGAACGCGCGAGCAAAGCGAATTTGCAAAATTCTTAATTAAACAAACTTCTTCTTAATTTACAATTCTCTTTTTCCTCTTGCAAGTGTCCAAAAAATATAGTATCTTTGCAGCCGTTTTTTAATTGACAGTATCATGGCATTAATCAAGGAACGTATAGCCGATATACAAGAACAGTTGCGCAATTTGACAGCAGCGAGTTATGATGAAGTGGAAGCGCTTCGTATCAAATATCTCAGCAAGAAAGGTGAGATTACCGAATTATTCAATTTGTTTCGTATGGTGCCTAAGGAAGAAAAGGCCGCTATGGGGCAGGAGTTGAACGCATTGCGTCAATTAGCAGAAGTGAAGATTGCGGAGCTCAAAGAGGTTTTTGAGGCACAAAAAATGCAACAGGACAAGCAGGATTTGACTCGTACTCCCGATCCGATTGTGTTAGGAACACGTCATCCACTGAGCTTGGTTAGAGAGCAGATTGTGGATATCTTTGCGCGTATTGGTTTTACGGTGGCAGATGGTCCCGAAGTGGAGGATGATAAGCATGTGTTTGGTATGCTTAATTTTGCTCCAGAGCATCCTGCGAGAGACATGCAAGATACGTTCTTCATAGAGAAAGAGAAAGGTGAACAAAAGCCTACAGATGTTTTGTTGCGTACGCATACATCCAGTGTTCAAACACGTGTGATGACTTCACAAAAACCTCCTATTCGTGTTTTATGTCCAGGACGTGTATATCGAAATGAAGCAATCTCTGCACGTGCCCACTGCTTTTTTCATCAAGTAGAGGGACTTTATATAGATAAGAATGTAAGTTTTGCGGACTTGAGGCAAGTGCTTTTGTATTTTGCCAAGGAGATGTTTGGTCCTGATACGCAGATACGTTTACGTCCAAGTTATTTCCCATTTACCGAACCCAGTGCTGAGATGGATATCTCTTGTGACTTGTGTGGTGGCAAGGGTTGTGCATTCTGCAAAGGTACAGGATGGGTTGAGATATTAGGGTGTGGAATGGTTGATCCTAATGTGTTGGAGAGTTGTGGTATAGATAGTACGGTTTACTCTGGTTATGCATTTGGTATGGGTGTGGAGCGTATTACTAATCTCAAGTATCGAGTTAAAGACTTGAGGCTGTTCAGTGAAAACGATATTCGTTTCTTGGATCAGTTCAAAAGTTGCTAAGATTTTTGAAAAAAATGTACTACCTTTGCAGCCGTTTTTGCGCAATACGAATGGAATATGCATGCAGTTGATGTACATAAGATAGAGTTGTCTAAATATGAGATAGGACACTATCAGTTTGATTTTCAGCTGAATGATGATTTCTTTGCTGCGTTAGAAAAATCAGAAATCGTAGGTGGGGATGTGTCTTGTGTGGCACGATTGAATTTGAGGGAGGACGATTTTGATTTGTCGATTGAGGCCCAAGGTAACGTTAGTGTAATATGTGATCGTTGTTTGGATCGGATGGAGCTCTCCGTATCGTTGGATGAAATGGTAGAAGTGGATGAGCGTTCTAATAGTCTTGACCTTGATTGGTTGGCGTATGAGTTGATAGTTGTTAATCTTCCGTTGGTACATTGTCACCCCATAGGTGATTGCAATCCAGACATGGATGCACTTCTCCAAAATCACTTATGTAGTACTGACGAAGACCCCGAAGCATACTAACTGAATTATTATTGTATTAAAAATTAAAAAAGAAAAATAATTATGGCACATCCTAAACGAAGACAATCGCACACCAGACAAGCGAAACGTCGTACTCATGACGTGGCTAAAATGCCAGCATTGGCTATTTGCCCTAACTGTGGTGCACACTACATTTATCACACCATTTGTCCAACTTGTGGATATTATCGTGGTAAATTGGCTATCGAAAAAGCTGCAGAAGCTTAAACAGATAGATGTATGATTGACAACGTATAGGCTCCAGGTTATTCCTTAGAGCCTTGTGTTGTTGAAAGTAATGAAGAGGAGAGATAGTTGAAAAAATGAATTTATAATCATTCTCAATATTTAGGAACTATCCACATAAAAACTATTTATTAGTATGTTTGATAAGAACAAAAATTCGTGGCGTCCGAAGGGCTACCGTAAAGATGAGAATCCTCGTGAGCGTAATGACGCAAACAAACCTGTTTTCAATGGTGGTGCAAGACCCCGTTTTAGTGAGTTTTCACAAGATAATCGTGCTGATAATAATGGTCGTCAAAGACCTCGTTTCAAGCGTGATATGTCTTCTACCCAACCTCGTTCAGAACGTGTTCACACTTCCCGTATGGGTGAGAAAGTGAACTATTATGGCGCAACTGATAAGGAGCGAATTTCGCGTCCTCGTTTTACAGAGCAATCCGATGGTACAACTTTTAGACCCAATGTGAAACGTAATGCCAATGTCTATTCCAAGAAGAAAGCGTTTGAATACAAACAAGCTTATGAAGATCCTACCAAGCCAATACGTTTGAACAAATATTTGGCCAATGCAGGTATCTGCTCAAGACGTGAGGCGGACGACTTTATCCAAGCAGGTGTAATCACAGTAAACGGAGAAGTGGTAGAGAACTTAGGAGCCAAGGTGCTACCAACCGACAAGGTTATGTTTCACAATCAACCTGTGAGACGTGAGAAGAAAGTATATATATTGCTCAACAAACCCAAGAATACGGTTACTACTACTGACGATCCAGAAGAGAGACGCACTGTGTTGGATATCGTGCGCAACGCGTGTGCCGAACGTATATATCCCGTAGGTCGATTGGATAGAAACACGACAGGAGTGTTGCTATTAACCAACGATGGTGATTTGGCAGCCAAGTTGACGCATCCTAAGTTTGGAAAGAAAAAAATATATGCTGTGACTTTGGATCGTGAATTGTTGGAAGATGACGAGCAATTGTTGCGCGATGGTATTGTATTGGACAATGAACGCATTGTCCCAGATGCCTTGGAGTTTCCCAAAGAAGACCGCCTACATATAGGTTTGGAGATTCACTCAGGACAAAATCGTGTTGTGAGAAGAATGTTTGAAAAAGTAGGTTACAAGGTTATGCAATTGGACCGTGTTAGTTTTGCAGGATTGACCAAGAAGAATGTGGCACGAGGCAAGTATCGCTTCCTCACCCCCAAAGAGGTGTCGATGTTGCAAATGGGAGCATTTGAATAATAACGAAAAACATAATCATCATGAAGAAAATCATCCTTGCTCTTTTGCTTGTTTTAGGAGCGAATCTAACTGCACTGCATGCACAAGAAGTAGTGCCTGCAGATGACCCACGCATCACGTATGTAGGTCGCACATGGGTTGAAAATCACGAGGTGTCTTTTGACTGGACTGCTACGTATATCCGTTTTGCCTTCAAAGGCAATCAATTGGCACTTAAGGTGTCCGATACCCATAAGAATTATTACAATGTTTGGATCGACAAACCTATGGCTGCAGAACCAGACCAAGTCATAGCCGTACATGGACAAGATACTGTGATTACGCTCTTTGCAGCGAAGAAAAAAGGACAACACACCGTTACCATCCAAAAACGTACAGAGGGTGAACAAGGTACTACAACTATCCATCAAGTGCTTGTGAATGGTGAGTTGACTCAAGCAGAACCTCTCAAAAGTAGACAGCTGGAGTTTGTAGGTGATTCTTATACTTGTGGTTATGGTTCGGAGAATAGTGTGGCGCGTGATCCATTCAAACCAGAAACAGAGAATGCTTCTAAAACGTATGCTGCTATCTTGGCGCGCTATTTTGATGCCGATTATGTTGCGATAGCACACTCTGGTATGGGAATAGCTCGCAATTACAATACGAAGTTTGCTGGATGGTATATGCCTGATAGATATCAACAGACCTTTGATATGGATTCAACCATGGCCAAAGATTGGGATGCTAAGCAATCCAATTTCAAACCAGCAATGACGATTATCTATCTTGGTGCGAATGATTTCTCTGTAAGCATGCAACCTAAATACGAGGCTTTTGCTAAGCATTACAATCGTTTGTTGAAGCAAATCAAGGAAAATTATGGTGAGGATCATCCTATCTTGTGTTGCACATGCAAGAGCCACGAATATCTATTTATTTATGTGCGCGATATGGCCAATGCATGTGGGTTGAAGAATGTAACCTATTTGGGTTGCAACCCAGCATTGCATCATGATAATGATACCGACCTTGGTGCAAGTTCGCATCCTAATTATCAAGGACATCAAAAGTTGGCTCACGTCTTCTTGCCTTATGTAGCAACGCTAACAGGGTGGGAATTGCAAGATAAGCCAATCAAGTAATAACCTTTTTAATCTATTCCCCCTCTCGCTGAGGGGGAATTTTTTTTGCATGGATTGGCTGTTAGAATTAGGATATATAGGACTTTTTGTTGGCTCCTTTGGTGCTGCAACGATTATTCCTTTTAGTGCGGATGTATTGCTGATTGCAATGCTTGCCGCAGGGGCTAATCCGTATATTGCAGTAAGTGTTGCTATCGTAGGCAATTTCTTGGGTGGACTCACTTCTTATGGTATTGGACGAATGGCCAAATGGGAGTGGATGAACAGGATGGGTGTGACGAAAGAAACACTGGATAAACATAAACTTAGGGTGTCTCAATGGGGACCTATGCTTGCTTTGCTGACATGGGTACCGTTTGTAGGAGATGTTTTTGCTATAGTGCTGGGTTTTTATAGAGTACATTTTTGGAAAACCGCACTTTGGATGTTTGTTGGCAAAAGCGCTCGCTTTATTGTATGGGCGCTGGTGTGGGGAAGCTTGAATTTTGAATTTTGAATTAAGAATTAAGAATTTTGTAAATTCGCTTTGCTCGCGCGTTCGACAATAAGGTCGCATTGACCGATGACACCGCGTTCGGTAACGAGATTGCGTAGACCGATGACTTTGTCATCGTTGAAGCAACTCGTACCTCCGCTCTCCCAAAAGCAAACAGATAAA
>JAGBCD010000017.1 GCA_017938155.1 Paludibacteraceae bacterium | reverse complement strand
CTTAGCAATCATGATACGAGGTTGACGACCCTCTTTCTTAGCAAATTCTGCTGTGAGTTCTTGTGCCTTAACGAAGAACTCGTCATTCTTAGTTCCTGATGCGTACACGCCTGAAATAGTTCTAATAGTTGCTGAATAGCGACCAACCACTTTCTCGCAAGCGTCAGATATCTCGCCCAATGAAGCGCGGAGACCAGCAGCCTTAACGGCAAGAGCAAGTAAGTTGTTGGAGCATTTTTTACCATCTGCCCACTCTTGTACAGTGGCAGTAATCTCTGCCAAAGCAGCTTGTACAGCAGCTTCGTCACGATTAGCACGCAAGTCTTTAAGTCTTGCAATTTGCTCTTCGCGTACTGCAGTGTTATCAATTTCGAGAATATCGATAGGATCTTCTTGTGCCAAGCGATACTCGTTCACGCCGATAATCTTTTGCTCGCCAGAGTCGATGCGTGCTTGTGTGCGCGCAGCAGCCTCCTCGATACGCATTTTTGGAATACCGGTCTCAATAGCAGCAGCCATACCACCAAGTTTCTCAATCTCTTGGATGTGTGCCCAAGCCTTGTCTGCGAGTTCTTGAGTGAGTTGCTCAACATAGTATGAACCTGCCCATGGGTCGATAGCTTTACATACCTTGGTTTCCTCTTGGATGTAGATTTGTGTGTTACGAGCGATACGAGCAGAGAAGTCAGTTGGCAATGCGATAGCCTCGTCGAGTGCGTTGGTGTGCAATGATTGGGTGTGACCCAACGCAGCACCCATAGCCTCGATACAGGTACGGCCTACGTTGTTGAATGGATCTTGCTCGGTGAGTGACCAACCAGATGTTTGGCAGTGCGTACGCAATGCCATTGATTTTGGGTTCTTTGCACCGAAAGACTTCACGATCTTAGCCCACAACATACGACCAGCACGCATCTTAGCAATCTCCATGAAGTGGTTCATACCGATAGCCCAGAAGAATGACAAGCGTGGAGCGAAAGTATCAACGTCCATACCTGCATTCACACCAGCGCGGAGGTATTCCATACCGTCAGCCAAGGTGTAAGCCAACTCGATATCAGCGGTAGCACCTGCCTCTTGCATGTGGTAACCAGAGATAGAGATAGAGTTGAACTTAGGCATGTTTTGTGAGGTATATTCGAAGATATCAGCGATAATCTTCATAGAGAACTTAGGAGGATAGATATAGGTGTTACGTACCATGAACTCTTTGAGGATGTCGTTTTGGATAGTACCTGCCATCTCTTCGAGTTTAGCGCCTTGTTCCAAACCTGCGTTGATATAGAACGCGAGGATAGGAAGAACGGCACCGTTCATGGTCATAGACACAGACATCTTGTTCAATGGAATACCAGCGAACAACACTTTCATGTCCTCGAGTGAGCAGATAGACACACCTGCTTTACCCACGTCACCAACCACGCGCATGTTGTCGGCGTTGTAACCACGGTGAGTTGGAAGGTCGAATGCTACAGAGAGACCTTTTTGACCAGAAGCCAAGTTACGGCGATAGAACGCATTAGACTCCTCAGCAGTAGAGAAACCTGCGTATTGGCGGATAGTCCAAGGGCGGAGAGGATACATAGCGCTATAGGGGCCACGCAAAAATGGTGGAATACCTGAAGCGTAGTTGAGGTGTTCCATACCCTCGAGGTCTTCTTTGGTATAAACTGGCTTAACATCGATGAGCTCAGGTGTTTTCCAGTTTGCTTCATTAGCTCCTTCTACATGCGAAGCAGCCACTTTCTTAATATCAATATCTTTAAAATTTGGTTTCATGATCGCATTATTTATTTAGAAGTTGAGCATTAAGTTTTTTGAGTGTATCAAGAACATTTACACGTACATGGATGAAGTTTTCAATACCGAGTTTTTGTAGTTCTTCCATGCAAGCAGGAGCACCAGCCACGATGAATGTCTCTTTGGCACCTTGCAATTTCTTCCAAGCTTCTGGAGCTAATGTAGCATATTCGTCATCACTTGAGCATAGTACGATGATATCAGCTTTCGCTTTGCGTGCAGCTTTGATACCTTCAGCAATAGTTTTGAAGCCATTGTTGTCAATTACTTTGTAACCAGCGCAAGCTAAGAAGTTGCAAGAGAATTGTGCACGTGCGATACGCATAGCCAAGTTACCGATGGTGAGCATAAATGCCACAGGTTGTTTCTTTTGTGCTTCTGTTTCGAGACGTAGTGTTTCGAACTCTTCAGCAGCTCGAGCGACAGGCAATGTAGCGATAGCGCCTTCTGGTTTTGTTTTGCAGCAACCGCATCCACATCCTGTTTCTTTGATTTTCTTGCCAGCCTTCTCTGTAAAGTTAGGGAATTGGTTAGAGCCAAGTAACACTTCTTTTCTCTTAGCCACATCATCCAAACGTTTGGTGAGGTTAGCTTGGAATTGCTCTTGTACTTTACCTTCCGCTACCATTTGGTACATACCGCCTTGTTCTTGGATAGCAAGGAATTGTTTCCAAGTTTCGTTAGCCAATGCGTCAGTAAGGTTCTCGATATAATATGAACCAGCAGCAGGGTCAACCACCTTATCGAAATGTGATTCTTCTTTGAGTAGGAGTTGTTGGTTACGTGCGATACGCTCTGCAAACTCTGTAGGCACTTCATATGTAGCATCGAAAGGAGTAACGGTAATCTCATCTACTCCAGCGATAGCAGCCGACATTGTCTCTGTTTGTGTACGTAGCAAGTTAACATAAGCATCAAACACAGTCATATTGAAGCGGCTTGTCTCAGCAGACACGTTCATCTTAGCAGCTTCTTTGAGAGCTGTAGTAAAGATAGGCGCTTTGTATGCTTCTACAATCTTAGCCCACAAGAGACGAGCAGCACGGAACTTAGCTATTTCCATGAAGTAGTTGCCACCTACGCCCATATTGAAGCGGATAGCCTTAGCAGCTTTGTAGTTAGCAATACCAGCATCAGTAAGCATTGTCATGTATTCAGCGCCCCATGCCAAAGCGTATGCAAGTTCTTGTGCGCAGTATGCACCAGCATTGTTGAGAGCGATGGTGTTGACACCAACAACACGATAGCCTGGTAAAGATTTGGCAGCTTTTACCACATCAACAATCTTGTTAACAACTTGCTCACGTGAGAGAGGTTTACCCTTCACCAACATTTGTTTGATTGGGTCAACGTTGATAGAACCAACCAGTTGTTTTACGTTATAACCCATGCGGCCGTAGTAACGAACCAAGATACCAGCGAGTTGCGCAGCGCCACAAGCGCAGATAGAGAAATTGATAGCTACTTTGTCAGCAGGAATATCAGCCAATAGATTTTTGATGAATCTATAGTTAAGTTTCTCCTTATTTAGGCAGAAGCCCAAAGCAGTGATACCCTTGCCAAGAACTTCCAATGCCTTAGCATTAGCTTTTCTTGCGTTCTTGCAAGCACAGATGTTTTGTCTAATAGCCCATTCGTTGTTTTCTTTAGTTCCACGCACGTAAGGAAATTGTCCTGGTGCAGAAACAGTAGTTTTAAGCCCTTTGAGGTCTTCTTTACGATAGAAAGGCTGTACATTGAAGCCTTCAGCGGTGCGCCAAACAAGTTTCTTGTCAAAATCAGCGCCTTTGAGGTCAGCAATAATTTTCTCTTTCCAAGTCTTGGTTGAGATGGCTGGAAAATCTGCTAACATGTTCAATTTTTCTTCTGCCATGATTGATAAAAAATTAATGTATCAATAAAAGTTATTGTTTTGTAATAATTTCGATATAAAAATTCATTCGCAAGGGCATTGAGAGTATATTTTTCAGCCCAAACACCCTACAGCCGACAAAGATAGTGCTTTTTTTTTAATAAATAAAATATCTTTTGCTTTTTTTCAAAAAAAAAGCGTTCGCAATGTATGTAAAAAGCAAAAAAGGCATCTTTAGAACACAAAAAAGCATCTCTATTCGTATTGCTTTGCTTTGTTTTGAATTAGGGAGTTTGAAAATTCGCTCTGCGAATAATCGTTCGTTCGAACCGAAGGTGAGATAAGTAGCAATCGTTTGAACCGAAGGTGAGATAAGTAGCAATCGTTTGAACCGAAGGTGAGATAAGAATTAAGAATATAGTGCTACCAATTTATATAAAAACAAATCAACCCTGCCAACTGACAGGGTTGATACCTAATGTTTGTTATAATAACTTTTAATTATTTCTCAACAAACGCTCTCTCCAAGCTTTGCGATACATTAATCATGAAGTCGCCCATGTGCTCAAGTTCGTTGATAATATCGATGTAATAGACACTTGTTTGATAGTTCTTTTGGTTGTCTTCCAGCGCTTCAATCTCTGCTTCGCGCAGTTCGTTGCGCAGTGCATTAATTTGCTCCTCAGCATCATATGCATTCGCAATATTGGTCAGCGTACCCTCGTGCGCAGCATTCAGGTTAGCAATCATCACTTCATACGCACTATCCACCTTCTCTATCATTGAGTTAATCTTCTCGATAGTCACTGCGTCAAAGCTCTTGTTGTGCTCATTGCGACGGTTAAGCATACGGCTAATCGCTTCGCCCGAATCGCCCAACGATTCTAACTCGCCGATAATCTTGTACATCGCTTTGATTTTCACGCTCGTTGCTTCGCTGATATCACCTGCGGACACACCGTTGAGGAAGGCAGCGATCTCATATTCGATACGGTCGGAAATCTCCTCGTATTTCACCAGTTTCTCGCGCAGTTCTTCAAAGTGCTTCGCATCGGCAGCAATCGCTTGTTTAGCGTAGCCCAAGCCATTGCGAGAAATCTGTGCGAAATGTACAATCTCGTCAAACGCTTGCGCAGCTGCCAATTCTGGCGTAGCCAACGGTCCCGCAGTGATATATTTGAGGCGGAACGGCTCTGCTTCTTGGTTCTTTGGCTTGATAATCCACACCACGGCTTTCTCAATCAGTTTAATAAACCAAACGAGAATAAAAGTGTTGATCGTAT
This sequence comes from Paludibacteraceae bacterium, assembly GCA_017938155.1. Taxonomy (GTDB): domain Bacteria; phylum Bacteroidota; class Bacteroidia; order Bacteroidales; family Paludibacteraceae; genus Colicola. The sequence goes on along the minus strand of JAGBCD010000017.1, from coordinate 8,856 downwards.
TAAATAGGGTGTGCAACATACTCAATCCGTACAATGCTGCGGTACTCGTGTCTGCACTACCCTCTACTACTGTAAATCCTTCTGCTGCTGGGTTAGGCAAGCCAAAGAGTTCGATCACTTTACCCACCAACGCTGTAAATGGCTTGAACAAGATCAATGCCCAAATCACACCAAACACATTGAAAATCGTGTGCGACATCGCTGCACGTTTGGCTTGCGTGTTACCCACTGCGGCTGCAATATTCGCGGTGATGGTTGTACCGATATTCTCACCCAATACCATCGCACAAGCCATGTGGAAAGGTATCCAACCCATGCTCAGCATGATGAGTGTGATTGCCATAGTGGCAGAAGAAGATTGCAGCACCAATGTCAGTATCGTACCGAACGCCAGGAATAGCAGTACCGAACCAAAGCCATAACTTGACCAGTTGCGCACGAACTCCAGCACTTGTGGTGTCTCGCGCAAATCTGGCACCGACTCTTTCATGAACGACAAACCGAGGAACAGCAGCGAGAAGCCCACGATGAGTTCGCCAATGTTTTGATGTTTGTTCTTCTTTGAGTTAGAGAACAAGAAACCGAACAGCATCAATGGAATAGCCAGAATAGAGATGTCGGCTTTGAATCCGAGCCACGCTACCAACCATGCGGTAACGGTTGTACCGATATTCGCACCCATGATCACGCCTATTGCTTGCGTGAGGGTCAGCAGTCCTGCATTGACAAAACTCACCACCATCACCGTTGTGGCAGAAGAAGATTGGATGACGGTGGTGATGCCCAGTCCTGTAAGTACACCTTTGAACGGATTAGATGTCATGGCAGACAAGAATCCGCGTAGTCTATCACCTGCGGCTTTTTGTAAACCCGATGACATTAAGTTCATTCCGTAGAGGAACATTCCGAGTGCTCCAAGGAGCGTAAAAATCTGTAAAATTCCCATAAATGTATGTATTTAAGAGTTCTAAAAGTTCTAAGGGTTTTAAGGGTAATTTGAATGTCTTCTTTCAAATCCAGTGCAAAAGTAATACCATGATGTTATATAGGTATTAAGAAAATATTAAAAAATTATTAAATCGTTTTTTCGGTCTCACATTCCCCGAAACTTCATAGTCCTATAAGAGAGGTGACTTGATTTCCTAAAATGATTTACTCTCTTCCTTAACCTTTACACCTTATACTATATACCCCACACAAGAAAAATCGCCCCAAAAAAGCGTCTTTATTTGCACATCACAAAAAAAAGGTGTATCTTTGAACCCAAATTTTTAGAAAATTTGAAATGCGCAGTAACAAAATCTCATATTTCATCTCTTTTTGCATTGAGCAATACAAGCAAAAACACCATTTAACAGGCGAGCAGGCAATGCTTGAACTGGACAAATATGGTGTAATGGAATATCTGGAGGAGTTTTATGAGGTACTGCACACGCAAAGTGCGCAATGGATTGTAGAAGATATTGACAACTATATCAATCAGCGAAAACAATGAAAGTTTATCACGGTAGTTTAGAGTGTATTGAGACACCTGAGATTCGCGAACCCAATCGTACCCTTGATTATGGTAGCGGATTTTATACCACGACTTCGTATGAGCAAGCCGAGGAATGGGTGCGTAGAAAGATGAAGGGCAACCGTGCTGCAAAAGGCTTTGTCAATGAATACGAATTGAACATAGATAAGTTGCAATCAGTTAAGTGTTTGCTCTTTGAATCTCCTACCGACGAATGGATTGATTTTGTGATGAACAACCGCCTCAACAAGGACTTTGTACACGATTATGATATTGTATATGGTCCTGTGGCAAATGACCGTGTTTATACATGCTTTGCGTTGTACGAAGGTGGATTGATGAGCAAACAAAACTTGCTTGCAGAGTTGAAGACTTATGAATTAGTTGATCAATATTTGTTTCACACGGAGCAAGCATTACAACTATTAACATTTACCAAAGCGCACGAGATTCTCTTATGACCGAAGTGACCCAAAATAATTTGCATTTGCTTTTGCCTTCCAAAGTGAGTTGGTTAGCGGACATGTTGTGTGCAGAGAAGCATATCAGTGTCATTGAAGCCATGCGCCTAATATACTCTTCTGATATGTACAAACAATTGGAGCAAGAGAGCACCAAACGCTGGCACGAAGGTCCCGTTGCCTTGTACCAAGAATGGATGAATAATAATAAAACAATACTAACCCACTAAAATTACTTATCATTCATCACTCATAGTTTATAGTTAATCCGCAACGATACCATTGCCCGACATATTATATAGCGTTATAAGCCCCTGCCATTTATGCAAAAATCGCATAAATGGCATTTTATTTGCTCAATTCAAGATACTAGCAAAATCCAAAATTCGCCTTAAAAAATACTAACTAATATCCTTCTCACCAAGAGTATTATTCTAACGAAGCTGTTATTAGCTTTGCCATCAAAAAGAATAAAAATATTCTGCAAAATATTTGCATATATCATAAATGCACACTATCTTTACATACCAATCTTTAGGTCTGTAGATATTACTTTTAATTATAGTGATACTATACTTGTGTTTTTAATTATTAGTCATTTAAGAGACTATAATAGAAACATTATATTACTCCAAGCTGTTGCTGGTGATACTTTTTTAAGGCAAATCTGTCAATAATATTCTTCCGAAAGATTTTAGTGATATTAAGGTATGTATAATAACCTTATTACATCTGTAATGCGAGTAGATGTCGTGTATCGCTCCACTGAGTATCTAATTACAGATTAGAGGTATTAATGTAGCGAATATGTTTAACCGTTTAATAAAAATATGTATGATAAATATATTTTTAACAAACTTAAAAATCAAAAACAAAAAAAATATGACTAAAATTCATTTTATCTTGAAATGCAATCGTTACGAGGTAACATTGTATGGTTGTGTTCAAAATTCAAAGCTAAAAACCGTACTAATAAACAGAGTTAATACTCTAGAGCGAATTAGGCAGGTAGACGACCCCACCCCTATTAAGACAGAAGAGGAGATTCTCTCTATCATTTGTCAGATATTTCGTGAATTAGGTATGGACATTACTCATATTGATTATGGCGAAGATATCGTATATTCTATTGGTACTTACATAAGCCAAATCACATATTATATTACTACCAGAAGTAATGTTGTAGAATAAGCCCGCCTCTAACAGACACTTGGCGTTTTGCATTGAGAGAGACAATACTTTGGATAAACCTCAAGTATTGTCTTTTTTGGTTTGTTTTCTATAATAAAATCAGTGCTGATTAGGAAAAACCTTGAGCAATCCAAAACATTTTACTACCTTTGCGCAAAAATTAACATCTAACTATAATAGCAAGCATATGTTTTGTAGATTTTGTGGAAAGGAAATTTTAGACGATTCAAAGTTCTGTCAATTTTGTGGTTCACCTGTGAATGAAATAGGCGACACTGCTAAAGTGATGACCCAGCAAACGCAATCTATTAATTGTATCGTATCTAATGCACCCAATGAGCCATTGAGAATAGAACTAATAAAAACAAAAATAAAAAAGCCAAAATTCAATATAAAATTCTTTTGGGACAAATATAAACCTATAATTGCCAAAGAAATAGTATGTAATGCTAAACTATTATGTGTCGCAGTTGTATTTGTACTTATTTATTTAATTGGCTTTAGGACTTATCATCGAAGAGATATACAAAAAGTTTATTATACACCATTAAATGAAAGCAGATATGATAAAAAAATACCAGAACGATACAAATATAGATATACTGAACGCTGGATAGACGTTCCAAAATTGGAACCTGTAAAAAAAGAAGGAGGAGGGTTAGCTCATGACTTTGCTAGATTTTCAGGCGAAAAATGGGTTGAAACATATACAAAGGAAAGGATAACAGAGAAAACAGGAGTGAATGAGATGCTTGTATATGAAGAGAGAAGAAAGTATTTTAAAGACGATTTATCGAAGCACGCCTGTTATGCAAGTTGGATAAGCGTAGTAGTTCTTATTTTAGGACGTTACTTAATATTGATTATAAAGCACTATGTTAAGTCGTGAAGCATTACCTTTGTTAGACCATAAATCTCTAAGGGGTGTCGCTTTTAGTGAAACTTAACAAATATTCTTCAATTATTGTTACAAGAATACATTTTTATTGAACGCATGAAAAACATGGTCACTTATAAAATTCGTGTTAATCGTCCTTGTAAATTATTTATTGATGACGAAGAAATCCAAATCTTGGAAGAATCAAAATTGACAAAGATTTCGCTTCCAGCTGGAGAGTATTTGCGTAAAGTAGTAGCAATAGATGATAGAACTATTTTTGATGAAACTGTAATAGTATTAACAGACACTTCTTCAAAATTGGACAATATCATTCTTGATACTAAAGGACTTAGTGAAGCACGTGCTCTGGTATTGCAAAATGGTATATTTAAGATAGATGAATTGTACTACCAATCAGCATATAATCGTTCTGTAGAAGTTTGTTGTAATGAAGATGATAAATATACATTTACTGATATAATCATTCCAGAAGAAATTATTTATGCAGGATATAGATTTATGGTTTCTGGAATTGGTGATTATGCTTTTAGCGGATGTGAATCCCTAAGTTCAGTTATTCTTCCTGATACTGTAACACAAATAGGTACTTCTGCTTTCTCTAATTGCATAGGACTAACATCTATAAATATTCCAAATAGTGTGAACTATATTGGAGAGAGAGCTTTCTACGGTTGCTCTTCCATTAGAAATCTATCTATTCCCGATAATGTAGGGATTATAGAGAATGAAGCATTTAAATCATGCGCTAACTTAATGTCAATCAAAATGCCAAAAAGAATGGATAGCATCGGATGTTCTGTTTTTAGTTATTGTCGTTCTCTTGAATCTATAATCATTCCAGAGGGGATAACAAAATTAGAAAAATATACAATAGATGTACGGTATGATTCTCCATTTGAATCAGTTTCTGCGCTAGAAGGAATGTTTGAAGGATGTACTAAATTATCTAATATTCAGCTTCCAAATACTTTAACAAGTATTGGTGATAGCACATTTAGTAGATGTTCTGCTTTAGAATCAATATCTCTACCAAGTAGTATAAAAATTATAGGTGATTATGCTTTTGGAGATTGTGTAAGCCTAATCTCTATAACTATCCCAAGAAGTGTGAGTCACATTGGAGATAATGTATTTTGGGAGTGCCCCTCCCTAGAAAAAATCTATCTTCCGAAGAATATATTTATGATTGGAGAAATGAACGTATATAAACATACTGAAATAATACAATATTAGGTATATTACTATTATGAAAAAGAGCTTTTACCTTCTGCTAACGACATTCATATTTATATCTTGCCAACATTCTAAACCACAAGTATTTGGTCTATATATTGATGATACATTCGAGGATTTTATGGAGCAAGCACATGGTTATCATTTCCCTATAACAATAGATACCAACACGATTCAACATATTTCGGAAAAGGAAATAGCCATGCAAGCATATTTCACGGAAGTAATAGATACAGATGCAGAAATCATAGAAACTGATACTATCAATATCAATATTCAATTAGAAAATCAACGCATCTATCAATTTTCTTATACACTTGAAATGCCTGTAGCAAGTTACAATGCTATTCGTCAAGCATGTAACCGCATCTATGGTAGTTGCGGATATTATGATGTAACAGAGTATAGTCATGCCTGCTGCTGGATGATAGGTAAGGATTGTTTATGGCTTGTATATGACATCTCCGAGCAACAAACAAAGTACACATATATTATCAATTAACCTAACATTAGGCTTAGAGCGGATAAGTTCTTGCCAACTATAGTTAGTGCCACCGAAAGCCCATAACAGTCTTATCATTTATTGAGAATGGAGTATTGATTTTCAGAAGAAAGGGTTAGACTAGTTATGAACTATAAGTGATAAGTGATAAGTGATAAGTTTCTGCGGACTTTTTGAGGAGGTATGAGAATGTGTTCGTAGGAAGTCCGTGGAGTGGAGGCGATAAGGTTAATAAGTAATAAGATAACTCCGCATAATCAGCTTAATAGTAACCAATTATGCAGAGTTGGTATTAGGTAATACTACTCTTTGAGGTATTGTAAAGAAAAATTACATATCTTCTAAACTTAAAGGTATGAAGATTATCTCGTATCCTCTGAAATGAGGGCGGATATTGGCAAATCGCTCTTTGGTAGCCTCTATATTGATCTTATTCGCATTACGCTTAACCTCTGCAACCGTAACACGCTTATCCAAACGCTCTATAGCTATCATATCTATTTCATCTTCGCTGCGAGTGTTCCACCAACGACCGACTTCTGTAGTACGCTCTTTTTCGGCATACATTTGACGGAAATAGCGTTCAAGCATCCAACCACTAAATTGAGCATAGCCGTTATGAACGATTTCTTTGAGTAAGTCCATCTTGCCCATTTCTACCAACGAACGATTAGACTCAATAAAACGAAACCAAAATGTCAAAAAATTGTCGTGTATTGCATATTTTATTCCGTGCGAATTGGGTTTTGCAAACATCGGACGCACCTTTTGTATTAGATTGTATTCTTCTTCCAGCGTATTGAGATAGCGCCCCGAATTAGTGCCAAGAATACTATCAATCTGCGATTGACTGGTCATACCATTGGCGATTAACTCTAAGATGCTAAAATATACTTGGTAGCGTTTGCCAAACTCACCCACTAACAATTCCGATCCTTCGTTCAAGAAAACCGAACCATTTTGGCAAACGGCATCAATCATGGTATCCTTGTTGGTAGCGCCTGCATCTATCAATAATTCGACATACTTTGCAACGCCACCACTTATCGTATAAAGCATTAACAAATCTTCAGAGGTGTAGTTCGGATTGCTATCTGATAATATTTGCTTCAAGAGTTCCGTTGAAAATGGTTGCAATCGTATCTCAGCTGTTGCTCTACCAAATAGGGGTTCTTTCTTATCTCGAAATATTTTTAACATCATCGAATAAACAGAACCACAAGCAATCAAATGTATATGAGCTTTGTCCTTATAAGTATCCCACACATCCTGTATCTCTGACATAATGGCGGGATTGATGTCATACAAGCGTTGAAACTCATCTATCATAAGTATTACATGGTGTTGCTGGCTATATATCATCAATTCGCGCAACAAACTTGCAAACTTGTCCACTTGCCCATAAATATGGAAACCAAGTAGCGACTCTATGGATTGTTGAAATTCTTTGCAAATCATCGCTTCCGTTTTGGACGACACAAAGAAGTACAACAATGGCTTGCTCTGAAAAGCATGTTTTACCAAGGTTGTTTTACCAGTTCTTCTACGACCTAATAGCAAGGTAAATACTGATGTGGTATGAGATTGCTCATCTAATTGCAACAATCTGACAATCTCTTGATTTCTTCCGTAAAACTTCATAGTTGTGTAATTTTACAAAATTGTTTTTTACAAATTTGTTAATTTCGCCGCAAAGGTACAACAAAAAATGCACATACGCAAACTATTCGGTGTTTTTGAGATGTTTTGTTCGGTGTTTTAGAGGTATTTTGATCTGTGCTTTAGAGGTTATTCTTACATAATTACCGCAAATCTTCGGCACAATCGTCTTATCTCGCCCAATGGGCTTGAACGATTAATCGCAAGCGATTCTTTAGCACAGAACCACTAAAACACTGAGTATTCAGCACCACTATAATATATAGAGGCACACTGAAAAACGGGAAAGTGAAAGCCCAGAGATGTCCCTGTTATGTTCTATGCTTGCGCTGATTCCTCAAAGTGGGGACTTTTCGGGCGCTACGCTCGGAGTGCGTTCCGTCGCACTCCTTCAGGTCGCCTAACTTACAGTATACCTATTTCGTTAAACCAGGAATAGCCAAACGGCGTATTGAATTTGCGCCAAATACACGATTGATTACAAAAAACATTTGCATATATAAAAGATTTTCAGTACCTTTGCAGCGAAAATCCAAACAGATAAACGATTTATTGTCGTTTTTCTATTAAAAACGTAACTGCTTAATATGCACAACTCATTAAGAAAAATCGGTCGTATCCCTTTTGACTTAGGTGTGTTAAAGTCCTTTTTCCCTAGCCATCAACACATCACTGACAAAGCGCGCCTATTGGTAAGTGATGGACAGATTATTCGCCTAAAAAAAGGACTATATATCCTCAGTGAGGAGTACTCTAACAAGCCCCACAACCGATTCTTAATCGCAAACCATCTATATGGTCCCAGCTATGTGTCTATGCAAACAGCACTGCGCTACTACGGACTGATTCCAGAGCAAGTATATGCTGTGCAATCTGTAACAAGTAAAGCATCGCGTAGTTTCGACACACCAATCGGACAGTTCTACTACACACATTGTTCAGCAGAGTGGCTATCGTTGGGCGTGCAGATTCAAAACGAAGAAGACGTATCTTATTTGATTGCCACTCCAGAGAAAGCTTTATTTGATTTGGCACAATTCACATCGGGCATCTCTATGCGCTATCAATGCGAAGTAGCAGAGTGGTTGGAAAATGATTTGCGTTTTGACATGGATGCTATCTCAACCATGAATATCAATCTCATGAAGCATTTGGCGACACTTTCGCATAAACATGCTACATTAGAAGCTATCATCAAATTTATCGAAAATGAACAATCTATTTGACCAAATGTTAGCTGCGCATACCATGCCTGGAGAGGAAGGTAAGCGCAACGCGCTATACGAAGTAATGCAGCAAGTCACATTAGCAGGATTGGCACGTGGCGGATTTTTTCAAGAGGCAGCTTTCTATGGAGGCACTTGCCTCAGACTGCTCTATGGATTGCAACGCT
>JAGBCD010000016.1 GCA_017938155.1 Paludibacteraceae bacterium | reverse complement strand
TATACAGCCATCCGAAATCAGGTTGACGCTCAAGTTCTTGCTCCAGTAGTTGAATGGCTCGAGACAAATCACCATGCGAATAGCCCCACGCTTTTTGTGCATCTGCACGAGCTGATGTTATTGTCAAAATGCTATCGGAAGCTAAAGATGGGTCATCATGTGACAAAATATAATATGCTGCTATTAAATATGCATTATCTGGATACGTATCTACTACTTGTTGGGCATAATAAATAGCAGAATCGGTTTGACCTACATGACTAAAAGCTCGTGCTTTCATCATCAAACCAATGACGTTAGAATAACCATCTGCATATAAGGTATTCATCAAAACAAGAACAGAATCGTATTTTTCTAATGCTTGATACAATATGGCTTCTGTCTCTATTGTTTTTCTTTTTAAATGGTAATTATCATAAGTTCTTATACGATCTAACAACACACATGTTTCTGCCCTCTTTTCTTGCCAAGCTAATTCGCCTGCCATATTATTCAAGCCATAATAATATAGCAAAGAGTCACCTTTTTGAAGGAAGTGATTGGTACTAATCTCGAACATGTCATATGCCAATGGAAAATTACCTACTGAATGTGCCAGTTCCGCCATATTGCTATACACACGACCTAATATATGATGGTCACGCGTTCGCGAGCGTGTAGCATTGATAAACACCTTCATAGCTCCCACATAATCATCTTTGGAGCGAAGCAAACGCCCATAATGATAACATGCGTGTGCATAATCGTCTGCATAGAACCATTGCCAACGATCTAAAACATGATAAGCTTGTGCTAAATGAAGACTATCATCATACTCATTTTGTGCTACCAGATGCACTTCACGAAGGCTATCGGCATGAACGACAATGGCCCTTGCATCACGAATAGTACGTGGAGAACACGCACAACAAAGTGATAGGAGTATAGGTAAAAGTAATGATGCTATGACATGCAGCTTTTCAAACATGCTGCAAAGGTAGCAAAAATTGTTGAAAACACAATAGATTGTAACAAAAATAACGATATAAAACTCAATTTGGTTTCAAAAAGTCTAATCGCTATATGTTTGTGCAGCAACGTTTTGCTTTTGTTAGGCAAACGCCACGAAAGTATCTATAATAACTATTCTTGACTACAAGGTGTTTTCATAGCGAGGCGCTCTTCTCTTCTTTTGTTGAACTTCTTCACCTTGTATCCATTTCGCTCTTTGTATTTGTCTGGTATATCAATATATTCGTTTCGGTTGACCCCTAAGTCTTCTATCCGAAGGCTATCAGCGTGGTGAATAAGTTTGATTTCATCGTACAAAAAACCTTCGTTCATCTCATACGTGCGCATGTGCAAGGTGTCTGCGGTTATATCTACCAGCAGATAGTGTTGGAACCCTGAACCTACTCGCGTCATGTCAGCATGCAACTTGTGCAAGTAAAATTTACGTGCACTACTGATTCCCACAAAGGGTAGCCTGCGTGCATAGTTATGATCATGTCCAGAAACAACCAAATCGGCTTTAGCTAAAGCATGCTTCAACAAACAAGCTATTCCCACATTGCTTCTTCCCATAGAGCAAGAATAGACGGGATGATGCATCATGACAATGGTGTAACGCTCTTGAGCCTCGGAAATGACCTTATGAAGCCATGTGCTAAGGATAGTATAATCGGACAATCTCAATAGTGGATTGGTGTCAATGACAATATACCGTGCATATTCGAAATCAACATAATAGGTAGTCCCCAAGAAACGTTTGGGACCATTCGCTGGACAAGGAAACAACTCCAACCACAAAGGAGTGGGGTGCTTGATGATACCTTTGATATACTCATGGTTACCGATGCACGCTATCAATGGCAGGTTGGCAAAAGGTGAACTTTGGAGCGAGTGGCACAGCAATTGGCTATAGTAGAACTGACTACGTTCCATGAAGTCCCCGCACTGTGCATAGAAGTCAATTTGTCCATGACGTGCTCCTACCATTTCCCATTGTGCGGAATCGACTTGGTTGTGTACATCTCCAAAAACGATAAAACGCAAATGCGACTCATCAATAGTGTCCTGCCATATTCCTTGATGTTGCACAAAACCAGGGACGTGCTCTCGCCCAAACGTATTGAAATAACATGGTATCGTATCCCCCGTATAAGCGGGTGGTTCAGGGGTTACGAACCAAACATCCCAACGGGCGACACATAAGATAGTGCCGCCCGTTACAATGCATAAGATAGCGACTATGATTCCAATATGAATCCGACGCATAGATTATATCGTTATATTAGAATGGTAAATCACCACTATCATCATTGGATGGCATTGCATCAAATGGAGTGACATTAGGTGCTGCGGCTACAGTGTTGTGAACCTCTTGTGCTGCTGCAGGTGTAGCTGTTGCTGCAGTTGCTTCGCCAACGATGCCTTTTTGCACTTTCCATGCACGAATACTGGTGTACCATCTGCCATTGAACTCACGACTTTCAATGTCAAAAGAAACAGTGACCAACTCGTCCATTTCGCAAGCATTGTTCTTGATACGATCTTCGCCAAAGATTTCAAAATGCACCTTACGTGGGTATTGTTCTTGAGTCTCTAAAACGTATGCCTGTAGTTGCCAAGGGTTGCCAGATGTCTTACTGATTCCTGATTGAAGAGGCAATACTTGTATGATTTTTCCTGAAACTTCCATAATATTACTTGTTGTTGATTATTTGATTTATAGTGCTATGTGCAATTCAATAGTTTAGAACATTTTTGAGGCGCTCTAAACTATTGAACTCTTACCGTTTGCTATAGGATAATCGTATTTTAACCCTTGATAGCTGCTACACCTGGTAGCACTTTGCCTTCGATGGCCTCCAATAGCGCACCACCACCGGTTGAGATATAGCTAACGCGGTCAGCCATGCCAAACTTGTTAACACAAGCCACGCTATCACCACCACCGATCAAGCTATAAGCGCCATTGTCGGTAGCTTCTGCAATCGCCTCAGCAATAGCCTTGGAACCAGCACTGAATGTGTCAAACTCAAACACGCCCGCAGGACCATTCCATAGGATAGTCTTAGCACCACGGATAGCCTCAGCAAATGCTTTGCGGCTTTCAGGTCCAGCATCCATACCTTCCCAACCTGCAGGGATGTCTTTGGCAGGGAAGATTTGGGTATTAGCATCGTTGGAGAAGGAGTCGCCTGCTACACAATCGGTTGCCAAAACCAAGTTCACACCCTTAGCTTTCGCTTGAGCCATAATCTCCAAAGCCAAATCCAACTTATCATTCTCACAGATAGATTCACCTATTTGTCCTCCTTGTGCTTTCATGAAGGTATAAGTCATACCACCGCAAAGAATCAAGTTGTCCACTTTGTCCATGAGGTTCTCAATGATACCAATCTTGGTACTAACTTTCGAACCGCCCATGATAGCTGTGAAAGGACGTTTGATGTTGCTAAGGATGTTATCAACAGCTTGTACCTCTTTCTCCATCAAGAAGCCCAACATCTTGTTGTCAGCATCAAAATAGTCAGCGATAACGGCGGTAGAAGCATGTTTGCGGTGTGCAGTACCGAAGGCGTCGTTTACGTAGCAGTCTGCATAGCTTGCCAAAGTCTTAGCAAATTCTTTTTGACTTGCTTTCATCGCTTTTTTAGCTTCTTCATATGCAGGATCTTCTTTGTCAATACCTACAGGTTTACCCTCTTCTTCTGCATAGAAACGTAGGTTCTCAAGCAACAATACTTCTCCAGCTTTCAATGCAGCAGCTTGCTCTGATGCTTTGGCGCAGTCTTCTGCGAATTGAACAGGGGTACCTAATGCTTGGCTAACTGCCTCTACGATTTGAGAGAGGCTGTATTTAGCTACTACTTTTCCTTTAGGTTTACCCATATGGCTCATGATAATCAATGCGCCGCCAGCCTCTAAAATATGTTTGAGAGTAGGAAGGGCACCGCGAATACGGGTGTCGTCAGTGATTTTACCATTTTCATCGAGTGGCACATTAAAGTCCACGCGAACAATTGCTTTCTTGCCAGCAAAATTGTAGTTGTTAATCGTCATCATCGTGTCTTATAATTATAAAGTGTTAATATGTACAAAAGGAATGGTTTTCGTTTGCAAAAGTAGTGATTTATTCTAAAATATGCAAATTATCTCTCAGTATTTTATCTTTCAAGTTCTATGCATTTCAAATTGCCATCCAAACCATACAATACTGATTGATGAATAAGTGCCTGTTGATCAATGCACATGGTTGAATCAATACGCTTATGTTCTATCCCCTCTAAACTCAACATACTATGGAACAGTGTCATGGTAGATATTCGTTTGTGTCGGTTGTTCTCAAGAGCCGACAACTTGTCGGGATAGAGTTGGTTGTATTCTTCCGAAGTCCACACTATCAAGGGAACATGATATTCCCATCGGCTGGTTCTATACCCTCCATGTAACATCATTTTTCGTTGGTCGTCCAATAGGTTTTCTCCGTGGTCTGAGATATACACCACTACCGCAGGTCGATGAGTTTGTTCAACCATCGTGATAACCTTGTTAATAAACCAGTCAGTATATAGCAAAGCGTTGTCGTATGAGTTGATAAGTGACTCTTTTAACTTGGAGAAAATAGTGTCAGGTAAGTTCAGGATTGGTTTGTGTGATTGAATGTATTCCTGTAGGTTGTATGACTCGGTATTCAAATCAGGTAAGAATTGTGCAAAATATGCAGGATAGCGTGACGAATACTTGTAGTGACATCCCAATGTGTGTAGTAGAATAAACTGTTTTTGTGTGGGTTGATGTGTTTGTCCAAAATGATTCAGTTCTTCTTCCAGTGGCTTGAGCAAGCAACTATCCATAAAGGATACCTCATGTTTTGATGTGGGCTGGTAGTGGGTAAAATCACAATCATTTGCTACTCGCAACATGTAGGTGTTTCCAAAACTTTGGTCTGCTATCCATGCAGTACGATACCCCACTTCTTGAAATGCATCCACAAACGTTTTGTCGGTATATATCTCGCTACCACTACGAGGATGAGCAGGAGATAGCATATAGGGAACACTCACAGTTGTTAGGTTGGCAATGCTGTAGCAACTGTCAAAACTTACCCATTGTCCCTGTCGAGCATCTAAGTGAGGTGTAGTTGGACGATGATATCCATGTATTCCCATATGGTCATAACGAATGGTTTCTCCTAAAATAAGTACCACCAATGCATCTGTGGGAGCAGAGGCGCAGGTTGAGTCCATGCCGAAACTAAAATCTTTTACCAATTTTTCATGTTGCTCCAATCCTGCATATAGGTTTATCACGTGGTAGGATGCCAAAGCGATATTAAAGGGATTGGCTTTCTCTACCCCTACGAAAGCTTCTGTTCGCAAGTCTTCGTGATTGATAGGTAACCAACGATTGACTATTTTACTATTGGTGATAGCTAAACCTATGCCACATACTACATAAAAAGCGATAAAAACCAACATTACCCGTCTGCGATAACGGCGAGGGAAGATATATTCATTCTTGATATATCGATGCACGGCATAGAGATACCCACCTCCAATGGCCAATACGATGAGGATGAGGAACCAAAAAGAAGAGATGAGTTCCCAAAACTCCCCAGGTTCGGATAATGTCAGTGTATAGACAAACAAAATAGACGTAGTCGCATGGTGCATAACCATGTGAATAACATCTATAATTCGTGCCCAAAACAATCCAAATGATAGATACAAGAATGAGCGTTTACGTAGCAATGTTAGTGGAATAACATACACGCCTAATCCTGCAAAAAAGTATATCACATGCATTCCCCATCCCCTCAAGTCTTTGGCTAAAAACAATCCAAGCAAGGTGGGAAACAGAAGGTACAAAAACAAAATAGCAAAAACGATTTGCTCTCTTCTCTTTTCTGTCAAACGGTATGCTATTTTCACGAGTCTATAACGAAATATTAGTAATTCAAAATGTTATTGTTCTTGTTCTGCTTTTCGAATCCGTACGGGTAGGTCTATGAGCTGTTGCTGTAAATCAAGGAGTTTGCTTTCCAAAGCAATGATTTGTTTAGCGATTGTTTTACGTTCCTCAGGTAATGAGTCGGCATACGTTTCACGCAAATGTGCCAATTGTGCAGCAACTTGTTTGCAATCTATTTGTGCTTGTTCGTAGTTAGCAAAGAGTTCCAAAGCCTTGGGAGATTGAAAATCTTCATCTGAAGTATAAACCACAGAGTCGTTGATGATGAAATATATTTCTTCATGTTCCACTGGGTGGTGCACTTTGATAGAATCGGTTTTAATCTTCTTTTGGGGTATAGCCTTATCATAGTATTTGAGTTGGGCATAATACACCAATGAGTCTTGTGATAAGTTTCTATGATAGGTTTTATATTCTGGAATGGCGAAGGTGTAAACGCATACCGAGTCTTTGGATGTAAAACGGTCGGTTGCAAAATATCCTATAGAGCGCAATTCGTCAATGGCATACATATAATCGTTGGCCAGAGAGTTGTAGGGGAAGCCTAAATTCTCAGGCGTAGCATAGGTTTGATTCGCTGTATTGTAGCGGGTTATATATATGTCATATCCACCGAATCCATCGGGATTATTAGAGGCAAAATATATGGTGATGCCATCGCTTAGTCCAAAGGGGTAGTTTTGCTGTGTTCCACTGTTCACATTCTCTGGTAGTACCTCTGCCTTTTCCCATGTGTCTAATAGGCGATATTGCATACACAGTGCGATAGAAGAATCTTGTTTTTGTGCAAATAGTCGTCTATCGTTTCGTTGGTTGGTGTAAGTGGTCAAGTGGTTGGTATCTATAGCCAAGGTTCCTGCTTCTACACTCAAATGATAGGCCTCTAGGAAATCATTATATGGCATCAATACCGAGTCGAGTATGGTAATTTTCTCTACGCGTTTGAGGAAGCGACTAATTTTTTGTGCTTGCAATAGTTGTGTTTGTATATAATCGTATCGCTCATCCTCCTCGTTGATCTTCAAAAACTTTTGGTATGATTGGGTTGCTAATTCTGGATACCATAGGTCCATATAGACTTCAGCCAGATAGAAATGCTTCAGAGGATATCTATCCCCTGCTTTCTCAAAGTAGGTCGCTGCCGTATGAAGATCTCCTGTTTCTTGAGCACATCTCGCATATCGGTATAGGTAAAGCGTGTTGTTTGGGGATGTTTTGAGTAGGAGTTGATATTCTTGTTTGGCAGCATAGTAATCCTTCTCTTGAGTAAAGAGCATCTCAGCTTTTTTGGCAGATTGGGCACTAAGGTAGGAAATGCCCATAAAAGCACAAAATATGAAAACAAAAATCTTACGCATGATTCCTAATATTCTAAATTTCGGTGCAAAGATACATATTTTTTTTGTAATTCAAAATTCTTAATTCTTAATTCTTATCTCCCCTTTGGGTCGAACGATTATTCGCGAAGCTAATTTACAAAATTCTTAATTCAAAATTCTTAATTCAAAATTCTAAATTATCCCAAGGGTATAGCAAAGGTATAGCAAGGGTATACGTGACCGTCGGGAAAAGGTGGAAAAAAAATGAGAGAAATAGTGATATAAACGTTGTCGGTTTTTTTGTCCTTTTTTTTTATGGATGAAACGTTAGTTTTTGACTCGTAATACTTCATTCATGGAATTCTTTTTTTTCAAGGGATTATTGGGTGTTTTTGTGATGGATCAAACAGGGTGATATTGAGTTCATTGATGTTTTGAAATCTAAATAATTTACAAAAATGCTTAATAGATTTGCAACGTTGCAAAAAAAAATGTATCTTTGCATGCAAATTTTATATACATATAAAACATTCTAATTTATGAAAAAAAGTATATTATTCTTTATTTTACTTGCATTTATGGCTTGCCAAAATTCCAATCCATTATTGACAGAGCAGCAAACTCCTTTTGGTGTTCCTGCGTTTGACAAAATCAAAGTTGAGCATTATATGCCTGCCTTTGAGGCAGCTATTCAAGCCAATCAGGCAGAGATAGATGCGATTGTCAACAACCCAGCTGCTCCTACTTTTGAGAATACAGTTGAGGCTCTTGATCGAACGGGTGAGTTGCTTGATAAGGTAGTAGGTGTTTTCTTCAATGTATTGGAAGCAGATGGCAACGATGAGATGAATAAGATTGCAGAGCAAGTGACTCCGATGCTTTCAGCTCTTTCGGATGGCATCATCTTGAATGATAAGCTTTTTCAACGTGTCAAGGCTGTTTATGAACAAAAAGATGCATTGAATCTCAATCCCGAGCAAATGCGTCTATTGACAGAGACATACAAGCAGTTTGAGCAAAATGGTGCTAACTTGTCCGAGGATAAGAAAAAACGACTCATGGAGATAAACCAAGAGTTGGGTTTATTGTCATTGCAATTTGGCAACAACGTGGTAGCAGAGACCAATGCTTATCAGTTATTCATCACCGATGAGAATGAATTGAAGGGTTTGCCAGAGTCAGCTAAGGCGGCAGCCAAAGAAGAGGCGACTGCAGCTGGACGTCCCGATGCATGGCTCTTTACTCCTAAGCGCACCAGTTTTACTCCAGTACTACAATATTGCGAGAATAGAGAATTGCGCAAAGAGTTGTTGATGGCATACACCACTCGTGGTAACCATGACAATGAGTTTGACAACAAGGATATCATCGTGAAGACGATGCAATTGCGTGTTGAAAAAGCGCAGTTGTTTGGCTATACTAACCCCGCAGATTATATCTTGGCAGATTGTATGGCGCATAATGCAAAGACAGTAGATGAATTTTTGCAATCGGTTTGGGAACCCAGTTTGGAAGCGGCTAAAAAAGAGGCAGCCGAGTTGCAAAAACTCTTGGACAAAGATATGCCAGGTGAGCAACTTCAACCATGGGATTGGTGGTACTACACAGAGAAACTTCGCGTAGAGAAATACAATCTCAATGAGGAAGAACTCAAGCCTTACTTTGAGTTGGGTAACGTTAGAAAAGGTGCGTTCCAATTAGCCACCAGTTTGTTTGGATTGCAATTTGAGCAACTCACCGACATGCCTGTGTATAATCCAGAGGTAGAGGTGTTCAAGGTGACGAATGCAGATGGTAGCCTTGTGGGTATTCTCTATACGGACTATTTCCCAAGAGCAGGCAAGAGACCTGGTGCGTGGATGAACAATATTTGCAATCAGTTTGTGGATGCTAATGGTGTGGATCATCGCCCTGTAATCATCAATGTGGGTAACTTCAACAAACCTACTCAAGGTAATCCATCTTTGTTGTCTATGGATGATGTAGAGACATTGTTCCATGAGTTTGGGCACGCTTTGCATGGTCTTATGTCCAAAGCGACCTACAAGTCTTTGGCAGGAACGAACACCCCAAGAGACTTTGTGGAACTGCCATCTCAGTTTATGGAGAACTATTGCTATCACCCACAAATAATGAAGACATACGCATTCCATTATCAAACGAACGAGGTAATGCCTGACGAATTGATTGAGAAAATCAATCGTTCCAATACGTTCAATCAAGGATTTGTGATGACAGAATTGCTTTCTGCGTCCATTCTTGATATGGATTATCACAAGATGACTACAACCGAAGCGTTTGATGTGAATGCATTTGAGGCACAGTCTATGGAACAAATGCATATGATTCCTCAAATCATTACTCGCTATCGTTCTACGTTCTACAACCACATCTTTACGACGGGTTATGCGGCTGGATACTACAGCTACACGTGGTCAGCCGTTTTGGATGCCGATGCTTTTGCAGCTTTTGTGGAGACGGGAGATATTTTGAATCCAGAGGTCGCTAAGAAGTATCGCAGACTACTTGAACAAGGCGGTACTCGAGATGCAGCTGAGTTGTATCAAGAGTTTAGAGGCAAGAATCCAGACCCTAAACACTTGCTTCTCAGAAATGGCTTCATAACAGAATAAACACCTACAAAATCTAATACCACGAAACGCTTTTTATCCCATATAACCCAATGGCAATTGCCCACGACTATTCTTGCAATAGTTGCCGTGTTGGCCATGTGGATTCCTGATTTTCTTCGCGCAGAAGAAGGGATATTGGATTTAATAACAACACTATCGGTAGCAATCATCAATTCGCTACTGGTGGTGTTGTTGTTGCATAGGAGTGGTTTGACGCGAACGATGTCAGGTTTTCCTGCTTTCATGTTCCTTTTGCTTTTGGGTGCATTTCCTCAAGTGCATATGTTGTGGAAAGGGCAATTGTTGGTGTTGTTGGTATTGCTGATATTATTGCAATTGCAGCAAGTTTCCCAATCCGTAGCAGTGCAAGAAGGTGTTTTTTTATCAGGTGTTTTGTTGGGGATAGCTACCCTATTGCAATCAGAGATGATTTTTGGGGTACTTGTTTTGTGGTTGTTTATGTTTTTTGAGAGACTATTTACTTTGCGCTCTTTTTTCGCATCTATATTGGGATGGGGTGTTGTGGTCTTTTTGTATGTAGTCGTTGGGTATTTGGGTTGGATAGCGTTGGGAGGGTTTCCAACGATAACGTTGCAATGGATGGGGTTATATACCGACACGTTTGAGATGATTGTGTTTGGTTTTCTGGTCATAATGATGGTATTGGCAGGAGTAGTGGCTTTCGCCAATGTGGCTCGTGAGGGGCTTCGGGTGCGAGCAATGCTTATAGGTATTGTGCTATGGGCGTTCTTGTCTTTGGTGCTCGTCATGCTGTTTGGGCAAACGGCTTTTCAGACGATGTTTCTTGCTTTGTGTGCCATCGTATTAACCATATATGCTTACATCAACCAAACACCACTACATGGCGGGATAATGTTGTTTACGATTTTATCCCTTTTGTCCATATATGTTGTTAACAATTTTGTATTACCGATAAATATTTGAATTATGCGCAATCGTTTTTTACTTGTTTTGCTACTCTTTGTTTCATGCTCAATGTTTGCTCAATCTCCTAAACATGAGTTTAGAGCTGCTTGGTTGGCCACTGTACAAAATATTGATTGGCCGAACAGAAAGCACACTGCCGCAGAACAACAACAAGCATTGACTGCTATTTTTGATAAGTATGCAGCTGGCAATTTGCACGCGTGTTGTCTCCAGGTTCGTTCCTTGAGTGATGCGATGTACAACTCGTCCTATGAACCTTGGTCGGAGAGTCTAACAGGTACAAGAGGCAAGGATCCTGGTTACGACCCATTGGCATTTGCTATAGAAGAAGCGCACAAGAGAGGTTTGGAATTGCACATATGGGTCAATCCTTTTCGTGTTACCTCTTCAGGAAGCATATCTACTTCAGATAAGGTGTATAAAAATGCAGGGAAATGGATTATTAAGTATGATAATGGAAGTTTCAATGGTCAAATCATTGATCCAGGATATCCAGAAGCTCGTGCTTATGTGTTGAAGGTTTTGATGGAGATTATCAACAACTATGATGTGGATGGCATCATCATGGATGACTATTTCTATCCTTATGGCGGTACAACGACAGAAGATGCGGCTTCCAAAGCATTGCACAAGCCCAATAATGTGGTGGATGTAAATCAAAATGGTAAGACCGATGATGACTGGCGAAGAACCAACGTGGACAATGCTATTAAGATGATTTACGATAGCATTCAAGCAGTTAAACCTTGGGTTCGTTTTGGTATGGGACCATTTGGTATTTGGTCCACTCAAAAGAAAGCAGCTCAGGCTTATGGTTTGACTTTGCCATCAGGTATTTCCGGATTGGACGATTATGATGTGCAAGCTTGTAATACGGTAGAGTGGGTTAAGGGTGGTTATGTAGATTATATTGCTCCTCAATTGTATTGGTCCACTCAGTTGGCAGCTCAAGACTATGACGTATTGGCTGAGTGGTGGGCAAAAGATGTTTGCGAACATTTCTCCAACCTATTGCCAAATGGTAAGAAAGTACATTTCTTCTCCAGTCAAGCCGCATACCATGCTTATGATGGTTATAGAGGATATGATGATGGCGTATTAGAGATTAAGCGTCAGATAGAAAGCAATCGAGCCAACTTATCATCAGGATATACGGGTAGTGTGTTCTACAATACGAGCGCCTACCAAAAAATGTATAGCGAATTGGCAGCTACTCACTTCCAATACAAAGCTTTGCCACCAGCAATGGACTGGAAACCAGCCGAGACGTTGACCAAACCGACTCATCTTACTTTGACTGGCACCACTTTGTCTTGGACCCACAGCAAGGCAGAAAGATTTACTGTTTATGTATTTCCTCAAGGTGTGAATGTGAGTAGTGCGATAGAGAATCCTGCATACCTGCAAGGAATAGTATGGCAAAAATCATTTGATTTGTCGCATATTCAAAATCTAAATGGACAGAACATTGCCGTATGTGCTTATGACCGATATGGTAACGAATATGAACCAGCTCTTTATACAGAGGGAGCCGTTTCCACGGATATTGAGTGGGTGTTGAACGGTGGAATGGTACTACCTCAAGTACCCACGAATGATTCGTTATGGAATGCCTTCAAGCCTTATTATATAACCTATTATGGCGAGGAGCGTTCGGATCAGCCCAAAGAGAATGCAGCTACTTTTGCGTACAAGTATATGCAAGACATCATGACCAACACCAAGTCGGCATACAAATGGTTGGGCGATTATGTTTATGGTGTAGCTACCCAACAGTCTTATAGTTTGGATAGCGAATCCGCATGGAGATGGCATGTGAGAGCCTTTTTCAATGCTTCCGATGGTACGGTAGCCGGTTTGCAGAAAGTGGCCACGGCAGACTTTTCTTCAGCAGGACTGCCTGCCAATTGGGGCAGTGCTTACCAAGCTGCCAATCCGTTTGTATTTCCTACTTCTGTGTCAGCTCCCTATACCTTACCTATACCAGTAAAGGCAAATGACACGTTCTTAGGATGGTATGATAATGCTACATTTAGCGGAAATTCTATCACTTCTATCCCAGCAGGATGGAGTGGGATTTTGTATGCAAAGTGGACCTCTACTACTTCTGCACTTCCTACCATTCAAGGCAATCAATCCTTACAAATTTACGACATCATGGGACGATGGGTAGGCCATCGTATTGAAGACTTGCCACGTCAAGGTGTTTATATCGTCGTTTCTGGAAACGATGTGTACAAGATATTCAAATAACTCACAAAATAATTATTTAAACTAAATTTAAAAAACATGAAGAGACATTTACCATTGATTCTTGTTCTCCTTTTGATAGGTGGACTGACAAATGTGTTTGCTAAGAATTTAGCAGGTGTAAAAATTTACTTAAACGCTGGACACGGCGGTTGGAATGGTGCTAACGATAGACATATTCCTACCATTCCATTTCCTGAGTTTACAGACCAAGCATCTCAATATAGAGATACATTAGGTTTCTGGGAGTCCAGTAGCAACTTGAAGGTTGCCCAAGATTTGGAAACCATGTTGCTCAATTCTGGTGCCACTGTTTATATGTCTCGTCGCACCAATCAATCTGGTACACGTGACAATGGTTCTTACGACTGGGATGGTCTCAAGATAGGTGTAGACAAGGACTCTATTCTTGACCCTATGGTAGGTGACCGTAATTTGCAACAAATAGCAGCAGAAGCTTCTGCACTCAACGTGGATGCGTTCATTTCCA
Source organism: Paludibacteraceae bacterium (assembly GCA_017938155.1). Classification (GTDB taxonomy): domain Bacteria; phylum Bacteroidota; class Bacteroidia; order Bacteroidales; family Paludibacteraceae; genus Colicola. The sequence goes on along the minus strand of JAGBCD010000016.1, from coordinate 61,989 downwards.
TCCACTCCAATGCTATTGCAATAGGTAAAGCAACCAACTATGTAGTACTTATGTTGCCAGCATCTGCTTCAGCTCCTGCTGGTTGGGATTTTACCAACTATGCTAAACAACAAGACGTTGATATGGCAAAAGCAATGTGGCCATACGTGTTGGATAATCCATTGGATGTTTATTCATCAGACTCTGATCCTTTAAAACCAAACATTCCTTGTGTTTCTGACTACACGTTGCTTAAGGACAACAACTTGACTGTTCCTGGTTTTATCTACGAAGCAAGTTTCCACACTTATATGCCAAACACTCACCGTTTCTTGAATAGAGACTATCAATATATGGAAGCGCTCCGCTTGCATTATTTCTATTGTGATTTCTTTGGTGCAGATAGACCTACTACTGCTTGTCTATGTGGTGATGTGCGTGCTGGTGACTACAGAGCCAAAATCAAAGGTTATACCGATTATATCTCTGGTTCCAAAGACCAATGGACTCCACTGAATGGTGCCACAGTAACCTTGTTGCAAGGAACTACCGTTCTCAAAACCTATACGGTAGATAACTACTACAATGGTATGTATTGCTTCCGTGAGTTGCAACCAGGCAATTATACTTTGCGTTTTGAGTACGAGGATTATACCTCTCAAGAAGTGGCTGTAGTGGCTGAGGCTGGTAAGATAACCACCACCAACGTATTGCTGTCTGACCCTAACTACGTTCCTGTCACTCATGCATCTTTCCCAGATTTCCCTGTTTATGCTCCTGAGAAATCATGGAATGCAACTGCTACATTGGCATTGTCTTCTACTCCAAGTAGCAATGTGTTGGATGGTGTGAACATTCGTCGTGCTATTGTACGTGGTGAGAAAACTTATGTGTTGACAGACGACAACAAGATACTCCTTATTAATACCCTTACGGGTGAAAAGATCAAAGAGTTATCAACCGTTGGTGTGAGCGAGGGAACAAGACTTCTTTCGGATATTGCTTTCTCAGCAGATGGATTCTTATTTGCATGTAACGCAAACAAGATTAACTATTATGATACCAATGTACATTTCAAACTTTACAAGTGGGAAAGTGATGATGCTGACCCAGTAGTGGTGTTCAAAAACTCTGGTAACAATGTCAACGCTAACTGGACCGATGGTCTTGTAGGTGAATCGATGGCGTTTAGAGGCAACAGTTGGGAATTCAAATTGTATATGCCAGTAGCAACCGCTGCAAGCAGTGGAAAGATTCGTATCATGGGTTTGCACTACAACGCAGAAGATGAAGTGTTGTTGAACAACAAATACATGTTTGATGAAGCTAATCAAGATGCATTATCCTATGCAGCATTAGGAAATGATGTTAAACTTTCTCCTTCTCCATTCAATGAAGATGCGTTTATTATTGATAGTAAGTCCATCAAACCAATGGATATGCAATTTGATTGGAATGCAGTAAGCCGTTCTCCACTTATTCACAAAGGAACAGCCGAAAACATTGATGCAGCAGTCACTGACATGTCCTTCTTTAGATATTCAAACGACTCCAGTATTTTGATGGTAGCGCCTGTAGTAGGAACCAATGGTGTAGAGTTCTACTATGCTAAAAATGGTTTGAGCAATGCTTATGTTTTGGCATCAGCCAATGCAACTCCAGCAGAGGCTAAACATCCGATGTTTGCTGGATTTATGATTGATGGTAGTGATAATATCTCCTTATATACGTATGCAAAGGGTGTTGGTAGCGCGATTTATGCTGTTACTTTGGGTCAACAAGCTACATCTATCGAAGATGTACAACTCCAAGGTGAGGTTAAGATTTACAATTTGGGTGGTCTGCTAATGTATCAAGGCGATGCTAACCAAGCAAATCTTCTCAAAGGTGTGTATATCATGCAACAAGGAGAAACCTGTAAAAAAGTTATTTTTTAATCTATAATCCAATACTCATATGAAAAAACTGATTATTGCACTCATGGCTTGTATGATGACAACCATGATGAATGCAGAGATCAAAGTGCTATCTATCGAGCCTTTGAAAGGAACCGAAAATCAGGGTTTCTATCACCCTAAATTCTCTCCCAAAGGAGATTATCTATTGTTCTCTACCATGAGTTACAAAGGTCTAATGATGTACGACCTTGCAACTCAAGAAATGAAACAGTTGACCGGAGCAGAAAATGCGGGTTATGAAACACAAATCAGTGATGGTGGCAAGGTAGTTGTTTATCGCGATGTAGAATATGTCAACAATCGCCGTTACACTTCTATCAAACGTATCGTGGTAGAAACAGGTGATATCCAAGTAGTGGATGAGCCAAGCCGTGAGAAATATGCTTTTGATTTTTCTGGTGGTACCATACATATCGCTAAACATAAGATGATTCGTAGCAAACGTTTGGTTACAGACATTCGTCCAGTAGAAGCAAACTATGTAGTGGCTATTGAGGATATGAACTTGGTTCTCTATACCAATAATGTACGCAAAGTGCTTAATCCACAAGGAAAAGGCAGTTATGTATGGCCAGTTATCTCTCCAGACAAAAAACATATTGTTTATACCGTTACCCAAGGAGATGCTTTTGGAACATATGTATGCGATATGCAGGGCGAGAATGCTGTTTCTCTTGGATATATTGGAGCACCACAATGGTTGGGTAATGAATATATCGTAGGTATGTTGGATCTTTGGGATGATGGGTACAAATACACTCGTTCACCTATTGTGACATCCAAAATAGATGGAACAAATAGACAAGTGATTGAAGTGCCTAATCACGAGGTAATCCTTTACCCTACAGCATCTGTAAAAGGTGATATGATTGCTTTTGAAACTGAAGGAACTGTTTATGTAATGAAAGTTGAAATACAATGAAAAAAATCGCATCACTCATCATAGTATGTATCATGACTACTATGGTGATAGCCGCAGATTTATCTGGGGTTAGAATATATCTTAATCCAGGTCACGGTGGATGGAATGGAGTAAATGACAGACACATTGAGACCATACCTTTTCCAGAGTATGTAGATGGTCATGTGGATACACTTGGTTTTTGGGAATCAAGTAGTAACTTGAAAGTCGCTTTTGACTTATACGACTTATTAACAGAAGCAGGTGCTATAGTGCAAATGTCACGTTGGACAAATCAATCAGGAACACGTGATAATGGTAAATTGGACTGGGATGGTAAAGTGATAGGTACGGACAAACCATCCATTACGGATCCAAACATTGGTGACCGCTCTTTCTCTTTGATGAAAGAAGAAGCGAATGCAATGAACGCAGATATGCTCCTTTCTATCCACTCTAATGCAGCAGGCAGCGTAGGACAAGCTGCCAATTATGTAGCTTGTTTCTTGCCAGGTGTTGAAGAAGATTGGGCATACAAAAAAGGAGCAACCAATGCCAAATCGGTAGAATATGCAGACAAGGTTTACTATTATATGTATGACAACTTGTTGGATTGCTTGCACGAGGGAACTCAAGACGATACAAAGTATTGGACCTTTACCAGTTCGTATTCTTTGTTAACTCCAGGATGTAATAGTCCAACCGTTTTGTGCGAAGCAAGCTTCCATAGCTACTTACCTAATACGCACCGTTTCCTCAATCGCAACTATCAAACATTAGAAGCATATCGTTTCTATTATGCTATATGCGATATCTGGAAAGCAGACTTCCCAACTACTGCTATCGTATGCGGGGATGTGAGAAGCAAAAACTTCAAAGAAACACGTGCTGGCATGGGTAGTTACATTGCCAAACCTACCAACCATGATATGCCTAAAGATAAATGGAAAACGATGGATGGTGCTAAGGTTGAGTTGATGCAAAATGGCACAGTGATTCAAACTACTTACACAGATAATTATTGCAATGGTATCTACGCCTTTTACGATGTACAACCAGGCGAGTATCAAGTTCGTGTAAATGCTCATCATGCAGTAGAGGAAATTATCGATATCACAGCCGTGGCAGGTAAGACCACTACCAGCAATATCTACGTGACTGACTCTGCTTATATTCGTCCATTGACCCCTGACTTCCCTAACCAAGCAGAGAATGCAACGTTGGCAGAGAAAGTGGTTTTGGAAGAGTATCCTATTGTTCCTACACCATTCTTGGACGGAATGAATATCCGTCGTATGCTTACCCAAGGTACCAAAACATACGTGTTGAACGACAAGTCCGAGATTTATGTTATCAACACCTATACAGGACAACAAATCAGCAAACTCTCTACCAAGGGAATCGATATGACAGCTACTCTACCAATCTCAGATATCGCTCTCACCTCTGATAGTGTCTTGTTGGCTTGTAACAAAGTATCTGTAGCCAAGAGCAATCCTACTACCCAAATGAATGTTTATAAGTGGGATAACGACAATGCCGATCCTACGGTTTTGTATAGCCTTCAACACGCAGCTGGATACACTTCTGCTGAATTGGGAGAGACAATGACCGTTACTGGAAATATTTGGTGGCACAAGTTGTTTGTTTCTGCTGTTTCGGAAGATAGCAAACGATACATCACCATCTTCGGTATTGAATATATGTCCAACGAAGTAGAATCAGGTATCAAGCAAACCAAGTTCATGGCATCTCGCAATGCTTATACTGAGGCAAAATGGGGTAGCGACTTCTACCTCCAAGTTGCTCCAACAGAGGATGATAGTTACTTTATTGTAGATGGAGCTAATGTAGAAATGACGGAATATACATTTGATTGGAATGCAACCGATCGTTCTGCTTTGGTGAAACTCAATACATTGGATGCAGATGAGTTGCCAATGGCTTCCTATGGCGCATCTTTCTTCCAATATGCAGGAACATACTATTCGATTCTTCCAATATGCGATGCCAATGGTCTCAATTATGGTATGCAATTGTATCAAATTATTGAGAACAAGGCTTTGAAATTGTTGGTTTCACTGACCACGCCACGTTCTGACAAAATGCCTCAAGCTGGCCTCAATACATCAGCAGTTAATTTTGTACATACAGCCGCTGTAGTGGAAGGTGATGATCTCAACTTGGTTATGTACTTGCCACAAATAGGTATTGCAAGATATTCTACACGTACATATAATGCGATTGAAAATATAGAAGTAGAGAATATCAATTGGAATATCCCTGTTTATGATATCTTAGGAAGAGAGGTAGATAAGAGTTACCGAGGAGTAGTGGTTCAACAAGGTTGCAAATACAGAATCATTGACTAAGATATTGAGTGTGCAATGAGAAAGTATCTCATTATATTATTAGCATTAGCAGTTTCAACAACTGCTAATGCTCAATTACTATAAATTGGGGCTATGTGAGATGCCCCAATTATTCACACTTTAGATATCAAGGTTGCTGGCATATTCTACCGAAGAGGGAGATATTTATTATTAACGTTAGATGAATACAAAGGTAATGAAAAACACAGCTCTATTTTTTGCACTCATCTCATTTGCTGTAACTCTCAGTGCAGCAGACTTAACAGGCAAGCGTATTTACGTCAATCCAGGTCATGGTAGTTATGGAGCAAATGACCGCCCCATGGCCACCATTCCTTATCCCAACTTGCCTAAGTCTGGCAAGCCCGATACATGTGGATTTTATGAAACGAACACCAATCTTTGGAAATGCTTGTATTTGGGTAAAAAATTGGAAGAAGCAGGTGCTTATGTGATGTACTCACGTACCGCTTCTGGTCCATGGGATTATCCCAAAGTAGATGGAGACTATCCTACTTATACATGGTCCGCATACGAAAATCGTTCTGACTATAGAAAATACAACAAGGACTTGTCCGTTATTTGTGAAGAGGTCGAAGCGAACAATTTTGACTATTTCATTTCTGTTCACTCGAATGCTGCTACAGAAGGTTCAGTGACAAACTATCCCGTTTATTTATATAGAGGTCCTGATGCCTACAAAACAGCGGACAAGACCAATGGCTTTGAGTATGTTGAAGGTAGTGTGGAAGCATGTGCTGCATCATGGCCTTATCGTATGGAAATAATGACCAGTGGTTTGGATCCTCACAATGCGTATTCCGACACCAAGACGAATATTCGTGGTGACGTGGATTTTATGCATGGCTATTCCACAGCAACTCGTTCCAATGGTAAGCGATACAAGGGGTATTATGGAGTATTGAAACATGGCGCAATAGGTTTTTTGGTAGAAGGATATTTCCATACCTATCAACCCGCACGTCACCGAGCATTGAATCCTCATTATTGTTATATGGAAGGCTTGGCTTACTATCGTGGCATCCTTGACTATTTCAATGCAGATAAAGAGGAAACAGGATATGTGTTGGGTACCATCAAAGATCAATACACCAAGATAGATCACCCTCTTTTCTCTTACAAAGCGAAAACCAATGACCAATGGTTACCATGTAACGGAGCTACCGTCGTTCTCAAAAAAGGAGGAGAACCAGTAGCTACGTACAAAGTGGATAATAACTACAATGGTATTTTTATGTTTGAGGATTTGGTTCCTGGTGATGACTATACCTTGGAGGCAAGTTGTGATGGATACTATCCATTAGAGGAACAATACAAGGCCCCCTTCTCAGTCAAAGCCAATGCTACCACTTACTCTATGATTTACTTGGTGGATACGACTTTCATTTCTGCATCTATCAGTCCATTGACACCAGACTTCCCTAACCAAGCAGAGAATGCAACCTTGGCAGAGAATGTAGTTTTGGAGGAATATCCTATCGTTCCTACACCCTTCTTGGATGGTATGAACATCCGTCGTATGCTGACCAGAGGAACCAAAACGTATGTATTGAATGACCAATCAGAGATTTATGTAGTCAATACCTATACTGGACAACAAATCAGTAAACTGTCAACCAAAGGCGTAGATATGACCGCTACTTTGCCTATCTCTGATATCGCTTTCACGTCAGATACTGTTCTATTGGCTTGTAACAAAGTATCTGTGGCCAAAGACAATCCTACTACTCAAATGAATGTCTATAAGTGGGATAATGACAATGCCGATCCTACGGTTATGTACAGTTTGCAACATGCTGCAGGTTACACCTCGGCAGAGTTGGGAGAAACGATGACCGTTACAGGCAATATATGGTGGCATAGATTATTTGTTTCTGCTGTATCGGAAGATAGCAAACGCTACGTGACCATCTTTGGATTGGAGTATATGAAAGATAAGGATATACGTCAAACCAAATACATGGCATCACGCAACACCTACACAGAGGCAAAATGGGGTAGTGATTTCTACTTCCAGATTGTTCCAACATATGACCATAGTTATTTTGTAGTAGATGGTGCCAATATGGAATTGTCCGAGTATATGTTTGATTGGACAGTATCCGATCGTTCGTCACTGGTCAAACTCAATACTATAGAAGAAAATGAGATACCTGCTGCTTCACAAGGAGCGTCCTATTTCCAATATGCTGGAACCTACTATTCCATCATCCCTACGTGTGACGCTAATGGACTGAAGTATGGCATGCAGTTGTATGAGATGATAGAAAGCAAAGCTGGCAAATTGTTAGTATCAATCAATACACCACGTTCTGGTAAAATGCCTCAGGTTGGGCTCAATACGGCAGCTGTCAATTTTGTACACACAGCTGCAGTGGTGGAAGGTGAAGACCTTAATATGGTGATGTATTTACCTAAGGTAGGTATTGCGAGGTATTCAACACGTCAATACAACAACTTAGAAACCATCGATACCGAAAGCATCAATTGGAACTACCCTGTATATGACCTGCTTGGCAGACAAGTGGATAAAAACTATAAAGGCATCATAATACAACAAGGTAAAAAATACATTTTAGTCAATCAATAATATTATTTACAATTAACACAATTATTAACTAATTAAATTTTAATCACATGAGAAAACATTTTCTAATCTTGGCATTAGCGATGACAGCTCTTGTTAGTGCTCAAGTGCTTGAGGTACAATCTATCAAGCAATTACCGACCAACATGACCGGTGATGTTAAAGTAGCAGGTATCAGTCCTAAAGGAGACTATATTCTCTTGACAGATGGTGCTAACCGTGGACTCACCATGTTCAAAATGGTAGAGAAGACCTCTGTACGTATTTCCGATGCTGAAGGCGCTGGTTATAATGTGAAGATTTCTGGAGATGGAAAAGAACTTATCCATAGAGAGACTGTTTATGGAAAAGATAGACTCCGTCGTCATAATATCATTCACCACAACTTCGTTACCCAACGTAGAGCCGTAGTTGCTCAAGGTCAACGTAACATGGCGAAAATGAATATGGATGTTGTGAAACCAAGCATTACTATCAACAATCGCCTCATGGAGCTTACCATCAATGGTATTACCAATACTTTTGCTCCTAATGGTAATGACAAGAGTTACATTTGGCCTTCTATCAGTCCTGATGGAACCAAGATTTGCTACTTCGTAACCACAGAAGGTTGCTATGTTTGCAATATCGATGGTTCTGACGTTCGTTTCATTGGTCGCAAAGTGCAAGCCGCTAAGTGGTATGACAACAATACTTTGGTAGCAATGGCTTCATATGACGATGGTCACGTTACTACAGCTTCCAGCATCGTAGCTTACACATTGGACGGCAAGAGCCAAGTGTTGACCGACGATTCCATGATAGCAATGTATCCTTATACAGCTAAGAATGCAATTGTGTTCTCAACACTTGAGGGTGAAACTTATATTATGAACGTTAAATAAGCAGCCATTATGAAAAAGATATTTATGTTCTTGGCAGCTGTGCTGCTAACGGTATCCATGTCAGCGAAAGATTTGACTGGCATTAAGTTCTATGTGAACCCTGGTCACGGAAGCTTTGGTCCTAACGATCGTCCCTGTGCGACTATCTCTTATCCAAACTTATCACACGGTATGCCTGATACTTGCGGATTCTATGAGTCGAATACCAATTTGCAAAAAGCATTGTATCTCGGTCAAAAATTGGAAGCTGCTGGTGCCGAAGTAATGTACTCACATACCCAATGTGGTCCTTGGCCATATGTAAAAGATGAAAATGGTAACTATCCAGACTATAGTTTTGAGGCATACAAAGCCTTGCCAGACTACGAGAAATACAACCGAGCACTTTCTGAGATCTGCGAAGAGGTAGAAGCAAATAATATCGACTATTTTATCTCTATTCACTCCAACGCAACGACATCAGATGGTACTTCATCCAATTATCCATTGTTCTTGTACAAAGGTAATGATGCTCATAACTCTAATTCAAGTAACTATATAGAAGGTAACTGGGAAAAAGCTAATGCGTGCTGGAACTACCGCAACGAAATCATGACTAGCGGTATTGACCCATCATCTCACTACAAGACAAGTACTAACTTGCGTGGTTGCGATGATTTCTATGGTTATACATTAGGCGTATTGAAACATAGTGTATCTGGCTACTTGGTAGAGGGATATTTCCACACCTATCAACCAGCTCGTCACCGTGCGTTAAACTATGACTATTGCCATATGGAAGGTTTGGCATACTATCGTGGTATCGTTGACTATTATGGTGCAGATAAAGAGAATGTTGGTTACATCATGGGTACTGTAAAAGATGAGAACAACAAGATCAGTCATCCACTCTTCAAATATACAGCCAAGACTAACGACCAATGGATGCCATGTAATGGTGCAGAAGTTATTTTAAAGAAAGCAGGTGCAGAAGTTGCTCGTTATAAAGTGGACAACAATTACAATGGTCTTTTCATCTTCGAAGGTTTGACTCCTGGTAATGACTACACTTTGGAAGCTACTTGTGATGGTTATCACCCATTGGCTGATAAATACAAAGAACCTATCGTTGTAAAAGCAAATGAGACAGCATATCCAATGATTTATTTAGTGGATACTTCTTATGTACCTCCTGTAGTTGTTTATGAAGATTATCCAAACCCTGTACAACCATCTTATCTTGGTATGCCAGAGGCGTTTGAAATGCAAGAAACCACTTATCGTGATTATACTCAAATCATCAAAGGTGACATCAAGCGTACCCTTCCTAGTGGTGACTCAACCATCTTGTTGACATTAGAAGACAATGGTCAAGCACACATCTACTTGATTAAGCATAGCGCAGGTAAGATTGATACGATTTCTACCAAAGGTATAATTCCTTGCGACACCACCAACTTAGGTGACTACCTTGCACTTTCTGACATAGCTCTTACTTGTGATGGTAAATTGGTGGGTATGAATTACATCCGTTGTCAATATGATAATGGCCAGGTGGATGCAGGCTACAAACGTGGTGTGAAGACTTTCTACATTTGGGACGGATTCAAAGGTGACCCACGTGTATGGTTCACAGCGGATGACTCTGCAAATTCTTATCGAAACGATGGTGGTTATACTTTCGCCGTTAAGGGAGTATCTGATGATTGCCAAGTGCTCGTATCACAACGCCATTATAGTGCTTCTTCTGGTGGTGGTGCACTACGTTTCTCTTGCTATTCTGTAACAGAAGGCATCGCAAGTTATATTTATTATGGTTATAGTATATCTGCATCAGAGAATCCTCCTCTTGATGCTTCACGTGATGGTGAGAACATTCAATTTACACTGTCTCCACGTGGCGCAAAGAAAGATTTTATCTTCGATGCAGATAAGATCGCTCCAAGAGAATTCCGTTTGCCAGAATCTACAGGTCAAGACGTAACTATATTAAGTAATATTTCTGCAGACTTACTCAATGTGAAGTTGAATGGTTCTACCTATTTCAAATATGCAGGTCGTAGCCTCATGGCTGCTCCTACTACCGATACTTTGGACAACGTAACAGGTGTGCAAGTATTGGATATTACCGATGGTTTAGATAAGGCAACCGTTGTTAAAACCTACAATACAACAATCGGTGAGCCTATTAAAGACCTTCACGCAAGTGTTGCAGCCAGAGTAGATGGTGTTGATTTGGATCTCTACCTATTTGTTGCAGGTCGTATCCATACCTTTACTACCAAGGGTGTACACCAATCAGGTAAACCTTCTATTTGTGCTTACAACCTCTCTGTAACAGGTAGTGGTGTTAACTATATCTTTGCTTTCGAAGCAAACGATGACGCAACACAAGCTGCATTGCACTTCTACGATGAAGTAGGTACCGAAGTAGGTAACAAGCCAATTACCGTAGTTAAAGGCTATAACGAGATTACAATCGCTGCGGCTGATCTTCCTGGTACCAATGGACAAAAGATGACTTGGGCTGTTAGCCTACAAGGAGATTCAATCGACAACTTTGGTTTCTTGTATGAAGACAACTCATTGATTGCATCTGGCACATCTCGTTTGTTCAATGCTGTAAATGTGAATCCACAATCAGAAAAATTTGGTAACATCTACATCATGCACCGTGCAGGTTCTTCTTCTTCTTCACTTGCTCCAAATAGTGGTATTTGGGAGTATGACTATAGACTTGTTAAACAAAACTCTACGGTTTACAAGGGTGGTGTAGCGAAATTTGGAAACCCAACCCGTATGTCTATGGACCGCGAGGGTTACCTCTATATAGCAGATTGGGCAGATGGCAATTCAGGTATCTTTATGGCTAACACCGCAGATATGACCCAACCATTCACACAATTCTTCGCTGGTACACGCGAAGGTAATGGTGCATTCAACAATGGTGGCGTTTACACCGGTTCCTCTACTCCAGGTTGCTATGTATATGACAATGGTACCGATGTGAAACTCTTTGTTTATAACGAGGATGCTAAGGGTACATTGCCTGCAAATGGTATGGCAGTTTATAATATCGGTCAACCAGACGGATCTATTCTCCATAAGTGGGAAACTGCTCCAAGTGCAGTATATACTTTGACAGGTCAATCCAACACCGAGGGTAACCCATGGGCTACCAGCCACGGTTTCTTCGTAAGTCAAGTGCGTACTTCAGGTAACAATAACGCAAGTGCTACTTCACTCAAGTTCTATTCCAACGATGGCACCGAGCAAATGTCTGCTGCTTCTGATGAGTACAAGGAGATCATCACAGGTTCTAACGCAGGTGGTTATGTAGTATCTCCAGATGAGTCTGTATTGATTTTCAACGATGGCGATATGAGATTCCTTGTATTTGATATTACTTGGCAAGGCGATAAACCAGTATTGGCACTACGCTATACTATCAAGCATGGTATCTCAGCTATCCGTCAAATGAACTGGGATTATGCAGGCAACATTATTTGCTCAGGTGATGCAGGTATTCATGTTGTATCATTGCCTAAGTCAAGCGAAGAAAACCAAGTATTGATTCCTGCTCGCAAAGCGTTGACAGTAACTCACCACGATGCTGGTACCGTAGGTATTGAAGATGTGCAGTTGAATCTCAATGCTCCTATGTACGACGTACTTGGACGTATCGTAGATGAAAACTATAAGGGAATCGTTATCCAAAATGGCGTATCATTCTTGCGTTACTAATTCGTACTTATTTGATTTAAATCAAACACACAGAAAAGGAGTTGGAGCATTCCAACTCCTTTTCTTCACTTTATAGGTCGTTTTTATAATCATATATTTTGATATTTCATTTGTAGAATACTATATTTTTTATACTTTTGTAACCGATATGAAATATAACCTCACATTACTAATTATTAAATCTTCAATCGTATGCGTCAATCTATTGTTGCTGTTCTTCTCGTTTGTTTATTTGCAAGTTGTACTCACAACTCTTCAGACCAATTGCCTATAGTGGGTACCCTTGAACGTGATACATTACTCGGCGTACCATGTATCGTGTATCTTCCTCATGCTTATGCAGAACGTGTCCAAGAAAAACAAGAGGTTTTTCCTGTCTTATACCTGCAACATGGCATGTATGGTTCGGAAGATGATTGGAGTAAGCAAGGTCGTCTGCTCCATTGGATGGATAGTTTGTTGCAGGAGCAGTCTGTCAAGGAAATGGTAGTTGTCATGCCGGATAATTTCTTAGGAAGTATTCCTCCAACTGAGCGTCAAGCACTGATGGACGCTCCTAATATCAAACCCAATGGAGAACCCTTTTCAACCCAATCTGGCGAGAAGCATTGGTGTAAGTTGACTTATCAACAAGAGAAATCCTATGAGATGTCTGGATATTGGGAAGAACATTTCCCTGCCTTTATGAAGGAAGTTGAAAATCACTATAGTGTAAGTACTGATCCTGCTATGCGTGCTATAGCGGGATTGTCAATGGGTGGGTTTCATACCATGCATGTGTCGCATTATTTGCATGGTCAGTTTGCCTATATAGGACTTTTTTCTGCATTGGTGGCTACTCCTGATAGTGGTGAGGTCTATATCCATTGGCAGGATGAGGTACGTGAGACGGTTGCAAATGCATCACTTTATTGGATAGGCATGGGAGAAGATGATTTTTTGTACGATCAACTGCAAGACTATCGTCACTGGTTGGAACAAAATCATCTTGAATATACCTACTATGAAAGCCCAGGAGGACATAGTTGGGTTAACTGGCAAGATTATCTTTGTCGTTTCTTGAAGCAGATATTTTGATTAACTCTATAACAAACAACTGCACTTATGAGGGGAATGAAAACCTATAAGTGCAGTTGCTTGTATCTATGTAGGTAGATTTACATCTCTATTCTCACGCCAGCATGAACGTTGATTCCAGCTTGTGCGTAGTACCAAGGCCAGCATGCCGTACCATTCTCAAAATAGCTGCAGTCACTTCCTCCATTACTTGCATATTTAGCATTGAATAGGTTGTTTACTTGACATAGCAGGCGTATTTGTGGCGCCTTAGGACGCTTTAGCCATTGTTCCAATGGGAGTTGATAGGTCAACTGCAGATTGGTAGTAGTATAGGTCTTCAATGCTGCCGTTTCATTTTGTGTGTTGTCAAGGTATTGCTTACCCACTACAGAAGTATAGAGGTCGGCACCTATTCCTCGATATGCAAATTGAAACAAAGACATGGCTGTTATACTTGGAGAAAATGCAATAGTTGTTTCTTTGAATATCACTTCTTCTTCTCCCAACCAGTTGTAATCGTCATCATAACGAGTGATAGTCTCCTTATAGTTCTGTATTTTATTTCTGGAAAGTGTGACGTTTCCTTGCCAAGTCAACCATTTGGCTATTTGCACCTGTGCTGATAGTTCTATTCCCATGCGATAGGAGTCTTTTACGTTGATGGTTGATTGAGCACCTACATCATTAACTTTACCTGTCAAAACCAATTGGTTGTCATAATCCATGTAGTATAGATTGGCCCCAATGGAGAAGATTCGATGATTAAATAGATATCCCAACTCATAATCATAAAGTCGCTCTGCTTGAGGTAATCCAGTATAAGTTTGTGTCAATGCGTCATATACTACGTTTTCCTTATAATTGTTGCGGCTGGGTTCTCGATTGGCAATGGCAAATGAACCATACCAAAGGTGCTGACGAAATTGATAACTCAAGCCCGCTTTGGGGTTGAAAAAATGGTAATTTACTTGCAAGGGAAGGTCTTGCATATCTTCGTCATTCAAACCATTGCGCATGTATCGTACAAAACGGTATTGCATATCTGCATATAGACTCAAACGATGTTTCCCCTTTTGTAAGATGCGCCAATTGAGCTTGCTATAGATATTGGCATCTACCTTGTCTGCATTGTTTCGATAATACTCATATTGAACAGGAATGCTTCCTCCATACAACGAATCTTGTAGATGATGTAGTGTACCATAGTGAACACCCATATAGTGATTGGCAGCCCCTCCTATTTGGATATCAATAGCCTCGGAAATATATTTGGCAGATACTATTCCTCCATAGAAATGATTGTTGAGGTGTTTACGATATAGTCCATAGGCCTTTTTTATCTCATTGCCTCCGGCATCAGTATAATTATGCAACCCCCAGTATGAGAAACTTTTTTTCTTATACTGCTCATAATATCCATATCCATGTGTGTAGTGAGCTGTAGCAGTGAGAGACCATTGAGATGAGAATCGATGATAGAGACTTAGTTGGGCATGTAATTGCGAATAATTATCGGTTTGATTGTCATAATATGCTACCGAATCTTCTCCATTACTTCCCACAAGTGTATATTCACCAGCAGGATTGTAACGGCGGTCTGCGCCGTCAATACCATATGCAGTATTATAATCAACACCATCCCATCCCATACCAGTCTTTTCACTTCCCCCAAAGCATCTGGCTACTACTTGCGTCTGTTTCCCATACCATCCTAAGTCGGTATAGTAAGAGTAGAGGTCTGATGAGGTTCGGTATAGAAATCCATCAGAGTTCACTTTGCTAAACCGAGCATTAGCTATCCAATGATTAGGTAATGCAATTTTAGCTTGAAGCAATTCTCTAAAAGTGTTGTACATTCCTCCATTAAATCCTAAGGTGTAGTGACTAAGACTATCTTCAATACCATGGGTTTGCATATTGATGGATGCTCCGAAGGAAGCACTTCCGTTAGTGGATGTCCCCACGCCACGCTGTACCTCAAGAGATGATAATGATGAACTCATGTCGGTCATGTTTACCCAAAAAACAGTTTGACTTTCCGAGTCGTTGAGAGGCACATCGTTGACGGTCATATTGATTCGAGTATGATCCGTTCCCCTAATACGAAAATAGGTATAGCCTATTCCCAATCCATCATCACTTGTAACCTGAAGGTTAGGAACAGTAGAAAGAAGATAAGGAAGGTTTTGTCCCGTATTGGTTCGATTGAGAACCTCATGAGACAATACGTCCTTATTGTTAGTGACTTGCGCTACAGGCGCGTTAACTACCACTTCGTCCATAGTACGGACAATGGTCAAGGTGTCACTCTTAGCATGAGCAACAACACTAAGGCCTAAAAAGGCCGAACAAAATAATAAAACTTTTTTCATTTTCCCTTAACAGCATTACCTGTTCAGGTTCTGAGGGTATATTCTCAGCCGCTGAAAGCAGCACCCCTTCCCCTTGAAACGAGAATGTTATTATTTGAATTTATAACTGAAACTTACAAACCAACCCCATTCCGACAATTGTTGATTCGGAATGACTTGGTTGCGTATAATATTATTCAACCCAAAATCATAACCAGCTTCGATACGATAAGCATCCCATTCCAAACCGCCACCTAAACCTATTTGGATGTTGGTTCTAAACAACTCTTTGCTACCATAGCGTTCATAAGGCTCAATATGTGCGCCTATCAATTGGAGTTGTTCTTTGGTCTTATCGGTGATATGAGTCACTAAATAATCATTTTCGGATAAACCTATTTGCAGTTGGGGGCCTGTATAGAAAAATAGATTCAACTTCTTCCACAACTTTATATTATAATATACGCGCGCGGGAATGACAAGGCGATGTTGCAACACACGATGGGAGATGTAATTGTCGTGAGCATAAATGTCTTCTGCATCCATTCCTGGCCAATACTGTGTGCTATGACCATATGCTATGGAGTACAAAAGACCTGTTTGTACACTAAAACGATAGGGTAAAAGAAAGTCGAATGTTACTCCCAAACGAAGGCCATGCAAATAAAGTTGTGATACGGAGTCTTGCTCAGAATGCTGGTTGTTTTGTAGGTATCCCGCTTGGATACGATACTCCATACCGAACTTATAATCTTCCTTTTTCTTCTCAGTAGTACCAAAGAAGATGGAATCAGTAGTTTGTAAGTCGGGACGCTTGATCTCTGCTTCTTGTGCCATAAGATCAATAGACACAAAAACAACCCAAAGAACGATCACTATACATCGCAAGGATGAAGTATGGAAACAATTTAATTTCATGAACAATAAATCCGTAATTTTTGCCGTATTATTTTTGCAAAGGTAGTACATTAAATTTGAATTTCCAATAAAAATGCACAAAAACTAAACTTTTTTCAAGAATTATTTGCACAATTCAAACTTTTACCGTACCTTTGCATCCGCTTTCAGCAGAATTGTGCCAAGTTTGGAGGCAAGTTGAGAGACGATGGTCCATTCGTCTATCGGTTAGGACGACAGATTTTCATTCTGTAAAGAGCAGTTCGACTCTGCTATGGACTACTAATAAAAGTAAAAAACTAAACATTATTAACGAATTATTTTAAGATGGCTAACCATAAATCATCTTTGAAGCGTATCCGCCAAACGAAAACTCGCAAGGCTCACAATCATTACTACGCTAAAACAGCTCGCAACGCAGTGCGTGATTTGCGTGCAACTAAGGAGAAAGAATCAGCAGCAGCTATGTTGCCAAAAGTTACATCAATGTTGGACAAATTGGCAAAGCGCAACATTATTCACAAGAATAAAGCTGCTAACTTGAAATCTTCTTTGGCTATTTATATTAATAAATTAGCTTAATTAATTACCTCTGACAATATGATAGAGGGCTACCTGTTAAGGTGGCCCTCTTTGTCGTGTTCAATTACTCTAATTAGAAGAAAGTATTTGTTTTGCTTTTATTTGCAGGCGTCTGATAGATTGTTCGCGGATTTGTCGTACTCGTTCCCGGGTAAGGTTAAACTCCAATGCAATGTCATCAATAGATATTTCTGGGCCATCTATACCGAAACTCTTGCGTATAATCTCTGCATCACGTGGTGATAGGGTTGAAATAAGTTCTCTAATCTCTTTCTGTGTTCCTTGATTGAGCAGTTGATCATCAGCCCCTTTGCTATTGGTATCCTCCAATACGTCAATGAGCGAAGATTCTGCGTCTGATGTCAATGGCGCATCTAGAGAAACTGTGTGTTGAGAAATTTTGAGCAACTCATCTATTCTATCAGGTGGAAGGTCTACCATTTGTGATATTTCTTCCAAAGATGGGGGACAAGAATTATTTTGCTCGTATGTGTGGATTGCCTTTTGTATGCGTGATATGCTATTGACTACATTCAATGGCAAACGAATCGAACGAGACGATTCTGCCAATGCACTTGTGATGGATTGTCTAATCCACCATACCGCACATGAAATAAATTTAAATCCTCGAGTAGGGTCAAACTTTTCTGCTGCTTTGATCAAACCAATATTACCTTCGTTGATTAAATCTTCCAATTCAATCCCTTGATTCTGATATTGTTTGGCCACAGAAATCACAAACCTTAGATTGGCTTTTACCAATCGGTTGCGTGCATGAACATCTCCTTGTTTGATGCGAAAAGACAACTCTACTTCTTCATCTGGTGTTAGAAAAGATGTAGAATGTATGTCGTTAAAATACTTGTTAATAGCGTTAGAATTACGAGGAGTAATGGATGGATGTAACTTTAATTCTTTCATATAATGAGTTTTAGGTGCTTATGTGTTTGTACAAAAAATATGCCAAATAGCATGCAAGTGCGTATGTGTCATATAGATAAAAATACCCAGTCGCATGGATATCACAATCTATGGAGGGAATACAATGAGAGGAGATTTTTAGGATTGACCTTTATTCGGTGCAATTAGTACATATCTTATACTGCATTCTATCTTGAGTAACCGATTGACGAAATAGGATCGCTTGAGGAGAAAACCATACATCATCTAAAGAGGATTGGACGAGATTACCAAAGATGTGTTGCCCATCCTTGTCAAAGCAACATGGTAACATATTTCCATGCACATCTATAACACATCCTTTCCATAGACGTCTGCATGGAATATTCTTTTGAGATTTTTGACGGTTCTTAGGACGATATTTCCCTATCGTGGCATCAAAAATGTATCGACTATATCTACTATTAGAAGGCATGAGGTCATTGCCTTGTTCATAATCATAGAATTGTGCCGTTTTCAAAGTGAGGGTGTCTGCCCCCATATGTCGATAATTCCGTTTCAAGAGTTGCCACTCGTGTTCATTGCTTTTGAGTCGCAAACATTGCAGTTCAATACGAATGTGCGCATTGTGTTTTTTCTTGGCCTGTCTAACGTAGCATAATCCGTCAAGGGCTTTGTGAAGACTTCCCCCTTGGCGATAGGCATTATAAGACTCTTCACTTAATCCGTCTATAGAGACAATGATGTGATCCAACCCTGAAACTACCAATTGATCTGCCAACAAACGATTCATCCCTTGAGCATTGGTGGACAAACTGGTGTAAAGTCCTTCTTGCTTGGCCAATGCAATCATCTTGGGTAAGTGACGATTCAGTAAAGGTTCTCCTTGAAAATAGAATTGTATAGTATGAACATAAGGGGATAGTTTACCCAATACATTGAGGTAACTTTCCATTGGCAGCAACTTGCGGTGCTGCTCATCTTTTCCTCTTAGTCCTACCGGACAAGCTGGACAGTGGAGAGAACAAAAATTTGCAGGTTCAATGCTTACGAAAGTGGGGTAATGGCTACATCTAACCACCCCCATCCGTGACAAAGTGTAATTCCACTCGGATATTACAAGGTTTTTTATACGTGAAAACAAATGCTTGGACATGTGCTGTCAATCTCAACAAAAATCAATCTTATTGATTCGTCTCAAATGCCTTCCACCTTCAAAGTCAGTACTTAAAAAAGTGTCAACAATCTCAAGTGCCAATGTAGGAGAGATAAAGTTAGCGGGGAGGCCCAATACATTTGCATTGTTGTGTTGACGTGCTAAGGATGCTAACGGAACATCCCAACAAAGAGCAGCCCTAATGCCTGTATGATGATTAGCGGTCATAGTAATACCATTGCCAGTCGAGCAAATGGCTATGCCGAACGAATAGGTTTCTGCTACTACTGCTGCTGCCATAGCATGAGCAAAATCGGGATAGTCACAACTCTCTTGAGAGTAACACCCAAAATCATATACGGTCGCACCTGCTTGTTGCAAGTGTTCAATGATGGTTTGTTTGAGAGAATAACCTGCGTGGTCGCTGGCCAAAGCAATCTTCAATTCACTTAAAGGTTTCATATGGATAGTTATTTTGTTTCTACTCTGTTATAAGGACAAACATTTTGGCACACGACACACTTATGTGTTACATAAGCGATGCATTTGCGTGCATCCCAGTTGGCTTGTCCTAATGCTTGGTTGGGACAGTGTTTTATGCATTGATTGCACTCGCCGCATTGAGAAGGAATGATAGGTCTTTGAACGTCCAATTCAATAGATAAGATTATTTCGCCTATATGTACCATACTGCCCAAAGAGGGGTGAATAAGTTGGCGGTTCTTGCCTATAAATCCCAAACCTGCACGTACTGCCCAACTTCGCTCCAAAAATGGTGCCGAATCGCAAAAAATATGCTGTTTGTCTATGTTGACTATATCGTTACCCCACCTCTCTCTAATAACTTTCTCAAGTTCGTAAAGCATAGACTTGATTTTGCGATGATAGTCTCTACCGCATTTTTTATATGAGAGAAGGCATACCATTACCGTTTTTGCTCCAGGGACCAGTTGGGTGGGGTCGTAACGCAGTTCTTGGTTACGTTCAAAATAATCCATCTTACCATGCATCCCATTCTCTACCCATTGTTGCATGAATAGAGCGTCTTCTTCCAATCTACATGCTTTGGCAAAACCACAATCATCAAAACCTAAAGAAAGTGCTAATTGACGTATATGTTCGCCTATATCCACCATCTCTTGTCAAAATACAGCAGCTAAATTACCAAACATCAATTTACAAGCAATTGCTAACACAATGATACCGCAAAACTTACGCAAAATATATAGCGTTGTTTGTCCGATGTATTTAGTTAACCAATGGGTAGCCACTAAAACAATGTATAGTGTAACCATGCATAGTAGCACTGACACAATGAGATTGAAAGTACTATACTCGGCTGTGATGGAAAGGAGGGCAGTAAAGGCTCCTGGACCAGCATACATTGGGAATGCTAATGGAACAATGGAACCATTTCCGCTAACACCATCGGTCTTAAAAATAACGATGTCTAAAATCATCTCCAATGCCATAAGAAAAATAACAAAACCACCGGCAATGGCGAAATATTCAATGCTCACCCCAAAAAGTTTTAACACCCACTCACCTAACAATAAAAATGCAATAAGAATAATAAATGATGCGCAACAAACTCTAAATGGATAAATTTTAGTCCCTTTGTCTTCCATTGAGATGGTTACAGGAATATTTCCCAACGGGTCAATAATGGCAATCAGGAAAATATATGAAGGAATGATTTGCCAAAAATCCAATGATTGTAAAAACTCAGCCATAAAAATAATTGCTTTGAATGATTGATAACTTTAGCGCAAAGATAAAAAAAAATGTATAACTATGCAAATAATAGTGGCTGATTTGAAATATATAGTTCAAAATTTGTTTATTTCGGAAATAATTTCTACCTTTGTCAACGATTATGCGTGCTTATATATGGCTAAATAAACATTTCAAAATTCTATTATATGATTAACTCTCAAGACATTAAGAATGGCGTATGTATCCGAATGGATGGACGTCTTTATTTCGTGATAGACTTTCTTCACGTTAAACCAGGAAAAGGTAACACAATTATGCGTGTTAAGTTCAAAGATGTAGTGGATGGTCGCGTATTAGAGCGTCGTTTCAATATCGGCGAGAAATTAGAAGATGTACGAGTAGAACGTCGTCCTTATCAATACCTCTATCAAGAAGGAGAAGACTATATCTTCATGAACCAAGAGACTTTTGAGCAAGTACCTATTGCACATGACTTAATTACAGGTGTAGATTTCTTGAAAGAAGGTTTTGTATGTGACGTAGTGAGTGATGCTTCTACCGACACTATCCTCTATGCTGAGTTACCAACCAAAGTGGAATTGGCAGTTGCTTACACCGAACCAGGTTTGAAGGGTGATACAGCTACCAATACATTGAAACCTGCTAAATTGGAAACAGGTGCTGAGATTCGTGTTCCACTCTTTATCAACGAGGGTGAAATGATTCGTGTGGATACCAGAGATGGTAGTTACTGCGAACGTGTACGTTAATCCTACAACAACACACTAAAAAAAGGAGGGGGTTCACTTTAAAACCCCTCCTTCTTTTTTGACATAATGACAAAAAAAAGAGTAACTCACGTTACTCTCAGTAGCGGGACCCAGGATTGAACTGGGGACCTCATGATTATGAATCATGCGCTCTAACCAGCTGAGCTATCCCGCCAATACACAACTTTCAATAGTGCGTGACCTAATAACAAGTCCTAACCATCAAAAGCGGATGCAAAGGTACAGTTTTATTTTGAATCTTGCAAATTTTTCCTTAAAAGAAAAGAAAAAAATGCAAGATTCGTTCAAACATTAGCTATATAAGAAACGTTTGATAGACTTTTTAGGAGTCTTTTCAAACTCTTGTTCTACTATTTCAATGCTTCCTAAGCGAGCATATGCAGGTAGCAGTTTGTTTACTTTTTCCAATGTAGTTTTGGCAAACTCCTCACGATTTGTAAGGTCTTCTGGATAAACCAATCCTACCAATACACCTTTGCGTTCTACAACGACACATTCTAATATACCATCCAAAGAATTTAACTTATCTTCAATCTCTTCGGGGTAAATGTTTTGTCCGCTTGGTCCTAAAATCATATTTTTGGAACGTCCACGAAGGAAAACATTGTGCTTTTGGTCAATCACGCCAATATCTCCAGTGCGTAACCAACCGTCTTTTGTAAATGCGTTATTGGTCGCTTCTGGGTTTTTATAATAACCCAACATTACATTTGCTCCACGAACTTGTATCTCACCTGGTATGGAGGTCGGATCGTTTGAATCTACTCTTATTTCCATTCGATCTATAATGCGTCCACAAGATTTGAATTCAAACTCATTCCATTTAGCGTAGCACAATAAAGGTGCACATTCTGTCATACCATAGCCACATGTATAAGGGAAGTGGATTTGTTTCATGCATCTTTCTACTTCTTCATTTAAGGCGGCGCCACCAATAATCAAAAAGTTTAGTTTACCACCAAATGATTCCATCAATTGCTTATACACCTTGCGGCGAATAAGTTGATTGATTCCTGGAGTGTACCAAAGCATTTTGATAAGGGGTTTGTTGATGATAGGGAAAATCTTTTTCTTGAAAATCTTCTCCACAACCAATGGAACAGTCAATATCATATAAGGATGAACCGCTCCAAACGCCTTCATCAAAATAGAAGGTGTCAAGTTTTTTGTTATGAAATATACGTGTGTTCCGCCTGCCAACTGATACAAGAACTCAAACATCATACCAAACATGTGAGCCAATGGCAACATGCTTACCAAGGTCAAGCCAGGGTGATTAGGAATGTTGTCTTGTCCAAAAATAACGTTGGAAGCAAGGTTCTTGTGAGTTACCATCACACCTTTAGGAGAACCGGTCGAACCAGAAGTATAGTTAATCAATGCCAACTCATCCAGATTATCCGTTGGGAAAACGCTGGATAGATTGTCTAAAATAGATTTACTTCCTTCGGGATATAACTGATTGAATTGGGCATCCAACGCAGATAGGTCAATATTGTTCTTGCTGTATATAGGTTTGAGATCTTCAATACTTATAATAGCTTCCAAATGACGTAGTTTGTTGATGTCTATACGATGCAACACCCATGGACAAACAAACAACACCTTACTTTCGGAGTGCTCTATGAGATATTGGATACTTTCTTCGGTGAAATCAGGTAAGATACTTACTGCAACAGCCTTGTATGCAATGGTGGACAAGAACGATATTCCCCAATTTGATGAGTTCTTGCCACAAATGGCAATCTTGTTATTGTTTTCTAATCCTAATTGTTCAAATAAAATCTTTAATTTGCAAACTTGGGTTGTTAATTCACCATAGGTATAAGAAATGGTACCTTCAAAATCAGAAAGAGCAGGAGCGTCCCAGTGATTCTTGACAACCTCTTGAATGTAATTGAAATAATGTTTCATAATCTTATATCAAAAGTGTGTTATTATTATATTACTGTGTGTGAAATGTTAATTAAAAGTGTACACAATTATTAAAATAACGTGTGTGATGTTATTATCTAATTAACACGATTGCTGCAAAAGTAAATTTTTTTTTCAGAATGGACAAATATTTGGTTTTTTGGTGCGAATGAATCTATTAAACCTCGTTTTGTGTGGTGAATGTGTAAATATAGTGGCGAATTGGTAAGATGAGTTGTGAACAGCATAATGTCAAACGATATAACGATCACTTTATAGCCCTGTGCTTATTGTACAACTTCTAATGTTGATTGTTATCAATATTTAAGAAGAATTGATAATTATAAAACTATAATTATTAATGGTAATGGTATTATTATCTCAACACATCTTGACATGCTTTCGAGACATTTTCGAGACATTTTCGAGACAATGTCATACGCATCTCGTTCGCATCTCATACGCATCTCGTTCGCATCTCGTTCGCATCTCATACGCATCTCGTTCGCATCTCGTTCGCATCTCGTTCGCATCGTGGACGATTCCGTAGGATGACCGTATCTTTTGAACATTGTTTTCGCGTTCTTACCTGCAAAGATAATACTTTGGTTTTATGGTTTTGTGACATTTTGCCACATTCTTCATTTTATATAATTAGTTTCTTGAATAAGTCGAAAAACCATTTATATGTTACAAACAGGGCGGATTCTTGATAGAACTCGCTTATATTGTAACTTTTTTTGTGCAGTATAAATGAAAATTAAATGTGCATGATTAAATTTTTCTTCTAACTACAATAACTTATTTCCTCATCTTAAATATTGTCATTTTTTTCTCTTAATTCAATTTCTTCGACACATGTGCCTATGTCCATTATCCTTGTTATTTTTAAATGATCTTCTCCATTCTTTTGTAAAACAATCGAATAAAAAAGGCTGACCTGTTGGTCAGCCCGTGCATTAAAACCTATTACTTCATATGTCATCTATAGTAATCGCATTTAATGCCTAAAGATAAATATCTCACTACTTATTGGATATTTTTTCTGCTTTTTGTATTAACTCTACCAATTCTTTTCGATAGCCATGAGGGTCATAAGTAGATGCGTCTTTGATAAGATTGGTGGCCATTTTGTATGAACTTGTACCCATATATTCGGATCCTCTTAGTAACATTCCATAAGCTGCAATACCAGCGCAAAAATTCAAATCTTCAGATTGTTGACCAACCCATTGGTTGATAGGTAGTGATAGGTTGCAGCTGTTGGTGTTAAGTTTCGTTTTGTAACGGCATTCAAATGTAGCGCATGTTGCATTGGTTTGCCATTGTTCAGTAGGCTCAATTTCGTAGAGGGCAGTGATAGATTGACCTGCTCCAATCTCTCCTGCGTCTTTCTTATCATCTTCAAAGTCTTCATTGCTCATCACTCTATTTTCATAACCTATCAAACGATATCTTTTTACCATAGTTGAGTCAAAGCTTATTTGACACTTGGTGTCATTGGCTACAGCTTGGAGATAAGAACGATCATGTATAAAGATTTTCACCAATTCATCTGAAGAATCAATGTAATAATATGTTCCATTTCCTCTATTAGATATTTTCTCCATCATTTCGTCATTCCAATTGCCTGTTCCTACGCCGCATGCTGTCAGATAGATTCCTTTGTCAGCTTGCTCGCTAACTATTTCTAGCAATTCGTCCGTTGAAGTGACACCTAAATTGAAATCACCATCTGTTCCCAAAATGATGCGATTGTTTCCATCCTCTATAAAATGCTCAAGAGCTTCTGCATATGCCATTTCCAATGCTGCTCCACCAGCAGTGCCTCCACTTGCATCCAATTGCATGATGGCAGAGATAATCTGCTCTGATTGAGCAACTTTTGTTGACTCAAGTACTCTTTCTACTGTACCAGAATAGGAAATGATGGATATCCTGTCATTTGGATTCAATTCGCCCACCAACATAATCATCCCTTCCTTTATAAGCCCCAATTTATTTTGCATATCCATTGACCCAGAAACGTCAATCAAGAAAACGTAATTAGCTTTGGGTAAGTCCTCTTTTGCAATGCTTTTGCCTTTTAGTCCCAGACGAATAAGTTTATGTGTATCATTCCAAGGGCAATCTCCCACTTCTGCATTGATTGCTAAAGCCTCTCCTTCTTGTGGTTCAGGATAGTTGAAGTTGAAGTAGTTGATAAACTCTTCTATTCTAACTGCGTTAGGAGATGGTAATCCACCATTTTTAACACACATGCGTGCATAGGCATAACTGGCACCATCGGCATCTATTGAAAAGGTAGAGACGGGATTTTCCGAGGTTTCTATGAAAGGATTATCTTGATACTCTTCAAAGCGATCCCCACTAATAGGGGTAGAAGTTTCATTGAATATGCCATTTTCATAGGCTCCGTCAAAATTCGAAGGTTCTGTCATACTACAAGAAGCACATAACAATGTGATAAATAGAAAAATAAATGTCTTCTTCATAATGTTGATAATTTATTGGTTATTTAGTTTGGTGAAAAATAGGTGACAACGTAAGGTACTATTGCATTGTTTGCGAGTTGAATCTTGAATAGCGATATATGAAAACAATACCAACTGTTGTTCATTCACCTCTTCCACATACCACATGGCAGAGTCCTTGCCATAGTCAATAATGATCTTGGGATATTCATCTGAATAGTTTGTGAAGTATTCGGTATATTCCGAACCCACTTTGCCATTCTGATAGCTATAAATACGCTCTTCTTGTGTGTTAAAAACCCAGACGTTTTCTTCTTTCTTAAATTCTTGAGTATAGGTGGTGTTTCGTTTGTGCAAACTATCCGCCAAATTGTAGAAAACTTTATCTGCGTTCCATATTCCATGTAGTAATTTTTCGGTTGAATTATCATTACCCTCACAAGAAGAAATAATGACAAGCAATAATATAAAAGGTATATAGTAGAACTTTTTCATATAGGTAGTGATTAATCGTTATTGATATATTTTGTATGAGGAGGTAAATAGGGACGAATAGGAGGTGTATCGCTATTTTTTATTATCGCAGGGTTGATAACATAATTGTATATCCACTTCCCCTGAAAATTACTTACTTGACTGCTACTGACTTCATAGGTATCCGTTGGAGCTTTGGCCAATACTACCACGGTGTTGAAATCATTTTTACCACCTTCTGAGTCTGAACAACTCACAAGGAATAGTGCTAAAATAAATAATAAAAATTTTGCTTTCATATATTGCTTATGTAAAAAAAATGATGTACTTTTGTGACTGCAAAGGTACAGTATTTATTTAAATATAACAAAAAAAATACTGATGCAGCAGTATTTTTTGCAATTAAAATAAGTATAAGAAAATAAGCGTGTTACGCATAATATTAAAAACACAAACTTATGCAGCAAATCAAAATGCCTAAAATTTATCTATTTGGAGTTCTTTTTCTTATGGCAAGTTGTGCACAACATCACAAAATAGTCGGTGAGCAATTAGAACGAATATCTCAACAAATATGGTACGATCCTCAAGCCACCCTTTTGATTTTGGATAGTGTGAGCCAATGCGATTTGGAAAAAGAGCACGAACTCTATTGTGAAGCTATGCTTGCTTATTCACGTTTTAGAATACAACCCCATAAAGTTGCATACGACCTACAATCTACTGCTGTCAAGTTGGAAGATATGAAAAGTAACCTTTTCGCAGGTCAAGTTTATTGTGCATTAGGTAATGTTAATGAGTGGGAAGGACATGTCTATACTGCGATGCAAAACCTCAAGAAAGCAGAATCTTTACTTTTGACTTCAAATATTTCGTGCGAATGGTTGGGAGTCGTTTATTATAAATTAGGTACATTATCTGAAGAGGAGATATTGAATGAAGTAGCATTGGATTACTATCATAATGCTTTGCAGTATTTATCTCAAACCGACTTGAAACTTTTTTTGGCATGCGTACATCGTGATATAGGTAGATTATCGGCTTGTGATAGCATAAGAGAAGCGCATTTCGAACAGGCTAAATATTATACTAATGCGTTGCACGATCAGTCGTTCATTTATGAACTCCGTTTGTTGCAGTTAGAATATAGTGAAACTTGTGATGAAACCGATAAAATTGCTTTATATTCGACCTTGGTAAACGAGTGCAATCAACTCCGTTATGCCAACAGATTGGTTGATTGGTATATTACTCATGGTTATTTAGATTCAGCACAGACTTATCTCAACAAGTTTGCTCAAGATACACTCTTGATGTCATGGAGCAAGCATCGCTACACTTATTTGCAGAGCAAGTTATTATTATCCTTAGGGAGACAAGAAGAAGCTTATACTATGTTAAGTAACCTCTATATGCAGGAACGTGATGAGTTGGAAAAGACGGGTAAAACCCGTGCTTATGCTATCTCCAAACGATACGATTTGGTTTTAGAACAAGAACGTAATTTGAAACTAATCATTGCACAACAACGTGCTTATCTTTTGATAGGTTTGTTGCTTATAGGGGTGTTGTTACTCCTTGTTGGCTTTTTGATTGAAAATTCCCGAAGAAAAGCGTCGCAACTTAAGGTCGAGAGTCTGAATAATGAATTATTATTGAGACGAGATAGCCTAAGGCGTGTATTGTTACAGAAAGTAGAATTAACTCAGAAGATGAGGTGGTACCGAATGAAAAACAATGTTACTACCCAATTGCCAGATTGGATCAATCAGTTCTTGTCTACCAATCTATTGGAAAATGAAGAGGATTTTCAAAGTGAGTTCAATCAATTATATGGCAATGTGCTTACCATACTCAAAGAGAAATATCCTTCGTTGACACAAATGGACTTGCTTATCATTTCCTTACATGCTGTAGGATTGAGCATTTCAGATATATGCATTCTTTTGAACTTGACCAAACGTACAATATGGAGCAGAAGGCTGCGAATAAAAAAACATTTGGGATTGAGCAATGAAGATGATTTAGATACTTGGATAGAGCAACACCTCATAATCGCTATAGACAAATGAGTTTAAGTGCCGATTTATTTGCATATGATAAAATAAAATTGTAACTTTGCCACGATATAATAATATATAAGAAAAATACATCAATATCATGAATACGAGTGCAAATTTTTGCGTTATTATGGCAGGCGGCATAGGTAGTCGCTTTTGGCCTTTTAGTCGGAATGACCGACCTAAGCAGTTTTTAGATTTTTTTGATACTGGACATTCCTTGCTACAAATGACTGTAGATCGTTTTCGTTCCTTGGTTCCTATTGAGAATATGTTAATTGTAACCAATGTTTTGTACAAGGATACCATATTGGAGCAGATTCCGGATTTGTCTCCTGACCAAGTGCTATGTGAGCCAGCAAGACGTAATACGGCTCCTTGTATAGCCTATGCAGTGGCACGCATCAAAGGTATTATTCGTCAACGCACAGGGCTTACGTTGGAAGAAGCTGATTGGGATGATGACAGACTCAATGCCAATATAATCGTTACTCCTTCGGATCACTTAATTTTGCAGGAATTGGCTTTTGTGGAGACTATCAAGAAAGGTCTTAATTTTATATCAAAGCATGATGCTTTGTTGACATTGGGAATGAAGCCTACTCGCCCAGAAACGGGTTATGGATATATTCAGATGTCATCTGTTGAGGAAGTTGTGGATGGAAGCATATATCGTGTCAAAACCTTTACCGAGAAACCTAACAAGGATTTGGCACAAGTGTTTATGGATAGTGGTGAGTTTTTGTGGAACTCGGGCATTTTTTTGTGGAACTTACGCACGATACGTCATGCTTTGAGCGAACACTTGCCTGATATGGTGGCTAAGTTTGTGGAAGGTGAGCCTTATATGGGTACTGATAAGGAGGTAGCCTTCATACAAGATATGTTCCCTACTTGTCCCAATATTTCCATTGATTACGGTGTGATGGAGAAAGCGAAATGTGTATATGTATTACCATCCGATTTTGGTTGGAGTGACCTTGGAACATGGGGAGCGTTGTATGATTTGAGTAGCAAGTCGCCAGAGGGTAATGTTACCTTGAAGGGCAATGCGATGTATTATGATGGGCAGAATAATATGGTTGCTCTTCCAGAAGGTCATTTGGCGGTTGTGAGAGGTGTGAGCGACATGATCATAGCAGAAGCAGATAATGTTTTGTTGATTTGTCCTCGCTCAGAAGAACAACAAATCAGACAAATCACAATGGATGCCGATGTGCAATTCAACGGCAAGTATAATTAGTATGTAAACTTAAAACAAATATACCATGAGCTATTTGAACTTTGACAAAACGTTATTGGTCAATCTGGAAAGAAGCTTGAGCAAGGAAATGATTCGAACCAATCGTGCTGGGGCGTACAATTCTACCACGTTGGTAGATTGCAATACGCGCAAGTATCACGGGCAGTTAGTTTTGCCTTTGCCAGAACTGAGTGATGACAACTATGTGTTGCTATCATCATTAGATGAAACAGTTATTCAGCACGGAGCCGAATTTAACTTAGGTCTTCATAAGTATGGTTATAATACCTATTATCCCAATGGGCATAAGTATATTCGTGAGTTTGACTGTATAGTGATTTCCAAGACCACCTATCGTGTGGGAGGTGTAGTACTTACCAAAGAACGTATGTTGGTCAGTTTTGAACCCCGCGTGTTAATCAAGTACACACTTGTTGAGTCAGGTTCCCCTACCACTCTCCGTTTGCGACCATTCTTGGCTTTTCGTAGTGTAAACGAACTTACCCATGAGAATAGTCGTGCTAATGTTGATATGATGGAGGTGGCTAACGGACGTGTCAACCAGATGTATCCTGAGTTTCCACAATTATTCATGCAGTTCTCCAAGAATGCTGAATATCACCACGAACCATCTTGGTACAAGAATATAGAGTACCAAAAAGAAGAAGAGCGTGGTTTTGAGTTCAAGGAGGATTTGTTGGTGCCAGGTTATTTTGAGGTGCCAATGAAGAAAGGTGAGTCAATTATTTTCTCTGCAGGTATCACGGAGGTTAATCCTAAGACACTCAAACCTATTTGGACCAAAGAGATGAGAAGACGTATCTCTCGTGATGATATGTTTTCATGTCTCAAAAACTCAGCAGCCCAGTTCTACAAACGCGAAGGAGATCGTTGCTATTTATTAGCAGGTTATCCTTGGTATCATGCTTCAGCTCGTGAAGAATTTTTTGCGACGCCATCTTGTACCTTGGATATTGATCGTCCAGAGTATTGGGATGCTATCATTGACAAAACGGCCATAGGAGAAGTGCGCGCTTTCATGGACCAACAGATGAATCGTTGCACTGGAGCTGAAACTCTACAGGCAACGAATCTTCGTTTGCGCGGAATGGATGAACCAGACGCTTTGTTGTGGCTAATACGTGCATTCCAAAAGTATGCACACAAGTACACCATTGAGGATGCTGCTAACAAGTATGGTAATCTTTGTGTTGAAATCATTGATTTTTATAGAAAACAAAGACACCCAAGAGCTTTTATTCATTCCAATGGATTGTTGTGGGTGGATGGTAAAGATAGACCTGCTACTTGGATGAATGCCGTAGAGAATAATCGCCCCATCACCCCACGAACGGGGTATGTAGTTGAAATCAACGCGTTGTGGTACAATGCGATGTGTTTCACAGCCGAACTGCTACGAATTATGGGTAGAGAACAAGCTGCGGACTTGATGGAGTACCAAAGTTGTTTGATGCGCGACTCTTATGTGCAAATTTTCTGGAATGGTATCTATTTGGATGACTATGTGACCGAAGATTATCATGACAAAGAAGTGAGACCTAATCAAATTTGGGCAGTGGCTCTTCCTTATTCTCCTCTTGATAAGAAACAACGCAAGGCGGTGGTAGATATTTGTACGAAAGAACTTCTTACTCCTCGTGGTTTGCGTACCTTATCACCTAAGAGTGGAGGATATCGTCCTGAATACATTGGTGGGCAATTGGAGCGTGATAGAAACTACCACAACGGACCTATTTGGCCTTGGACTATCGCAGCATATGCAAGGGCATATATGTCGGTGTATAGCAAGAGTGGTCTGAGTTTTATGCAGCGTTTGTTGGTTGGTTACGAAGCAGAGATGTCTGAGTTGTGCATTGGTACACTGAACGAGTTGTACGACGGCAACCCTCCTTATAGAGGGCACGGTGGAATGTCTTATGCACCATCAGTGGCAGCTGTTATTTCTGTGATGGATACAATGAAAAACTTTGAAACACAACAAAATATATAATACCATGAAAGCTTTAATGTTTGGTTGGGAGTTTCCCCCTCATATCCTTGGTGGTCTTGGTACGGCAAGTTTCGGACTCACACGAGGTATGGCCCAACAAGAAGATATGGAACTAACATTTGTAATTCCACGTCCTTGGGGTGATGAAGATCAATCCTTTTTGCGCATCATAGGAGCCAATGCTGTTCCTATCGTTTGGAAAGAAAATGCGCATGAATATGTTCAACAACAGATGTATGGGAGACTCCCTGTGGATGACTATTATTTGTTTAGAAATAACATCCATTATGACTATCATCGCATAGGTACAGATGCCTTGGGATGTGTCAATTTTTCAGGTCGTTACCCAGACAATCTCATCGAAGAGATTGGCAACTATGAGGCAGTTGCAGGCGTTTTGGCACACTCTTTGGAGTTTGATATCATCCATTCACACGACTGGTTGACTTATCCTGCGGGAGTGTTTGCTAAACAAATTTCGGGCAAACCTTTGGTTATCCACGTACATGCAACCGATTTTGACCGTAGCCGTGGAAACGTTAACCCTGTGGTATATGAAATAGAGAAACGTGGAATGGATGAGGCCGATCACATTATTTGTGTAAGCAACTTGACAAGACAAACAGTGATTGACAAGTATGGTCAAAACCCCAACAAGGTAACTACAGTACACAATGCTGTTGAACCATTGGATAACCCAGAGGAGTTTGTTAAACATCCAAGGAAAGATAAACTGGTAACTTTCTTAGGTCGTATTACCATGCAGAAGGGACCAGAGTATTTCGTAGAAGCTGCTGCACGCGTATTAGAGAAAACCGATGGAGTGCGCTTTGTTATGGCAGGTAGCGGCGACATGATGAACAAAATGATAGATTTGGTAGCACAAAGAGGTATTTCGGACCGATTCCATTTCCCTGGATTTATGCGTGGCAAACAGGTGCAAGAGGTATTGGCTGATTCGGATGTTTATATTATGCCTTCCGTCAGTGAACCATTTGGTATATCCCCATTAGAGGCCATGCAAGTAGGATGTCCATCCATCATCTCCAACCAATCTGGATGTGCAGAGATTCTTACCCATGCTATCAAGACGGACTATTGGGATATTGATGCGATGGCAGATGCTATCTATGCCATTGTCAAATATCCTGCGATGTACAACTCGCTTAGAAATCTTGGACGTGACGAAGTGAATGCCATCAGATGGTATGATGCTGGACTCAAAGTGCGCGCTGTGTACGACAAGGTACTCAGTTATAGATAATCATTTTAACTCCTAATTAAGTATAATCATATAACAACATAATACAATGAAAAAACTTTGTTTTTGCTTTCAAATGCATGCTCCTTATCGCCTCAAACGTTATCGTTTTTTTGAGATAGGACAAGACCATTACTATTACGATGATATGCAAACAGAGGAACACCTCAATTGGTTGGTAACTACTTCATACCTACCATTGACTAAAACTCTGTTGGAGATGATACGCCTATCCAAAGGCAAGTTCCATTGCGCATTGGCTATATCTGGTACTACATTAGAACTTTTCGAAATGTATTATCCCGAGATGATTGATGTGCTCAAAGAATTGGCAGACTCCAAATGTGTTGAGTTTGTTGCTACCCCTTATGCACATTCACTAAGTGCACAATATAATGAGACCGAATTTGAAGAGCAATTGAAGATGCATGCTGCTAAACTTCAAGACGTGTTTGGAGTCAAATCCAACACCTTGTGCAACGCTGAATTATTGTATTCAGATGATATCGCTATCATGGCTCAGAAATTTGGTTATAAAACATTGATGATTGAGGGAGCTAAACATCTTTTGTCATGGAAATCACCTAATTATCTCTATCACTCATGCGTGTCTCCCAAGCAAACACTTTTGTTACGTAACATGCATATATCTGATGAACTCAGTTTCCATTTCTCTGACTATAACCACGCAAGTTATCCAATGGATGCCGAGAAGTTTGCCAACCAGTTAGTGGCATTACCAGAGGGTGAAGACTTGGTTAATATTTGGATGGGAGCAGAGACTTTTGGTATCATTCAACCTGCTCACACAGGTATCTTTGATTTCTTGAAAGCATTACCTTACTACGCATTAGAGCGTGAGATGAGTTTCATGACGCCATCAGAGGCTGCTAAGCATTTCGCTGCCAAGGATGTTATCGTGTCACCTTATCCTATGACGTGGACGGGCGAGAGCAAGGATATCAGTGTTTTCTGTGGCAATGACTTACAACAAGAGGCTTTGCAAAAACTATATGCAGTAGCAGAGCGCGTACATCTTTGTGAAGATAAGATGTTGAAAACAGACTGGTTGCAACTCCAAGATTTGAATTCTTTCCATTACATGAATCATATAGACCGAGGATATTCTAATTTTGATACCGCATACGATGCTTTTATCAATTATATGAATATCTTATCTGATTTCTTGCAACGGGTAGAAGAACAATATCCAACAACGATTGAGAATGAAGAGTTGAACTCGTTGTTGAAAACCATTCACAATCAGGAGAAGGAAATTAATTCGTTGAACGAAAAGATTAAACAACTCAAGAAGAAAATTAAGTGAGAAACTTAAGGTACATCATCCTAAGGGTATTAGGCCTTGTAACGTGTTTTGTTTTGTTCGTACCTTGGAGTGCTTCTGCCAAAGAAGTGATTCATGTGCGTGCGTGGAGATTACAAGATCCTATCGGTATGGCAGACTCTGTGTCTGCCGCCGATACGTCGTATCTCAACTTCCCCATGCGTAATGCCTTGTACGACTATTCTATATGCAATGTGTACAATGGCAATTTGGTATCGCCTGTTCAGTCGGCTATATATTTTGATAGGACGGCTAAGGTAGATTTTGTATTGGGAAGACAATATGACCCTTATACGATTACCCCTCAAGATGTACGGTTTTTCAGTACCACGACTCCCTATTCATATGTGTCCTACAAAAAAGGTTTCAAAACATATCATGAAGACAATGATTTGGCCTTTATGTTTACAGGCAATTTGAATGAAAAAACCAATTTTGGATTATCATTGAACTACTTGAATGCTGTGGGGCATTATCAAAATCAAGCAGGTAAAGTGTTCAATGGATCCGTATTTGGTTCTTACAATGGAAATCATTATTCTCTTCAAGCCGCATTTACATTCAATAATCTGTCTAATTTTGAAAATGGTGGTATTCGTAATATGGAGGATATCCAAAACACGGATTTGAATACCGAAGATATCCCGACCAGTTTGGAGGCAATGTCTGGCTATAGATACCTATCAGGTTACATCAACCATTATTATAGTATATGCGTAGAACGCAAAGAGAAAGTGCATTATCGTGAACGAGATGAAGAAGGTAATTGGCAGGAGAAAGACTCTACAAAGATTAATTATGTACCAGTTACTACGTTTAGACATGTGTTTGAAGTCAACGATGCGAATAGACGCTACATTGAAAAGAATGCATCACAGAGTTTTTATGATGTGACCTATCGTAATCCCAAACTCACCAACGATTCTGCCTCAGCACTCACGATTCGTAATACTCTTTCTGTAACCTTCGAAGAGGAGTTCAATACCAAACTCAAGTTTGGCGCCACAGTCTATGCGACCAACGAAGCGCAATGTCACTTATTAGGTGTAGGACAACCAGAAGCTATTGTTCCTCTCGAACCATTCAACAACCCATTAGGAGTAGTATTGAGCCAAACCATGCATCATGTACCCGATACACTCTATCAAAGTCTTTGGTCCAACAACACTTTTGTCGGAGGTGAACTTTATAAGAATAGAGGTAAGTATGTGTTTTACGGATTTGGTGGGGAAGTGTGTTTGTTGGGTAGAAAAATAGGTCAGTTCAATGTGCATGGTCATGTAGATGCAGGATTTAGATTAGGCAAGGATAGTATGACCATTTCCGCTGAGGCTGATTTACGTAACGTCACCCCAGATTTCTATCATCTCAATTACAATAGCAATCACTATCAATGGTATAACGACTTCAAAAAACCATATGTTTTCCATGTTGCAGGACGTCTTGCTTATCCAACGAAATGGGTTCATACGCAGTTAGGAGTGGATTACGAGAACCTCACCAATCATATCTATTTTGGCCCTCAAGGGACACCCATACAGTCGGAGGAGAACATTAGCATCATAGCGGCTAATTTACAACTCAATCTTATCACTCCATGGGTGAATATGGATAATAGTGTAGTCTATCAATATGTATCTTCGCCTAATATCCCATTGCCTACTTTGGCTTTATATAGTAACCTTTATTACCATGGTACATGGTTCAAAGCGTTGGATGTACAGATAGGAGTAGATGTGCAGTACAATACGGCCTATTATGCACCACTTCTCAACCCTGCGACAGGGCAGTTCTGTGTACAAGACAAAGTGAAGATAGGCAACTATCCAATTATGAGTGCTTATGCCAATTTTTATGTCAAATTGTTGCACTTGCGTTTCTTCGCTCAGTACCAACATCTCAATGCGTCCTTTATGAATTATCAATACTTTACAATGCCAAACTATCCACTCAATCCTGATGTTTTCCGTGCAGGTTTGGCATTCCACTTCTACAAATAATCAACCGACCTAACCATATGAAACATTCTGAAAATTTAAACAAATTATTATCTTTAGCTACCCAGGAAGCGCAACGCTTAGGCAACGAGCAGGTTGCTCCTGAGCACCTCTTATTAGCGATTTTGCGAATAGAGAAGGGGGAGGCCTATAATGCTTTGTTGCAGGTTCACATTGATTTATCTGCTCTCAAAACTGCATTGGATCAACATCTCTTTAGAGACAAAACTTCCACCCACCATATCCCCTTTTCCAGAGCTACTGAACGTATCTTGCGATTGGCGGAGGTAGAAGCGAATGCATATCAGCAACCGCAAATAGGAACGTTGCATCTCTTGATGGCAATACTACGAGAACGTATCAATTTTGCAGCTATCCTACTCAAGCAGGAGTATAATACTACTTATGAAACCATTGAGGCTTTCTATCCTCATCCTGCAGACGACTCTTATGATATGGAGAATGAGTGGGCGGATTTTCAGATAGCAGGAATAGATGATGATTTCATTGAGCAGATGACATCCAAGCGAGAGCAGACTCCGCAAGCATCGTCCAACGATACACCTATGCTCAAAAAGTATGGAACTGATTTGAATCAAAAAGCCGTAGAGGGATGCTTAGATCCTGTGATAGGAAGGGAAAAAGAGATAGAGCGTATCATTCAGATTCTCTCACGACGCAAAAAGAATAACCCTATTTTGATTGGCGAACCAGGAGTGGGTAAGTCTGCTATCGTAGAAGGACTCGCACGCCAAATACAACAAGGCCTAATACCCTCAATGAGCACCAAGAAGATTGTCTCACTTGATTTGGCAGCATTGTTGGCTGGAGCTACGTATAGAGGACAATTTGAAAAGCGTCTCAAAGATGTAATCAATGAATTGAAAAAACATCCCGATATCATTGTCTTTTTAGATGAGATACATACCATGATTGGCGCGGGAAGTTCCCCTGGATCATTAGATGCGGCTAATATACTCAAACCTGCTTTAGCGAGGGGTGAGATACAATGCATAGGTGCTACTACCATCAATGAGTATAAGCAATCCATAGAGAAAGATGGTGCATTGGAGAGACGTTTTCAAAAAATATTGGTTTCATCCAATAATTATGACGAAACACTGAATATCCTATCCAATCTCAAACCCTACTATGAGAATCATCATCATGTTGTCTATACAGATGATGCACTCAAGGCATGTGTTGATTATACCGACAGGTATGTGTACGAACGCGTTCAACCCGACAAAGCGATAGACGCGATGGACGAATCAGGCGCGTACAAGGCGCTTCAACCTCACCTTACCGATCTACCTCATTTGGTGACTGAGGAGGATGTGCGAGAGATTGTAAGCAGGATGTCTAACATTCCTATCCAAAACTCCATCACACAAAACGACACGTTGCGTGACTTGGATGTACGACTCAAACAAAATGTAGTAGGACAAGATATTGCCATTGATAGAGTCGTGCGTTCGATTCGAGCGTCACGACTTGGATTGCGCGATATTACCAAGCCAATTGCTACTTTCTTCTTTTTGGGTGCTACTGGTGTTGGAAAAACCTATTTGGCACAGTGCCTGGCGCAAGAACTATTTGGGACCAAAGATGCAGTCATCCGATTGGATATGTCAGAGTATTCGGAAAAACACGCCGTATCTTTGTTGGTGGGAGCTCCTCCAGGGTATATAGCCCATGAGCAAGGAGGCAAGCTGACTGAAGCAGTGAGAAGGCGCCCTTACTCCATCATCTTGTTTGATGAGATAGAAAAGGCACATTCGGATATATTTAACTTGCTACTGCAAGTCTTAGACGAAGGCCATCTCACCGACCGCACTGGACAGAAAGTGGACTTTAGAAACACAATCATTATCCTAACATCCAATGTCGGAACCAAACAACTATTGGATAGTAGAACCAATGTGGGATTTGAACCTGCAAATCTAACCTACCAAATGGAAGAGAAAGTATTGAAAAAAGCACTGCAAAACCATTTTCCTTCCGAGTTTATTGGCCGACTGGGAGACATTATTACTTTTGATAAGTTGTCGATTGAATCAATAGCTCGCATTTTAGATATTGAGATTGATAAGATATCCAACCGAGTATCCCAACGGGGCTATGCGTTGGAATTGAACCAGACGACACGTAAAAACCTTTTGGACAAATCGTACGACCCTTCGTTAGGAGCCCGATTGGTTAAAAAAGTCATTCAACAAGAACTTGAAGACATGATCATCAACAACATGCTTCAACATCCTGAGAATAAGAAAATATTAATATATAACAATTAAAAAAAATAAATTATGGTTTTAGAAGTATTAGATGCTAATATCAAAGCATTATTAGCAGAAAATTCAATTTTAGTAGTAGATTTTTGGGCACCTTGGTGTGGACCTTGCAAGATGATGTTGCCAGTAGTAGAAGAGTTGGCTGCTGAGTATGAAGGACGCGTGCCTGTAGGAAAACTAAACGTGGATGAGAATCCCGACACGTGTGAAGAGTATGGTATCATGAGTATTCCTACATTGCTTTTCTTCAAGAATGGTGAGTTGGTAGAACGTATCGTAGGGGCTGCCAGAAAAAATGACGTGCAAAAGGTAATAGAAACCCTTCTATAATACTAAATGCACTAGGCAAGGAAACAAAAATGCTTGCAAAATTTGCAGAAACAAAAAAAAAGTAATACCTTTGCAAGCGCAAAAGCCTAACGGCTCAATTTGGTGTGTCTTAAGTTCTTCTTTTGCATACCAAATGGTTAGGTCTGGTAGCTCAGCTGGATAGAGCAACAGCCTTCTAAGCTGTGGGTCCCGGGTTCGAATCCCGGCCGGATCACGTACTTTTTTTAGATTGCCAGTTCTCCGTGTAAGATTTCTTTTGACCGGTGAACCGGCGGTTGTTTTATGTAAAATCATTTTTTATGCGTCAACTTAAAATAACGAAATCCATTACCAATCGTGAATCAGCTTCTTTGGATAAGTATCTTCAGGAGATAGGTCGCGAAGATTTGATTACCGTTGAAGATGAAGTAGAATTGGCTGGTCGTATTCGTAATGGAGACCGTAAAGCTCTTGAAAAATTAACTCGTGCTAATTTACGTTTTGTCGTTTCAGTTGCCAAGCAATATCAAAATCAAGGACTAAGCTTGCCCGACCTTATCAACGAAGGTAATTTAGGTCTTATCAAAGCAGCTGAGAAGTTTGATGAGACTCGAGGATTTAAGTTTATCTCATATGCCGTATGGTGGATTAGACAGTCCATTTTGCAAGCCTTGGCAGAGCAATCCCGTATTGTGCGCTTGCCATTGAATCAAGTTGGTTCATTGAACAAGATTAATAAGGCTTTTCAGCGTTTTGAGCAAGAGCATGAGAGAAAACCATCAGCAGAGGAATTAGCAGAAGAGTTGGATATCCCAGTAGATAAGATTGCTGACACACTCAAAATGTCTGGTCGTCACGTATCTGTAGATGCTCCTTTTGTTGAAGGTGAGGACAACTGTTTGATAGATGTCATGGTCAACGAAGACTCTCCTAATGCGGATAGAGGATTGATCAATGAGTCTTTGTCCAAGGAGATAGATAGAGCACTTGGTACATTGACTACCCGTGAAGCCGACATCATTCGCAAATTCTTCGGTATAGGGATGCCAGAGAAAACCTTAGAAGAGATAGGAGTGGACCTGCATTTGACGCGTGAACGTGTGCGCCAAATCAAAGAAAGAGCAATTTACAAACTCAAAACAAGCAATAAGAGTAGAGTTTTAAAAACCTACTTGTAATGCATACATCATTGGTTATAGTATATTTAAGGACTGAATCCGTTAATGGGTTCAGTCCTTTTTTTGTCAGTTTTAAGTTCCGACTTAATTTAACACCGTATTTTCAAAAGTTCCGCTTATTCGTGATGTACTCAGCCCTTTGTTATCACTTACAATAAACCCCGATAAAATTATCGGGGTTTTTAATTGTATTGCAGTGTCGTATCTGTGCTATCTCGTTACCGAATGCACACCTTTCATTTCTCATTTTATCAAAACTTCCACTCTACTCCTATTACTCCATTGATTCCTTGGGTTTGGTAACCATAGTAGATGTCGTTTTTACGATTGATATAGTTGTTCAATTCAAAATAGAATCCCAACCATTTATTAAAGGCATACTCAACGCCCAAAGACAAATCTATGAATGCTTTCTTTTGGGCTGTATTGAACGTGATATTTCCATTGCTATCCGTTGTATAAGTGAGAACTTTGCTTCCACCGATAAATTGGTTGTTAGCATATACTGCCCATTTAGAATTGATATTAGCATGGATATCAAGCGAAGCATCCCATGCGGGACGATCATAACTATCCAAAGGTATTTCCAATCCTTTTCCTTCTATGCCAGTATTTATCCAATGATAGTAGTGTCCGCCTAAAGCAATATGAATGATATCTTGGTAGTGGTAGGTACATTCCAAACCCACTTGCCAACGTTGCCAATCGGAATATCTATAATCAATAAAGGTATATGGATCTTTCTGCAATTCTTCTACTGATGGAGCCAAGAATACGGCATCATCATTTATCCACGTATAGCCGCCGTATAAGTTAATGAGCAAGCAGTCTGCTGGTTTGATGATAAAGCCCAAAGTTGCATCTATTGGGTTGTATTGACTGGTATGGTTAGTCAAGGCCCCTCGTGAAATGGCACGGTATGGGTTTTTGTCCATAAAACCTTGCAACATACCTGAACTCAAACGTCCTTCGGCTTTCATATAGAGAGCAAACCATTCTGGAACGATTCGATATTCAAAGTGTACATTAGGGGAGGGCGCAAAAGCCAGGTTCTCTATATTAGACAACAATTGACCACGTCCGATATTAAAATCAAGATTTACTCCTATGTGCAAAGATACTTTTTTGTGACTAAACTCGTAGTATGGCTCAATTCTGAAAGCATGTCTGCTATGGAACAGAGACGAATCAGTGATGTGTAGCGTGTCTGCGCTGTACATAGAGTTCTGAACGGATAGTTTCGCACCGACTACGTGATCGTTACTGCTCCATTCAAACATTCCTTGCGTTTTGATAGCATGTTCGGTAATTGTTTGTGGGATGATATACGCTTCATAACCCGTTTGTAACATGTACTTGAAGTCACTTCCACTGCCCGATTTGATACCAATGTTCGCACTTGCATCCCATATCAGTTGTTTGTCACTTGGATGCATTTGACTCACCTTGTCTACGGTCAATCCGTTGGCACCATCATAATGTCTTCCATATCGAGTAAAATAGACATTCTTGCCCATTAAGTTAAAGTAAACATCCAATGCGGACGTTTTCTTGGTGAAGTTCATGCCCAAACTGCTATTAGACCATGCTTTTCTTCCCCATTGTCCTTCATGAGTAGCAAAAACGTCCAGGACAATGGATTTTTTTTCTTTCATCCGATAGCCAAACTTAAAGTCACTATTTGCGTGGCCTATAGCTGCTTGTAGATATCCTTGAGTTGGGGTAGGAGGATTGAATTTAGTTGTGATAGCAGGCAGTCGATTGAAATTCTCATCTATATGCAAAGGGGTAGAGGTAAGTGGATATACCAATTCACTTCGCTCTATGTTCGCCTCAATGCGTTGAGGAGTAAAACTGATTTTTCCAGCATCTTGGATGATGGGTTGATATGCTCGCTCTACGGTTACTTGTCTTTCCAAAGACGTATCGGTGCTATCCACCTGTTGTCCCCAAGATGTGCATACAAAACACATGAACATGAGCAAACCTATAGGTCTCATAAGATTGGATGTAGTCATTATTTTCTTATTCATACATTGCCTCCTTTTCTACTTCAAATTCTTGTGATTCATAGATCGAATCATTTTCAACCTCTTTCTTTTCCTCTGATGCGTTCATCATCTTATCTATCTCTTCCAAATGTTGTGCAATGATAGAATGGATATCATCTGTGGCGTTTCTATAGTTGTTTTGGAGAGATAGTAGATATTGTTTAGCTTGGAACAAATCGCCTTTTTGTACATTGATATCTGAAAGCAAGATAAAGGCTTTTGCCAACCAATATTGGTGTTGCGTTTTCATTCCTGCAAAACTCATAATCTCTTCTTCTGCGTTGTCCAATGCTCCTAATTGGAAATAGCAATATGCTACCCAATATTTTGCTTCGGCTCCTGTCACGATACGTACATCATTGGATAGTGGAGTGAAATCCACCGAAGCCAACCCATATTTCTCTTCCGCCAACAAGGACTTTGCACGGTTGTAAAGCGCTTCATCTCTCACTTCTTGCGATATAGCATCGTTGGCCAACAACTGAGTAGCCACATCTATCGTTGTAGTGTGGTCGTTCAAGAAATAACTTGAGCGTAAGATACCCAAATCTGCTTCAATGATGCTCTTTTGCTTGCTTGCATACTGACGCATCAACTTGAAATATGCTCGAGCAGGTTCGTAGTCTTTTTTGTCATAAGCTATTTCCGCTGCACGTGTTGCTGCCTCTTCCATATATGGATTGGTTGTTGTTGAGAGAAGTTGAGCGAACAAATTCAGTGCTTCGTCTTTTTGACCTAAACGATAATGACTATCTGCTGCATAGTAAGTAGCCATGGTGCAGTAGCGTCCACCACTACAATATTGAGATAGGTAAGTGGTCAAGCCTGCAATAGCATCCGTATAGTTACCCAACATGTATTGAAGTTCGGCTGCTGTATAGGTCAATGAGTCGTCTTGGTTGGATATGGCCATGTTTATTTTTCCCAACTCTTTGGTATAAGCCAAGTATTCGCTCACTCGATTCGTTTCTACATATATTTGTTCCAAACCTTCTAACGCCGAATATGCTTCGCTA
Organism: Paludibacteraceae bacterium; assembly: GCA_017938155.1. GTDB lineage: Bacteria > Bacteroidota > Bacteroidia > Bacteroidales > Paludibacteraceae > Colicola. Next base: position 18,488 of record JAGBCD010000016.1, on the reverse strand, counting down.
CTTCCTGAATAGTTTTGTATGGTTTGTTTGAATGTCTTGATTGCGTTTTCGTAGTCTTGTGCATTGCGGTAGTTCATACCCAATTCCAAAGAAGCCTTTCGTGCGTGGTTGCTATTTGGGTAGTCTTGTATCAACTTGATGTAAGCCAAAGTAGCAGCGGAACTATTGTTCTCTTCCAATCGTGCTCGTGCTGTCTCGTACAATGCATCATCAGCATAGTCTGATTTAGGATACTTGCTTACCAACTGTTCCATCACTTCTGCTTTCTTTTGGTAGTTACGCAATAGTCCTAATGCGTATCCTCGTTGGAAAATAGCATAGTCAGCTCCTGTGCGATTCAATTCTTCCACTTGGTGATAAATCTCTTCTGCCTCTTTGAATGAACGACGGTTAAAACAACAGTCTCCCAAACGGTTCAAAGCATCAGCATATGTGTTATGGGTGGGATCAGCATGGGTGATGTAACGCTTAAAAATCGTTTCTGCTTCACCATATCGTTTCATACTGAACAAGGAATACCCTAACAAATAATCCACCATGGCTTTGTTAGGAGAAACGTTGGATTCTGGTTGGGCGAGGAAGAGTTGCAAATCGTCATAACATTTTTGGAAGTTATGGAGACGATAAGCTGCTTCTGCTCGGTAATACAAGGCCTCAGTCTTGTACGTAGAAGGTTTAGGAGCATTTTCTATTACCTCAGTCATCCATTTGTTTGTTTGTCTCATGTTTCCTTGAACGAAAGCATCCACACCGATTTGGTAGCGTAGATATTGTTTGGTGTTTTCCAATTTCTCATTGGATTGATTGATGGACAACACAGATTCCAATGCTGCTTTGTAGTTTTTGCTATCCATATACACATCAGCCAATATCTCATATACTTGCTCTGCGTAGGCGGTGTTGGGATAAGCTTTTAGAAAATCGTGAAAAGCATGTACGCTCTCTCCCAAAGCACTATTGCTTTGGTATGTGGTGAGTGCGTAATTAAACATCGCCAATTCGTGTACGCTTGGGGTTAAATTATAGGTCATAGCCGCAGAATAAGCCAACTTGGCTTTTTCTACATCCTTCATCTTGATGTATGCATGTCCCATATTAAGGCAAGTACTTTCTGAGATGGTGTCTTTTTGCTGTTTGACTTGCTTGAAATGTTCGATAGCCTCTTGCCACTTATTAACTTGAAATTCTGACATCGCCAGCAAGTACAAGTCCTCGCGTACCAAAGGTAGTTTCTTTGCACTGAATGCTTTTTCATATTGCAACAAGTGTTTGGCTGCATTGGCATAGTCTTGCTTGCTATAATAGATCTCTCCCATAATGCGGTTGATTTCTGCATTGTACTCGTTTTGTGGGTTTTGCGTTAGCAAGTATTCAGCACGCTCATATACTTCGTCATACTGACCTTGTAGGTAGTATATTTGGATAATATAGTAAGGTACAATATCCTTGTATTGGCTGGTATGCTCTATTGCCAAAAACTCTGGAAGGGCTTTTTGATAGTCCTTCATCAAATACCAACAATAGGCGTAGTAATACTTAGCTTGTAGTGTGTAAGGGTTGGTGCTATTTTTCAACGTCTTGAAACACGATGCTGCTTCTGGAAACTTAGCTACTTCAGCAAAGGCATATCCTCTGTAAAACAGGTACGTAGGTTGTTGACCACGTTCCAACTGTTTCCATTTCACCTCATCAAAAGCTTTGAGGGCATTTTTGTAGCGTTGTTTCTCAACTTGCAGTACACCTGTCATCATATACACCTCGCTTCGGTAGGTGGTATAAGGATAGGTTTGTATGTACTCTCTCAAGGATTTGAGCGCATTTTTGTCACGTTGTTCATATAGTTCTTTCACTTCCATGAAACGTTGTTCCATGTCGGAGGCATGAACGAAACTAAACAAACATAACAATAGAGTTATCAGACCAATACGTTTTTTCATCTTCTATGTGATTTTCTTTTTTTGTTTCGTAAAGCATTTTGACGACGAACATTCAAGGCGTGGGTAATCACCATAATAGCAATCACACCCAACACTCCCAATATTATCCAAATCTTGCTTGAAGTTAAGTTGTCCCCCTTCACTCTGTTCCACATGGACAACATATCTTCTGTTTTGTCTGCGCAGTCATGCATCAAAGCGCAGCGAGCAATTACACTTGCATCGGGATAGAAAACAGGGTTGGCATGAATAGAATCTGCATCTTCGCCAAAGAAGTAAGTCAAGTCCACTGTTTGTTCGTTGGCTTCTGCATCGTTAGCCCATTCCATAATCTCAGGGGTTGCTATCACACTTACGTAACCTATCTCCTCCATGTTTTTGATGGCATTTTGTGACATACACATGTAGTTGATAAAATAACTTGCTGCTTTGGTATTCTTTGCATATTTGGGGATACACCAACCATCAAACCATACGTTTGAACCTTCTTGAGGAACGATATATTTCAAATCCAGTCCTACAGTTTGCGCTTCATCTATTGCCCATTGCGCATCACCAGACCAAGATACATTCATCCAGGCTTTGCCTTTGGTCATTTCTTCTTTACCAAAGTCCACTTCCCATCCGGCAATGTTGTTTTTGGCTTGGAGTAATATCTCCTCTACGCGTTGGATACGCTCAGGGGTAAGATTGGCTACCAAATCATCTTTGTCTACTTCTCCTTTGGCAATAGCATCACGGTATGCATACAGAACCATCACAGAATAGATATCTCGAAAAGCATCTTTCATAAAAATATGATTCTCAAACTTAGGGTTGAGAATACACTCCCATGATTGTACTTCTTGCTCACTTACAAAATTAGGGTTATACAAGATACCGGTTGTTCCCCACATGTATCCAACTGCGTAGTCACTCACTTTCACGTTCTCGTTGGGAGCCATCTCTTGAAATTTCTCCACCACAAAAGGAGCCACATTGGCTGTGTAGTCAGGAGTATTGCCAAAGTCTTTATTGATAGGCAATAGGAGGTTCTCACGCAACATACGTTCAATGATATATTCGCTTGGACATATCACATCATAATCTTCTTGTCCCACTTCAATCTGCGTGAGCATTGACTCGTTGATGTCAAAGGTTTGATAAACCACCTCTACATCTTCTCCTGTTTGCTCTTTGTACCAAGCGGGAAACTTATCAAGCACATTATCCATATCAATATAGTCTGCCCAGTTGTACACTTTGAGGGTTTGAGAACGTTCTGCTGCTATGCCGTCCACCACCATAGTGAAGGCCAAAGCAACTACTCCAAGAAATAAAAAACTCTTTTTCATTTTTTTGTTGATTGTTTATTGGTTCGAATATTAATAATCAATAACCCAATTAAAATGGTTAGGAATATAATACTAAATAATGGACGCAATTCTGGGGTTAGACCGCCTTTGCGTGCGTCTGCGTAGATAAAAGTAGATAGCGTTTCCAGTCCGTTGGAACCTTTGGTGAAGAAGGTCACACCAAAGTCGTCAATAGACAAGGTAAGCGATAGGATAAAACCACTTATCATACCGGGTAACAATTCGGGTAAGAGCACCTTTCTTAGGGCTTGCCAAGGAGTAGCTCCCAAGTCCAAAGCGGCTTCATAAATATTTGGATTCATCTGGGTAAGACGAGGCATTACACTTAATACTACATAAGGAGTACAAAAAACAACATGAGCAATAATGACGGTACCTAATCCGCGACTAATGCCAAGAAAAACAAACAACAAGAACAAACTGATACCCGTCAATATGTCGGGGTTGATCATCGGGATTGAGTTCATAAAATTCACTATACGGCGTTCACGATGACGCATATTATAGATGCCGATCGAAGCCAATGTGCCAATAAAAGTAGCAAAAAAGGCTGATGTCAACGCAATAACCACAGTATAGAAAATAGCTCGATATAAGTTTGGGTCCACTTGTACCTGAGCCGAATAGTCATATCCGGAGAATAAGTTCTCATACAACCCAAAAGTAAATCCTGTCCAGTTTCCAATCACCTTGCTATTCGTAAAAGAGAATACGAAAATTAGTAGAATGGGAGCATATAGCACTATGAGGATCAACCATAGGTATGCTTGCCCTGCTATACGGGATATGAGCCCTCTACGTTCTGTCATACTACCTGTACTCATACCAAACCTCCTTCGTGATTTTCGTGATCATTCTGTCCCAAGAAGGATGTCAGACCAATTATTACTAATAGAATCAATGATAGTGCAGCACCATAATTCCACATGGTGATACCTCCCTCGCTGAAGCTGCGTTGAATCAGTGAACCAAACAAAGTAATCTTATTATGGGTCAATAGTTCCGAAATTGCAAATGTCGAAACAGTCGGCATAAACACCATGATAATACCCGAATATACACCAGGCATAGATAGAGGAATGATAATCTTAGTAAACACTTTTCGTTGACTGGCGCCTAAGTCTTGTGCTGCCTCTATCAAGTTGGTATCCAATTTCTGAAGGGTGTTGTAAATAGGGTAAATCATAAAAGGCAGAAAATCATACACCAATCCAAATATCAATGCACCCTCACCCAAAGGTAACCCAAACATATGAAACAACTCTACTGTCGCTATGGTACGCAATAGAAAATTGATCCACATGGGGAGAATAAACAAAATGGCCATTACTTGGGGTGTTCGGAAGGATTGCATAGCCATGATATATGCCGCTGGATAGCCTATCAAGATACAAATGATGGTAGTTATCAGTGCGATTGCAATGGAGTATATGAACGTGTTGACTGCTTCTGACTTGCTGAAGAAACTTACGAAGTTTTGTATCGTAAACGCTCCTGCTGCATCTGTGAATGCGTAAAAAGCAATCAAGATGAGTGGCAATATCACAAAGCACAACATGAACAACACATAGGGCCATGCCCATGTGCGACGACTGCCAAATATGGATAGAAGTTTGCTCATGTCATCTACGGATATTAGTTACTCTTTGCATTCACTATACGAATAGAACTTGGGGCTATTTTCACACCTACACGGTCACCATCGTCCCATATATCGTTGGTGTCCACATAGAGATCATCTCCATCATCCGTTCGTACTTGTATGTGGTAATGGTCACCTTTGTAGAGAATGAAATACACTTCTCCTGATAGCACACCATCTTCTTCATCATCTTGTAGATTGACCTTGTCAAAGTTGACACGTACTTCTACTTTTTGTCCCACTTCGTAACGTTGTGCCACACTCTCAGATATTTCCCACTCTTCATCCAAGAACAAAACCTTGTTCCCTTCCAAAATCTCGCCATCAAACACGTTGTAAAGTCGTTCTTTTTTCATCACCTGTATATCTTCAGGTTTTACCAACATGCCTACGTAGGTTGAGGGTTCGAAAGCGTGATAGTCTTGCAATAGAAGTTCGTATCCATTATCAGTCAAAACGGTCATCTCATAATGAACTCCCTTAAAGATACAGCTTTGCACCGTCCCATGCAACTGCCATGGGTCATCTTCAGTACCTACCATTTCGGGTTTGATGCGTCCCAAATAAATATCTTCGGGTCGGATAACCACATCTACTTCTTGTTTTTCACCGAAACCTTCATCTACACATTCAAAGTCCTGCTCACAGAAATGTACCAAACGGTCTTTTATCATGGTAGCATCCAATAGGTTGCTTTCTCCGATGAAATCGGCTACAAAGCAGTTTTGAGGCTCGTTGTATATATCTGTAGGAGTGCCTATTTGTTGAATCTTGCCATCGCGCATTACTACCACGCGGTCGCTCAACGTGAGTGCTTCTTCTTGGTCGTGAGTAACGTATATGAATGTGATACCCAATTTCTTGTGCATTTCACGGAGCTCCATCTGCATGTCTTTGCGCATCTTGAGGTCAAGTGCAGCCAATGGCTCGTCCAACAACAACACCTCTGGTTCGTTGATGATGGCGCGCGCTATGGCTACTCGCTGTTGTTGTCCACCAGATAATGAGTCCACATCGCGATATTCATAATCCGACATGCTCACCATCTTCAGCGCACGTTTCACACGCTTTTCTATCTCCGCTTTGGGACGCTTTTTCAACTGAAGACCAAAAGCAACATTGTCATACACATTCAAGTGAGGGAACAACGCATACTTTTGAAAGACAGTATTCACATCTCGTTGATGCGGAGGCATCTTCGTTACATCTTCACCATTCAAAAGAATATCCCCCGAAGTTGCTACCTGAAAACCTGCTATGCAACGCAATAGCGTGGTTTTGCCACAACCCGAAGGACCCAATATGGTTACAAACTCGCCTTTCTTAACTTGAAGACTTACATCGTCCAAAGCATATTTACCGTCTTCAAACTTCTTAGAGACGTGATTTACCTCGATAATAAACTGAGACTTGGTCATCCGTTAATTCAATATTACTATGGTACACAAAAACGCATAAAAAGGTATCTTAACAAATACGGCGCAAAGATAATACTTTTTTCTCAAATCAACAAAGAACACTATGTTATTTATAACTTTTTTGTGGCGAAAGAGATTATTTTATAATCTACATTTCTAAAATTCATTGTTTTTGCCTACTTTTGCAGCATGAAACATGGCAGACTTTCTCAGGCGCATCCCATGACGATTTTATTGTTGTGGTTATTGGTGATTGCGATAGCGTTTATAGGTTTCATTTGCTTTACGCAGTTTTTTCGTGGGATTTCCGCTACTGCGCTTATGCGATGGAGCTTGGTGTATCAAAATATAGTTATCTTCATTCTCCCTGCGTTGGTGGTGGCACATTGGAGAAGTGCTCAACCTGCTCATTGGCTCAGACTGAACACCATCCCTCAAGGGCGAGTTTTTGGAGTAGCAGCATTGGTGACCATATGTTCCATGCCGCTCAATAATCTATTGGGATACATCAACCGTCTCATCAAACTCCCACCCTCGTTGCATCCGCTTGAGGAACTTATGCAGTCAATGGAAGAAAGTTCGGCTCAAGCGCTACAGGTCCTTCTTGATACGAGTGATGTAGGACTATTACTGCTCAATATCTTCATTATTGCTATCTTGGCAGGTATAGGCGAGGAGTTTACGTTTCGAGGGGTACTTCAAGGGCTACTCACGTCGGATAAGTTCGGCTCATCCCGCGCTATCCCTCATATGGCTATATGGGCAACCGCTTTTTTGTTCTCTGCCATTCATATGCAGTTTTATGGATTTATTCCTCGGATGTTGATGGGAGCATTTTTTGGTTATGCCTTGGTGTGGTCAGGTTCAATATGGGTACCTATACTCATGCATTCGCTCAACAACGCAATAGTTGTTGTGCTCACCTATATTGCTCACCAAAAACAGTGGGATCCCCAAGTCTTAGATAACTTCGGTACAGGAGATACGTTGTGGGTGGGAGTGTGTAGCCTGTTATTAACGATAGGCGCCTTTTACCTGCTGCGACGCTCTACTACAATCAGTAGTGCTTCTTCTCGCACATCCATAGGCAATTGAATATTACGCATTTGCATGCTTCGTACCCATCCGGCTACATCATATTCTTTGAGTGAGTGAAACACCTCACGAATTTGTTCTGCTTGTTCCAACGTGTAGTTTTGTGCTTCAATGCCAGCCAAAACATCCAACTCTTCATCATCGTAATAGACAATCTCTGCTTGGGTTTGTAATAGTGTCTCACGCTCACACACCAAGTGCTCACCGCAGCACTCACCTTCTTCGTTTTGGCGTTGGAGCTCAGCAGCTTCTTCTGCCAACTTGCGCAGGGCTTCTTCGTCCATCTTTTCTTTGCGAGCACGATACTCAAAAATGAAAAGAATAACGATGCCTAAGCATACAAATAGTATCAATGGAATCATACTCTCTATTCTTTGTTAGTTAGCTCCGTCTTCTTCTACCACCAAGTTGTCTATAATGAAGTTTTGGCGTTCAGCTGTGTTCTTACCCATATAAAAACTCATGAGGTCTGCCACCGCATCTTCTTTGCGTAGGGTAACTTGGTCCAAACGAATATCTTTGCCAATAAAATTCTTGAATTCATCGGGAGAAATCTCACCTAATCCTTTGAAGCGAGTTATCTCAGGATTGCTTATTTCTTTGATAGCCAACAAGCGCTCTTCTTCGTTGTAGCAATAGCGAATTTCTTTTTTGTTTTTCACGCAAAACAGTGGCGTTTGCAGAATATAAACGTGCCCTTTCTTTACCAAGTCTGGGAAGAATTGCAAGAAGAATGTCAGCATTAGCAAACGGATGTGCATTCCGTCCACGTCGGCATCGGTTGCTATTATCACTTTGTTGTAGCGCAACTCATCCAACCCATCTTCTATGTTCAACGCCGATTGTAGGCAATTAAATTCTTCGTTTTCGTACACCACTTGTTTGCTTAGACCATAGCAGTTTAACGGTTTACCCCTTAGTGAGAAGACGGCTTGTGTACGTACATCTCTACTGGTAGTGATTGAGCCAGATGCAGACAAACCCTCGGTGATAAACAACGAACTCTCTTGACGCAAATCATCGTCCGCATTTTTGGACGATCTAAATGGCTTAGCATCATTGTAGTGCACTTGACAGTCTCTCAACTTTGGATTGTTCAATAGGTTCTTTTTGGCACGTTCACGAGCTGCTTTTGTTACCCCCGCTATCGCCTTACGCTCTTTTTCCGAATCCAATATTTTTTGCAACATCACTTCGGTCACTTCAGTGTGTTTGTGCAGATAGTTGTCAAGTTGCTGTTTAACGAAGTCGTTTACAAACTTATTCACACTCACACCGCCTGTAGGAGACATGTCTTTTGAACCCAGTTTAACTTTCGTTTGACTCTCAAAAACAGGTTCTTCCACATTGATAGCAATGGCTCCCACGACACCATTTCGCACATCTACCAACTCAAAGTTTTTGTTGAAAAACTCTTTGATAGTACGTCCGATAGCTTCGCGGTATGCAGCTTGATGCGTACCACCTTGAATTGTATGTTGGCCGTTGACGAATGAGTAGTATTCATCGTTGTTTTGTTGCGAGTGGGTGAGGGCAATCTCAATGTCTTCTCCTTTGATGTGGATGATAGGGTACAATGGATCGACCGTCATGTTCTCTGTCAGCAAATCCAACAAACCATTCTTGGACAAGAATTTTTGTCCGTTATATACCAGCGTTAGTCCTGTATTCAAGTACGAGTAATTGCGCATCATACTCTCAATATAGTCATTTCTAAACTGGTAGTTTTCAAACAAACCTTTCGATGAATCCGGTGTAAAATGAATCAATGTGCCACGTTTAGGTTCTTGTTTGATGCCTTCTTTTGCCATCCATTCTTCGATATCCATGATTCCACTATCTTCTATCAAATGTCCTTGTCTGAAGATGGCCAAACGTGTCTTTCCTTCGCGGAACGATTGTACCTTAAACTCCGACGATAGGGCATTGACGGCTTTGGTACCTACACCATTCAATCCAACGGATTTTTTGAATGCTTTGGTATCGTATTTACCTCCGGTGTTCAGCAGGGATACAGCGTCTATCATTTTTCCTAATGGGATACCTCGTCCATAGTCTCGAACGCTAACGCTGCCGTTGGCTACAGTTACCTCAATGCTCTTACCCTCTCCCATGCGATACTCATCAATGGAGTTATCGATTGTCTCTTTGATTAGCACGTATATACCATCATCCGAATGGGCACCATCTCCCAATTTGCCGATATACATACCAGGACGTCTACGAATATGTTCACGATCATCCAAGTGGATGATGTTGTCATCGGTATAAGTCAATGCTTCGTCAACTTTGTCTAATGTTTCCATTGTGTGTATTTAGATTGTTCTATTGTTTTTACTTTACGATATTCCACACCCAAATGATTTCTCTTGACCCCTTGCGGAGGTGTTGAAGAAATCAAAAATAATGTTTCCCAAACTCATTTCGTGAGAAACATGTGAGTAACAACGCTGCAAAGGTAGTAAAAAAAAATGATTACTGCAATTTTTTTTCATAATGTTGTAACCTCGCCGTTGTGTTAATCAGTTAAATAGATGGTACTGTGGGGATAGGTTTTGAAACGGATAATAAATTTTGTATATCCAACTTTTTTTTGTATCTTTGCGTGCTATTTTATTACGAAACTATATTTATATGTATATAATATGAAAAGAGCATTTGCATTCTTGTTATCTACCCTTTGTGTCATGTCCATGTTGGCATACGATTTTCAATCAGGAGGTTTGTACTACAACATCACCAGCAGTGCTACAGTAGAGGTAACCAAGGGAGATGTTAACTATTCTGATGAAGTTGTGATTCCAATTTCAGTAACCTACAACGATATTACTTATGCGGTGACAAGAATAGGTGAGTCTGCTTTTGAAGGTAGCCATGCTTATGATGTTGTCATGCCCAATAACATAACGAGTATTGGAAATAAGGCTTTCCAATTTTCTCGTCTCCAAATACTTAAAATTCCCAGTAGTGTAACGAGTATTGGGGAGCAAGTCTTTAAAAGTTGTTCATTTTTAGAGTTTATTGAGGTTGATAATAGTAATCCTATCTACGATAGCCGTGATAATTGCAGTGCTATTATTGAGACAGCAACAAATACATTAATTGTAGGTTGCCAAAATACAACTATTCCCAATAGTGTGACACGCATAGGGGATGATGCATTCCATTACTGCAACTATCTTAAGTCTATTGTGATACCTGAAGGTGTGACGAGCATTGGAAGATATGCGTTTAAGGGTTGCGAATATCTTACCTCCATTACGATTCCCAACAGCGTCACGAGCATTGGTGAGTCTGCCTTTGATTTTTGTCACTCCCTCACCTCCCTCACCATCGGCAATAGTGTGACGAGCATAGGGGAGAGTACGTTCCGTCAGTGTTCCTCTCTTACCTCCGTTGTTATTCCCGGTAGTGTAACGACTATTGGAAAATGGGCTTTTAGTAATTGCTCTAAACTCACCTCTATCTCCATCCCAAACAGCGTTACGAGTATTGGAAATAGAGCCTTCTCTAGGTGTTCTTCCCTTACGTCCCTTACGATTCCTAATAGCGTGACGAGTATCGGAGAAGGTGCTTTCAGTGATTGCTCCTCTTTGACCTCAGTGACAATCCCTAATAGCGTGACGAGCATAGGACGTTATGCTTTCCATAATTGCTCCTCTTTGACCTCGGTGACCATTCCTAATAGTGTGACGAGTATCGGATATTGGGCTTTCCGTGGTTGCTCCTCTTTGACTTCGGTGACCATTCCTAATAGCGTGACGAGTATTGGAGGTTCTGCTTTCGAAAGTACTGGGATATTCAACGATAACTCAAATTGGGAGAATGGGGTGCTATACATTAGCAATTGTTTAGTAGATACAAAAGATAGTTTATCAGGTGTTTATACATTTAAAAATGGAACACGAATTATAGCTGATTATGCTTTCAGAGATTGCTCCTCTTTGACTTCGGTGACCATTCCTAATAGCGTGACGAGTATCGGAAGTTCGGCTTTCGGCTATTGTTATAGGCTCACCTCTATCACTATCCCCGAGAGCGTGACGAGCATTGGAGATTGGGCTTTCGAAAATTGCTCCTCTCTTAATACCATTTACGTAGGAGCAACTACTCCCCCAGAATTAGGGACTAGTACTTTTGCAGGAACTCCTTCCCCTCTCTGTTACATTCCTTGCGGTACAAAAGCGGCATACGAGGCATCTGCTTGGGCAAGTCAAGTAAGCGAATTTGTAGAGGATTGTGATAATGGTTCCTATAGTCGCAATGTACGTATAGGTTACAACACCATTTGTTTGCCTCATGGTTCAAGTCACTTCACAGGAGCGACCTTCTATGAGATAGCACACATCCTCAAAAACAAAAAGAAGATCTTCTTCGACGAAGTGAAGACTCTTGAAGCAGGCAAGCCTTATATCTTCTATCCTCACAGCAACGAAGTAACCGTTTACTACGACAATACCACCAGCGCCATCCCACTTTCGCATAATGGTTTGCATGGTACGTTTGATGGCATCACGGCTGCATCCAATTTGCTAAAAGGTAAGTACCTTGTTGTTGGCAATAGCATTGTATTGTGCGGAAACGGATGCTCTTTGGCTGCAAATCGTGCATACATAGAATTGGACGAGATACCTGACAAAGAAAAACCAGCTATACCAGGCATAAAACGTGTCAGCTTGGATTACTCCGAAGAGAATGCAACGACTGCGTTGGACAATATAACCGACGAATCCATCGTTGCTCCAATGCAAGAAAGTATATACGACATCTTAGGACGCAAAGTGGATGCCCCAATTGTAAGTGGTTTCTATATCATCAACGGAAAGAAAGTATTCGTTGCACTATAAAGATAAAATAGATGTAAAACGATAATAAATATATCACCATAGTATGAAAAAGAATGTATATCAAACTCCTGACACGCAAGTAGTAGATCTCGAACCAAGCACATTTTTGTGCGCAAGCATCTATATCAATGATATCCCCATGGATAATATTGAAGGATGGTAAAACAATTTGCTGCGCGCTAAAGTTCACCTCGCTCACTAAGAGATACTGCGTGAAGGATGATGAATTTCGTCCACGTAACCTTGAAACATTCGCTCTGCGAATAATCCACGTTCACCACCTCGATGAAAAACAAACTATTCATATTGATTCTCTTGATATCATGCTGTGTGGCATGCTCCAAGCCCTCTGTACCCAAAGAATATGGGTATTTTCGCATTGATTTGCCCCCTCATACATACCAATTGATGGATATAGAGCATTTCCCATACCATTTTGAGTATGCCAAGATGGCACAAATCAAGGACGTGAGCTATGAGAAGGAGAAATATTGGATCAATGTCGTTTATCCCCAACTCAACGCATACCTGCATTGTAGTTACAAACCGGTCAAAAAGAACTTAAAACAACTCACCGACGATGCGCAAGAGTTCGTTTATAGCCATGCTATGAAAGCCTCTGCTATCCCAGAAACGGAATACTACAACCACGACAACCGCGTTTATGGGATGCTTTATCAAATGAAAGGGAATACGGCATCACCTATTCAGTTCTATTTGACCGATTCCACCAAGCATTTTTTTAGAGCCGCTCTATATTTCAATAATATCCCCAACCAGGACTCGTTAGCACCGGTGATTGATTATTTGAGAGAAGATATCATGATGATGATGGAGACGTTTAGATGGAAATGACCCCACACATAGTGTACAGCAAAATCCTTGAGGCCCAAACAAAGAACAAACCATTACTCGCAGTCTTATTGGACCCCGACAAGGTCGTTATGTCTTCAGAACTCATCACCCATCTATCCCATCCAGAATGTGATGCACAGCCTGATTTGATTTTTGTAGGGGGAAGCACTGCTTCGTCAACGGAATCGCTGGTCACTTTCATCAAACACCACACCACGATACCCGTTGTCCTCTTTCCGGGCAACCTAAAGCAGTTCACTCCGCAAGCCGATGCGTTACTTTTTTTATCCTTACTCAATAGTACCAACCATGAACTACTGATAGGACAACATATCCAGATTGCCAAGCAAGTCCACCAGTCGGGCATTGAAGTATTGCCGATGGGATATATCTTGGTGGATGGAGGCCACGAAACGACTGTCGTTCGGGTCACCCATGCTACCCCGCTTGCGAATACCGATGCTGCACAGATAGCGCAGTATGCGTTGGCAGCACAACTGTTAGGGAAACAGCTCGTCTATCTGGAAGCGGGGAGCGGAGCACATACACCTGTTCCTACACCTACTATTCAAGCTGTTCGAAAGACCCTATCCATTCCCCTTATTGTAGGAGGAGGCATCGATTCCATCGAACGTATGAATGCCGCTGCGGCTGCTGGTGCCAACGTGGTGGTGATAGGCAACTATTTTGAACATCACCCACAGATGATACCCCATTTTGCTAAAACATTACACCAACAATGACAGAGCACGAAAAATATATGGACTTGGCCATCATCGAAGCCAACAAAGCACTACGCAATGATGAAGTGCCTATCGGATGCATCATTGTAGCCAACAATCAGATTGTAGGCAGAGGGCACAACCTGACCGAAACACTACAAGACGTAACGGCACATGCGGAGATGCAAGCCATAACGGCGGCTGCTCAGACCTTGGGTGGGAAGTATCTTACCGATTGCACCCTGTACGTCACAGTCGAACCATGCACCATGTGCGCGGGAGCCATAGGGTGGGCGCAGATACGCAGAATTGTTTGGGGAACAGATGATGAGAAAAAAGGGTTCACTCAGATAGCCCCCAACGCCTTGCACCCCAAATGTGAAGTGATTAAGGGAGTTAGAGAAGAAGAGTGTAAACAACTAATGCAAAACTTTTTTAAAAATAAACGACTATGAAACCATCTTGGATGAAACAAGTCTTGAATGTGTCAATACTCATCGTGTTTGCTATCATCACTTGGTATTTATATCCCAATAGAGAACAAGCACAAGACTATATCTTTGAACTGGGCAAACCTTGGACATACGAGTCCTTGAGTGCGGAGTATGATTTCCCTATCTACAAATCCGAACAACAATTGGCTAATGATAGACAAGATGCCCTACAAGACTATGCACCCTATTTTATTGCTACTACCCCTATCACACCCAAACTGTGGGTTATCTCAGGTTCGGACATGACGGAGTTGCAAGAACAGGGGTATGAGCACCTTTTTATTTTGGATAAGTCCACACACATGGCGCAAAGCATATCGCTCAAACAAGTCTATACTCCCAAAACAGCTTTTGAAACGTTTCAACAAGATTGGCAACCTAATTTGCAACTGGATACACTTACTACGCAAAAGATAAAAAACGAACTCATACAAAGTGTCTCCTTGACTGAAGGTGTGGTGCAAAAAGGGCAGAAAATTGTGGATAGAGGTGAGATAGTGACGCCAGAATTGCAACGTATGCTTGAGTCATATTTCAAAATATTAGCAGAGAAAAAAGTATTTAGACATCATTCCGTACTCATGCAGATAGGACTATTTTTCTTTATCCTAATGGCAATAACTTTGTTGGGTATGTATGTCTATGTTTTTCGTCCACGGCTTTGGCAAACCAGAGATTTGTTATTTTTCTGTGTGGTGATGGGATTGGTTATTTTTCCAGCCTTTTTCGTTGCTATGTTTTTCAACTCAAATTACATTTTCTTGGTTCCTTTCGCTTGGGTTCCTATTATAACCAGAGTCTTTTACGATGCGCGAACAGCTTTTGTTGTTAATATCGCCACAGTGCTAATCGTTGCATTGCTTACGCCAGCCTCTTTACTCTTTTTGTGCATACAGATATGCGTGGGACAAGTCGTCATTACGACCCTCAACGACATGAGTCAACGTTCACAACTGGTACGAACAGCGGCTACCATCTTGCTAACGTATGTGTTGGCTATTATCATTACCTCTCTGGCGAAGTTTGGACATATAGACCCGCTATTGACTTGGAAATTTCCCATCGCTATGGTTTTCATTTTTGTTCTTATGCTATGTGTGTATGGACCTATTTTCATATTTGAGAAAGCTTTCAAACTCGTTAGCAACGTTACTTTGGTTGAGTTGACCAATGTTAATTCGGATCTCATGCATCGGTTTGCAGAAGAAGCGCCTGGCACTTTCCAGCACTCCTTGCAGGTGAGCAACTTAGCTACCGATGCGGCCAAACGTATAGGTGCCAATGCTTTGTTAGTTAGAGCAGGAGCATTATACCACGATATAGGCAAGATGGAGCATTCTATGTACTATACCGAAAATCAAGGAGATGGACAAAACATCTTGCTCACTATGTCCAATATTGATGCAGCTAAGATTATCATTCAACATGTCAAGGAAGGAGAGAAGATTGCCAGAAAAAATGGACTACCCGAAGTGATCATACGTTTTATCTCCACTCATCATGGAACCTCTTTGGTGCGTTATTTTTACAACACAGAGAAAAATCAAAACCCAGACCAGGTGGTTGACCCGAATGATTTTAGGTATCCAGGACCTACTCCTGCCAGCAAGGAGGAAGCTATTTTGATGATGGCAGATGCCATCGAAGCGCGTTCACGTAGTCTCAAGGAATATACAGAGCAGAGCATACGTGATATGGTTAACGATATGGTCTTGCAGCAGGTTAACGATGGACAGTTTGCCCAAACACCTCTTACTTTCCAAGATATCACCATCATTCAAGAGGTGTTCACAGAGAGACTTATAACCATCAATCATCATCGTATTCAATACCCTACTGTCAAATGAGCCACTTATCCCCATCTCAAACGTCTCATTTTCCGTTGTATTTAGCTCCTATGGAGGATGTGACGGATCCTGCTTTCCGAATGCTCTGCAAACGCTTTGGTGCCGATAGGGTATATACCGAGTTTGTGAATGCTGATGCTTTGGTTCGTGATGTTGCCTCCACTACGCGCAAGTTGCAGATTAGTGAGGACGAGCGCCCTGTTGCCATACAGATTTATGGTCGAGAAGCTGAGTCTATGGTACAGGCGGCGAAGATAGTAGAGCAAGCGCAACCGGATTTTATTGATATCAATTTCGGATGTCCTGTCAAGAAAGTGGCGGGTAAGGGAGCAGGTGCAGGGTTGTTGAGAGATGTTCCCAAGATGCTTCAGATCACTAAGGCTGTTGTCAAAGCGGTTCAATTACCTGTTACGGTCAAAACGCGACTCGGATGGAATGATGAAGAGAAGATTATTGTTGATCTCGCCGAGGCTTTGCAAGACTGTGGAATCAAAGAGTTGGCTATTCATGGACGAACCAGAAGTCAGATGTATCGAGGAGAGGCAGATTGGGAATTGATAGGGCAGGTGAAGAACAACCCGAGAATGCATATCCCTATTATTGGTAATGGTGATGTGACGACTCCAGAAAGGGCTTATGAGTGTTTTCAGAAGTATAATGTGGATGCTATTATGATAGGTCGGGCTACTTTTGGTAACCCTTGGATTTTTGAGGATATTCGTCATTATTTGGAGACGCATGAGCATTATCCTGAGCGTTCTATGCGGTGGTGTATGGATATACTCAAGGAGCATGTGGAGGCGAGTATTCAATGGATAGGGGATGAGAGAAAGGGGATAGTGCATAGTCGAAGGCATTTTGCCAATTCGCCCGTGTTGAAGGGTTTGTTTGATTTCAAGCAAACGAGAATAGATTTATTGAGGGCAGATAGCAAGCAAGAAGTTTTCCAGATAATGGATTTCATAGTGGATAAATGGGGGTAAATAATCAATTTTATTTTGATAAATTTGCATATTCCATTTTTTTGCCTTACCTTTGCCAAAGATTTTGGCCGTGGTGGTGGAATCGGTAGACACGAAGGACTTAAAATCCTTTGGCCAGTGATGGCTGTGCGGGTTCAAGTCCCGCCCGCGGTACTGAAAGCAATAAAAGAACTAAAGAGACAACGCAAGCTCGCTTGTATGTTGTCTCTTTAGTTCTTTTATTGAGCTTTTGCAAGTTCCACGGCGGGACTCCCATCGGAAGTCCCGCTCCTTGCAAAAGCAGCAATTTGCCTCCCTCCCCAATTCCCTCTCACCTTCCACTTTCCCTCCCCCCACAAGCTCGCTTGTATGTTGTCTCTTTAGTTCTTTTATTGAGCTTTTGCAAGTGGTGCGGCGGGACTCCCATCGGAAGTCCCCCCCCCGCCCCTTGCAAAAGCCGCAACCTCCCATCCCCTCATCCCTCATATCCTATTATATATATACGCGTAGTGTACGCGCGCATGCGTGCACGTACATTTATATAATACAGTAGAGAGTGGCTTTTGTTTAATTTTTCATGTAGTAGAGAATTTTAGTTTAAACTGAGCGCTTGCGCTCCCCAATCTCCAATTCTCTCTGTAGGCACAGTGTGCCGTCCTCTAAACAGTAGGGCTTTGCCCGTCCTATAAACTGAGCGCTTGCGCTCCCCAACCCCTATTTTTGCCCCAAAATGCAAACTAAATATTGCAAAATCCAAAACTCAACAGGGTGTGCATATTGATTATCAATCAGTTATGAAATATATGAACAAAAAAGTGATTATAATATTTGGTCAATTCAAAAAATAGCACTACCTTTGCATCGCTTTTGAGAGAGATAGAGTGAATATCCTCCCTTTTCCGCCAAACGGTGCTAAAATAGAATCTTTAATTAGATTCCTTTTTTTTGCCCGAAAAACGAAATTGGTCCAAAAGTGTTGAAAAAATGCTGTGATTGAAAATCAATGACTTACAAACTTTTTTCAAAAAAGTTTCAAAAAAATTTGGTCAATTCAAAAAATAGCAGTAATTTTGCAGTCGGTTTCGCGCTCAACGAAAATGAGCCTACGAAAATCAGATGATTTGACTCGGTCAGATCCGCTCTAAAAAATGATCTTTGAAAGTTTGAAACAATTAGTGTAGTACAAGCGAGCAATAAATGCTCAAATTGGGAAAAATAAGTTCCCGTTAATTAGTACACTCAATTAAGACGAGAGTTCTGAGCACGATTAAATAATTTTACAACGAAGAGTTTGATCCTGGCTCAGGATGAACG
>JAGBCD010000015.1 GCA_017938155.1 Paludibacteraceae bacterium | reverse complement strand
TGGGGTATTAGGTTCTGTAATGGTTGTTTCAAACAATATCGAACCTTTGGTATAAGAGCCTGTCAAGGCATTACCATCTGTCACCCATGTCAAGGTATATTTGTTACGGGTATAGTAATACTCTACTACAGTCGAGCCATCGGCTGCAATGGTTACCGTCTTAGTAGCAGGAGAAGTAAAGCCTAAATAAGTCTTCACTGCTGGTGTAACGCTTGCTGCAGTAGTACCTGTAAGGTTTTCGGTCTCCATGAGAGCTGCTGGGTAGGTGCCATCCAATGCTTGACGATAGTGTTTCACTACGTATGGCGTATTGGTGTTAGGATTCCATTTTGCAGTGAAGGTTTTGTCTTCAGCTGGCATCGTTAGCGGAACATCTGGTTCCCAAGTAGCAAAAGTATATCCTGTCTTCTTTGGGGTGTCTGGTTTGACAATCGGTGTCTCGTACAACACGGAACCTTGGGTATAGGAACCTGTCAACGCATCACCATCCGTTAGCCATTGTATGTTGTAACGATTACGGGTATATTTGTAATCCACTACGGCTGAACCATCAGGCAAGATTGTAATGGTTTGGGTAGCAGGAGAAGTAAATCCAGGATAGGTCTTAACCGCTGGAGTCACCTGTTTGTCCGTTATACCAATATGGTTTTCGGTTGTATAGAGTGTATAATCCGAATTGTTCAAGTTTTGCAGATAATGGTTTACCTTGTATGGTGTATCATCTCGAGGTCTCCAAGCTGCATATAGGGTTGTTTCGCTTGGAATGTCCCAATTGCGCATGCTCATCACACTCGAATTGTAGTACATCACGCCCAATGATTGTGGTTGGGTGAAGTAACCATCAAAGATATATCCTTGTCTATTCGGTTTGACAATGGATGGCATCGGTTTTTCATACGTTGCCACAACGCTATTTGAACCATCCGTACCACCTTGCTTATCGAAGGTGATGGTATAGTTGTTTGCATTCCATTGTGCTGTATAGGTCTTATTGGTTGCAGGCATTTTGTCTGCCACTGCCTCGTTCCATCCAGCAAAGGTGTAACCTGTCTTGGTTGGGGTGTCGGGAGGTGTAATAGGTGCCTCGTACAGTACAGAACCCTTGGTATATGTACCCTTCAACGCATCACCATCCGTTACCCATGTCAGGGTATAGGATTGACGTTGGTATTGGTAAACAACTACTGTGGAACCATCTGCTGCAATGGCTTTGGTTTCGGTAGGTGGTGCAGCAAAACCAGTATAAGATTTCACCGCTGGGGTAACATCGGATGCAGTAGTACCGGTAAAGTTCTCAACCTCCTTTAGAGCAGCAGGATATGTACCATCCAACGCTTGACGGTAGTGCTCTACTACATAAGGCGTATTGGGATTAGGTTGCCATGTAGCCTTGTAGGTAGTATTGGCGGCTGGCATCGTAGCCGCTACCAATGGAGTCCATCCCGTAAAGGTGTAACCTACACGAGTAATGGTAGGGGATACTATTGGAGTATTGTAGGGCACACTATCTTTGGTATAGGTTCCACTCAATTCTCCATTATTTGGATCCCATTGCAACCAATACTTGTTGGCTATATCTAAGAAGTCTGCTTTATATGTTTGCGGACCGAGCACTTTACCAATACCAGGAATCCATCCATTAAAACGATAAGAGTATTCGGGTGTCTTAGGTTTGGTAGGGGTTGGGCCTACATAAGCCGGTGTCTCACCATACACGTATGCTTTTCTATACAATTCAATACCGTTGTAGTTGACAAAGTGTATCACATAACCTGAATGCTCAAAATCTGCAGTATATACAGCATCTTCTACAACTTGCGACACTGCAGGGGTCCATGATTTGAATTTGTATGAATAGTTCTCATCATCAGGTCTTGTAGGAGTAGCACTATAGAAGGGGAAAGCGTGCCACTCAAGTGAATCTACGCGCAAGGTAGTACCATCATAGTTCTTCCATGTGATGCCATATTTGCGCGGAATGGCTTTGTATTTGGCAGTAAACTCCTTGTTGGTAGAAGTAGCTGGACCTGCTGGCGTCCAACCATCAAATTGATAATGATATTGATCATCCGATGGTTTAGTAGGTGTTGCCCCTGTATAAAGGCCATCCACAGGAGTATTTGCAGCTACGTTGTCCACTGTTTTCAACAACGTTCCATCATAATTTCTAAATGTAACAGTAAAATTCAATGGTATTGCATTGTATGTTGCATAGAAGAAATATGGACCAGGGCCTGTAAGCGGTGTAAATGAAGGAGTCCATCCTGAAAATTCGTACGCATATTCTCCATCAGAAGCTTTGGTAGGAGTAGGGCCAGTATAAACAGGAGTTTTACCATGCTCTACCATAGTCATCGTAAGAAATGCACTCTCGTTGAAGAAGAATACATTGTACGTATTCCAAACTGTATCACGAACGGCAGTATAAGTAGCTATTCCTGTAACCGAGGTTACCGCAGGTTCCCAATGATTGAATGTTACCCTTCCTCCAGTAATATTTTTATCCGTTACACTACATGTGGGTGTCTCACCATATTTCCAGTTTTTTGCACTCAATATGGTTGTACCATCGTTGTCCAAGAAGGTGATGATATACTCGCGTTTTGTTGCGTTGTATTTTGCCCTATAACTTGCATCATCTGTAACGGCAGTCATGGCAGGGTCCCATGAAGCAAAAGAATACTCCCACTCGGGTGTAGATGGTTTCGTTGGTTCTGTATAGGTAGGGAACTGGCCATATTCTACTTCTTTTTCACTGAGGAGAGTCGTTCCATCTTCATCGTAAAAACGAATAGTATATTTGCGTGTTGATTCACTAAACATGGCATTGTAAGTAATATCACTATTACCTACTGGCTGCAACTCCTTGTCCCATCCGTCAAACGAATAGACATGCTCTTTGGTGGCAGCTTTCTCCGGTGTGGGTCCATCATAGACTGGCACTTCTCCTTCACAAACAGCATACTGTTTTAGAATAACGCCACCATTCATAAACGTAACAACATGCGTTACACATCCAGGGTCGGCGTATGGCATTTGAGCGGGTTGTTGCTCAACTGTTAGCATCGCATCTCCCTTGCCTTGCAACGTCACATTGTTCTTGGCATACACATGCCCCATGCTGGCCGTAGAAACAAGCATTAGGCTGAGTAAAAGTTTCTTTATCATAGATTTGGAATTTAATTTCATGTTGGTTTTCATACTCGTACTTGATTATAGGGTATAATAGGACAATATAGTTTAGCGCGCAAAGGTACAAAAAAAATATTGAAAAAGCAAGGTTCTAACTTAATATAGAGTCTTTTGCAACATATAATGGTACAAAATCTATAAAACAGCCCTTCCATTTAATGTTATATTTTTTAGCATCAAATCACAGTAGTTTATTGTCTCAAAATGCCCTTCCAGCAAGTGTAATAGCATACAACGATTGTATATTTTTAGCTACAAGATCTCGATACTTGCACAAAAAGCACAAACCGTCGAATAGCATTCTATTTCTTCGATACGCGCATACAAACCAATCATAATAAACTTGTAACCAATCTATTAAATCAAATCGTTAATACTATCTACCCCATTTCAAGCTCCCAACCCAATCGGTAAAACACCCACCCATTTAGGATATTCACTTTATGTATATTTTTTGTCTTCTCAAGCATCATTCACACCCTTATATTCTTTACTCAAAAATATACATATTTTAAGGTAATCATTTTATAACATAAAAAATCATTTTATTTGCTCATTTCCAAAAAAAGCTATACCTTTGTACGCTTTTTGCACACACGCACATATACGCGTGCATAGCATATTGAAGAAGTAGTAACTAATTACCTAAAAATGGAAACAAAATACAATCCTACGAACATTGAATCACGCTGGTACGAATACTGGCAAGAGCATCATCTTTTTCATAGTGAACCTGATAGCAGGGAACCCTTTACCGTTGTTATTCCTCCCCCTAATGTAACCGGTGTATTGCATATGGGACACGTATTGAACGAAACCATTCAAGACATTTTGGTTCGCCGTGCACGCTTGGAGGGGAAGAACGCATGTTGGGTACCAGGTACCGACCATGCGTCTATTGCCACAGAAGCTAAAGTGATTAAACGTCTCAAAGAGCAAGGCATCAACAAGTCGGACTTGACGCGTGAAGAGTTTTTGAAACACGCATGGGCATGGACCGATGAGCACGGAGGTATCATCTTGAAGCAGTTGCGCAAATTAGGTTGCTCATGCGACTGGGATCGCACCTCTTTCACTATGGACGAGACACGTTCTGCTGCCGTCATCAAAGTGTTCTGCGATTTGTACAACAAAGGACTTATCTACCGCGGACTGCGTATGGTGAATTGGGACCCAGAGCGTCAAACAGCTTTGAGTGATGAAGAGGTGATCTACCATGACGAGCATTCCAAATTATACTACCTCAAATACTACGTATTGGAACAAGATGAAGTGGTATTGACTGGCGAAGAGGGTGAGGTATATCACAAGGACGACAAAGGTTATTATGCTGTAGTGGCTACTACTCGTCCAGAAACCATCATGGGTGATGTGGCGATGTGTATCAACCCCAAAGACCCTAAAAACCATTGGTTGCGCGGTAAACATGTCATCGTACCTAAAGTAGGACGCGCTATACCTGTGATAGAAGATAGATACGTAGAGATTGAATTTGGTACAGGTTGCTTGAAAGTGACACCAGCACATGACGTGAACGACTACGCTTTGGGACAAAAATACGATTTAACTACCTATGACATCTTTACAGCTGATGCACATGTTTGTTTAGATTCATTGGAAGAAGATATTCGTGCCAACGTAATCATGTATCAAGGATTGGACCGTTTTGAATGTCGCCAACAGATAGTCAAAGACTTGGCAGCAGAAGCCTTGGTAGAGAAGACCGAAGAGTATGACAACAAGGTGGGTTATTCCGAGCGCACCAATGTACCTATTGAACCACGGTTGAGTTTGCAATGGTTCATTCGCATGCAACACTTTGCAGACATAGCATTACCACCAGTAATGAACGATGATATCGTTTTCTACCCTACCAAATACAAAAACACGTATCGCAACTGGTTGGAAAACATCAAAGATTGGTGTATCTCACGTCAATTATGGTGGGGACATCGCATCCCTGCATACTACATACAAACCATCTTGGCAGAGACTGGTGCAGAAAACTACCCAGAAGACAAGATTATCGTAGCTGAGAACATAGAGCAAGCCTTGACTATTGCACACGACAAGTTGGGTTTGACTACACTCACTGCCACCGATTTGGTACAAGACGAAGGTGCTTTGGATACTTGGTTCTCTTCTTGGTTGTGGCCAATCTCGTTGTTTGATGGTATAGAACAACCCAACAACGAAGAGATCGCTTACTACTACCCTACTGCCGACTTGGTAACAGGCCCAGATATCATTTTCTTCTGGGTAGCACGTATGATTATGGCGGGTTATGAGTACATGGGCAAGATGCCATTCAAACATGTATATTTCACAGGTATCGTTCGCGATAAGTTGGGACGTAAGATGTCTAAATCCTTGGGCAACAGTCCTGACCCATTGGATCTGATTGAACGCTTTGGTGCCGATGGTGTACGTATGGGTATGATGTTGTCAGCACCTGCTGGCAACGATATCTTGTTTGATGAGAGTCTATGCGAACAAGGACGTAACTTCTGCAACAAGATTTGGAACTGTTTCCGTTTGGTCAAAGGTTGGGAAGTGAGCGATGCCGAACCAAGTGCGAGCGACAAGATGGCTGTTGACTGGTTTGCTTCGATGCTCTCTAAGACCGCTAACGAAGTGGCTGATTTGTTTAGCAAATACCGTTTGAGTGAAGCACTCATGGCTATATACAAACTATACAATGACGAGATGTCCGGTTGGTATCTTGAGATGATCAAACCTGCATATGGTCAACCTATCAACCGCTGGACCTACGAACATACCTTGGACTTTATGGACAAGATGTTCCAATTGCTCCATCCTTTCATGCCATTCATCACAGAAGAGTTGTGGCAAAACCTCAAGGAGCATAGCGAAGGAGAGAGTCTGATGATTACTCCTATGAGTGCGTTCGAGGCAATAGACGAGACTCTATTGAGCCAATTTGAGCATTTGAAACAAGTAGTATCAGGTATCCGCAATATCCGTGCAAGCAAGAATATCCCTGTCAAAGAGTCACTCAAATGCTATACATGCAGCCCATGTGACGTTAGCCTAGCACTCTTGATAGAGAAGCTAACCAACAGTACACTACTTGCTGCAAGTGATGAAAAAGGGGCTGGCACAGCCGCTACCTTCATTGTAGGTACGGATGAGTATAGCATCCCAATGGATAAGTTTATTAACGTAGAAGAAGAGTTAAGCAAGCTGGAAGCTGATTTACAACACCAACAAGGTTTCTTGCGTGGCGTTATGGCCAAACTAAACAATGAACGTTTTGTACAAAATGCCAAACCTGAGATTGTAGAGTTGGAGCGCAAGAAGAAATCTGACGCAGAGGCACGTATTGCTGCCATCCAAGAATCAATTGCAGCCTTGAAGAAATAAACTCTCTTTTCATGCAAGATAAAATCATTATAGCAGGTCCCTGCGCAGCAGAGAGTGAAGAGCAGTTGATGGCAACAGCCAATGCTATCCGCTCGTCTTATGATGGTCCACTTATCTTTCGTGCTGGAGTATGGAAACCTCGTACCAATCCCAACACATTTCAAGGCATTGGCGAGCAAGCATTGGAATGGCTCCAACGCATACAACAATGCATGAATATAGCAGTAGCAACGGAAGTTGCTACTGCTTCTCATGTTGTTCAAGCAATACAGATGGGCATCGACTACTTATGGATAGGTGCCCGCACATCTGCTAACCCAATACAAGTACAAGCACTCACCGACACCATTGCACAGGAGCTTAAAAAGAGTCCTACACATCGTCTTAAGGGCATCATGATAAAAAACCCCATGCATCAAGATGCAGCGTTGTGGTTAGGAAATATTGAGCGCATGGAGCATCTGGGTATTCCTATATGGGCCGTTCATCGTGGTTGTGGTCACTTACCAGCATGGGAAATGGCCTACACCTTACATCAATCACGTCCAGATATCCCTCTATTGATTGACCCCAGCCATATGTCAGGCGACAAAGAGTCAATCGCTCCCCTACTGACCAATGCATGGGCATTGCAATACGATGGTGCAATGATAGAAACGCACATCCATCCTCAAGATGCCTTGTCGGATGCCCAACAACAACTTTCTCCCGACGAACTGAAAACGCTGCTATCTATCCCTATACCCACAACCAAGGACCATGAACTATTGTGGCTACGTTCTGCCATAGATGAAGTGGACAATCAGCTGTGGGACTTAATAGAACACCGTATGAGCATCGCCAATCAAATAGGTATGCACAAACGCAAACAATCACTTGCCATTGTCCAACAAGAACGTTTTCAACATATTCTAAACAAGCGCCTGATATGGGCCCAGAACCATCAAGTATCTGATAAGTTGGTTCAAACCGTGATGCATGCTATCCACGACGAAAGTATCAATGTACAAGAAAGATGAGTGATTAGCGCGTTCGGTAACGAGGTCGCATTGAGAATTATGAATTATGAATTTTGAATTATGAATTAAGAATAAGTAGTTCGAACCGAAGGTTCCTTGTCAAGGTACTTACGGGCAAAAGAACATACAGGGCGGACGATATAGTTGTTTTGCTCGGCAAACTCTACAGCTTTAGCCATCAATAAACTTCCTATTCCCCTACCCGATTCATAAGCATAGGTATGCATGATTGACATAGTATGCCCTTCTATCTCAAACTCTAATCTTCCTACTACCCTATCATCCTCTTTGGCCAAGATGCAGTCAGGAAAAGTAATGATGTGTATCATAATTGGTCCACTATTTTAATGAGCTGTGATAACGTCAGTGCCCCACTCTGTCTCCAAAGTACATTCCCCTCTCTAAAGGCTATGAGAGTAGGTACAGATTGTACCTGATATTGAGCAGCCAATGCAGGATTCTTATCCACATCGATCTTGATAATTCGCAAGCGTTCTGCTTGTTGGTCTTTGAGTTGTTCCAAAACAGGATGCATCATCTTACAAGGACCACACCAAGTGGCATAAAAATCCACTAATACCAATTGAGTTCCCGAAATGATTTGATTAAAACTTTCCATAGTAATACTGTTTTAGAATGTTAATACAAAAACTGCGCCAAACGCGTTCGACAATAAAGTTGCATGGAGAATTTTGAATTTTGAATTTTGATTAATAGCCCCCTCAATTAGGGGGAGAATTGAAATAGTCTAACGAAGGGGGAGAATGTAGGAGAGAGAAGAAAACAACCGAGGTTGACATAACGTCAACCTCGGTTGTAGTTTATCTAATATCTTTCTTGAATAAAAGCTAATGCTTGCTCATTAGAGGGCACGATATTTACCACCTCTGCCAATACGCTTGGTATCGGTATTGTAGAAAATATACACAAATGGTTCGCTTGATTCGGAAACATAATCTGCACCTATCGCATCGTTAGGTACCGATCCTTCCTTGATGACTTGATCGCCATTCTCGTTGACTTCGACCTCTACTGAATTGACATCCAATACAGGTACGTCCATGATGTGAAGCAAAGCACCATTGATGGTATAGATAGCACACTTGACACCCAAGGAAATAGTCACCGCACGGAAGGTGTTAGGCGAACCTTGTACTGGGAAGAAGAGGCAATCACCTACCACAGCATTGGCATTAGGAGACCAATCGGCAAAAGTGAAATATACTGAATAGGTTTGAGTCGTACCATCTTGTGCAATACCATCAACCTCAATCAATTTAGACCCATCCTCAAGTGTCTTTTCCATACCCAATTCTACACGAGCACGCAGAGAGTCAATAGGTGTAGCCGTTACGATAGGCAAGATTGCACCTTGTGGGAGTTTGATAGTATATTCATAGATGTCAGGATCAAAATCTGCAATAGCCACCGAATCAAGGTAAATCATTGATAGGCGTGCCTCGTTGGATAGTTCAATGATTTGTTCAATGCTATATGCACGTATTTCGCCATTAGCAGCCGTGACAATAATCACCAAGGTAGTACCTTGTTCGTTCACCGCTACGGTAGCAGTAGTATCTTCGGGTATAGCCACCACATCATCTACTGTAAGAAGCTCGGTAGAATCGGTTCCAACAGGATAAGCAATCGTATATCCCACTGAATCGCGATGGAAGGTAGCCAACAATTCACCATCAAGGGTAATGGATTGGAGATAGTTGTTATTGGACAACTCATGTACAAAGGTGATGGTATATTCGCTAATTGTAGCTTTGTCACCTGCGGTAACGGTGAGACGAATCATTTGTCCTTCCCATTCATCCACTACTACTTGTTGTGTATCTGCTACCTGCCATGTCACCTCTGGTAGCGGTGCTCCGTATGGTAATGTGATAGCATACTCATATTCGGTAGCATTGAAGCCTTCCAATGCTTGTCCATCGGTAAGGATATTGAGTAAGTTGCTATTGGTAGAAGGGAGATTGACATATTTCACGGTGTACGTAAGTACCGTCAGACCATCCTCTGCTGTCACATCGATGCGATATTGCATTGCATCTACGGCATTGATTGCAACCTGAGCAATAGAGTCGGTAGCCGTAGCTGTGAGTGTAGGCAGTGTGCCACCAAAAGGTATATCAACGGTATAGTCGAAGGTCATCCCATCGAAATTAGCAATCATCTCACCGTCGGTGAAGATACCAGACAATGTAGCATCTGTATTCTTGGCAATAGTGAAGTGGATG
Organism: Paludibacteraceae bacterium; assembly: GCA_017938155.1. Classification (GTDB taxonomy): domain Bacteria; phylum Bacteroidota; class Bacteroidia; order Bacteroidales; family Paludibacteraceae; genus Colicola. The sequence continues at coordinate 5,762 of JAGBCD010000015.1, read as the reverse complement.
GTGTAGGTATGTTGGTCTGTATTGTTCTCTGCCGTTACGGTGATTACAACCAGCATGCTGTCCACATCTATCTGATAGGTAGCAGCAGGATCACTGGCAGAAGCAGTAACTTGAGGTTGTGCTGTAGTACCATAAGGCAGTTCTACATTATATACATACGTGTCAGCGTTGAATCCTTCGATAGGTGCATCATCCAAGAATATAGCATCCAGTGTGCAAATAGCAGACTGTAACTGCTCTATTTCTACACGGTATGTATTCGTTTGCGTAGCATCCTCGGAGGTTACCTTGTAGGTGATAGTAGTGAAACGTCCATTCTCGGTAGTTGTAACCATCGCCGCAGCACCATCTGCTGTGATAGCCTTAAAGGTTGGCATGCTGGCATCATTTGGCAAATCAATATGGTAGTCAAATTTCGTTGATTCAAATCCATCAATACTCTTGTCGTTAGCACGGATATCACTTAGATAAGCAGTAGAGCGCAAGGTACGGATATTGATAGCCACGGTATAGCCCTGTTTGGTGTAGCCATCGGAGGCTGTCACCTGAATGAAGACTACATAGTGTGCATCGTCCTGACGAAGCAAAGCTGTTTCTACTGATGCATCCGAATCGGCAGCAGTAGCAGTAATAGTAGGTAGTGCCGTAACATTGAGTTGGTAAGTGAAAGTTGACTCGTAGAACTCTTCGAGTGCTACACCATCCAAATAGATGGCGGACAACAAGGCATTGTCAGAAGTTTGGCGATCAACACTATACTTATTGTTTCCTGCATCGCCAAATACGTTGAGATGATATACCGTATCTGTCACCTCTATTGTGACAGTATCCAATGGCGAAGTAGTTTCGTAAACCAATATACCATTCTCCAACATTACTCCTTCGAGGGTAGCCGATGAAGGTTCGTACACGAATGGTTCGGCTGCAATTGTATCACAGATAGACTCAGCAGAAGTAGTTCCTTGAATGTTTGCATAGTATGTAGCATTAGAACCATCTTCCGCAAGGACGTTGATTGTAAAATGTGCTACCTCGCGTTGCACAGTGATGGTTTGGTAAGGTGAACCTTTTGCTACGATCAAGTCGTTTCCTATTACAGAATATGTACAAGTAGTATTGTTTGACTTAGGACGATAAACCATGAGTTTATAAGTAGTAGAAGATAAATCTTCTGCATAATTCGTAATGGTAGCCGTGCGCGTGCCGATAATTTCCTCAGACCAAGTAATAACTGGCATTTGGTCCTTCACTGCGTGTGCAAAAACCAAAGTAGGTTCTCCGTAGTAATCAGTATCAATAGTAGCTGTGAAATCAGCACCTGTCATGGTAGCAGCTACGCCGTTTACTTGCAATCCATTGAGTGATGAATTGTAGTTAAGGCGGAGGTTATCGAAATACATGGTAGAAGTACTGCGATTTATGCCAAAATTGGTATAATAATCATTTAGTACATCAGATGGCGCTGCACTAATCAAGATGTCTAAAGTGCTTGGTTCAAAATCAGCAGCATACGTAATATCTTGCGTGAACGTATGCCAGTTTTTGTCCATGCCAGAAAAAGCTTGTGCGTGATTCACTTGCTTTTGTTGATTGGCACTATAAATAAAGCGCCAACCATTAGCTTTGTTTTTATGCTCTTGGTATTTATAGTCTAATTGCACTTGATCTGGCGTATTACGGAAGGAACGTGGTGCACCGAAAGACAAAGTAGATGCTGTGTGAATACCTAAAGCCCAACTACCCACTGCCACTGTAGGTTGAGATAGCGATATAAAACCAGGCATAGCATCTGCTGAAGTTAGCAAATAAACGGTAGATAATTGTGCTCCTGCCTCTCCCTGCGTTTTATTTGCATCTGTACTTTTAGCAGAGCATCCTTGGGGTTCATAGGACCCTTTTGAACCTGATGTAACAGCATTGATAGGAGCATACCATCCTTCAGGGTAAGAACCCGTTTTGCCAGCATCACTATTCTTGTGACTTACCCACTTTTCAAAACCAAGGTCAAAAGTCAAGTCATTAGGATAATAGTAAGTAACCGTGTATGTGTGCGTGTATCCATCATTTTCTACAACTAATACCATCTCTTTGCCATTTCCATCATCAAGGACATCTGCGCCAGCGGGTGCAGTCCAAGTAATTTCTGGTTGATTCTCCACAGATACAACATAATTATACACATTAGGTTGGAATTGTGGTAATGTTGCTCCATCTACTTGGATATCCAACAACATTGCTGGGTCGTATTTTGCTAAGTTAGGAGTAATGGTATATACTGTAGTTGCTTTCGCAGGGTCATCTGCTTTCACAGTAATGGTAGTTGGACTTGATACTCCGCCATTGAGGATGATAACCTCTTGTTCTGGGTATTGCTTTACATAAGTAAATTGCAACTCAGTTGTACCATATGGTAAGTTGACATTAAGATCGGTACCTGCAGTTAAGTCTAACGGACCGATGTTATCTACAATGATTGATTGTAGGGTATTTTCTTTGTTGGCATAAGCCACTTGCAAAGCAAAGGTGTAAGTGGCCTCCGTTCCGTCTTCCGCAGTGACCTTGATAGTAGTTGGAGCTGTTAGTCCATTTGTACAAAGTTCTACCTTTTGTTCTGCCTCAGCCTTGGTAGGTGTAATGGTAGGGACAGTTGCTGTACCATAAGGCAAAGTAATCGTATAGTCACGAACAGTAGGATCAAAATCAAACGTGACACCATCAATTTCCACAGACTCCAATTGTGTATTGCTACTCTTAGCAACAGGGAAAGCGATTGCATAGTCTGCTGTGGTAATACCATCCTCTGCGACTACGTGAATGGTAGTCGTTTTGTTCAAACCAGGATTGGTAATGGTGATGGTTTGCCCCAATGTACCAGCTACAGGCACCACTGACGGCATTTGTTCAGTATGCCAAGGGAGGTCGTATGTATAGGTTTGAGGGGTAGGATTTTCTTGATACAATAGACCATTAACATAGATAGCTGCCAATGAGACATCTGATGATAATGGGAATGAGTCAATAGCGAAGTCTGGGATAACTGGTTCAGCTGCAGAAACAAAAACAATGGTATATTCTACAGGAGTACCCACCTCTGGTTGAACCACAATACGTGCTGTACCAAAATTAGCAGGTTGTGTGATGCTCACTTTCTGGTTAGTATTTTGTTCTACAGTAATATTAGGAATCACTTCTTGTTCCAATGCCACGTTATAGGTTAGTTGGTCTGGAACAAAGTTCTCGATACTATCCCCATCAAGGTAAATCATCTTGAGCAATGCATTCGCCGATTTCTCAATCTTGAAGACTAATGTATATACGCGCGACATTCCATCTCCAGCCTTTACTACGATACGTACAGTATTGGTAGCAGCACTCGTGCTGAGTTTCACAATCTGATACTCATCTCCTTGTGTGTAGGTCACCTCAGGCAAGGTTGTTGTACCCGCAGGCAAGGTGATGGTATAATTGAGCGTGTCAGGATGGAATCCCTCAAGTGGTGTTTGACTTAGTGCAATGCCTTGCAGCGCGTTGTTGGATGACTTATCTGCTGTGAAGGTCAAACGATAGGTTACAGTATTGCCCGCAGCAGCTGTTACTACGATACGGGTTGTACCATCTACTCCACCCTCTGTGATAGCGACTTGTTGGTAAGGGTCTCCCTGTGTCCAGGTGATAGCAGGAAGAGTAGTTGCACCTACAGGCAAGGTAAAGGAATAACTGGTTTTCTCAGGTGAGAAACCGTCAATCGGTTGGCCATCCAAATTGATTCCTGCCAAATAAGCATAGGATGATGCTTCGATCTTATAGGTTAATTTGTATGTTCGAGTACCTATAGCCGCAGGAGCCGACACAGTGATCTGTGCTCCGTTTTCCAAACTATTCTTGACAAGAGTAATCGTTTGCGCACCCGCTGCATACGCAGATTTCCAAGTAATTTGTGGTGCCTTGGTAGTACCCAAAGGCAAAGAGATGGTGTAATTATTCTTGGTAGGTGCAAAACCTGGCAAGAGCTGACCATCCATATAAATAGCCTCCAAGGTATTGTCCGAAAGTTGTGCTACAGAGAAGTTGATGGTGTAGGTATTCTTGGTTGTACCATCAGCCGCAGTTACATTGATAGTAGCGGTACCTGAAGTAGATGTAGGTTGTGTGATAGCAATAGTAGCCCCAGCATCTTGCGCAGAAGCTGTGACAACAGGCACTTGGGTTGTTCCGTAAGGAAGTTGCACATTGTAAGTATTGAGGTAAGCATTGAAACCAGTGATATTGGTTCCATTCACTTGAATATCTGCCAAACGTGCATTGTTGGATGCAACGGAAACGAATTTAATCTTGTAGGTAGTAGTGCTGCTACCATCGGTTGCAGTCACTTGAATGATCATAGGGTCGCCATCAATTGTACCTTGTTGCACAATTTGGAATTCGCTATCCTCCAACTTACGTCCTGGGAAAGTCGCTTTCTCACCATGTGCATTGGTGATAGAACCAGCACCACGTACACCAAATACTGATGGTATCTCTGTAGCCTTGCCAACGGAATAGACTTGTTCCTCAGTGCTATTTGGGTCAAAGGCTTTCCATTCTCTCTCTTTGATATAGAGTTTATCAATTTTTGAAGAATAAATCATCTCCACATCATCTACGTATAGCGAGTTACCGACATACAAGCCATCGTTAGCACGGTAGTTAGGGTAATTACTTGCAGAAAAGATGATGTTCATCATGGTTGGCACATCGTTGTTGAAATAGTAGATAGGCACACGAATATTGGTCCATTCGCCATACTCCTTTTTCTCACGCCACATACCTTCAGCAATTTGATTAGCAAATTGGTCGGTACCACATTCGTTGGCATCCAACGCCTGACGGATATCACTCTCTTCGTTGGTTTGAGCGATTGCAGTACAACTACCATTTTTACCTTTGTACTTGCTACCTTTTGCCGTACCCGACCATGCGTAATAGAGCAAATAGAAGTCTTCTTTATCTACGTTCGCTCCAGTACGTTTGATCCATACTGACATAGAGTCTGGACGATGGGTCCAATTGATACCACCGCTCGTTCCTGCGGTAGCTTTGCTAATCTCAGTAATACTTGGTAGGTGTGTCCAAGGTTTGCCTAATGCAAAGTAACCAGGAGAAACCTCTGTAATACCCGCCGCTCCCACTTCGGTATCTTGCACCATCATAGAGTAACTACCTGTGTGACCTGCCTCACGATGAGCCAAATTGAATTTGAAACTCAATTGGGTCACGTTGCTGGCATACCAATCTTTAGGTTGAATCTGGTTATCATACTTCTCTCCACTCCAGTCCTCAAATCCAGGGTTAGGTACTTGTTGCGCATTGATAAATCCTACAAAGGAAAGACCAAGCAAAAATAAGTAAATCTTTTTCATATCTTAAACGTTTATATCTTTCTAAATTTCACTTACGGAACATGTCTGTACATAACGACACAATTTCACGCTGCAAAAGTACAGACATTTACACAATAGTACAATAGCAACCCTTTTGAAAATACACTCTATTTTTAAGAACGAACAAACTCATGCGCACTATTTTGCAATATAAAGTTGTCATTTTTTAAGATTGTATTAAAAAATATCACACAAACGGAATTCTTAATTCAAAATTATTCCAGAGGTATAGCAAGGGTATGAGAGCCTTGATTATGGTTATGGAGAGGCAGTCAATGTAATTGGTGATGTCCCTGTGGCTGAAGCAGTAACCGTAAAAAAGATGCCAACCTTCGATGATGG
>JAGBCD010000001.1 GCA_017938155.1 Paludibacteraceae bacterium | reverse complement strand
TGAGCGCTTGCGCTCACCAATTACCAAGTACCAATTACCAATTACCTATCACCAATCCCCCCCATCGGGTCCCCAAAAGTAAACCAAGACTATGTCTGTTTGCTTTTGGGAAAGCGGAGGTACGAGTTGCTTTCAATGATAGAGCAGAGCGATATCATTCGCGCAACCTCGTTACCGAACGCGACACGTCCTCTAAACAGCAGCAACGCTGCTCCCCAATTACTATTTACCCCTCCATTTGATTCTCAGAAAGAAACTCACGGTCAGCGGATGAAAGGCTTGAGAAATGTATCATTCCGCCATCCAATAGTTCTTGCAAGTGAATCGCTACTTTCTTACGCGACAAGGCAAGCGACTCCGACATCTGATCTATCGTGCGCCCATTGAGCACCATACGCATGATGCGAAACTTGGTTACAGACATACGTATAGGAGAATTGCCACTCAAACTACTAAAGAGCGACAACAAAGGATTACTTCCCTCCGACAATACTACCGAAGACTTTTTCTTAGAAGAAGACGAACATTTCTTTTTACCTTTGCTCCCCTCCTCCTGCACTTTGTTTTCCGACACATTAGTTATTGATTTCACACCCAATGTGTTACCAACATAGTTTTGCACCACACGAATCATCTGCTTACCATATGCCTGATATCGTTTATTCCCCACACCAGGTACCTTCAACATCTCTCGTTTAGACGTAGGCAATGCATTGGATATCTCTATCAACGTCTTGGTTGGGAAAATGAGATACGGTTCCACACCCTTCTCCTCTGCCAACTGCCTCCTCAACCCAAACAACCTTCGCAACAACACTAGATGTTCCGATTGCTTCACATTGGTATTTATCTCCGTTCCTTGTACTACAATCTTCACACTCGGTGCCCTAAACTTGGTACGCGCCGTAAAATACGTTGCAACCGAAGGATTATCCGCCAAATGCTTCATTAGATGCAACTTACGTGACAACGAGACATACAATTCCTCTATCTTTTCTTGATACCCTTTGGCATCTTCCTTATTGTCCGTATATGCCGGTGAATCGTTTATCGTCTGCAACAATGCACTCAGCTGCTGCTCAAACCACACATAGGCAGCATGCAAACGTTCCTTGAGATACTTCACATCTATCGGTTCCCCAATCAATATCGTATGTATCTGCCGCTGAAACGACTCACCCACTTGATGCAGATGCGCCAACTGTTCTCCCACTCCACCCAAATAAGGAAGCGTTTCGCCCTGATTAAACGAGGATGCCTGTTTGACCAACGCTTGTACCGTCTCTACGAGATGATACAAATCCTTAAAATCAAACACACCAAACAACACACGCCTTAGAAATATTAGACGCTCATTGGGCAACTGCTCTTCCACTTGCTCTATCTCTGATTGTTCCTCGGTAAATGCCAACACCTCACGAGCATTGTTCAACGACAACGCCGATATAGGTGACAACAATGTGATGCCCTCCAACGAACGACAACGCGAAAGTGCCACATACACCTGACCCGCCGCAAAACTCTCCTCTACATCTATTACCACGCTATCGAACGTTAACCCTTGAGACTTATGAATCGTGATCGCCCATGCCAAACGCAAAGGGAAATGCGTAAACGTGCCCACGACCTCCGTCTTGATATCCTCTTTGTTTTTAGACGTCACATAACGGATATTCTCCCACGTCTCTTGATGCACAGGATATTCATCATTATCCGTCCCATCATCAAACACCACACGTATCGTCTCCTTGTCCAAATAACTCACAGTCGCCAAACGCCCATTATAATAGGCATGCTCTGGCGAAGAATCATTGCGGGTGAAAATAACCTTAGCACCCACCTTAAGGCGCAACGAAGTATCCATCGGATACATTGCATCAGAGAAAGTACCCTGGACATTCGCCTCATACGTATATTCGTCCGTATCAAGAAGCGATAATTTGCGCTCATTGATAGCATCCACCTTGCGGTTATGCGTCGAAAGAACCAACGTATCATTCTTATCCAAATCAAAGTTTGGCTGATAACGCGCATTCAAATACTTCCTTGACATCTCGGTCAATGCATTGTTTCGCACTTCGTTTAGTATATCCACGAACATACGATTGCTCTGACGAAAGACTTTGTCCAACTCTATATAAATAGGATTAATCTCTTTGAATACACGAGCTTGAAAGAAATAAGGTCCGTCATAATACATCCTCAATTCATCCCACTCGTTCTCTTTCACGATAGGCGACAACTGAAACAAGTCCCCTATAAACAAGATCTGCACTCCCCCGAAAGGCAGATTATGTCTTCTTTTTATCTTCCTCAGCACCGCATCCATTGCATCCAACAAATCAGCACGCACCATGCTCACCTCATCAATAATGAGTAACTCAAGGTTTCTTATTACCTGCTGTTTATCTCCCCGCATCTGCATCTCCGCAAACAACTGCTTGCGAGCATAGTCTGTCGGCAAGAACATCTGAGGAGGCAATTGAAAAAAAGAATGTATCGTTACCCCCCGTGCATTGATAGCCGCCACACCCGTAGGAGCCACTATCGCTAATGACTTCATTGACTCGTTACACAAACGACGCAACAACGTTGTCTTACCCGTTCCCGCTTTACCTGTTAGGAAAATGGAACGGGAAGTGTTTAACGCATATTCATATACTAACTCGTATGGAGACATAATCTTATTGGATATGCAAAAATATATAAAATATCGTATATAAGCAAATAAATACTCACATATTCATCACACATCACTATTTTGGTACGAGATTTGTCATTATCATTGTACTAACCCTTTACAACTATGAAACGTTTATTTTTATCTATTGTTCTTTTTAACCTCTTCCTATCCACTCCATGCATAGGAGGTTATTATGTGAACCTCAACTCTTTACCAGCAACCGACTCTTTGTCCAAGGCACTTCGTCAACAAGTTTTACCCCATGTTGATAGCACAAACGAAAATGCTACAAACAAAAGTCGCGCAGCTAAATCTCACACTCTGTCACAACAAATGGGAGAACTAAGTAAAGAATGGAAAAACGAAGACGACAAGATCACTTTGGTTCGTGATGTACTCAATGGACTAACACACAAGCAATTGGTACAGATTCCTTGCTCCTACCGCACACGCGGGCTCTATGGCGACACACTTACGTGCAGCGGCGTTATTGTCATGCCTCGCAAGAAACCCATCAAGCACATCATCCTCGTAAGCCACTACACCTTAAGTGCCAATCATGAGATGCCGTCTCAGACATTCCCATTAGAAGGATTATTGGCCAACAAGGGATACGCTATCGTAGTACCCGACTACATCGGTTTCGGAGCATCTACCCGTAAACCTCACCCTTATCTGCATCCCAACAGCACAGCAAGATGCGTGGTTGACATGGCACTGGCTGCCAAAAAGTATCTCAAAGATATCAACCACGCTCCACTTAACGATAGTATCATACTCATGGGCTATTCACAAGGGGGTTCCGCCACTTTGGCAGTGCAACAACTTATTGAAAAACGATACAATAAAGAACTACCCATCTTAATCAACTATGTCGGAGCAGGTCCTTATGACATTACCGCCACTTATGACCATGCTATTGCTACTAACTACACAGGAATAGCACCCGCCATTCCAATGATTGTACAAGGAATGAATGTGAGCTACAACCTACATTTGGACTTAAGCAAATTGTTCAAAGATACCTTGTTGCAACAATACGACGAATGGATCAACTCTAAAAAGTATTCCATCATGGAACTACGACACATCATGGGCATCGGACAAATAGACCGATTTCTCACTCCTCAAGCGATGGACAAGAACAATCCCATAACGGCACGCTTATATCAAGCGATGAAAAAAAGTAGTATGACCGAAAACATCCAATCCCTCCCCAAAGCACCCATCTACCTTTTTCATAGTTATCAAGATGATGTAGTACCTTTTGTCAATGCAGAAGAACTGGCACATTTATTCGAGTCAATTGATATGCACATCCTTCATCAAAAGAATGATTTATACAAAGTGATGCACAACCAAGACGCCTCGTATTGCTACTACGATTTTGGTAAATATGGCAACCACCGCGTGGCTTTCTCACGCTTCCTAAACAAAATATATGGAATGCTATAATCTCTATTGTCCCATCACACCTACCTAAAAACAACCTCATCCATGGATGAGGTTGTTTTTATACACGCGTATATTATTTATTTAAGGAGTAGTCACGACTCTTGTGCAGGGAGTCATCACAACTTTTATTGTTCTATTTGCAAGTCTTTGATTGTACGTGCCACGTTCAATAAGTGGTCTGCTATACGTTCAGAGTCGGAAGCGAACTCAAGATATTGTGCACCTACAGTAGCAGAATACTCGCCAGATGTCAATCGGTCAATATGCTTCTTTTCCATATATTCGGTCAAGTCATCTACTTGCTCTTCTACTTCTTTAGCCAAGCGTAACGCCTCCATATCTTGATCATTATATGCCTTCATCACATGGTTATAGAGTGTTGTTATCGTTTCTTTCATTTGTTCAAACTCCAGGCATGTTGACTCTGGGAATCTCTCATTAGCAGCGCTCATCACTTCTGTATATTCCACAATATTCTCAGCATAGTCACCTACTCTTTCGATGTCGCTGATACTACGAATGGCAGATGTTAAGTACCTTCTATCTACTTCGCTTATTGTAGAGTTGTTCAATTGTACGATATAGGTAACCAATGCTCTATTCAAGAAGTTTAACTGCAACTCATTCTTTTGGAACTCTTTCTTGTCAGAAAAGTCCATGTTGATAGCCGTCTGTATCGCAATATCAAAATTGCGCATTGCGATAGCAGCCATATTTTCTATCTCAAGTTTAACTTGTGGTACAGCAATGATTGGAGTTCGGAGCATCTTCTCATCCACATAGAAATAGTGTGGTTCTTCTTCTTTCTCAGCATCATCTTTGGAAGAATTAGGAATGATGCGGCATACGAGGTTAACCAAATGATTGGTAAAGCCAATAATAAGGAAGACGGTCATCACATTGAATATGGTATGGAACATAGCCATTTGCAATTGTGGTGCAGATGGGAACATTGTTTCAAACAAATACCCAAAATCAATTGCTCCCCTTGTGCTCAAATTCAAAATCCATGCTGCTATCATAAACATCACTACGCCGAAACAGTTGAACAACAAGTGCATCAGAGCAGTACGTTTGGCATTGGTACCGCTGGTCATACCAGCAATGATAGCCACAACGCACGAACCAATATTAGAACCTAATGTCAAATATATACCTTGATTGAGTGATATCAGTCCTGATACTACCATCGTGATAGCAATAGATGTCATCACTGAAGATGATTGTATGATAGCCGTAAAGATTGCACCCAACAATACCAACAAGATAGGATTGCTCACCGATGCTAAGAAACTCTTCAATTCAGGCATTTGTGCAAATTCATCCATGGCTCCAGACATCATGGATAGACCGACGAACAACATACCAAATCCTGCCAATATTCCCCCTATTTTCTTCCACACATCGCTCTTTGCGAACATCATAGCGAACGCTCCAATACCTGCAAACGCACCAAAGAGTGTTGTAGTAGAAATGCCTCCGCCGCTACTGAGTCCTAAGGCTACGATCTGCGCCGTAATCGTCGTACCAATATTGGCACCATAAATAATGGTAGCAGCCTGTGCAAGCGACATGATACCGACATTGACGAAACCAATCACCATCACCGTCGTTGCACCAGAAGATTGAATCAATGCAGTAGCAAAGGCGCCAATCCCCACTCCTAACCAACGGCTGTGAGAGACTTTGGCAAACATCGCTTTCAGTTTGTTACTACTCACCGACTCCAAATTGGATGACATCATCGTACACGCCACCAAGAAAATACCAATACCAGCTATCAAACTAATAATAGCGATAAGGACAGATGTAAAATCCATAAAAGTTTAAAGAGTTAATTATAAAAAATCAAAAAAGCACGCAAAGGTACAAAAAAAATCTATCTCACACAAAAAAAAATAACATGCCCCGTCAATTCCTTTTATCTTACACTATCACTTCCCTGCCCTCCTCACACTAAGCAGGTTTATATTCCTCTATCAATCCCATACATCCTTCCCAAAGGTCATTGTATGTGACTTCAAAATCACGTGTGTACCAAGGGTCTGCTACATCCCGATTCAATAGACGCCTAATCTTAGGTTGAGGTAAAAACTGGTCTTGTGCCAACAAATCTTCACCTAAAGTATATCTTAGATTACGGATATTATAATGCTCCATGCATAAAATCAAATCAAAATACTCATAATCAGCCCTAGTTATTTGTCTAGCCGCATGTGGCAAAATAGCTATACCGTGCTGCGTCAAGCATCTCTTTGCAGGGGGATAAATATCGTTTCCTATCTCTTCGGTAGAGGTAGCACATGAATCTATTTCAAAATGGGACGTAAGTTGTTGCTGTCTGAGCAGATGTTGCATGATCATCTTAGCCATAGCAGAACGACATATATTACCATGGCATACAAAAAGGATTCGTTTCATAATGCATCTATCAAGTTATATATCAAAGGACTTCAAAACGATTATCTGGCATAGCATACTTATCAGCCCTAATTGTATCTCCTAAGAATTGAATATACTTTTGCAAGATCTCAGTATCTTTGATAGGGTTGCAAGGTACAGGGTGCATCATACGAAACATTCCAGATGCTCCCCCTGAGGTTAAGGTATAGTTCAATCCTCCTACCGTATAGGTTTGTTCTGGTTCGATGGGCACCCATTGATTATTAGCATTGAGTACCTCCATCTTCACAATACGTCTGGTTTGTCCCACTCCTACAAACATATTATGTTCGTCCAATTGCACGGAAGTAGGGATTTTGTCATCAATTGTATAACGTAATCCCGATGCGATATGAAAATCTCCATTCTCTTCGGGGTACGACATGACTCCCACTTCCATTGCATCTAATAATTGTTGTCCTGTAGCTTCAACGACAGCGAGTGAATTATTGAAAGGTAAAACCGAGATGATGCCTCCAACCGTTATATTTCCTTGTGCGAGGTCTGCCCGAATACTTCCTCCGTGAATCATGCCAATATCAGTTCCTGCCACTTGCCTCATTGCGTCAGCAATAAAATCGGCGATATTGGTTTCTCCATTACGCGTAGCTCTCTCGCCATCTTTACCTTTGTCCGTCAATGGGACTTGGGTGTATCCGATGACACGTTCCACTTGTTCTTTCATTAGTAGTGTGATGTTGTCAATAGTTTGTTTCACTTGTTTTGCAGTAGGGGTTAACGAAGTCAAAGGTACTCCACTCTTGACACTGGGAATAAGTTCGGCCCTTATTTCTCCTTCCGCAGGTATTTTTATTTTGCCTATGTATTGTGCTTTGCTTCCCGTAGATGTTAGAATGACGGAATCCCCTTTTGCGTTAGCTATCTTGTAATTGAGTACATGATGTTGGTGTCCATCAACCACCACATCTATGCCTGTTGTTTGTTGAATAAGTCCTACGCTTGGCGACAATTCGGTATCATCTCCCAAGTGAGACAAAAGGATGACATAATCCGCTCCATTCTTGCGTGCATCATCCACTGCTATTTGTATTTGTTGATAAGTGTCCGTTGTATGGAAGTCGTAGCACAGTTCACCTTTTTCGTTGAGGAAATAGGTAGGTGTTGATGTGTTGTAGGTTGTAGGTGTAGCAGCTCCCACGTAAGCAACTTTGACTGTTCCATAGCGATGGATGGCATATGGAAGATGTATTGTTTCTCCTGTGATATAGGTTAGATTGGCACAAACGACACTGGCATTGAGTTGAGACATGAGATTGAAGTGTTGGTACACTCCATAATCAAACTCATGGTTGCCTATTGTGATGGCATCATATCCTACTGCATTCATAATATCTATGATGTATTCTCCTTCCGAGATACTTCCGGCGACATCTCCTTGAATAAAATCTCCAGCACTAACGACCGCAGTATATGGTGTATATTTAGATGCCTGATCGCGTAATGCAGCAATGTGAATATATCCATCAACAGCGCAGTGCATATCGTTTTCGTAAAAGATAACAATCTCTTTTCGTCCGCAAGCGGTCAATAGAAGAAAAAAAATGGTCAGTAAAGAGAGATTCTTTTTCATATTTATATCATTTTGTAATATTATTGCACAAAGGTAATTTATTTTCGCAATATGACCAAATAAGAATTAAAAAAAACATTTAATTCATCTGTTAGTATCTTTTGTCTACTTCGGGCATCTGCGTCGCGTTCGGTGACGAGATTGCGTAGACCGATGATTTTGTCATCGTTGAAGCAAATCGTACCTCCGCTTCTCCCCAAAGCTAACAGATGAAACTTGGTATGCTATGGAGGCCCCGATTTGATTGAAAAATAAGGTTAACACCTCAATGCTACACCCTTTCAAAATCCAATCATGAGCAAACTCCCATTGTCCTTTAGAAGGGTGTTTAGATAAACTCACGTTTATCATTTTCAATGCTCACTACTTGCGTATATGCATCTTTTGTCTACTTCGGACATCTGCCTTGGCTTTTTTATTCCTACGCTTGCTACTACCATTTACCCCCTCAAAATACTACCCCCAAAAAAAGCCAATTCCCCCGATGCTACGTTCGCACGATGCAGCCTATACACTCGTGCTCGCATTTTGAAAACAAGGTTGTACCTTTCTACTACAATCCTCCATAGTCCAATCATGAACAAGCTCACATTGTCCTATAGAGGCTCATAGTAGGACGATAAATAAATTTATCATTTTCAAAATGCTCACTACTTGCGTATATGCATCTTTTGTCGTACCTTTGTACTGTGATATGAATATTTCTTTTAAAACCAAACAACTCATACTATGCGTAAATCCTATTTTTTCTTTTTTACTGCCTTTGTTATCGGTTTGTGTTCATGTACTTGTAACGACTCTTACAAAGACGTATTGTCCTATTTCGAATCAACTAATGCCTTGATAGACGGCGAGTACAATCAACTCCTTATGGTTGTTTCCCACGATATGCGAAGTAGCAATGCACAAATGTACTGTTTGGAACGTGATTCAGTAGGTGCTCCATGGCAATTGGCCATAGATAAACAACCTGTTTTTATAGGTAAGAACGGGTTGAACACTTTTGAAAACCGCTTTGAGGGTGACAAGACGACCCCATTAGGCTTGTACGATTTAACACTAGTATTTGGTTGGCCTTTGGATTTTGAGAATCTCAAGATGCCTTTCTTGGAAGTCACCCCAGATATGTATTGGTCCGGCAAGGAAGATAGTACCTACAATTTGTTAGTACGCGATACAACAGGATTGTATGGGAAGGAGTCAGAACATCTCATAGAGTATCCTGAATCGTATCGCTATTCCGTTGTTATTGATTACAACCCAGAGTGTATTCACGGCAAAGGTTCTGCTATTTTCATGCACTGTAGTGGCAGTTCTCAATATACCGCAGGTTGCGTTGCCTATCCAGAAACTCAGTTACGCGAGGTACTGCAATGGTTGGATGAGACCAAACAACCTAAAATCTTCATTGGATACAAAGAAGTGCACTGAAATAATCAGCCTTGCTGAAGGATTAGCCCTACGGGCTGAAGATTTGAGCTACGCTGAAGGATTAGCCCTGCGGGCTGAATCTTTATGAGCGGTAGCGAATCATTCTTCATGCGCTTGCGCATCACTCTTCATGAGCGAAGCGAATCATCCTTCACGTAGTCACTTTTCATGAGCGAAGCGAATCATTCTTCACGAAGTCACTTTTTCACAAATCGTATTTCCACACGTCGATTGAGTTGTCGTCCTTCTTCGGTATTATTGTCTGCTACAGGTTTAGTTTCACCATAGCCAATAATAGTTATTCTGGAAGGGTCAATGCCTAATTGTATGAGGTATTCACTCACGGCTTGTGCACGTTTTTGTGATAATATTTGGTTGCTTTGGTCATTGCCCACATTGTCGGTATGTCCAGCGATCTCAATATGTGAGTCTATTTTGCTGATGAGGGCATAGACACGGTTAAGTTCGGCGATGGAAGCAGGCAATAGGATTGCTTTGTTGGTGTCAAAGAATTGGTTATTCAGTCTAACGGCTGTTCCTAATTGCTGCATTCGTTCGATAGTCTCAACTTGTATGTTACGATAAATTTGTTTTGGTTGTTGTGAGTTTCTTAGGTCCAGGTGTTCTGCATAAGGGAAATACCTTACATCATCGATAAAATAGCCATAGTTTTTTCCTTGTGGTAGCACGATGAAGAATGCTCCATCTATAGGATCGGAATGTATTTGTCCTATGGTAGTATGCGTTTGCAAGTTTTCCCAACGTATGGTAGTTCCTACGGGTTTATTCTCCATATCGAGCACTCTACCTGCGATAGTTACGACTGGTTCAGGTTGCATATTTGTGGGTATGGTAGTAGTAAAGAGTTTGGAGTCGAAATCAGTTGTCTTGCTGAAGTAAGCTTTTTTGCCATCGGTAGATATACGATACCAGCAGTCCAGATCGACGGAATTGATTTCTTTTCCTATATTGACCGGTGTGGTCCAATCTGTCCAACTATCTTCGTATATTCTCGTTGATTTGAACACGTCCATATCTCCCAAAGTTCCATGTCCTTCGGAGCAGAAGTAGAGTGTTTTCATATCTGGGTGCAAGACAGGCGAGCGGTCACAGAAAGGTGTATTGATGGTAGGTCCTAAGTCTATCGGTTCGGACCAAACGCCATTGGAGTCGATGAGTGAAACGAAGATATTGGATGCTTCGTACACGTTGTTGGACTGTTGATATTCGCTTAGATTTTTTTTGCTTGCAGCGAAGAGCATAGCCTTTCCGTCACTTGTAATCATGGCATCACTTTGCCATTTGGCATTGTTGAGTTCTTCGGGTAAGGGTGTGGGTGTAGTCCATCCTTTGGTTGATTTGTTGGTGACACACATGCTTCCATTTTTGAACAGCAGTAGTGTTGTTCCATCCACAGAAATGGCCATAGGCGACTCGTATCCATTGGCTGTGTTTATACCTTTGACCAGTTGTGCTTTTTGCCATCCTTGTTGCGTTAGTTTGGACATATATACATCTTCTTGTCCCAAGTTATCCTTGCGGTTACGTCCAGTGAAGTACATGGTGCTATCGTTAGCCCCCACAATGATGGAATACTGCATAGCATTCGGTGCGTTGATGGTAGAGTCGAAAGGCACGGCGATGATGGCATGGTCGTAGGGTGCTCGTAGTGTTCTCAATAGTTCATTGTAGGCATCGTTGCCCGCAAATCGTGTTTCAAATTTCTCCACTACTTGTATGACTTTATCCCATTGTTGTTGTATAATATCCTCTTTGATAAGCAGAATGAGTGCCTGATAGGCGGCGTAGTATGGTGCTGCCATGCGGATGAAGTTCTCGGGTAATTGCCTACCCGCTTTGTAATCGTTGTACATGCGCAGCAAGGCTTCATCATGTTGTCTTTGTTTGTCAAAAGATGGATGATGGTACTTGTTGTAGAACTTACGCAATTCTCTAAGGTCTTTTTGTGAGGCATAGATATGGTGCATCAGCCAACGGCACGAGTCTTGCAAAGGAGGTGTAAAATAATTGATACCGAAATCGAGCAGTTCTACGGATAGACTTTTTTTGGCATGCAAGTATAGTTGTTGTCTTATCTGTTTGACCGTATTGGACTCTTGCCGATGGAGTTTGAGGTAGATCATGTAAGCTTGCACGTCGCCTTCTTGTGGTAACAATTGTCGTGCTTTGTCCATGGCTTGTTGTCGGTAAGGACTCTTGGTATAGTCCATTGCGTATTGGTAGTATGCGACTAAGGTATTGATTTGTTCGGCGCGCTGGTATTCCATTTGGTATATTTGGTTCCACGCTTGCGTGACATATTTGGCTGTTGGATAGTTGGAAATGAAGTTTCTCAGTTCTTGTACATTTTGCTTTTGCAATGCTTGATAGTACGCCAAACTATCCCGTATTTGTATTGCCATATCGGCTTGTGGCGCATCGGGATAAGTATGGATAAAACGCGTGTAAGATGCAACAGTATTGGCTTGTTGTGCAGCGTTCCAAGCGATATTGTTGCGTGCTTGTATGGCGGTTTGTATGTGTCGAGGATTGGCACGTTTGAAATAGTCAATGAAGTCCTGGTATGCTTTTTCTGTATGCACTTTTTGTGTCTCTTGTAGTGCTGCAAAAACGACCTCTTCTATATCCATGGCAAAGAGTGTTTCAGTAAAACCTTTCTTGACCATTTTTTTTTGCCATTTAGGTCCTTGTGCATGGTATAGTGTGTGCGAATAGACGAGGTATTGATATGCTTTGCGTATGTTGTAGTTTTCGTATTGGGGTGCGCTATGTAGTTTGTACATAGCGTAGTTGGTTAGAAAATCCATACCTTGTTGGTCATACAATGGTAGAATGACTTGTGCAGCTTCTTTGTATTGCCCTTGTTGTAGGAGTTTGACTGCGGGGTAATTGAGTTCTTGCGCGTGCAGTGCAAAAGATAGTAGCAGTATGATGGTACAACAAGTTGCGCGGAGGTGATTATTCTTTAACATATAGATTGGTTGGTTTAATATGTATTGATTTGAAATATTTGGTAAGCCACATCGCAATTGATGCAATCGTTAGGCTGACAATAATTCTGATATAGGTGTAGCAGCGCTTGTGTATCCAACGCAGAGGTGACGTTTTGTCCGATAGACTTCCATTGTTTGATGATAGAGTTGTTTTCGGGTGCGATGGATTGTAATAACGAATAAACGATGTTTGTATTTTGTTGCTTGGCAGTGTTGTAGGCATATTGATATGGGATGATGGTGTTGATCAATAGTAGTTCAATCGTGTTCTTACTCATCATCATGGGTTGATTGAGTTGCTCATAAATAGTTGCGTCATTCATTTGTATCTGCAATAGGGAGTTCAGTTTGTTCAGGTTTTGCGTCTCCATGAGTTGTGAAAAGAGAAACTCGGACTGGTATATGAGGTGTGCCAATTGTCTAACACGCACTTCTGGGAAGTTGTATGGTCGTGTACGCGAATATTTCCATAGCGAAGGGTCTATGGGTACGAGGTTGAATTTCTTTTGTAGAAAGAGGTATTCTTTGTACAATCGTTTTTGCTCTTCTGTTAATGGCTTATTATCATTCAGTAATCCTGTTTGCCCGAGTAACATAGCCGTCAATTGAAACAAACTATTACGATGTTTGCGCAGGAAAGTGAGTGGTGTTTGTATGGCCAGCAGTTCAAAAGGAAGACTATTGATACTAAAACCAAAGTTCCTTGTTAGCGAGATATAGAAAGCCTCTTCCCAATTATTTTGTGTTATATTGAGCAACCGTTGGATGGATTCATATTTTTTCTCCAGTCTAAATTTCATGAGTGTTTGTCTCCATCCCTGTGTAATGCAATCGGGATGTTGGAGTAATAGGTTGCTACATTTGACAACCGAATAGATGGTATCGATTGTTTTTGTTTGTTGCAGCAGTTGTGTGATGTAATCTTGCTGTTTGGGATAATTCAAGACACATTGAGTGATCCTTTCTCCTTTGGAGTTGTACACATCCTTATCTGCATTGCATACGACATGTAGTATGACCGAGTCATAGGCAGGGTTTAGATGATGTTTATGTTTGTACCAATCGGACGCATTGATATGTATCTCCACGTTCCCTACCCATTCTTGTTCTCCGATGGTGATATGTGCATGCGCATAATCGGGACCCGCATTGAGGTTATGTTGCCCTACGGAATGAATGAGAATAGGTTGTCCTTCCGTCGTCATCTGAGGGAAGGTATTCCAAATACGATTTTGCCATATATAATGTAATAACAATTCGGGCATAGGAGAATGGTAATTAAATTAATAGTCCGTACTACCTATAGGGATTCTCTTGCAACGTTAGTTGCACGGCAAAGTTACTACATTTCTCGTAAATATGCAAGAAATACACAACCTAAGCGTGGGGAATTTTGAATTATGCAAATTCGCTCTGCTAATAATCTTTTGAGGTACAAGGCGAGATAACTAGCAAAAGTTTGAACTGAAGGTGAGATAAGTAGCAATCGTTCGAACCGAAGGTGAGATAAGTAGCAATCGTTCGAACCGAAGGTGAGATAAGTAGCAATCGTTCGAACCGAAGGTGAGATAAGAAATACG
>JAGBCD010000014.1 GCA_017938155.1 Paludibacteraceae bacterium | reverse complement strand
GCATACATATATGATTGTTGTTCTTTTGTCAAATCTGGAGGTAATAGATTTTGTTGTATGGCGTCTGTATGTACACGATAGTTGAGTTTGGAAATCTCGCGATTTAGATTCCATGATAAAGACAAGCGCGAGTTCTCATCGAACTTCAGACGGCGATAGTCCTTCATCAAATAGAGTTTGAACTCGGCTGAAATCCAAGAAGCGAACTCCATAGCAATATCACTATGCGCGTATGTGCCACCATTATAGCGTCCAGCTTTGGTGGTGATGCCAATGGCTCCTGTTGTTTCGATCCATTTAGATGGCGTCATTACGAATCTGTTTAATCCCGATTCAAGTCTAAACGTGTCGAATTGCACACGGTTAAAATTGGGGTTATGCAGACTCTCCCAAAGACCGAGGAACTCAATCGTGTTACGATTGCGCATCCAGTTCTGTATAGCAAACCGAGGATCTTCGCTATTGCGGAAGCGTGCAATATCTGTCAATGATATTTACTCGTTTTGGTAATCTTCGGTATATATGCCAACATTGATTCCTTGTACATGTAAGGTGTCAGATTTTGTTTTTGCCATATTGAATTGAGTCATGAAGCGTTGCAAGTTAGTTATGAACTATGAGTGATGAGTGATAAGTAATTTAGGGGGGTAGTTATTTGGTTAGTATCTTTTTTATATATTGGAACTCTATTTATCTCGCACTCAGTTGCTGTAACACATTGCCAATCGTTTCACAATGGATGATTGGGGTGTCGGTTGTGGAGCGTTGGCGAGGTAAGAAGCGTCCTAACTTGACTGCTGAGAGCATCTTCTCTACAAAAGGTTCTACATTAATCAAATCCACACTCATATCACCATGAGTGAGGTTGTACAACTCATCGGCAGCAGAGCGAGAGATTTGCATTACACCACTCATATCCAGTAAATAAGAATCAGTAACATTCAATGATGCTGCCAATCGTTCTACCATTTGGCGTGTATGAAGTTCTGCTCCAAATTTTTCTTGTATGTTAATAATCAAATTACTCATTTTGGCGCAAAGATACACTATTTTTTTGAGATGTGCAAGAAAACACAATCGCAATTGTCAGCTTAATGAACGGCTCAAATTTCTGCTGTTTAGAGTTGATAAGAGGGGGGAGCAAATAAGTATAAGAAAAGATTGCTATTTTACACTAATTTTTGGGGGAGATATTGGAAAATCGAAAACATAGTAGTACCTTTGCAGTAAATTTCAGAATATGTACTTTGACGAATTAGCATTATCGGATGAGGTGTTGGATGCCCTTTGGGACATGCACTTTGACACGTGTACGCCCGTACAGGAGCAGACTATCCCTGTTATTTTAGAGGGGCATGATGTGATTTCGTGTGCGCAGACGGGTACGGGAAAAACAGCTGCATATATCCTCCCACTCCTCACCAACCTACAATACGACAACCACGATCCTAATAAACTCAATGCTATCATCATGGCGCCTACTCGCGAGTTGGCACAGCAGATAGACCAACAGATGGAAGGTTTTGGATTTTATGTACCTTTCTCTTCTGTAGCCATCTACGGAGGTAATGATGGCGGTGCTTGGGGAACACAAGTGACAGGGTTGCAGAAAGGGGCAGACATTGTGATAGCCACCCCTGGAAGGTTGCTTAGTCAGATGAACATCTACGATATTGACTTCTCAGGCGTTAAGTATTTTATCCTTGATGAGGCAGACCGTATGTTGGACATGGGTTTTTATGATGATATTATGCGCATCGTTAAGTGCTTGCCTCAAGATAGACAAACTATCATGTTCTCTGCTACCATGCCAAGCAAGATCAGACAATTGGCACGAAGCATAATGAATCACCCTAAAGAAATCAAAATAGCAATCTCACGCCCACCTGAAAGCATCACGCAAGGATGTGTTGTTCTCTATGAAGCACAAAAAACGGACATGATTGAGCACATACTCAAACATGCATGTCTTACAGAAAAAACTGAGCCCAACACCTGCAATCAAACATTAAAGAAGATTATCATCTTTGCTGGCAAGAAACAGCGTGTTAAGGAGATTACGAGAACCTTAAGGAGTAGGCATTTCAACGCCCGAGCGATGCATTCGGACCTTGAACAAAAAGAGCGTGATGAGGTAATGTTAGATTTCAGGAATGAGAAAATAGATATTTTGGTGGCCACAGATATCGTTGCACGCGGTATTGATATAGACGATATACCTCTTGTTATCAACTATGATGTGCCTCATAATGCCGAAGACTATGTCCATCGAATAGGCAGAACAGCTCGGGCTGCCAGTTTAGGAGCAGCTATCACTTTCGTAACTCAAGAAGACTATAAGTACTTTAATAAAATAGAAA
This sequence comes from Paludibacteraceae bacterium, assembly GCA_017938155.1. Taxonomy (GTDB): domain Bacteria; phylum Bacteroidota; class Bacteroidia; order Bacteroidales; family Paludibacteraceae; genus Colicola. The sequence goes on along the minus strand of JAGBCD010000014.1, from coordinate 11,196 downwards.
CATTCCTAAAGAAAAAGATTGAACGCATAAGTCTGCCTCAATCCCTTGGCGAGGCTCCTACAATTTCCGAATCCTCCACTCGTTCGGGTAAAGGTTGTTACAACGGTTCCCGACGTTCTTCGCGAAGCCAAGCGCAACACCGCCATAAGTAAGTAACAATGTTCCAAACGGTTGTCCTTCGATGGTTAGTGCCTCTGTTCGTAGGTACGACAATGCTTGTTCAAGCGTTAGGTTGACATTAGGGAAAGCCTCTTTGCGCAAATCCTTAGCCATACTTAAACTATGTTGCGGAGCTACACCTTTGCCACGCAATTCGGCCAATCCAAAACCTGTACACACGCAGGTAAGTAATGACGACAGGTTGTCTATCAATGCCTTATGTCGAGCAGGGTAAGCTATCATAAAGCGATCGGACTGACGTATTGCCCAATTATCAGGGTGTTGTAGCCATTGACGTATATCTTGTTCGAAATCAACGTGTGCATTTTGTTTGGCATGTTTGTCTGCGCGCACACGGAAAGAGACAGCCTCCCCTTCTACCTTACGAAAAGCGCATACGTAAAATCCCTCTCCTTTCGTCAAATGAGGATAGAAATGATACCCCAAACTACCTGGTGTGATACCCCATGATGGATTAATTTTGACGGGTAGCACTTCTGCTCCTAACGATTCTATAATCCATTGAGCATTTTTCTCATTCTCTTCAGCATTGAAGGTACAAGTAGAATAGATCAGCACTCCTCCAGGCTTAAGCGCATCCCATGCTTCCAATACGATAGAACGTTGACGTTCTGCACACATGATAACGTTACGGACACTCCATTCCTTGCGAGCATCCATATCTTTACGGAACATGCCTTCTCCAGAACAAGGAGCATCTATCAACATACAGTCAAACAATCCCCGTGTTCTCTCTCCAAAGTCTTCTGCAGTATTATGTGTCACCAATACATTACCATTACCCCACTTTTGGATATTCTCCGATAGAACGAAAACTCTTTGTCTAACCACTTCATTGCTAATCAGCAATCCTTCTCCGCCGAGGTATTGGCTTATTAAGGTTGATTTTCCCCCGGGTGCTGCACATAAGTCCAACACGATACTATCACGAGATACATACTGTTGAAGTATCTGCTCTATGAACATACTGCTAGCTTCTTGTACATAATAGCAACCAGAATGGAAGAAAGGATCTAATGTAAACTGAGGACGTTCTGCCAGATAATAACCATCTTCGTGCCAAGGAACTTCTTCTACATCACAAGGAAAAGTAAGCACATCCAACTTATCATTCAAACGAATGCTTGTTACGGATGGGCCATTCAATGCGGCGCATAGGGAGTCTGCTTGATCCCCTAATTGCTTACGCATCGTATTGACAAATTCAACTGGTAACATAGACGGTTATTGGTATGAATAATTGACTGCAAAGTTACCCAAATTGGTAACAAGCGGCAAAGGTAAGTTTTTTTTTTGAAAAAGGCAAATTATTTTAAGTATCCTATCCGTATTTATATTTTTTTCACTATCTTTGCAATCATTTTACAACCTTGCAATCACTATGAATTATTTATCCGAACTTAACGACACCCAACGAGAGGCCGTTCAATACAAGAATGGTCCTCAGCTCGTGATTGCTGGAGCAGGCTCTGGCAAGACACGCGTATTGACATATAAAATTGCGTATCTCATCCAACAAGGTATTTCTTCTGGCAACATCCTTGCCTTGACTTTCACCAATAAAGCAGCAAGGGAAATGCGTGAACGCATCATGCAATTGGTTGACCCTAAACAAACACGCTATCTAACAATGGGTACGTTTCATAGTGTGTGCGCACGTATATTGAGACAAGAAGCTGAACGATTGGGGTTCACGTCCAAGTTTACCATATACGACACAGGTGACAGCAAGAGCCTGATTAAACGTATTGTTAAGGAAAAAGAGTTGGATGATAAGCTCTACAAATCAAGTGTTATTCTTAACCGTATATCAGATGCCAAGAATCATCTCATAGATCCAATTGCCTATGCAAACAATCGACATTATATTCAGTTGGATAAGATGAACCGATTGTATGAGATTCCGAGCATATACGCTGCCTACCAACAACAACTCAGACAATCCAATGCAATGGATTTTGACGATTTGCTGATGAATATGAATATACTATTGCAGCAAAACAATGAGGTTCGTCAAAAATACCAAGAGATTTTCCAATATGTTTTGGTGGATGAGTATCAGGATACTAACTATTCGCAATACCTTATCGTTAAGACCTTGGCTGAACCACAAAACAATATCTGCGTAGTAGGTGATGACGCACAAGCTATTTATTCATTTCGCGGAGCAAACATACAAAACATCCTTAAGTTTCAACAAGGATATGCCAATGCGCAGTTGTTCAAACTTGAACGAAACTATCGTTCTACTCAGAGTATCGTCAATGCTGCTAATTCACTTATAGCACACAATGTAGGTCAGATACATAAGCAAGTCTATTCTGAAAAAGAGCAAGGGCAACCTTTACAATTGACAGCATATCCAACAGATTTGGAAGAGAGCGCTGGCGTTGCTAAACGCATAGCCATGCTACATAAAAACAAGCGGTCGTATGAAGACATTGCAGTCCTATACCGCACAAATGCCCAATCTCGCACATTGGAAAATGAGTTCCGAAAAGTAGGTATTCCTTATCGCATATATGGGGGAACAAGTTTTTATCAACGCAAAGAGATAAAAGATGCTATTGCTTATTTCCGCTTGATTATCAATCCTTATGATGCAGAAGCTCTTTTGCGAATAATCAATTTTCCAGCAAGAGGGATAGGAAACACCACCTTGAAAAAACTCAACGAATTCGCTTATACGAGACAAATACATTTGATTGATGTTTTTAATCATCTCAATGACCAGCAACTCAATATCACCAGTCGAACCATCAATCAACTGAATACGTTTTATCAACTCATTCAATCTTTTGTTGAGTTGTCGGACACACTGGATGCATATCAGTTTGCAGAGCACGTGTTGAAGACAAGTGGTGTAATGACTACCGCAGCAATGGATTTGACTCCTGAAGGCATTGATCGTATGCAAAATTTGCAAGAGTTGCTCAATGGTATCCAACAGTTTGTCACCAAACGCAAAGAAGAAGATGGTATAGATTTTACCCCAATAACTGATTTTCTAAGCGAAGTAAGTTTGTTGACTGATCAAGATGAAAAACTGGATGACCACACCCCAAGAATCACCCTCATGACAGTACACGCTGCCAAGGGATTGGAGTTTCCTATCACGTTCATTGTAGGGTTGGAGGAAAACCTATTCCCATCACCTTACTGTGAGAGCGAGAGTGAGTTGGAAGAAGAACGACGGCTATTGTATGTCGCCATTACGCGTTCGAAAGAACTATGCCATCTAACCTACAGCAAACAAAGATTTAAGAATGGTAGCATAAGTTACTCATCCCCCTCTCGATTTATCAATGACATTAACCCACAGTTTGTACAAAATACAGTCTCGGTCAATCCTCCTATAAACAGATGGAGTAATTTCAGTTGGGGCGAACCAAAACCATTCAACCCATCTACCCAAACACCCAAGACGCCTTCAACAGCCACAACTCATCGTAATTTAACGAAGGTAACAAATAATATAGGTATGTCTGTGGGCGGAGAGCAAAAATGGAATGTAGGAGATAGAGTTTTCCATAAAGTATTTAAGGAGGGAACAGTACAAAAAATATACTCCACAAACGATAGTGCAAAGATTGATATCAATTTTGATGAAGTAGGAAGCAAAACATTATTATTAGCTTTTGCCAAACTTGAAAAACGATAATAAAGCCTTGGCATAACACCATCAACCCTATAGGATGATTTATCAATTGGCAACAATAAGAGTAGATACATCTCTCCACAGCGTCCATCGCGGTGGTGATGTGGTGCATCTTACCCAACTGGAGTATGCGCTATTGGAATATCTTTTTCAGCACGCAGATACCATCTGCAAGCGCGATGAGATAGTAGATAATGTCTGGGGACAACGCTTTCAGTATGACACGGGCACTATAGACGTGCACCTCCATTCCCTACGCCGTAAGTTGGGCTTTACGCGCAATACACCCATTGAATCCATCCGTGGTGTAGGTATCATTTTGCATACTGCTACATCTAAAAAGTCACACACACTAAATATCCAAGACTTCGCTATTCAGTGGATTCGTGAGCATGAAGCGGACTTTGCTGCCAAGCAACTCACTCCACGTTTGCACCTTGATCCTTTCGTGAGTGAGATTACCATTTCCCCAGAGGACTTGCGCACCATGTTGGATGGGATATTGAAAGTCCTTTTGCCCGTTTCTAAACCAGGGATTATTCGCATCAAGTCTCAATTAGGCTGTCATCATTTCTCCCTCTCCCTTGACATCAATGGCACCATCAACGAACTACGCATTCCATTGGGATAATAATTTAAGTTAGATTTAAGGCAACTTAATCATATATATAGTACCTTTGCTGCGAAATAAAAAAGGGACAGCAACGTATCAAATGATGAAAAAGAAACTACTATTTATATTGTTGATTATCACTACTGCGGCATATGCACAGAAAGATATTGCAAGCGATTCTACTGCGATTGCTAAAGAGAAAACACCTGTCTTCCAAGGATATAGCGGCGGAATGATGTTGCATGCAGGATATCTATTCGGCAAGAATTCTTCTGCCGTATTACCCTCTGGCGAAAATGTCAGTCCGCAAGGAATGACTACGGGTATTGGAGGCTCACTACGCATGAACCTATGGAAATACCTGCGCGTAGGTTGTGAGGGCTATGTCTCCACCATGAAATCGGGTGCTACCGATATGAGAGATGTCTTACAATCAGGCAGTTATGTTCGTGTTGGCTCGGGCGGTCTATTAGCAGATGCTTGTTGGCGTATGGAAAAAATATGGCCATATATCGGTGCAGCCGTGGGCGGTGGTGCGGTGCGTACCCTCTATGTGGTGGAAGGTACAGAGGCAGATTGGCTACCCGAAGAGTGGGCGATGCTTACCAAGCAAGGGTTTGGCTATGTGAACCCATACGTGGGTATGGACTGGTGCATGACCAAGCGTGTTCATCTCACTATTCGCATGGATTGGATGCTGGCGTTTGCTGACCATCAATTGCTCCTGCCTACTGGTCCGCGATTCTTCTTTGGTTTTATGTTCTGTCACTAAAAAATGAATTTCTCTGGTATTGTATTAGGATTAGTAGCCTTTTTGTGTATTGGCTTTTTTCATCCTTTGGTAATCAAAGGAGAGTATTATTTTGGCACAAAGTGCTGGTGGGTGTTTGCGTTAGCAGGTGTAGTGATGTTGGTGGGTTCGCTGCTGATAGATAATATCTATTTCTCTGTGATACTGGGTGTTATTTCTTTTTCTTGCTTCTGGTCTATCCTCGAACTTTTCGAACAAAAGAAGCGTGTAGAGCGTGGTTGGTTTCCCAAGAATCCCAAACGAAAGGAATAATTTATAGAAAAAAAATATGTGTTGTAATATTTCACTCGTTAGAATTGTCTAACGGGTGTAGTTGCATTTAAACGAACTGAAAACGATTTGTTTAATGATTAAATTTTTATTTTATGGGAGATTTTATGCACGGGTTAGTTCCTGTTATTGGATGTTTGTTAATTTTTGGTGGAATACCAGGAATTATTTTAACGGGTATGATTATGGCGCTCAAGAATCGCCGTCACAAAATTGAGCAACATAGTAAGCTCATTTCGCAGATGATAGAAAAGAGCGAAGCATCTAATCTTGATTTCAAGGCAATGGCGGAGATGTTGAACGAATCAGAGAGCAAGAAGAAAACTAAGAATTCTGTTCTAAAACTACTGAATGCTGGGGTATTTTTAGGGGTATTAGGTTTGTTTATTTTAATAGCGGGGATTGCATTAAGCAAAGGTGAGGATGCTATCTTAGCAGGAGCATTTTTGTTAACAGCAGGTATTGCGTATGTAATCATGTTCTTCGTTTCAAAAAATTATCTCAAGAAGGAGATTGAGAAAGAGGAAAAAGAACTTGAAGAAAAAGAGTAAACTGCGTTTGTCTATCTAACTAATTTTTCTAAATCACAAGCTTTTCATCATTTTATGGATAAGCAGCAGTTTATTTCCGCCATTGGCGGCTTGCAGGAATCCCTTCGGCGATTCCTGCTTGTGCTGACTCATGGCGATGAAGAACTGGCTAATGATCTAGCACAAGAAGCGATACTGAAGGCATATTTGCATTGTGCTACTTTTGAACAAAAATCAGCTTTGCAGACATGGGTGTTTCGCATTGCATACAACGAATACCTTAACGAACAGAACAAGTACTGGAATACCCATCGCATGGCAGTGGAGAACTATGAAAGCGTTGATACGGAAGTAGCCACTGAACAGACAGATGCGGCGTTTCGCTATGAACCACTATATCAAGCGATTGACCAATTGCCAAAGAACGAAAAAGTGGTCATAATACTCTACTACCTAGAAGAAAAAAGTATTCGAGAAATCAGTAGAATAACAGGCATATCTACCAACAACATAGCAGTCATGTTGTTTCGAGCAAGGAAACGATTAAAAGTCACGTTAAAGTCTAAATTTTGAATTATGATTATCAATCGAAAAATCAAGCAACGTTTGCAGGCAAGTGCACCGCAACCCAAAGACCATGAAATATTTATGGCAGATACTATTCGTCAAATCAATCTTATGCCTTCGCCCGAAAGTGAGTTGCAAAAAAGTCTAAAGCGTTACAAACTTATGGAACGACTGACTTTGCGAATGGATGCTTTTCGTTGGGTGATGCTTAGCGGAACTGGGTCTGCAGTGATAGGATACGTAATGTTCTCCAACTACGATGTGATAGCAAGTCATTTGATTACTTTACTACACATGCTACCATAAATACCTTACGAATAGAAGTTTACACAAAACGACTTGACCTCTTTGGCCAAGTCATTTTTTATAAGTAATATTATAGCAACCCTTACCGAAGGGATACCGAATGCATATAATTTTAAATACTGAGTATCTGCATTGCTGCCCATTTATCGGCATTGATGTCTTTCTTTTGCTTGATAGCTTTGCTGAGTGGCACATATACGATCTCATCATCTTGCAAACCCACCATGATATTGCGTTGGTCTTCGATAAGAGCTTGTACGGCAGCAATACCCATACGTGACGCCAGGATACGGTCACTAGCCGAAGGCGAACCACCACGTTGGAGGTGACCAAGGATTGTCACACGTGTACTAAACTCGGGATGAGTTTCCTCCATCATCTTAGCAACTGCCTGTGCACCGCCTTCGATGGCATGCTCTTGTACAAGCACGATACTGGAGTTTTTGCTTTTGCGTTTGCCCTGACCAATAGCTTCTTCAATCTGCTCAATAATCGTAGCACGCTCAGGAATAATAGCAGCCTCAGCACCTGCAGCAATAGCCGCATTCAATGTGAGGAAGCCTGCATCTCGCCCCATGACCTCAACAAGGAAAACGCGTTCGTGACTGGTGGCTGTATCACGCAACGTATCCACACAATGCATGATTGTATTGAGTGCTGTGTCGTAACCAATGGTGGCATCTGTACCCCAAAGGTCGTTGTCAATAGTGCCAGGGATACCCACTACAGGAATATTATACTCTTGAGCGAAAAGACGGCCACCCGTAAACGAGCCATCACCACCAATCACAATCAAAGCATCAATCTCTTCACATTGGATGGTTTCATATGCTTGTTGACGACCTTCTTTGGTAGTGAACTCTGGACAACGAGCCGACTTGATGATTGTTCCACCACGTTGTATGATACCGCTCACATCTTGTGTAGTAAATGGTTTGACTTCGCCATCGATAAGTCCCTTATAACCACGATAAATGGCTTTGACTTTGATGTCGTTAGAAATCGCAGCGCGTGTCACTGCACGCAAAGCTGCATTCATACCTGGTGCATCGCCTCCTGAGGTGAGGACACCAATTGTTTTAGGCTTAAATTCCATATTGATGTAGCCCATTTATTGGGCATTATTTAATTGTTTATGTTGTATGTGCCATTGGCACGTTGGTTTCAATTCGTGTTTTGATTTGCTCCATCAACCATTTGGGCGTTGAAGTCGCTCCACAAATACCTACTCGATTGGCAGCATGGCATTGTTGTAATATGTCAACTGTGATGTCTGCCTCATTGCTTACAAAAATCGTGCAAGGATTGACTTCTAAACAGTTTTGGAACAACACTTTTGCATTAGAAGATTTTTTTCCTCCTACAAACAATATAACATCATTGTTTTGAGCAAATGCTTGCAAACGTTTTACTCGGTTGGCCACATTTCTGCAAATAGTATCGTGGTATTCAAATGTTGAAGGTTGAATATGAACTTCTGAATTGGCAATTCGGTTTTGGATTTCCTCTACGATGGCATTGAACTCCTCAACAGATTTGGTTGTTTGTGAAAATAAATAAATCGGACGGGTAAAATCTATTTTGTTGATATCCTGGAGCGATTCAATAACGATAGCAGTATTGTTGGTTTGTCCTTCCAATCCGATAACCTCGGCATGCCCTTTTTGACCAAAAATAACTATCTGTGGGATAGGTTGATCGCTATGTTTGGCGCGTAGGTTTAGTACGTGATTTTGATACGTGTCTCGTATCATTTTTTGCAATCGCAAAACAACAGGACATGAAGCATCTATTATCTCAATCATGTTTTGCTGCGCGATGCGATAAGTACTGGGGGGCTCACCATGCGCACGAAGCAACACGCGCACGTTACGCATGCTTCGTAGGTCATCATAGTCAATGGTTTCTAATCCCAGATGAGCCAAACGATTTACCTCCTGCCCATTGTGCACAATATCTCCCAAGCAAAAGAGTGGTCCCTTTTGCAGTTCGCGTTCGGCAGTCTCAATAGCAGTAGTTACTCCAAAGCAAAATCCCGAGTTATCGTCAATGGTTACAATCACTTTTTTTATCTATTATCTCTAAATAGTAGCGCAGCGTTCAGTAAACAAATGAATAATATGCTCCATCTGTTCCTCACGCGTCATATAACTATTATCTACAACTATAGCATCTTCAGCTTGGCGCAAAGGGCTCTCTGCGCGATGCGAATCACGGTAGTCACGATCGTTGATATCTGCCAACACGTCCTCCATGATAGGATTCTCACCCTTTGCTTTGAGTTCATCGTAGCGACGTTTGGCTCGTACTTGAGGTGATGCTGTCAAAAAAAGTTTCAGTTCGGCATCAGGAAACACTACTGTACCTATATCACGTCCATCCATCACAATGGCTTTTTGCTTTCCCATTGCTTGTTGTTGCGCTACCAGATATTGACGCACTTGACGAATAGGAGAGATTTGAGAAGCCATGTTACCCACTTCCAAAGTACGTATTAGATGCTCCACATCCTCGCCATTGAGCATGGTGTGTTGACTGCCGTCAGGTTGGAGCGAGAAAGTGATATGAATGCCTTGCAACAACTCGGTTAAGTTGTCACTGTCCATCGGGTGGTTATTCTGCAATAGATACAATGCTACTGCTCGATACATAGCACCTGTATCTACGTAGGTATAACCTGCATGGCGTGCCAACTCCTTGGCAATGGTGGACTTACCACAAGACGAATAACCATCTATTGCTACTACTATATTTTTCATTTTTATATCATGTTTCGTTGTTACTACTTGAGCATTGACTGGATATCAAAGCTCAAACTGGCTTGGTAAACATAACTACTTTTGGTCAATTGTGAGAAAGCAAATCCTAAACGCAATTTATAGATACGTACTCCACCACCCAAAGAAAAACCTGCCAAACTGCGTTGGTCTGCAAGTTGCATCTCAGCACGGCGACGGTGATTGTAACTCAAGGTCAGATAAAAACGTTCACTCTTGGGAACAATATCCAAGAAAAAAATGGTATGTCGAAACAACATATCGTACCATTTCACTTGTCCGCCCAATTCTTGACTTGCAATGGGATAAGAGAGATCCCATCGTTGAAGGTTATGTATAGTCATACCAAAACGCAAGGGCGCATGTTTCAATCGATAGTTGATGCCCAATTCTAAGTTGAGCGGTAATATTTCTCTATGTTGTCCACCCTCCTGGCTATAAAAACCTTTTAGCTGCCAACCCACATTACGCAGGGCTAATCCTAAATGCAATGCAGAGTCAGGAGTATGATAATGACCACCAATATCTACGCCCAATGCAAAAGAGTTATAAACCTCATATACCGATATGATAGGCTTGAGAGCCACCCCGACGGTAAAAGTTTGCCCCAATTGTCGAGCATACATGAGCTGTATGAGAATATCTTTGGCCGTGAAGGTTCCTCCAGTCAAGTTGCCATATTCATCTGCATAAGGCATTTGTCCATGATCTAAATAATGGAGCCCAACAGCGAAGAAATTGGGTTTATCAATTGGAGATTTTTTTTCTATAGAAGAAGGCCCAAAATTGTGTCCATACATCGCACTTCCCAACATGGTACCATCCATAAGGTAAGCATAATTGAGTTGCAACACCTTGTCTGTCGCTGGGCACAGCAAGGCTGGATTGACAAAACCCATACTGATATCGCCATCTTGTAGGGCAACATTCGTTCCTCCCAATGCGTTTAGACGAGAAGAAAAAGGCATATCCAAAAAAGCAAATGTACTGCTACTTGCTCCCTGCCATTGAGCATAAGTAGGCACAAACAAAAGAATGCTGCACATCAGCATCATTGCGCGAATGTATGTTATTGTTTTGGAAAACATCACCTTCATTCTCTGACTTAATCATTCAGTAAGCATGTAACTTTTTGCACACACTTTTCAGGGTACAAAGATACATTGATTTTCGCAAAGTTCCAAAAAATTAAAGATATAATCAGCATTTTTGCACAAATATTTTTATAGTATAAAAAAAATCATTAACTTTGTCGGCTGATGATATATTTGGGGTATCCTATCCCAAAAACGTGAGTTAAGCAACTAAAGATATCATTTCAAAATAATTTAATTCAAACAACTAAAAAACTTATGTGGTTAAAAGATTCATCTATTGGTCGTAAGCTCGTTATGAGTATTTCGGGCTTGGGCTTGGTCTTCTTCCTGCTTTTCCATGGCTGCATGAACTTGGCTTTGGTGTTCTCGGAGGAGGCTTACAACTGG
>JAGBCD010000013.1 GCA_017938155.1 Paludibacteraceae bacterium | reverse complement strand
TGTCTTCATCGTAGGTGCACCGCCTACAGGGCAGAGAAGTCCATCCAGCGAGTCCGCTTTCACGCAACTCTCGGCAAAAGCGCGACAGCCCGCAAAACCGCATCCACCGCAGTTTGCGCCAGGCAACGCCTCTTGCACCTCGTCGATGCGTGGATCTTCTTCTACCTTGAATTTTTGGGCAACGAAGTATAGCAGCACTGCAGCCACCAATCCCGTCACGCCCAAAACGGCTAAAGAAATCAGAATTAAATTCATTGTGTTTTATGTTTTTTTAATTTGTGTGTTACTTGATAAACAAAAAATATTTAGCATTTTGCACTTCCTACACCATTAGATGCTGCATTGCTTTAATGCGAAGCATACGATAGTCTGCTAACTCAAGACCGCGCAATATGTTTTTTTTGTGTTGTTGTTCTCACTGCTGGATATTTGCTTCAATCTTTGGCATATTCCATTTTGCTTTGCAAAAACGCGCAAAGGTACAAAAGAAAACCCACCCGTGCAAGTAAAATCAAAGATTTTCAATAAAAATGGTGTACTATAGGTGGTACCTTACAATATGCGAATGGTTCATAATTTCAATTTATTGTTTCATTTTGGCAAAACCAAACAAAAATATCTACATTTGGAACATGTTTTTATTGTGTGTTCAAAAAAAATAACATACCTTTGTAAATGGTTAGAATAATTTATCGAAACAATAGTTTCCAGTTTATTTATGCATTTTACCAATTATACATCTGTCATCAATCTTATAGTACTGGGCATACATGTTTTTGTACAATTAGCGGCTGCAATTCTCATATACATCAAGAAACATAACCCGCAGGATCGCTCGTGGCGATTCATTCTCTTGTTTTTTTTAGTGTCCGCAATCGCATCTACTGTGGAAATCGTATTGGTCACTAACCAATCGTTTGCCCCCAACTCCTACAAGCTATTGGACCCGCTTATTATTATTCCTGGCTTTTATATCTTTGCCATCCTGTTGTGCTACATTATCGAACTTCTCCGCCCGCGTTGGTTAAACTTCAAACGCATATTTGGGCTATTTTTACCGAGTCTAATCAGTGCAGCATTCGTGCTAATCTTTGTAGCAAGAGGTGAAGTTACTAGTTTGTGTAATATGAGCGAACTTTGTTCGCATATATCACAACCCAATATTATCGCTCGCGTCGTATTTATTACTATCTATATTCCTTATTTTATTTATTTGATTATACTCCGCATGCAGACCAAAACTGCAAGCGCTAGCAAACACCATAATATCCTCGTACTTTTAACGACCATGCTGTGCATATCCTATGTTTTTAGTCGTGGTTTGCAGTTGTATTTGGGATACATTACCCACGAGGTGTTATACCTGCTACTATCTATCCTAATCGTCTATTTTGAACACTACGAGCGCATACATATACCTATTGAGAAGGTGCGTGATTATTATGCATGGGAGCGCTTGCCACACACCACACAAGATACCCTCAATTCGGTAGCTCAAACTTTGCAGAAACTCATGGACAATCCAACTATATGGCAAGACCCAGAACTTACGGGAGACAAGGTTGTGCATTTAGTAGGCACCAATCGCACGTATATTCAACAGGCTGCCAAGCAACTGGGTTTTGTTAATTTGTCCGATATGATTAACCGCCGTCGCATAGACTACGTCTGCCAGCAACTACGCAAAGATCCCAATATCCCCGTTCAAACACTCTTTACCGATGCAGGCTATCGCTCGCGTACTACGGCTTGGCGACATTTTACTGCTATTGTGGGGTGTACGCCGAGTGAATTTGTTGAACGGCATACAAGCACAAAGAATGATTAGTTAGATAGTTTGATTGTTTGATGCGGTGTGTAAGTGAGCAATAAGGTCGCTTTTAGTTGATATTTTCCAAAATGAAACACTATTTTGTGTTTTTAGAACGTGTTTTTCCTGAATAAAGACTATCTTTGCATTGCTTTATAATTAACCGAATTAACATTATTTATCAACATTTAATTTAAGCATTATGAAAAAAATTCTTCTTGTTGCCATTTTGGTAGTCGCAGGTTTTGTTGTAGCAGTTGCGCAACCACGCGCAATCGGTGCTAACATTGGTTATGGTATAGATATATCTTACCAACACTCATTGGGTGAGGCAAACATGATTGATTTGTCTGTAAATATTCCAATGTTTAATGGCATTGGTGCAACAGCTACTTATGATTGGATCAATCCTTTCAATACCGCCATTCCATGGAACAATAAAGGTGAGTGGAATTGGTCTCTTGGTGTAGGTGGTGGATTGGGTATTTATCGTTTCCAATACCCAGCATTCTATGTTGGTGCAGTTGGTCATGTAGGTGTATCGTATGATTTCTGGTTCCCATTGCAACTTTCGTTGGATTATCGTCCTAATGTCGGAATTGTATATGACAAGCACACCGACAGCAGTCCTCTTGGCTTCAATGGCAACGGTTTCTTTGGTATCACGTTGGGTGTTCGCTATTTGTTCTAATGGGGTGATAAGCATATAGACATAAAATAGCGGGAAATTGATTTCCCGCTATTTTTATTTGTGTATAGATATCTTTATCAGAGCGTTATTGCTCTCCAATGAAGTACGTTGTGTATATTACTTTTTTCTCGCAGTAAAGCTAAACTCCTTTTGTATTCGTTCTCTAAAAAGTCCTAATACTATAAAATACAATCCCAGACTGCAAAGAGCGATAGTTCCTGCGATAGCTTCTTTTACGAAGTCGTTAAGTATCACCATGACTATCATCATGACGATGAAAGGAAGTATGTATGCTAACAGCACCGCTTTCCAACCCATCTTCTGTTGCACCATCACTTCTACGCTATCGCCTACTGCGTAAGTTTGGAGGGGGTTGGGGTAGGCTAATTGTACCCTCATCTCCTTCTCCGCACTCTCTGCGCTGGCGCACATGGCTTTGGCTTTGCATGCTGCACATGCGCTCGTTTGCACGATGCGCACGAGGGCGGTTCCGTCCTCATATATTGCTATTACTATGCCGTCATGTTTGATCATTTCTCTTTTGCTTTGCAAAAAAAACGCACAAAGTTATTGTTTTTTTTGCATACGTGCAAATAAAATCAAAGATTTTTATGAGAGTTATATTGTTTGTAGTGTTGACTATTTGGTTATATGATAAATAAAAAGCCATCTATGTGGCGAACATAAATGGCTAATACCTATTTGGGTGAGATAGGTAGAATGATTATTTCTTATTTACAAGTTTGCAACCTAAAAAGCCTGCAATCAAACTCATAATGCATAATGAGCAGCATGAAATCATGGTTATTACGCCAGCACCAGGATAATGCAATCCGCGGAATAAAAGTCCGATTGCAAGTAGTATGGCAAAAACCAATGCACTTATCTCAATGTTTAGCAAGTGTTTGGCAATACAATTTCCATTTTCTTTTAATACCTTCAACGCTCCGTGCTTAGGAATATAGCAGAGCATCAAAATGGCTTGTATAAGTAGTAGGATAGGGGTGATGATTGTACTCAGCAAGGTACCTCCAGGCCAATGTAGGGTTTTAAACAAAAATGCCGTCAAAATAATGGCAACCACAATACCTGCAGTGGTGCAGAGTAATCCGAGAAATGATTCTTTTTTCATTGTTGTTTGTTATTTAGAATATGCTTACTCTGTTATGGATTTTCAGCATTCTCCGTATATGTTTGTTAATATTTCTCCTTTATCTTCTCCCAGCATACTTGTGCTGCGTCGGTGTTGGGCAAACATTGGAGTAGGTAGCATGGAATATGCGTAACTACATGACTGATGGTGTTGTATAGGTGTTCTACTATCTGTCGTTCGATTTTCATTCCCGATGCGGATGAATACACATGTGCATACGCTTCAGGTAGTGGGATGGAATGGATTAGGTTGTGCGGTGCTTGTGTTAGTTTGACTATTCCTCCTAAGGTAGCGTGTGCGTTTTTGTAGCAAGGTGTTTTACCACTCCAAGGTGACCCATATACACGTATCTCTTCGTTGTCCATCACTCGTATGATAGGGTTGTCGTCATTGAGTAAGTATGCATCGGGAAACGTCTCTAACCACTTGCGAGCATGTGTGGACTTGCCTGTGCCGCTATGTCCCAAAAAGACATAACCCAACTGCTCTTTTACTACTACTGCTGCATGCATTTCCAATGTTTTCAAGGGGGCTGTTCGAAAGGCGTAGAGTAACATTAGGGCGTTGTCTATACAAAAATGTGTGTCTTGGCAGTCGTGTGCAATGTGAAGTTGTGTTTCGCTAAAGGAAGCATTGCTTGTCAGTTCGCAACAAATAGGGGAGTCGGCTACTATGGAAATACGAAATAACCAATTGCCTTCATTGTTTTTGTAAACTTCTATCCTTGGCATGTCTTTCTCGGAGTTGTCTGTAAAGATATGGGTGTAGGATAGGCGTTGGTGTTCGTTTAATAGCCCGTCTTGCTCTATGTGTAATGCGAAAATGGTATTGTTGTGTAAATCTCCATCGGTTGTCAAAAAGGGTTCGTAATTAGTCATTAGCGACAATAGAACATCGTTGTTGCTTTGTACAGCAAAACAATGCTCCGCTACGCAATAGTATTTTCGTTGGGTTTTCATAATTACTTGCAAAGGTATGAAAAAATGCGCACATACGCAAAAATAAATGTGTTATTAAATTACCAATGTTTGCATGATATAGAAAAATATTGTAACTTTGCAGTCGATTAGGTAAAGCGTTACCAATCAAAATATATTAATTAACAGCATTGGCTATTATTTCACATGTCCAAAAACCCGGCAAAGTTTAATTGGAGATAAGTAGAAATAATAACTTCAGTATAGGCATCCCTAGATGTCTTTCCTACTCATATTAAGCAATGCTCACGCTTTAGTGAGTTTCTTAGAGTAGGAAAGGTCTCCTTGCCGGGTTGCCTTGACATGTGATAGGGAACTCACTTTTCTTATCGCATTGTGGATTGATAGCATTGCACAATCTATCAATCTATGGCAAAGGCAGATTTAAAAACAGCAAAGGTGGGTAAAAATGACGAATTTTACACACAACTTCCTGACATTGAGAAGGAGTTACGACACTATAAAGAGCATTTTAAGGATAAGGTTGTGTTCTGTAACTGCGACGACCCTTACGAAAGTAACTTCTTTAAATATTTTGCACTTAATTTTAATAAATTAGGCTTAAAGCGCTTAATTGCAACCTGTTATAATGGTTCACCTGTGTCAGGCAATGAATTATTGTTGGATTTTGGCGATACAGTAGATGACCCCAAGAAAATTGCCTATAAAGTTGAGATTACCGAAGTAGGTGATGAAAACGGCGATGGCGCAATCAATTTGGTAGATATTCAACATCTTATGCAGTATGACAAAAATGTTATTTCTGTATTGAAAGGCAATGGCGATTTCCGTAGCGAGGAGTGTATAGAATTGCTTAAACAGGCTGATATTGTTGTGACCAACCCTCCATTCTCTCTCTTTCGTGAATATGTTGCTCAGCTCGTTAAGTTCGAAAAGAAATTCTTAATATTAGGTAATATGAACGCTATTACTTACAAAGAAATTTTTGCTCTCATCAAAGAAAATAAAATGTGGATTGGCAATGGATTCAATTTGTCAATGGTATTTAAAACCACATATCCTAATAAGCTAGAAGCAAATCGTCAATATGTAAGAAATAAAGGATATAATCCAGATGAAAATTATGTCAAAACACCTGCAATAGCTTGGTTTACAAATTTAGACATCCAAAAGAGGCATGAAGATTTAATACTATACAAATACTATACCCCAGAAGAATATCCTTACTACGATAATTATGATGCAATTAATGTGAATTCTATCACGGAGATTCCACAGGATTATTATGATTTAATGGGTGTTCCTATTACTTTTATGGACAAGTATAATCCAGAACAATTTGAGATAGTAACTCTAGGTGTTGGAGAAGATAATTTTACCCCAACCAAGAAATATGGTAAGTTTCGCAATCCAGAGACCGGAGAATATTGTTCTGACAAAAGAGATTTTCTACTATACATCAAGGATAAAAATGGTAAATATTTAACAGAAGAAGGTTATAGAGTAACTAAACTATACGCTCGTATTCTTATTCGTCGTAAAAAATAAAAACTAATCCTATGCAAATCGAATTACATGAAATCACTATCCGTGAGTTAGCGAACGGGTATCAAGACAATGCCGAAGGTGGCGTAGTGGCTTTTGGTGGCAAACTGGATGTGCGCCCACCATATCAGCGTGAGTTCGTCTATAAAGACAAACAACGTGATGCGGTAATAACTACCGTCAATCAGGGCTTCCCGCTCAATGTGATGTATTGGGCAGACAAAGGTGATGGCACATACGAAGTGATTGATGGTCAGCAGCGTACCATCTCTATTTGCCAATATGTGAATGGCGATTTTAGTTATAACCTCAGTTATTTTCATAGTTTGCCATCTGATCAACGCGAGAAGTTTTTGGACTACAAACTAATGGTCTATATTTGCACAGGTACAGATAGCGAGAAGTTAGGTTGGTTTAAGACAATCAATATCGCAGGCGAGAAACTGACCGACCAAGAATTGCGCAACGCCGTTTATTGTGGTAGTTGGGTGAATGCTGCCAAAGTGTGCTTCAGCAAAAACGGTTGTGTGGCATACAAACTTGCAAGTGACTATCTCAATGGCAGTTGTATCCGCCAAGATTATTTGGAAACAGCCATCTCGTGGATTAGCAAAGGACGTATAGAGGAATATATGAGTAAACATCAAAACGACCCCAACGCTAACGAACTATGGCTATATTTCACAACCATCATCAACTGGGTGCAAACCGTCTTTCCAAAGAAACGCAAAGAGATGAAAGGACAAGATTGGGGTGCGCTGTATGACCAGTTCCATACTCAAGCATGGGATACTGCTGCTTTGGAGGAGGAAATCGCACGATTGATGAAAGATAGCGATGTGAGCAACAAACGCGGTATCTATCCATATGTATTGGACAGAAAAGAGCACCACCTCAATATCCGTGCGTTTGATGATAATACACGTCGTGAGATTTACGAAAAGCAACAGGGCATTTGCCCACATTGTGGCAAACACTTTGATATTGAGTTCATGGAAGCCGACCATATTACACCATGGTCAAAAGGCGGTCGCACCGTAGCAGAAAATTGCCAAATGCTCTGCATAGAATGCAACCGCAGAAAATCGGCAAAATAAATTACCAACAAAATATTGAGGAATAATTGCAAGAGGGTGGGGTTTTATATGTCTCCAAATTATCCTAATCCAAAAAATCAAACGAATTTTCGGAATATAATCCAAAAAATCGAACAATTTTTCGGAATACAATCCAAAAAGTTTGCATATTTCAAAAAAAAACAGTAACTTTGCTGCGAAAATTCAAAACGACACACCGCTATGTTTCAACGAGAGTTACAATCTATCATTCTTGAACAATGCTTCAAGCAGAAAGCCATTATACTGCTCGGCGCAAGACAAGTAGGCAAAACAACACTGCTCAAAAAAATTATACAAGAGCAAAATGGCGGAGTACTCTACCTCAACTGCGATGAACCTCAAACAGTGGTTGCACTTACCAACAGAAACTTGAAGGAGTTGCAAATGTTGATAGGAGCAAACAAATTCGTTGTGATTGATGAAGCGCAAAAAGTGGATAACATCGGTCTAACGCTCAAGATCATAGTAGATAACATGCCTGATATACAAATCATTGCTACAGGTTCATCTGCTTTTGAATTACGCAACCGCCTCAATGAACCATTAACAGGTAGAAAATTCGAATATCAAATGTTCCCTATCTCTACGAATGAGATTTACAAGACATCAGGATATATCGACATTCAACGGATGTTAGAGCTACGACTTATTTATGGCTCTTATCCAGATATACTCAATCAAAGCACCGACACGCAAATGCTGCTACGCAACCTTACTGATAGTTATTTGTACAAAGATATTCTTGCGACGGAAAATCTACGCAAACCAGATTTATTAGACAAACTATTGCGTGCGTTGGCATACCAAGTGGGGTCAGAGGTATCGTATAACGAATTGGCACAAACGGTAGGCAGCGACAGTAAAACAGTAGAGAAATACATTGAGTTGTTGGAGAAGTGTTTTATTATCTTCCGATTAAATGGGCTTAGTCGCAACCTGCGCAACGAGCTCAAGAAAGCCAAAAAGATTTACTTCTACGATAATGGCATACGCAATGCTGTTATTCAGCAATTCGCTCCTCTGGAGATGCGTAATGATGTAGGTGCCCTTTGGGAGAACTTCTTTATCTCAGAGCGAATTAAGCGCAATCATTATCAACAACACTATTGCAATATGTATTTCTGGCGTACACAGTCGCAACAAGAGATTGATTATATCGAAGAGCGAGATGGTATGATGACCGTTTTCGAGATGAAATGGAATCCTAAAAAAGCGAACACCACCATTCCAGAAGCATTTTTGAAAGCATATCCTATAAAAGAGACTGCCATCATCACACCGGAAAATTATTTAGACTGGCTACTCTAAACACCTTTGCACCCAAAATTCTTGCAGCATGATATACTTCGACAGCGACTATATGGAAGGTGCGCATCCAGAGGTGATGCGCCGATTAGTGGAAACGAACCTCGAACACACCGTTGGCTATGGCTGTGACCCTTACACGCAACAAGCCAAAGAGACGATTCGTATCGCTTGCCAAGCCCCTAATGCCTTGGTGCAGTTTATGGAAGGTGGCACACAAACCAATGCCACTGTGATTGATGCCCTTCTTCGCCGACACGAGGGCGTGTTGGCTGCGGAGTGTGCACACATCAATGTGCACGAGAGCGGTGCCATTGAGCACAGCGGACACAAAATACTCACACTGCCCGACACATGCGGCAAACTGACTGCCAATCAGGTAGATAACTATATTACCAACTTCTATCGCGACGAGACTTACAAACATATGGTGGCACCAGGCATGCTCTATATCACCATGCCGACAGAGTATGGTACGCTCTACTCGCTCAGCGAACTGGAAGAGCTGTCTGCTGTGTGCCACAAACACCATATCCCATTGTATATGGATGGCGCGCGATTGGGCTATGCGCTTGCCTCGAAAGCGTGCGATGTTACCTTGCCTGATATCGCTCGCTTATGCGATGTCTTTTATATAGGTGGAACCAAATGCGGGTTGCTTTTTGGCGAAGCAGTAGTGGCTGCCAATCCCAACACGTTGCCTCATTTCTTCCCATTGGTCAAGCAGCACGGCGCACTCTGTGCGAAGGGCAGGATATTGGGCGTGCAGTTCCTGACCCTATTCACCGACAACCTCTACGAGCGTATCTGCGAGCACGCAGTCGTTTTGGCACAACGCTTGCGCGCTGCTTTTGTGGAGAAAGGCTTTCGCGTGGCTATCGACTCGCCTACGAATCAGCAGTTTTTCATTTTGCCCAACGCGACCATTGACCACTTGCGCCAGAGTGGCGTCTCCTTCGAAGATTGGGGTGTCCGCGGCGAGAGAGAAACCACCGTTCGCTTCGTCACTTCTTGGGCAACTACCGAAGAGGATATTGAACTGTTGATAGAAAGAATTTAGTAAAAAATCCCCGCCCCTCTTGCGCACGTCACCGAAAAAGTGTACCTTTGCGGTATATTACCCAGTTACGCGAACTGATTGATCGTGACTATGATACTTTCACAGGGTTGCGTTTGAAACAATACTTCAAAGAACTATTGGCAGAGTCACAACAGTACACTCGTATTGATTCGTGGTGGAGCCGTAATGGACAAAACGACATTGACATTATTGCTCTCAATGAGATAAATAATACAGCCACCTTTTACGAAGTCAAACGTCAAAGCAAAGCGTATGATGAAAAGAATTTTGTTGAGCACATAGAGGCGTTCTTACAGACCACTCGCCAACTAAAAGGATATACCATTAATCATCAATTGTTTTGTATCGAAGATATGTGATAGTGTACTTATGATAGGAACAATCGTTAATACTTGCACCATCATCATCGGCAGCATCGTGGGTGCCGTGATGCACAGAGGCATCAAAGAGAAATACAAAGATGCCCTCTACACCGTTTTGGGATTGGCTTGTTTGGGCATTGGTCTGAATGCTGTCATCAGCAATTTTGGCAAAAGCGAATACCCCGTGCTATTCATTGTATCTATATCAGTAGGCACAGTGATTGGCACTGCCCTCAAACTTGATGAGCGCTTCACCAACCTCGTCAGCAAACGCTCTAAAAACAACCAAAGCACTCATCTCGCTGATGGACTTTCCACTGCCACATTGCTCTATTGCATTGGTCCACTGGCAATGCTCGGACCCGTAATCAGCGCACTAAAAGGCGACAATACTTTTCTATACACCAACGCCACACTCGACTTCGTTACCTCTACCATCTTTGCGAGCACATACGGTATATGGATAATACTCGCTGCGCCGATACTCTTCTGCTGGCAGGGACTGTTTTATATGGTAGCGAAACTGTCCAGCACAGCCATCAGCGATGCCCTCATGGCAGAGTTGCTAATTGTAGGCGGACTAATGATTATTGCATCAGGATTGTCGCTACTCAAACTGAAAGATTGCAAGACACTCAATATGCTCCCTTCGCTGCTTATACCCGTCTTGTGGTTTGTGATAAAAAGTATTATCTCGTAAAAATATATATGGTTTAATTATAAATATCAAAATTATGAAAGAATTTTTCAAGACCAAGGGAGTGATGTTGGTTGTAATGTTTGTCATTCTCGTATTGTGCAGTACTATCTTTGTGCGTTGTACACGCGTAGATTCCTCTGAAGTGGGTATCAAGTTCAACAAACTTTCGCTGACTGAACAAGGTACATTGGACGCTACTCCTGTGACGGGTTATGTATTTTATTGCCCTATCACAACGGATGTTTTTACCTATCCGATATTTGTACAACGCGTGGACTACCACCCCTTTAATGTCAACACCAAAGATGCGGCTATCTTCGAGATGGACCCAACGATGGCATATTACCTCAACCGTGATAAAGCGACTGATGTATTTTTCAAATACCGTCGCTCTTTGAAAGATATTGAGGAGGGTTATATGCGTACGGTTATCTATGATGCATATCGTTTGGTGGCAAATAACTATACTTCGGATGAGTTGATGGCTAATCGTGCCAGTTTTGAGAGTGAAGTTCGTATCATGCTTGATTCTACATTGACAGCAGAGGGTTTTATAGTAACAGAGTTTACATCACAAATCACCCCACCTGAATCCCTTCGTCAAATGATCGATGCCAAGAATGCTGCTGTGCAAGCTGCCCTCAAGGCTGAAAATGAAGTCAAACAAGCTGAGGCTAATGCCAAGATAGCTATCGCTAAAGCTGAAGGTGAAGCGCAAGCAATGAAAATCAAAGCGGATGCCGAAGCATACTACAACCGTACCATCTCCGCATCACTGACTTACAATATTGTGTTGGAAGACTGGATCGAGAAATGGGATGGCAAGATGCCACAAATTCAAGGCAGCAGCAACATGATGCCAATGATCAATTTTACAAAATGATTTAGTATGTAACCTTAATATAAAACCGTATTATGAAAAGTTTCAAACCAAATGCTTGGGTGCTTCCCCAACCGGTATTGATTATCGGTACTTATAATGCGGATGGTACACCCAATGCGATGAACGCAGCTTGGGGCGGACACTGGGATAAGACGCAAATTGTTATATCAATGGGCATCCATGCGACGACTGATGACTTGGAACTCTCGCCTGATTTCACCGTAGCGTTTGCTACCACCGACACCGTTGTTGCATCCGATTTTGTAGGTATTGTGAGCGCCAAGAGCGACCCCAAGAAAATAGCTAAGACAGGGTGGACAGCTGTTCCTGCCGAACATGTCAATGCACCCGTATTTACCGACTTTCCTATGACATTGGAATGCCGACTGGTGCAAAAATACGATGAGTCGGAAAGTGGGTACTGCCTCGTGGCTGACATTGTGAATATCCTCTGTGATGAGCAGTACCTCGCAGCCGATGGCAAACCTGATGTAGAGAAGATGCAACTCATTACTTTTGACCCTGTGCATTTTGGATATATTGAATTGGGCAAACGCGTGGGTAACGCATTTGCTGATGGCAAGAAACTGAAATAATCAATACATATCATGAAAGCAAAACAAATCATTCTTTTGAGCATCCTAACTATGTTGCTCTGTCCATCCACTATGCAAGCGGAACGTTGGTTGGAAGGTTACAAGAAAGTTCTCGTTATTGGGGCGCACCCAGATGATCCTGAGACGATGTGCGGCGGTACGATGATCAAACTGCGCGAGATGGGTATAGAGGTTGTGTCCGTATATTTCACAGGTGGTGAAGCGGGTATTCCAGGCAAGAGTCACGAGGAATCACGTACCATCCGTACCGCTGAAGCTAAAAAAGCATGCGAAGTGATGGGGGTACGCGCTGTGTTTATGACCCAAATAGATGGCAATGCCGAAGTAAACAAAGCACGCTATGCCGAAATGAAAGCGCTCATTGAGGCAGAAAAACCCGACATGGTGATTACCCACTGGCCTATTGATTCGCACCGCGACCATCGCGTATGTTCAATGCTTGTGTATGATGCGTGGAGACAAACAGGATATACTTTTGACCTCTATTATGGCGAAGTGATGACAGGTTTGCAAACGCAAACATTCGCTCCTAATCATTGGGTGAATATCTCACAGCAGCACGACAAAAAAGTAGAGGCATACTACTGCCACCAAAGTCAAGACATGAAAGGAGTGCAAGAATACCATGATGCAATGGAAGTATTGCGTGGTATGGAATGTCATGCCGCATATGGCGAGGCGTTTGTCAAACAGGTGTGGAAAGAGTAATGTAGTGTGCCTTGTGTAGCATGAAAAGATGTATCATATTATTATTGACCTTTTTACCTATATTTGTGATGGCAAATACGCATATTTACCAAGGAACGTCCACCTATAGTAGCGATATTCTTTACACGTGGGACGGTAAACATCTCTATAAGGGCAATTCGACCTATCGTAGTGATATTTTGTGTACTTATGATGGTAAATATGTTTATCAAGGCAATTCTACTTATCGAAGCGATATCCTTTATCATTGGGATGGCAAATACCTATACCGAGGTTCCTCTTCCTATCGTAGTGATATATTAAACCATTTTGATGGTCAATATGTTTATCGGGGTTCCTCTTCCTATCGTAGTGATATTCTCTATCATATCGTAGGCAAGCAAGTCTATCAAGGTAATTCGTCTTATCGGTCGGATATTGTATATACCATTGATGGTCTATTGCCTATCCCCATTTTGCTACTTGTAATTTTGAATTGATACCACTTGTTATTATGTCGAATGATGCTATGATAATAGAGGGACTTTGTGCAGGCTTTCCAAGTCCAGCACAAGATTATGCAGGGGATACGATTGATTTGACCAGGGAGATGGTGCGCCATCCTGAAAGTACTTTTTATGCTCGTATATCGGGAGATAGCATGCGTGATGCAGGGATACATAATGGAGACATTGTTGTGATAGACCGTTCGATCACGCCACAAAGTGGACACTTTGTGGTAGCATGTATTGATGGCGAATTTACAGTCAAAGAGTACCAATATGACAAGAATAACCAATGTGCTTGGTTGGTGCCACATAATTCACAATATTCCAAAATCAAGGTAACGGAAAGCAACCAATTTTGCATTTGGGGTGTGATTACGTTTTGTGTACACAAATTTGGGATGGTGTAATGTAGAATATTGATTATTGCGGGGATGATATGATGTACGCCTTGTGTGACTGTAACAACTTTTTTGTTTCTTGTGAACGCCTTTTTCGTCCCGAGTTAGAACATCGTCCGGTGGTTGTACTATCGGGAAACGATGGGTGTGTGGTAGCGCGAAGTGAGGAGGCAAAACAGATAGGGATTAAGATGGGCGAACCATTCTTTCAAATTCAAGATGTGGCGAAGAAACATGACGTGGTGGCTTTCTCGTCCAATTTTTATCTTTACGGCGATTTGTCCAATCGTGTGATGCGGCTTTTGGCTCAACACACGCCCTTGTTGGAGCAATATTCTATCGACGAAGCCTTTTTGCAAGTTGATCATATTCCTATAGAGCAATTGAAAAACTATTTTGAGCAGGTAGTGCGAACGATTCGTCAGTGGGTGGGTATTCCTGTTTCGATAGGCATTGCTCCTACGAAGACGCTCGCTAAAGTTGCCAGTAAATATGCCAAACGGTATCCTGCTTATCATGGGGTATGTTTGATGGATGATGATACTAAACGTGCCAAAGCTTTGGAAACGTTTCCCATAAAAGATGTATGGGGAATAGGACGCCGAATGAACAAACGTCTGGAAGGAGAAGGTATAAAAACAGCCTGGCAATTTGCTCAAACATCTTCTTTGCTTGTGAAACGATGGTTGCACAAACCTGGATGGATGACGTGGCAAGAACTCAATGGAATAGATTGTGTGGATATTGCCAATAGAGTGGAGCATCAAACGATATCCAAAACACGCACTTTTCAAACGGCCGTCTCCGACCGAACGATGTTGGAAAAAGTGTGGGTGGATTTTATGGTACATTGTGCCGATAAACTTCGTCAGCAATCAAGTGTTTGCAATCAGTTTGTTTTCTTTGCACATACCTCTCGATTTCAAAACGATATGCAGGTCTTACATCAAGTGGTGACGTTACCAGTAGCAACGGATATAACGACTGAATTGGTAACGAATCTCTTGCAGGTTGTGCGTGCTCAATGGCGTTCATATCCATACAAACGAGCCGGTGTTGTATTGACTTCTATTATGCCTAAACATGGGGTACAACAGTCGTTATTTGACGAGAGGTCTCGCGAACGTGACCAACGTTTGCAACAAGTCATGGATGCTATTCATCAGCATCATGGCGCACCTGTATTGCAGTTGGGTGCTCAGATATTACCATCCGATATTCCTAAAATAACCAAACAAGAACATCGTAGTCCACGTTATACTACCCATATAAATGAGATATTAACACTAAAAGTGGAGTAAATAAATTTTAAGATATAAAATAAAAGTTGTACCTTTGCCCCGATTTTTGCTCTTTTAGCATAATAGATCAAAGATTATAAATAGTTTTTTTGCTCAGTTGATAGGCATAAAAATGAAGTTAATTTACTTAATAGAATACAAAATATGAAAAAACTATTATCCCTTTTTGTAGCATTGGTTTGTGTCATGTCAATGTACGCATTGCAGTACAATGTGACGGTGCCAGCAGGAACGAATGCTTGTTATATTGCTGGAGAAATGACCAATTGGAGTCATACTGAAATGACCAAGGTGGATGCAACCCATTACACCATTACAATTGATGGTGCGAATGCATCCATGAAGTACAAATACTGCTCTGGTCCAGGTTGGAGTTATGTGGAGAAAGACGCTTCTGGAGGAGAAATAGGCGATCGTACTTATTCCGAAAATGATGTGGTAGCTACTTGGGCTGCTGTCTATGTACCAGTCATTATCACGGGTGATCCCAAAGATATCACAGTGAAAGCGAAAATGCCTGCGACTTGGACCAATACCATCACGGCTTGGGTGTGGGAAACAGGCAAAGAAGGCACAGAAATCGTACCTACCAAAGAAGGTGATTGGTACGTATATACCAAGCATTGTGTAGAAATGAATATCATCTTCAAAAATGGTACTGGATGGAATGGAGATGCCAACCAAACATCGGATATCGAACATATTACCGAAAGTACGTGCTATCAAATCGTTGCAGGTGCAGGTAAGGCTAATCCTGTAGTGATAGATTGCGAGGGTGGTGACACTCCTGACAATCCAAATCCAGGAACAGGACTTACCTATAGCGTGACCGTACCTGCAGGAACCAAGGCTTGTTATATCGCTGGCGAGATGAACGAATGGACTCAAACTGCCATGACCAAAGTGGACGAGACTCATTATACCATTACTTACGACAATGCGACTTCAAGCATGAAGTACAAATACTGCTCGGGTCCAAGTTGGGACTATGTAGAGATGCAAGCCGATGGAGTGACAGATATCCAAGACCGTACCTACGCTACCTACGATATCGTCGCCAAATGGAAAGCGGTTTACGATCCAAACGGTAGTACTACGCCAGACAATCCAAATCCAGGAACAGGACTTACCTATAGCGTGACCGTACCTGTAGGAACCAATGCTTGTTATATCGCTGGTGAGATGAATGAGTGGACTCAAACCGCTATGACCAAAGTGGACGAAACCCATTATACCATTACTTACGACAATGCTACATCAAGCATGAAGTACAAATATTGCTCTGGTCCAAGTTGGGACTATGTAGAGATGCAAGCCGATGGTGTAACCGATATACAAGACCGTACCTATTCGGCCAATGATGTTGTAGCCGTTTGGAAAGCGGTTTATACACCAACAGACACACCTAATCCAGACGACCCAAATCCAGGTAAGGAACTCACTTACAATGTGACGGTGCCTGCAGGAACAAAAGCTTGTTATATCGCTGGTGAGATGAACAAATGGACACATGTGGCTATGACCAAAGTGGATGAGACCCATTATACCATTACCTATACCAATGCTACCGAGGCGATGAAGTACAAATACTGCTCTGGTCCAAGTTGGGATTATGTAGAGATGCAAGCAGACGGCGTTACCGATATTCAAGAACGTACCTATGCAGCCAATGATGTTGTAGCCGTTTGGAAAGCAGTTTATGTTCCTGAAGACAATCCAAATCCAGATAACCCAAATCCAGATAACCCAAATCCAGACAATCCAAATCCAGATGACCCAAATGATGATGGAAAGCTCGTTGTGAAAGCCAAAATGCCATCGCATTGGACTTATATCATCAGTGCATGGGTATGGGAAACGGGAGGAGAAGGACGTCTTGCATTCCCTACACAAGAGGGTAATTGGTATGTAATACGCGAAGCATGTACAGAGTTGAATGTTGTCTTCCGCAATGGCGCAGATTGGAGCACAGATGCTAATAAGACGGTGGATATGAAATTTAGTAAAAGCACGTGTATTGAACTATCTCAAACGGGTGCCAACAAAGCAACCTATACCGTTGTTGACTGTGAGACAACTGACCTCGAGGACGTAACACTCAAAGAGGATGCAATCAAGTTTATTCAGGATGGACAATTGTATATACTTCATAACGGAGTATTGTACAACGCGTATGGACAAATTGTGAAGTAATCACAAACGCGGTGAATAATCTTTAGATGGAGTATGTCAAATGACGTGCTCCATCTTATTTTGTATGTTAGTGCAACGACCAAAATACGCACAAAACGTTTGGTGTCTTTAATTTTTTTTGTACCTTTGCACAGCCAAGTCGTAGGTTGCTGGAATACAAAAAAACAATTGAATATCGTTTTTTTATGTACGTATTGACGTGATTTGTCACTTTCTTGTCGTACCTTTGCCCACGAAATGAATCATTATTTATTCTTATTTTAATTTTTAACCACTATGAACGAAGAGAATAATCGAAATGGAGCTCGCAAAGTTGTGAATCTTATTCTGGTAGTAATACTGCTTGTAGTGCTTGCACTTTTTGCAAATAAGTTTGGTTTGTTTGGCTCATCAGACGATGCGGAAACGAAACAAACACCAACGGAAACAACTACGGTAGAACAATCGTTTGAAGTTTCTCAGCAAGAGTGGAACGCATTGAAAAATGAAGTCAAAAGTCTTAGAAAAGAAATTGACGAACTCAAGCGCAATGCTTCTAAGGTATCCACCCAAGCGGCTTCCACCAAATCCAAATCTACTACCAAAGCATCTACTAAATCCGTATCCACCCAATCGTCTGCGGATAAATCATCATCTAACACTGCTCCTAAAGGTGATTCGGAAACCTCAAAGAGCAAAGCGGTTGCTGTATCTGAAACGTCTAATGTACAAGAGGTGTCATCTGAGTCTTCTGCGAATGCAAAGGATGATAAGTATGAGAAAAATGCTATTACGATGACGAAATATGTACATGATTGGGGAGATTATAATGCATCTATAAACTTCAAAAATAACACAGAAAAGACGATTACAAGCATTACGGGTAGGATGGCTTATTACGATATGAAGGGCGAAATGTTGGATTATCAAGATTTTACTACTGCCATCACGATAGCACCTAAGATGGTAAAAACGGTAAATTTGAAAGGATATGGACACCAGGATTTCTATGCGTATTATCGTCATAGCCGTGTTCTATATGATGAGCGTGTTTATAAAGTTAAATTTGAACTTAAGTCGTATAAAGTTAAAGAATAATTACAATTATGATTATCACTACTACGCCTACTATTGAAGGACATAAGATTGTAGAATACAAAGGTATTGTGTCGGGAGAAGTAATCTTCGGTATGAATTTTCTAAAGGACTTTGGTGCATCCATTCGTGACTTTTTTGGTGGCCGAAGCAATAGTTATGAAGATGCCATGCTCGAAGGGCGTAAGACGGCTCTTCAGGAAATGGAAAATCGTGCGAGAGACTTAGGAGCCAATGCGATTGTAGGGGTAAGCTATGGATATGAAACCCTTGGCCAATCATCCACGATGATTATGGTTTCTATTAGTGGAACGGCAGTTGTGATAGACTGATTTCCCATAGGAATGAATAGGTTAATAGTACTTTTAATAACACACATTAAATATTTGATATGAAAAAGTTTGTACTTCTTTTTGCCACAGCAATGATGGTGATAGCATGCACCACTAATCCTCATGCTGTCAATTCGTCTAAACTACAAGGACGTTATGATGTGGATTTCTCTCCTGTATTAAAAAGTATTGAAGAAGATGATCCTATTACTCAAGCGTTTGCTGCTCTGCTCTTGTCGCAACTCGAACTCACGATGCAGTTTGATGGCAATAAATTGATATTTGATGCTTCGGAAACGGTGCGTACTTTTGTCAACGTGTTGAGCGATAGTGAACAAATGCCATTGGTTGTAGAGTATAAGATTGAGAACGATTCGCTTCTCTTTACTTCGGAGAATGGTGTTGATTGGAGTGAAGCTGGTGTATTGCGCAAGTTGGCAGAGTCATATGATTACTTACAATGGGTTACTAACCAAGAGGATGGTGAACAATTGGTTTTGACTTTGCACAAACAGCTCCAACAGTCTAACATGGAATAAACGGTCCTCCGCATAGGACGGTATTGAATATTTACTCAGTAGTGCTGAGAGCGCATCCTATAAACTGAGCACTATCACTCCCCAATCAAACTGCTCCCCTAAGTTAAGGGTAAAGGAGTGCACTTCAAATGCACTATTTACCCCCCCCCCTAAGCTAGGGGGTGAAGGAGTGCAACGGAATGCACTCCGAGTGCAGCGCCCGAAGAGTTCCCACTCTAAGGAAATAGCGCAAACATAGAACCATTGTCCGAAGGGGGTAGGGGTCTGATAACTCATAATTCATAACTCATAATTCATAATTCAAAATTAGATAAGCCCGTCCTCTAAACAGAGCGCTCCCCAATTACCAATTACCAATTACCAATGCCCGAATATCTACCCATAGTTTCCCCAGATGGACAAGTCATAGGTCGTGCCACACGGAAGGAGTGCCATGATGGTAGTCATCGTTTGCACCCTGTAGTACATTTGCATGTCTTTGCTTCAAATGGTGATATATATTTGCAGCAAAGAGCTATGCACAAGGACCTCCTGCCTGGTTATTGGGACACTGCGGTTGGGGGACATGTGAGTGATGGAGAAACCATTATGCAAGCCCTACAGCGGGAAGTGCAAGAAGAAATAGGACTGACAGAGTTTGTTCCCATACACATGGAGACTTATCTTTATGAAAATGCCCATGAGAGCGAGTTGATTCATGTCTATCGCACCACGTATGATGGTCCTTTCTGTTGGAATGATGGGGAAGTGATGGATGGCAGGTTTTGGACTATTCAACAGTTGCGTGATGCCATAGGCAAGAATATGCTTACACCCAATCTGGAAATGGAGTTGCAACGCTTTCATATTATATGACATGTCGGGACGTAATGAAATCATAAGGCTATTTGAGATGCTTTAGGTACACTATAACAAGATGGTTCTATGGGTGTGATAATTTAATATACAAAGAAGAAAATAGTTGAATTTTGTCATCCAAATTGTTGAGCTGAACAAAAAAATGTATGCTTTTTACTCGCAATGGTAAGTTTTTTGTAAAATAAGTTGGACAATCAAATATAAATGCTTACCTTTGCGTCGCAAAGGAGTTCGCTGCTATGCAAGATGTATCTTGACCTACTTACTTAAATCATTTTTTTGACTTATCGTCGATGGTCAATAGGATGATAAACTTTAACTAGGAGATATTCCCCTAAAAGTGAAATGCTTGTATCTTATGTAGAAGCATTGTCATTTTTTTTTGTGTATATATTCGATGGTGTGTAAGTGTATAATGAGGTTTTTAAGGTACGTTTTGCCAAAATGAAACACTATTTTGTGTTATTAAAACGTGTTTTTCGTGAGAATAGGCTATCTTTGCATCGCTTTTACAATCAAATGAATGAACACTATTTATAAATGTGTAATGTAAGCATGGTATAGCATATTTGCATTGTAAGGTATAAGATTTGTTTAATAATAAACTAAGCCAAAAATTAACTAAACCAGTAATGAAAACAAACTCAACGATTGTAGGAATTGTATTTTGTGTTGTTTGTTGTGTAGGCACGTTGCTTTTGATTCCTTCGTTTACGTCCAGTGAATATGAAGAAGGATGGAGTCCTGCGGATTTGTACAATGGTGAGATAGCTAATGTAGAAGGTGCTCCTTTTACGAATGCAACATTATCCATATCCAATGACAATGGGTCGTTGGCATTGTCTTCCACAAGGCGCTCGAATAGCAAATTGTTTCATCATACCAGAAGTACCATTCGATTTGACCATATCTATTCGCAGTCACCTATGCGTGCCAGTTATGCAATGCGTGGCAATATGAGTGCCTTCTCTTCACCTATTTCCTATGTCGGTACTCGTTCGTCCAGCGCTGCAGGTTATTCGATGAATGCCAGCAGTAATATCTATACTACCAGTAGTTCCTCTTCATCTCTTGTTGTGTCCTCAACCTCTCAAACCAGCACCAATGGCGGTTCAATGAGCGGTGTGCGTACAGGTATGGATGCTTCTGCATACAAAGGGGCGATGGCTGGTTATGCTAATTATGCTTCCTCTAACTAAACTTCATTGAGCAAGCATTATATGTCGCCGACCATCTCTACCAATGGTATGATGCGAGCAGCACCTGTAGTAGGTAATTATTCGGAATGGTTTGAGTTGTGGTTGGATGAGATTGCTACCAATCAAGATACCGATAGAGGCTGGCTATACGGGGGTGGCGAAGATGGAAAAGAATATTTCTCAGAAGCAGGATTGCAAGTGGCTTTTGAGGATTTTTTGGCTTGGTTAGAGTCACAAAATGGCGGTATATTACCTTCCGTTGGTACTGCTCCTACTTGGGAACAATTCTGGGAGTGGTTTACCAATTATGGAGAAACGGATTCGTCTTATGATGGCATGAATGAATTCTACCGATTGCCGTTAAGTGATGGTATAGGCTTGCTGGTACTATTCGCCATGATAAATACGATAGTGATTTTTGTTCGTTCCAAGAAATCCAATCAATGGACCTAATTTGTTGAGCAACAGATGCGACATGTTCGATACATATGGTTTTGTTTGCTTGCCATGTTGATGGCAAACCAAATATGTGCGTTTGCAGCAGAAAAAGAGCAATATGTGGATCCTATATTTGGGGATACTATCAATAGAGAGGCAGATGATTTTGTAACGGTATCGTTGGTGGTTGCAGATCCTGGTAAAGTGTTTTATTCGGTTTTGGGGCACGCATGTTTGCGCATGCAATGTCCTACTTTTGGATTGGACTATTGCTATACTTATGAGAGTGAAGACTTGACCAATCGGGTAGGGGACTTCTTGATGGGAAAGTTACGAATGGGGTTGTTCAATATACCTTTTGAAGAGTACTGTTCGTATTATGAAGCAAATGGTCGTGGGGTGCGCGAATATATTATCTATTTACCTCCCCAGGTGGAGCAAGAACTATGGAGAATATTGGACCAACAAGTAGCGCAGGGAACAAACTTGGATTTTGACTATTACAATAGAGGATGTGCTATCACTTCGCTTAGGTTTGTCAAGCAGGCATTAGGTAATCGTTTGATACAGTATGATTCTTCTTTGAGAGAACATTCACCTACTGGAAGAGATTTGGTGAATAAATATACCAAGAATGCGCGTTGGGTTGTGTTCTATTGGGGTTTTATAGCAGGAGAAGAAGTGAGTCAACCTTTGCACGGGGACAATCAGTTGCTCATCCCTGAAGATTTGGTGCATGCGTGGCAACAAGCGACTCTCAACGGCAAACCGTTGCTGGCGAGTGAACCCAATGTGTTGGTTGAGGGACAACCCTTACGAGCCGATGGGTGGTTTATGCCGTGGATGGCTACCTTGCTGATGTTGATATTGGCGATTGCCAATCTCTTTTGGAACAAACCTTATGGCGATTGGGTAATGTTGATGATACAAACACTTTTAGGTGTCATTTTAATTTACTTGATGTATTTCTCCAATCTATGTTGTGCATCTTGGAACTGGCTCTTGATACCGTTCAATCCTCTACCCGCTATGTTGTGGTATTGGAGAAAATGGTGGGCATTACCTTATGCGATAGCCTTAATGTTATGGTGTGGTGTGATGACTGCTATGTTACTTTGGGGACATGTGTTGGTGGATTGGTCTCATATCTTATTGGTCTTGACATGGATGGTCGTGCTATTGAAGCAAACTGCACTTTGGAAACGAATCAAACGTTGAATAAAAAATAACCTTATGATACAAATGAACAAGATAAACAACTTATTTGTTTTTAACATTGCTAAGCGATTGGCACTGATAGTGGCTGCTGTCACTGTAGCAAATTTTGCATGGGGCGGTGGATTCTTTGAAAGTGCTAAATATGCTAAAGCAACAGTGCAAGTGAATCCATCTGCGAGTGGTTATGTCTATGTGGATACCTTGGCAACTCCTTTGGATGAGAATGCTGTTGTATGGCCAAATACATCAGAATCCTCTATCGTAAATGATGGAACTGTTACAAATGTATTCGGCTTAAAATATACCAACAATACGATAACCTTTAATCTCTATGCCAAGGATAGAACGAATGCAGGTTATGTGTGGGGAGGTTGGTTCTGTGCAGATACCTTGCTGTCAACCGATAGAATAGCAACGACTACCATTAAAGCAAAGGGTACTCAAAATGATCCAACAACTGCAGTTTTTGTAGCACAATGGCTACAGCCCTTGGTAACGAAAGTATCTCCAACGACTATCAATTTTGGTGAGATAAACGACCCTACGACCACTATTGATGCGCAAAATGCTGTTTTCACCATTCAGAACTATGCGGGCCAAGAAAACTACAACTATACCGCAGAGAACAATTGTGACATTGTAGAGGATGGCATCGTCTTTGATTCGGAGGGACATACCTATACGCTCCCTATATCCTATACTCCGAAAATGATTCATGGTACCCATACAGGTCTCGTCCGTTTGTCATCGGTATTGTATCCGGAAGACATGAGTACAGACCTCTACAAGGAAGTTACAACTACCATTACCGAAAACTACAAACCTGACTTTGATGCGCAATACAATACGGCTCAAAATCCTTATGTGTTCGCAGAAACACCAGTCGGCAGTTATACCAACTCACCAGCAGGAGCGTTGCGTCCCGCAGATAACACGAGAAACTATGCGGCTTTAGCTGCAGCAGCAACCTTCGGTGTCGATCGAACCGTTTGGACTGCCAAAATTCAAGGAGAACAAACCGGTTACAAAGGATTGTTTGTTGTCGAAGGAGCGGATGCCAACGGCGTGATAGCGAGCGACGACCCAATAGTGAAATTCAATGCAGACGAAAATAAAATCAAATTGGCTACCAACGCTACCAAAACCTTTACTGCTCAATTGGTTTTGACGTGTACCTATTATGACAAGGCGGGTGCAGCAATTGCCTCTGACCAAAAAATATCCTATCTATCTGCTACGGCTAAGCAAACCAATGAGGTCATATTGTCGTTTGATGTAGAACCCAACGGAGAAGGTAAGAAAAAGTATGAATTTGCAGACTCGTACATAGGGCAGGTGGTAGCTACAGATATTGCACTCACTCGTTCGAATGTGTTGGAGACAGCGCAAAATCCGATCACGTTGCAATGGATAAGCGGTAATGCCAACAACCTATTTGTAGCACAATATGCAGATGGTAATGTGAAGATCTCTGTCAATAACGATGTGATTGTGTGTGGTGGTCCCTTTGAAGCGGTGCTGCAAGCCAAAGGTATAAGTAGGTTGGACAATACAACCCAAGTGACGGATCAACTAACGGTGTCGTTGGCATCGTTAAACTTATCTACTCCTCAAGTCACAGCAGCGGGAGGTAACCTATTGGTAACCTTCACATGGGCACCTGTACCTGGTGCGACAGGTTACAAAGTGTATGCTGCAAATGGAACGACACTGCTTGCAACCCTTACAGGAAAGGACAATACTACTTATGCACAAACTGTAAACAACAATGGAGATAGTTTCTCATGTCGAGTACAGGCCATCAATACAACCACTCAGTGCGAATCAGAACTATCGGAAGTATGTACAGGGATAGCCAAACTGGAAAGTATCTATCCTTCCAATGCTGCTTCAACAGGTTTGACCACAGGTACCGATGGCACGACCCAAGCACAAGAACAAGTCAACGGTTTCCCCTACAAGGAAGAACGAAATATAGACGTGTCGGCTGCTTTTGACGGTCAAGTGGCTATCATGGATATGTTGTATATCTTTGGAACCTCTCAAAAGATTGGAAATGAATGGCAAACACCATGCTATGTCTATGCCAAGAATGAGAATAACGCGCAATATGATTTGAAAGCGACCATTGCCAATGTAAATACTGCTGACAAAAATATAGCCTTCAAAATCGCTGCCACTAATAATCAGAAACTCTATTTCACAGGTTATTGCCCATACGGTTCTACGGGAGGAAATGAGGATGAGGGAGTGGTACATATTTATGGAGGTAACTCGTCTGCCAAAGTAAATGTGGATCTCTATTTGGATAACCTGCAACTCTATGCGGATAGCAAGAAGTCCGAAACGATAGAATTTACATTGTCAGACGTTCAAGACGATGCAGATGGAGTATTTTTTGCTCAAGGTAGTGGTGCCGCATTTGTATTTCAATCCAGTTCGCTCAATGCCAACTATCCATTAGCAATAGATATGCACATCAGAGGGAACAATATTTTGGATGGTGCGCCAAGTACTACGTACAAGGTGGAGATTTATACTTCATCACTGTTTGGTAGAACGTATTATGTACAAGATGCTCCAACCCACTATTCATCGCCTATTGCTGTGTATGCTACGACTACAAATCAACAGACCTCTTTGACATTTGACGATATATGGTCCAACAAACATACCAATGGTAGTTTAGTCCTTACCGAAAAAGACGCAAACAATAATGCAGGTATGTCAATTGACTTAGGAAATGCTTACACCAAGTGTACCTTCAATGGAGGACAATATAGTTTCCAAGATATCGTTTCTACCTATCGAATATCTACCTATCAGAATGCTGAAGCAACGGTGAGTATGAACGTTTATGGTTTGAAGTACAACAATGCCACGACAGGTAGTGGTTCTACCACAATCAATTGCGGTGCACATGTCGCCCTCAAAGATGGTACATTCAATGCCAACAGTAACCTGGCATTCTATGCTTCCACCCTTGCTGTAGATGGTGGCTCGTTCAATCAACCAATACAACATTACAAAACAACTGCATCACCTGAAACATCGTTGTATAACTCCGACGACAAATTGCTGAAACGTGCAGATATATCCTATCAAAATCAGTATGGAGACATCGCTACCAATGGGGCTGCAAACATAACCAACTTCGCGAAAATGATGGATGACCTCTTTCCTGATTATGGTGTGAATATAGCTTCGGAAAATGGTAATACATATCATTATCCATTGAGTGTATATTACGTAGGTGGTGTTTCGTATGGTCATGCCAGTGTAACGCCCCAAGATAATCATCTCTATTTTATGTTGCCAGTTATGGACTGCTCGTCGTTGCATATGGCATGGCAATTCTGTGCGCCGGACATGAGTGCAAACATACAAGGTACGATAATGGATTTGGGTAGCTCAATAGAGAAAATAGATGGATGTGTGCTTCACGACAATTCCAAATATACAATAGACAATTTGCTCTATACAAGCATCGATGAATATACACAGAATTCATTGGCGGACTACTATCTCTATGGTCAAAATGTGACTATAACCTTGAATCAAGACAAACTATACTCCACCATCAACAATACCAATGCCTATACAATCCAAGACAAAGTGTATATGCTTATGCCTATTGAGGCAGCTAAATGGACGATGTTTGTAGCGCCATTTGATGTCAAGAGTATCTATGTGATTGAGGCATATCCAGAGAAACAATTGCTCAAAGATTTTGGTACCAGTAGAGGTAAGATACGTGGAGAAAAGAATATTAGCAATGCACGAAAGGCGCAGGCACAACGTATCATAGACCTTTATACCCGTTGGTATTACGAAGAAAGAGGAATAGGTGAACCGCACGACTTCTTCAATGCCAACAGCACAGTGGATGTGAATGGCGATGGAAAAGTAGAACCTTACGGACAGTTTGTTTTGGATTGGATGGATTATGAGTTGAATACGAATACGAAAATCTCTCAAACGGGCAATTATATGCCATCCATTGAGAAACTGCAACACTATTACGAGCAGAAGAATGCAGCGGGTGAAGTGATTTCACACAATGCAGCTACAGCGAACTACTACCTATATGCTACAGGAGCCAATTGGCCCTACAATACGAGTGCGGATAGTGATGTAGATAAGTTTGATGCGACATGGCAACCTGTTGCTCAGAATGCTGCGAAAATAATGGAAAAGGGCAAGGTATATATCATGCAGTTCCCGCACAATATCATGACGGGTTCGTATGACCCCGTGAACGAATACTCCTATTGGGAAGGTAAGTATATCTTGATAGAGAGTACAGCAGGGCCACATACAATCAACGGATCCAACTATAATATGTTAGGTACCAATACCATTCAAGCGAATGGTTCATATTTGGCGCAAGTGTTTGGCAACGCAACCTTTGCGGATATCAACCTTGGTAACTCTTCACTCACGATGCTCAAGATGGATAAGGTGAGTGATGGCGGAAGGGATAACTACAACTTAACAATACCTAATACATCAATTGTCAAGCCTACCGAAGGATTTATCATTACCAATCTCCCTGCGACCCTCAATCAAAAAGCGTTGACCATCAACTACAAGACTGGTGTGGTAAGTTACGAAACCCTCCCAGAGGGGGAAGATAAACCTGGAGTGAGTACCGGAGTGCCTACTATTATGGGAGATGTGACCTTGTTGGTTGAACCGACTCAAGATGGTTTGGTTATCAAACCACTGACATCGCAACAAGTGATGATATACACCGCTACAGGACAGTTGGTATTCAATGACTATATTGACATTGAAACTTCTGTCACATTGCCTACAGGTGTGTATGTAGTTCATGGAGAGCACGAACGAATCAAGACCATCAAAAAGTGATTCCACAATACAAACAACAGCACCGCAGAACCTGCGGTGCTGTTGTTTTTTTACCTTCGGTTAGAACGATTGTTACAAAATTCTTATCTCACCTTCGGTTCGAACGATTATTCGCAGAGCGAATTTACAAAATTCAAAATTATTTATTGTTTGTCGGTTTAGTGCTAGCGGGTGGTTCCGCTAGTCAAAATTCGCAAACTGCTCCTCTAAGTTAGGGGAGCTGTCCGAAGGACTGAGGGATCTGTCAATTCATAATTCATAATTCATAAT
>JAGBCD010000012.1 GCA_017938155.1 Paludibacteraceae bacterium | reverse complement strand
GCTGTTGTTGTTGCTCTTGTTTTTCGTTTTTTTCTTGCTCTTGTTCTTGCTGTTGCTGCTGTTGCTGCTGTTTCTGCTGATTTTGTTGTTGTTGAAGCATTTGCATCGCTTTTACCAAATTGTATCTTGTATCGTGATCCTTGGGATTATTGCGCAATGAAGATTGGTAGGCTTCTACAGCTTTGTCATATTGTTGCTGAGCAAAGTAACAATTACCTAAATTGTGGTCTATGTCAGCAGCCTTTTTCGTGTCTTCTTTCTCATTAATAAGCTTTCGGGCAGTTTCAAATTGCTCTTGAGCCTCGGGGTACTTTTCTTGCTTAAATAAGGAGTTCCCCAAATTATAATGTGCTTCAAAACTGTCTTCATTCTTTCCCAAAGCACGTCTATAATCTACTTCAGCTTGGTTGTACTCTTCTTTGCGATACTGGCGATTACCATGTCGAACATCGCTAGACTCTTCCTGTGCATATATAGGGTGGGCAATTAAAACTGCCAGCCATAATAAACAGTTGCAAATATAATGTCTCATAGTTTTTCTTTAAAAATGTCAATACGTGTTAATACTTTGTTCTTTCGGCTGAATATGAAGAACTCAATCACTAACAAAAGGATTGCTAACAAGGCAAATGTTTGATATTGCTCGTTGTAATTGTCGTAAACTTGTGTCTCAATCTCGCTGGTTGCAATCTTATCTAATTCTTTTTCAATTGATTTCATAGCAGTATTAGTATTATCACAGCGAACATATACTCCATTTCCAGCAGCTGCTATTTTTTGACACATATTTTCGTTCAACTTACTGACAACAACATTTCCTTCTCTATCTTTGCGAAAATTATTGGTTCCAGGTATAGGAATAGGGCTGCCATCAGGTTTACCTACACCTATAACGAAGGTTTGTATGTTTGCTTCTAAGGCTTGTTTTGCAACTGTTTCAGCGTCATCTTCATGGTTTTCACCATCAGTTATTAGGATAATAACACGTCCCGCTTGACTTGCCTCACTGCCAAAGGCGCGTACACAAGTGGAGAGGGCTTCTCCGATAGCTGTACCTTGTGCTTTGATTAGGTCTGGAGTAATGGTGTTTAAGAACATTTTAGCACTGACATAATCACATGTGATAGGCAATTGTGTATAGGCTTCTCCTGCGAAAACAACCAAACCAATTTTATCATCAACCATTTTGTCGATAAGTTTGCTCATCATTTGTTTTGCACGTTCCAAACGATTGGGAACGATATCTTCTGCGTACATTGAGTTGCTGATATCCAAAGCTATCATAATCTCAATACCTTCACGTTTGATTGTTTTTTCCTCTTGACCATATTGTGGTCGAGCTGCAGCTATGATGAGCAATGATAAGGCTGTACATAACAAGGCAAATTTGACATGTGGACGTACACGGGAAGCATTTGGCATCAACTGCTCAATCAATTGAGCATCTCCTAAAAGAGCTATTTGTTGGCGCTTACGACGTGTGTTCCATATGTGTAGTGCAATGAAAACTGGTATCAGGGCTAATAGCCAAAGTATTTCTATATGGGCAAATCTAAACATATTAGTTTGTAATGGTTCGTAATACAAAATATCTCATGATGAGTTCTATAAGTCCACATCCAAGAGCCAACAAAAGGAATGGAACAAAGTTTTCGCTGCGTTTAGAAAATTCTCTCACACGTATTTTTGTTTTCTCCAATTGATCAATCTGTTGGTATATGGCGCGCAAACTGGAATTATCTGTTGCACGGAAGTATTCTCCTCCAGTTGTCTGAGCTATGTTTCTGAGTGTTTGTTCATCAAATTCAGAGTTCATCGTTCCATACTGTGTCCCGTATGGTGTTTGAATAGGTACTTTGACTTCACCATAACTACCTACACCAATGGCATAAACGCGAATTCCAAATGTTTGAGCTATTTGAGCTGCTGTTTGAGGGTCAATATCTCCGCTATTATTAGAACCATCTGTAAGTAGAATAATAACTTTACTTTTCGTTTTAGAGTCTTTCATACGATTGACGGCATTCGCAAGACCCAAACCAATGGCAGTTCCATCTTCTATCATGCCAAACTTAACCGATTGAAACAAATTGATGAGTACCGCATGGTCAGTGGTTAGAGGACATTGAGTAAAACTTTCACCAGCAAAGACTACTAAACCTATTTGGTCATTTGGACGTGCCGTAACAAATTCTGATGCAACTTGTTTTGCGGCTTCTAAACGATTTGGTTTGAAATCTTCTCCTAACATCGTTCCTGAAATATCTAATGCCATCATGATATCAATACCTTCGGTTGACTCACTTTTCCACTTATTGCTCAATTGTGGTCGAGCTAATGCTAAAGATAACAATATAATAGCCAAGACGCGTAGTATAAAGGGAATATGTAGCAAATAAATGCGAACTGTTTTGGGTTGTCTCTGCAAGCTATGCGTGGATGATAGTTGTAAACTAGCATCTGATTTGTACATTTCATATATATACCACGCTACTATGGGGATCAACAGTAGCAATAGAAATAAATATCCAGGACTATAAAATATCATATGTTTCAATATTATGCGTTAATCAAGTGACTCTTCTTGAGCAATAGGCGTTGTCTGATGAACAAAATCGTAAGCTATCTTGAGTGATAATTCGTTCTCATCAGGAGTCGTTCTCCACTTGGCGAACTTGACCAAATCAGCCAATTGTAGCATTTTCTGTAGTTGATTGTATAGCTCCCTATTGTCTTGTAATCTTATTTTCATCTCACGCAGAATCTCGTCACTCGTTTTTTCGTTGCTACTAAAATCGTAACGTTGTGCGATGTATGTGCGAAGGACATCTGTCAATTGAGTATGGTATTGTTTTATTTGTCCGTTTTGCCATATTTTTTCTTGTTTGATTCGGTCCAAAGCTTCTAACGCTATTTCTTCTGCTGGACGTTTTGGCTCTGAAGGCTTGATTGTCATTTCACCTTTCTGTTGGCGCATGATATAGCGTACGAGGTAATATAAACCGACACCCAATCCTACACAAGCCAAAGCTAATAGTATCCAACGAATAATGCCCCACCACCATATTTTAGCATTGTATATATCTTTTATATCTGTAATGGCCATGTCTGTACTATCCATTTCAAATGGCTGCACAACATTGAGAGAGATGCCTTCGCTGAAAATGGTGTCATTGCCGTTTACAAAAGGAATGGGCGAGATATAGAAAAGTGAGTCTGCGAATGAGGTTAACGTTAGGTACTGGTTCAATTGTACTTGGTCATTTGCGAGGTATGTGGTATCAACGATAGTTCTGTCCACAATCTCAATGCCGGGCATCAACGTTTCACCATAAACTGGCATTTGCACTATCTCTTGTTTGTCATGAGTCACTTGCAAATGCATATCTGTTTGGTCTCCAATGAATAATGTGGTACTATCCACTGAAACTGAAACGATTATGGCTAATAATAAATGTCGCATAATTTTTATTCTTTATTGCATCTTGAATAGTCGCATCAACGCTTTGACGTAATCTTCGTTTGTTTGAATGCTAATAACTGGAGTAGCAGTTTTGTTCAGCAATATTTGTAGCTTGTTTTGCTGTTCTTGCCAAGCTTTTGCATAACTATCACGAACTGTTTTGACAGAGGTGTCAATCCAAATACGTTGTTGTGTCTCTGCATCTTTTATTTTGAGTAGTCCTACATTAGGTATTACCGCATCAACATGATCATAAATTTGTATTACATGCATATCATGTTTACT
The DNA here is from genome assembly GCA_017938155.1 of Paludibacteraceae bacterium. Classification (GTDB taxonomy): domain Bacteria; phylum Bacteroidota; class Bacteroidia; order Bacteroidales; family Paludibacteraceae; genus Colicola. The sequence continues at coordinate 26,482 of JAGBCD010000012.1, read as the reverse complement.
AGCAGAAATCATCATAGGTTTCTCAAGAGCTAACTCTGGTTTGCGTTTTTTGGATGTAACTGCGTCAGTACTGCCAATCATATCGCTGATGATAAATGCTGTACATCTTCTTTTCTGTGCGTTCGTAAAATACTCCAATGCTTTAACTATATCGGTTCCATTGGATGTAGGTTCAAAGCTCAGGACGTCACGAATAATATGCAAAACATGTTGCTTTCCTTTCTTCGCTGGAATGTATTTTTCAATCTTATCAGAGAAGAAAATAACTCCAACCTTATCGTTATTAGCGATTGTTGAGAATGCTAACGTAGCAGCTACTTCTGCCATCATGTCGCGTTTTGTTTGTGTAAGGGTACCGAAGTTTCTACTACCACTTACATCAATGAGAAGCATAACGGTCATTTCGCGCTCTTCCTCAAAAACCTTGACATAAGGCTTATTCAAGCGTGCGGTCACGTTCCAGTCAATTGAACGAACATCATCTCCAGGTTGATATTCTCTCACCTCGCTGAAAGCCATACCACGCCCTTTGAATTGGCTATGGTACTCTCCTGCAAAGATGTTGCGACTCAATCCTCGCGTTTTGATTTCTATTTTCCTAACTCGTTGGAGTAATTCTTCACTTGTCATATCTTGAACCGTTCATTTTGATGCCGTATCGTAGTTGCTTTATCCTTTAGTCTTCACCTAAAGAGGTGTTGTTAAATTTTAGAATAATGTTGCGTTTTGCTTAAGGGACTTGTACGGCATTTAGTATCTCTGTAATGATATCCTCGGTTGTCATATTGTTAGCTTCTGCTTCGTATGTCAGTCCAATACGGTGTCTAAGCACGTCGTAGCAGATAGCGCGAACATCTTCGGGGATAACGTACCCTCTTCTATGGATGAAAGCGTATGAACGAGCAGCTAATGCTAAGTTGATACTTGCGCGAGGACTACCTCCAAAACTTATCATAGGTTTCAATTTCTCCAAACCATATGATTCGGGTTCGCGAGTTGCAAATACGATATCAACAATGTATTTTTCAATCTTCTCATCAATGTATACTTGGCGAACAATCTCACGCGCTTTCTTAATATCCTCAGTAGATAGAATAGGTAATATTTGATTCTTTTGACCAGTTATGTTTTGACGAATGATCTGTAACTCTTCTTCTTTGGCGGGATAACCTATCACAACTTTGAGCATGAAACGATCTGTCTGAGCTTCTGGTAATGGATAAGTACCTTCTTGCTCAATTGGGTTTTGGGTTGCTAATACCAAAAATGGTTCTCCTAAAGGGAATGTTTGATCACCGATTGTAATTTGACGCTCTTGCATAGCTTCAAGTAATGCAGACTGAACTTTCGCAGGAGCGCGATTTATTTCGTCTGCCAAGACAAAGTTTGCAAATATAGGACCTTGCTTGATTTTGAACTCTTCTTGCTTTTGACTATATATTTGAGTACCCAATACGTCAGCAGGTAGTAAATCTGGTGTAAACTGAATACGACTAAAATCTGCTTTGATTAAATCAGCAAGCGTCTTGATAGCCAATGTTTTTGCTAATCCAGGTACACCCTCCAAGAGGATATGACCATCGCTCAATAAACCGATTAATAAACTTTCGATTAGATGTTTTTGTCCTACGATGGTTTGATTTAATCCTATCGTTAAGGCTTCTACAAATGAACTCTCTCTCTCGATGCGTTCTTGTAACTCTCGAATATCAATAGTGGTTGGCATAAATATAATGATTTAATGTTAATTGCTAATATAAAAAATGAACACAAAAAAAACTCCTGCTGGAATTTGAAAACCAACAAACAAATTCTGTGCCAAAGTTTAGGATGTTGTAATCAGTTTGCAAAGGTAAACAAAAAAGTTTGACTATGCAACAAAATAAAACTTATTTTACCCTGCTTTGAAGAATGTGTTATGTGCGTTTTGTTTTGAGAAAACAAATTATTTAAGTGCGTGTGGCTTCAGTATGGAGAATATTGAAAATGCTATTCTATCGTTTTTTTGGCAAGGGGTTAGTGGTGGATATAAATTATTTCTTAAATGTCAGTAGGTTAACTCAAATTGCGTATGCTTTTTAGATGCGTTATACGCATTCCAAATATGTTTTTTATAGGTGGTCCAATACTTGTTTCCTATATAAAATCCGTAGTACTTATAAAAATCCGTGTTACTTATATAAAATTTGTAGTACTCATATATAACGCCGATATTCCCAACCTTATTTTTTTCTTGCACATACCGTAATTATATCGTAATCTTGTGCAGATTATTTGCAGACAAAGACGATAGATACACGATAGATACACGATAGATACACGATAGATATACGATAGATATACGTTAGATATACGTTAGATTACAATTATGTTATAGTGGAGCAGTAGTATTTGGATTTTATTCGAGTATATATTGCCTCTCCACCACCGGTCTTGCTCTCAGCGATTTCCCACCGAGTAAATATTCTTCCACTACGCTCGACGGTGTCCCGTCTCGCGTGTCCCGACTCGCTAATCTTTAAACCCTAAACTGTAGCGAGTGTAACGAGCGTCCACTAAACTGGCGCTTGCGCCGTTCTATGTTTATTCCCCCGAATGTTATTCGGGCGTTCTATCAACTCTGCACAAAAAATCGCCAACAAAAGCGAATTTTCTTGCTCAATCCAAAATATTTCGTACCTTTGCAACCGCAAACCCAATTGGGGTGCGCAGACATAGTAAATAAGCGTTTATTAGCGCTTGTTTTGGCAAACAGAAATCTGGTAAATTTCATAACTAAGCCCAAGACAAGAAGGCAGTAAACGCCCTTTGAGATATGTATATCCCGCAGCAGAGCGTCCATTCGTGGACTGCTCTGTTTGGTGGCATTTCATATTCGGCGTGGGCGTTACTTGCTTATTCTCGTTTAGTTGGGTTTACCAGAACCTCTGTTTGGAGAATAAGCAAAATAAGGTTCCACGCTTTTTTTGTGGTTTAGATGTGGTTTGGGACCAACCACAAAAGATAATGCCATGAAAATCAAGAAGCTATTTTTCACTCTTCATTTATTGATTTTTTCCATTCCGTGCATAAATGCAATTAATGTTGTTTTTCGTTTTGACGATCCACAACTTAAGATAGATTCAGTAACTATGCGCGTTGTGCAATTATTCAATTCAAAGGAAGTACCTCTATCCATTGCTGTAGTACCTTGTAATATTGAAGAATTATCAATATTACCTACAAAAGCAGATTCTTTATACATTGCTGAATTACAATCAAATAATATTGAAATTGCATTGCATGGATTAACCCATCAAAACATTAATAATCAAGGAGAATTTGGAGGATTAGATTTTGCAGAATCTGTAGAGCGTATAGCAAAAGGAAAAGAAGTGTTAGAAAATACCCTTAAAAAAGATATTACTACATTCATTCCACCATTTAATGCATATAATCATTTCACAGAAGATGCTATGATACAAAATGGTTTGTTTATACTTTCTGCAGATAAATATAATAAGGCTAATCATAAAGATATTGAATATTATCCTGAAACTCTAGGACATTTAATAAACCAAAATGGTGGTATTTGGAAGGCAGCACGAGTAGCCATTATGAATTCTTCTGAGTCAAACGCTATTTGTATTATTATGTTTCATGCGTATGATTTACCTAATGAAGAAACTTGGCAAGAATTTGAATGTTTGTTAAATGATTGCAAAAACTCATCTGAAGTTACATTACACACTTTTCAAAGTTTACACAATAGTGGCGTGAAATCCAATAAGTTACGCTATTACGCGAATCAATTAGAAAATGGATTGCAAAAGTATTGTTTACATAAGGGAGTTTTGCATACAACGTGGCTTTGTATATTTGTTCATTTGCTCAATGCGATATGCTTGTCTATATTACCTCTAATTATTATAATCTTCAATAGAGAAATTCGTTCCCGCTACATATTTAAGTATTTAATATGGCTCTCTTGTTTTTGTAGTGTTGTAATTTTTATCCTCGCTTCTCTGCATTTACTTGGACCTATTAAATTACTTGCGTTATCATTAGGAATAACTCTCATAATGATATTCCTAACATTCGTATCTTTATACAAACAAAAATAGGGGCTCAACACCCTATTTTTTATCGCCTCTTATCCCTCAGAAATGCTGTAAATGTTATTTCCTTTTACACCTCCAACAATGCCGTAATAGCAGTCAATATCGCCTCTAAATTGCTAAACACCGCGTACCCAACAGCCACACTTCCTGTTCCGCCGACGAGTAATCAACGAACTGCATCCATCCGCATGGCCAACCGTTCCAACATAGTGTACCTACGCAAACTCTCTTGCAACTCACTGCTGGGCGATGGCATAATTAATTCCCCCAACGAGTAATAATGCTTCTCTAATATTATTGTCGATGAATAATAGAACCGTTAGCTTGATTTGTTGCCAACACCAACACTTCTGCAATCTGTACATGTGCAGGTGCGCTGGCTGCATAGTAAACAACATCTGCAATATCTTCTCCTCGGAGGGGTTGGATACCCTCATATACTTTGGAGGCACGAGTTGTATCACCACCAAAGCGTGTGATGCTGAAATTTGTTTCTACTAATCCAGGTTTGATATTAGTGACACGTAATGGCGTGTCAACCAAATCAATACGTAGTCCATCGCTTAGGATTTTAACAGCCGCTTTCGTGGCGCAATAGACACTTCCGCCAGGGTATGCAGCGTCGCCGGCTACAGAACCAATGTTGATGATGTGTCCACGACCTCTCTGTACCATTTGGGGGACAATCATACGGGTTAACATGAGCAATGCAGTAATATTGGTATCAATCATTGTGTCATAATCTTCTTCATTTCCTTCGTATTCTTTGTCTATACCTAATGCTAATCCTGCATTGTTGATAAGTATGTCTATTGAGGCAAATTCTGAAGGAAGACTGCTAATTGCTTCCTTGGCGGCTTTTCGATTACGAACATCGAAACATAATGTATGGACGGCAATGTTGTATTTCGTTTGCAAATGAAGTCGGAGTTCTTCTAATGCGACTGCTTTACGAGCATTTAGTATTAGGTTATAACCATGTGATGCAAAGGTGTGAGCACATGCAGCTCCAATCCCAGATGTGGCGCCAGTGATAAAAACTATTTTTGAGGACATTGTGTGTAAATGATTGTTTAAAAGTTTTTTTATTCACCCTCTTTTGGAGAGATGATTTCTAATTGCGAGCAAAGATAACCTATTTTTATGGTATGTGCAATAATGAAATGAAAAAAAACTTTTTATTACCCCTCTTGCAGGTTTATGAAAAAAGTTGTATCTTTGCGCACTAATTTTGGTGTATTGTATATTTATTTGTAAAATTAACGTAAAAAACATATCATGCCTCGTAAAACTCAAACCAAACCATCTCAATCATCGCACACTTCTTCAAAAGATAAGCTTTCATTTTGGAATCGTTTTGTAGCACTACTAACGGATGCCAGAACACGTTTTGTTTTTGGATTGTTGCTATTGATGTTTACTATCTTTTGTTCTATAGCTTTTGTTAGTTTTTTTAGTACAGGTGCAGAAGATAGTTCAATTTTATCCTTAGATTCGGAGCAACGCCATGAGCAACGTGGACAAGTACAGAATCTGTTAGGATTGCCAGGAGCACGTTTGGCGCAATTTATGGTAGATGATTCGTTTGGTATAATGACGGTTTTTTTGATTGCGTTGTTTTTCATACTATCCCTAAGAGTGCTCAAGGTTGTACATGTGCAAGGATGGCGTGTGTGGTTTATGACTATCTTTGGACTCGTGTGGGGTTCTGTGTTGTTGGGATTTGTGCAGTTGTTGTGGTCAGGCGATCAATCATATCGATGGGGTGGAGCGCATGGCGAATGGCTTGCAACATTGCTTAATTCCTATATTCATCCTTTGGGTGTTTCATTGTTATTAGTAACATTGCTTGTGATATTTTTGATAATAGCGGACAAGCATTTTATAGAACGTGTGAAACATCTTTGGTGTGTGATAGGAGATACAGTATATAATATCAAATGTCGTATTCAAAAGCGAAAAGAGGCAAGGGTAGAACAGAGAGAAAGTGAAGAAGCAACTATAATTAAAGATGAGGAATTGCAAACTTCTAATTCACCAGAGGAAATTACGTTTGATATAGAAGATATAGCGGAAACTAAGTCATCCGATACGGTAGAAACGATTCAAATAGAAATTTCTGAACAGCCAATTGAAGAGCATCCAGTAACTAATGTGTCTTCTCAATTGATAGTGGAAAATTCAAAAAGTGATGCTGATGTGGTAGAAGAGCTGGTGAATGAGGGAAAAGTAGAAGAAGAGAATGTTGATTTGGATATTAGTAAACCGCATGTTGAAGAGTTGTCGGAGGATGATCCTGATTTTTGGTTAAACAAATTAGGACCATATGATCCAAGAAAAGATCTTGAAACATACAAGTTTCCATCGCTTTCGTTACTCAAGGCCTATGACAACGAGACGGGTCCTCATATCAATCAAGAAGAGCAACAAGGAAATGCAAATCGTATCGTAAATACCTTACGTAATTATGGCATAGAGATAGAATCGATTAAAGCGACCGTAGGACCAACGGTAACTCTTTATGAAATTGTTCCTAAAGCTGGTGTTCGTGTATCTAAGATACAGTCGTTGGAGAATGATATCATGCTTTCTTTATCTGCAACAGGTATTCGTATCATAGCACCAATGCCGGGTAAGGGAACAATTGGTATAGAGGTTCCAAATGAGAAACCACAGATAGTATCCATGCATTCGCTGATTGCTTCTAAGCGTTTTCAAGAAGAGCAAAAAATGCGTTTGCCAATTGCGTATGGAAAAACAATCACCAACGAGGTGTTTATGTTTGACCTTGCTAAAACACCTCACTTGCTTGTGGCGGGAGCTACAGGTACGGGTAAGTCTGTGGCTATCAATGCTATCATTACATCGTTGTTGTACAAGAAACATCCTGCAGAGTTGAAACTTGTCATGGTGGACCCCAAAATGGTAGAGTTTGCTCCATATAAGCCTCTATTGCGACACTATCTTGCGGCTATGCCAGATACAGACCCTGAGCAAGTGGTAATAACAGATTGTGACAAAGTCATTAATACACTCAATTCGCTTGTTATTGAGATGGAGAACCGCTACAAACTATTAATGGATGCTGGAGTGAGGAACTTAGAGGAGTATAACGACAAATTTGTACAACGTAGATTGAATCCAAATAAGGTTGTGGCAGACTCACTTCATCATCAGTTTTTGCCATACATTGTGATTATTATAGATGAGTACGGTGATTTTATTATGCAGGCGGGTAAACAAGTGGAGACTCCTATAGCGCGTATAACTCAAAAGGCTCGTGCGGTAGGTATGCACATGGTTTTGGCCACTCAACGTCCTTCTGTTAATATTGTAACAGGTGTTATAAAGGCTAATATCCCTACTCGTATAGCTTTGCGTACACAATCTGTGATTGATTCCCGTACGGTTTTGGATGCTAAGGGTGCTGAGCAGCTTATAGGTCGTGGCGACTCACTCTATGCTGGAAATGCGAACGTTACTCGTGTTCAATGTGCGTTGGTGGATACGCCAGAGGTGGATAAAATAGTAGAACATATATCAAAACAACAGAGGTATTTTGAACCTTATCAACTCCCAGAGTACGTGCCGGAGGGAAGTGAGGCAGAAGCGCTTGCTCCAGGTAGTGTTGATTTGAAACGTTTGGATCCGATGTTTGCGGATGTGGCGAGGTATGTTGTGAGCAAGCAGGAAGGGTCAACTTCAAGGTTGCAACGTGCGTTTGAAATAGGTTACAATAGAGCTGGTAAACTTTCAGACCAACTGGAAGCGGCTGGAGTGGTAGGACCTAACAAAGGTTCCAAAGGTAGAGATGTGCTCATTCAAGACATGAGTGCGTTGGAAGAATTGCTAAAATCCCTAAATGTTAAAGAATGAAAACGATCCTTATATTGTTGTCTTCGTTGTTCTCGTTTTTTGTGCAATTGGAGAATTTGACACTCCAATCGGATGTGCAGTTGACGGTTACCCATCAGCAGAATCAACCGATGACATACGTGGGAACGTTTGCTTTGCGAGGCGAGTGTTTTTATCTGTCTATGCTATCTATGGAAGCTGCGTATGATGGTCAGACTTTATATGTCTATAGTGAGGATACTCAAGAACTGACACTCTCTAATCCTACACAGCAAGAGTTGCTTGAAACTAACCCGATTATATTAGCAAAGCAAATAGCCCAAAATAGCGCCATAACGGAGCGAGTCAGTGGGGATAAAACAATATATACTATTGTTCCTAATGATACGAAGTGGCAAGTTAATCAATGTATTGTAAAAATTCAGACATTGACTATGCTGCCTTCTCAAATACAACTGTATGAGAATGAACGTACCACTTCTCTTACATTTATAATGCCTACGTATTCACAGGAAGCGATGGAGTTTAAGATAGATAAAAATGATGTATTTATTAATGATTTAAGATAATGGAAAATATCAAGTGCCTAATCATTGGTAGTGGTCCTGCCGGATATACAGCAGCGATATATGCTGCTAGAGCAAATTTGTCTCCTGTACTAATTGAAGGTCCCCAATTGGGAGGACAATTAATGACAACGACAGAAGTTGAAAACTTTCCTGGGTATCCAAATGGAGTACAACCCTTTGAAATGATGGATGATATGAGAAAGCAAGCGGAACGTTTTGGAACAACATTTGTTTCAGGATGTGTTACGCACGTAGAGTTGGATGCCAATGGAGGATTGCATACAATTTGGGTTGAGGAGCAAAAACTATATCAAACACAAACGTTGATTATTGCGACAGGTGCATCAGCTAAGTATCTTGGTATAGAATCGGAGCAGACTTATAGAGGAAGAGGAGTGTCTGCGTGTGCAACGTGTGATGGATTTTTCTATAGAGGTAAAACGGTAGCGGTTGTTGGTGGTGGTGATACTGCTTGCGAAGAAGCTGCGTACTTGGCGGGTTTATGCCAAAAGGTGTATATGATTGTTCGTAAACCATTTCTAAGAGCTTCTCAGATTATGCAACAACGTGTAATGGAAAATCCGAAGATAGAAGTGCTCTTTGAATGCAATACATTACAACTTACAGGAGAGGGTAAAGTTCAGGGAGCAGACCTTATATACAAAAAAGGAACACCTGAGGAGCAAGTTAAGCATATTGATATCAATGGCTTTTTTCTTGCTATAGGTCATCATCCTAATACGAAGTTGTTTGAGACTGCTCTTCAATTGGACAAAGAAGGATATATTATCACAACACCAGGCACTCCTTGTACTACCATACCAGGTGTATATGCTGCGGGAGATTGTGCTGACCCTCATTATAGACAAGCTATCGTAGCAGCAGCGAGTGGATGCAAAGCGGCCATAGAAGCTAATAATTATCTTAAACAAAAGTAATTATTCATACCCATGCAAATAGGTAATGCCAAAATAAGAGAAGTTTGGGTAAAAGTAAGGCCTTATGTTCTCAATAAGTACTTTATTGTTATTGTCTTCTTTGCGGCGGTTTTTATTTTTGGTGAAGAACAAGGGGCTATTAGTAAATGGAAACGTTCCAAACAGATCAAAGAAACTCAAAGACAAATTGAGCGTATTCAAAAGAGTATTCAACAAGCAGAATTGGATATGGAAGTATTGCAGCACAGTGATAGTCTTGAACGATATGCTCGAGAAAAGTACTATATGCATGCTGCGAATGAAGAAGTTTATGTGGTGAAAGATAAATAATTTATAAGTATGAAACAAAGAAATTGGAGCAAAATTTTGTTAACTACAGGAATGATCTTCTTGTTGATAGGGGCTATTTTGTCTTTGCTGAAACAATCATATGCTGATTATGTCCTTCTTTTTGGTGCTGCTTTGATTCTCATTCGAACTCCTTTTAGGACACGAGAGCGCATACAAAATGATAAGAAAGAACAAACTTTGAACGAATGATAGATAAACTGGTTAATGAACATATCATACTCGGAATAGACCCAGGTACTTTGTATATGGGGTATTCTATTATCCATACGATAGGTAAGGAAGTGAAGATTAAAGATTTTGGAGTATTTGATGTTCATAAACTTGAAGATCAATATGAGCGATTACAAAAGGAGTTTTTCTTTGTTGAAAAATTGATTGATACCTATCATCCAACGGTATTGGCTATTGAGACGCAGTATGTGGATAAGAATCCACAAACCATGATTAAGATTGTACATGCGCAAGGAATTGCAATTGCTGCGGCATTGAGTAGAGATGTGCCAATTTGTGAATATTCGCCGATGAAAATAAAAATGGCTATTACGGGTAATGGTCACGCGTCAAAAGAGCAGGTGGCGGATATGTTGCAACGTTTTATGCATATTCCTCATGAACAAATGCCTAAAAGACTGGATGCAACGGATGCATTAGCAATAGCCTACTGCCATTATTTGCAGTTGGGATTGCCGATAAATTCTGCTAAAGGAACTAAATCGTGGACCACATTTGCTAAACAAAAAGGTTTGCTCGATGAAACTACAACTTCGCCAAATGCAAAGTTGGTCAAGTTGATGGCTTGTGGAAAAAAAACAAAATAAATTTGCAAGCGTATGTTTTTTTTTGTACCTTTGCAGCCGATTTTGACTATATAGGTACTAATCTCTAAATAATAATATTATGGCTTACGTAATTTCTGATGAATGTATTGCATGTGGAACATGCAAAGATGAATGCCCAATGGGTGCTATTTCTGAAGGTGATATCTATTCAATTGATCCTGATATGTGCACCGAGTGCGGAACATGTGCTGATGTGTGCCCAAGTGGCGCTATTAGCAAGGCTTAATGCTATAAATTTAATCCACATGGCGTGATGCCATGTGGATGTATAATACAAACCTAATCAAAAGTATCATGTTAGAGAGCTTCTATCAAACACACGACTACTTGGTCTCTCATGTGAAACCGCCCATTAGACGAATGCTTATGGACGAGGTAAATTGGGATGATAGGCTTATTGCAATTAAGGGTGGAAGAGGTGTTGGTAAGACAGACTTTTTATTAGGTTTTGCAAAGGAATGGCAAGCGAAGAATCCTGAGAAGGCGAAGCAAATTTTATATGTAAACTTCAATAACTTCTACTTCACTCAGCATACATTGTATGAATTTGCTGGAGAGTTTGTGAAGGCAGGAGGGAGAAGGCTGCTTTTGGATCAAGCGTTTAAGTATAGAAATTGGTCCAAGGAGCTGAGAGATTGTTATTACCATTATCCTAAATTGCAGATTGTCTTTGTGGCATCCCCAGTGATGCGACTCATTGAAGGTAATCAGGATATCGGTAATCTCGTTAAGATGTATAACCTAAGAGGATTTAGCTTTCGTGAATATCTTAGTATTAAATTACAAATCAACCTCAGGTCTTATAAGCTTGAGGAAATACTGAATGATCATGAAGCTATTGCAGAGCAAATTGTAGCACGTGTTCATCCGCTTGAGCACTTTGGAGAATATTTGGAGAAAGGATATTATCCAATGGGATTTGAGACAAATAGTTTTCAAGACCAATTGCTCAAGATTATGAATATGATGCTTGAGGTAGATGTACTTCTCATCAAACAAATTGATGTGGCGTACTTGGGTAGATTGAGAACATTGTTGTATATGCTAATGTCGGAGGTTCCGTGTGGGCTGAATGTGACTAAATTAGCAGAGGGTATTTCAACATCGCGGGCTACTGTGATGAATTATATCAAATGCCTCAAAGATGCAAGGCTGCTCAACCTTCTGTATACAGATGGTAAACAGTTTCCAATGAAGCCCTCGCGCGTGTACATGCAGAACCCTAATTTATGTTTTGCATTGCCATCCCGCGATGTGACAGCCAAAGATGTTAGTGAGACATTCTTCTATAGTGCCTTGCATGGAACGCACAAACTGAATGCAATAGAGAATGCTTCCTTTTGGGTAGATAGAAAGATGCGTATTGATGTTTGTGCAACAATGCCTAAGAAAGAAATTTTTAGGTACACTGCAGTTGCAGACATTGAAGTGGGTAAAAATAAACTTATACCACTATGGTTATTTGGATTCCTATATTAAGAGGAATAGATTTTTATAACGAAGTAATTTTTAAGGAATACAAAATATGAAAAAGGAAAAGAGATTTATGACGTGTGATGGTAATGCTGCGGCTGCGCATATTGCATATATGTTCACTGAAGTAGCAGCGATTTATCCTATTACACCGTCATCCCCTATGGCAGAGAATGTTGATGAATGGGCAGCAGGGGGACGCAAGAATATGTTTGGTGAAACAGTACTTGTTCAGGAGATGCAGTCAGAAGCTGGAGCTGCGGGAGCGGTACATGGTTCATTAGCTGCAGGTGCGTTGACTACTACTTTTACAGCTTCTCAAGGATTGTTGTTGATGATTCCTAATATGTACAAGATTGCAGGTGAACTTATTCCTACAGTTTTCCACGTCTCTGCACGTACATTAGCTAGTCATGTGCTTTGTATTTTTGGTGATCATCAAGATGTTATGGCATGCCGTCAGACTGGTTTTGCGATGTTGGCAGAAGGTAGTGTACAAGAAGTGATGGATTTGGCAGGTGTTGCTCATCTTGCGACTATTAAGAGTCGTGTGCCATTCTTAAATTTCTTTGATGGATTCCGTACTTCACACGAGTATCAAAAAATAGAAGTAGTTGACATGGAAGACCTTCGCCCATTGTTGGATATGAAGGCTCTCCAAGATTTCCGTGAGCGTGCACTTTCTCCTAAGCGTCCCGTAATGCGCGGTATGGCTGAGAATCCAGATGTATTCTTTGCTCATCGTGAAAGTTGCAATCCTTATTATAATGAAGTGGCTGATATCGTAAGTGACTATATGGACGAGATTTCCAAGATTACGGGCCGTACATATCGTCCATTTACATACTATGGAGCACCTGATGCTGAGAATATCATCATATGTATGGGCTCTGTTTGCGAGGCTATCAAGGAAGTGATTGACTACGGAGCATTGAAAGGAAACAAGTTGGGTATGATTAACGTACACCTCTATCGTCCTTTCTCACTCAAATATCTCAAGGAGGCTCTTCCTGAATCAGTTAAGCGTATTTGTGTGCTTGATCGTACCAAAGAACCAGGAGCGAATGGAGAACCATTGTATCTGGATGTAAAAGACGCATTGCAAGAACTTGGATTAGGACATATCTTAGTTGTGGGTGGTCGTTATGGCTTGGGTTCAAACGATACTACACCAGCCCAAATTTTGGCTGCATACGAAAATCTAGCATTGCCTATGCCAAAGAATCATTTCACATTGGGTATAAATGATGATATTACCTTTACTTCTTTGCCTGTAGGTGAAGAAATTGCAATGGGCGGTAAAGGAATGTTCCAAGCCAAATTCTATGGCTTAGGAGCTGATGGTACGGTAGGTGCCAATAAGAACTCTGTGAAAATTATTGGTGACACAACGGATAAATATTGCCAAGCATATTTCTCTTACGATAGTAAAAAATCCGGTGGATTTACTTGTTCTCACTTGCGTTTCGGTGATGAACCAATCCATTCTACATACTTGGTAACTACACCTAACTTTGTGGCATGTCACGTACAAGCATACTTGCAAATGTATGATGTGACACGTGGTTTGCAAAAAGGTGGTACCTTCCTTTTGAACACCATTTGGGAGGGAGAAGAATTGGCTAAAAACTTACCAAACAAAGTAAAGAAGTACTTTGCGGATAATGATATCAAGGTCTATTATATCAATGCCACCAAGATTGCGCGTGAGATAGGATTGGGCAATCGTACCAACACGATTTTGCAATCTGCATTCTTCCGCATCACAGGTGTTATTCCTGTAGATAAAGCGGTTGAAGAGATGAAACATTTCATTGTTAAGTCATATGGAAACAAGGGTGAGGATGTTGTAAATAAGAACTATGCGGCAGTAGATCGTGGTGGAGAGTATCAACAACTCACAATTGATCCTGCATGGTCTAACCTTGATAATAACCAACCTTCAATAGCTAATAGTCAAGACGAACCAGAATTTATTACTAATGTTGTTCGTCCTATCAATGCACAAGATGGTGACCTTCTCCCTGTATCAGCATTCAAAGGTATAGAGGATGGTACATGGCCATCTGGAACGGCTAAATATGAAAAGCGTGGAGTATCTGCTTTTGTTCCTGAATGGAATGCAGATAATTGTATTGAGTGTAACAAGTGTGCATATGTTTGCCCTCACGCATGCATTCGCCCATTTGTAATGGATGATGAAGAAGTGAAGGGTATTCAAGGAACTACACGTGAAATGAAAGCGCCTGCAGCAATGAAAGGAATGCATTTCCGTATGCAGGTAGGTGTGCTTGATTGTTTGGGTTGTGGAAACTGTGTTGATGTTTGTCCAGGACATCCTAAGACGGGTAAAGCTTTGTCTATGGTACCTCTTGAGGGACAAATGTTAGAAGCACAAAATTGGGCATATTGTATTGACAATGTCAAGAGCAAACAACATCTTGTAGATATCCACTCCAATGTGAAGAACTCACAGTTTGCGACACCACTCTTTGAGTTCTCTGGAGCATGTTCTGGTTGTGGTGAAACTCCTTATCTCAAACTTATTAGTCAACTATATGGCGATAGAGAGATAGTTGCCAATGCAACAGGCTGTACTTCCATCTATTCAGGTTCAGTACCTTCCACTCCATACACAACCAACGAAAAAGGACATGGTCCAGCATGGTCCAACTCATTGTTTGAAGATTTTTGTGAATATGGATTGGGTATGCAAATTGCTCATCGCAAGATGCGTGAACGTTTAGCAAATCTATTTACACAAGCACAAACGTGCAGTTGCTGTACAGAAGAGATGAAATCTCTCTTTACAGAGTGGTTAGACAACAAGAATGATGCTACGATTACAAATCGCTTATATGAACCTATCGTATCTGCATGTGAAGCATGCGGTTGCGATACTTGTAAAGAGATATTGAAGTACAAGGACCATATCGTTAAACGTAGTCAATGGATTGTAGGTGGTGATGGTGCTTCCTATGATATTGGTTATGGAGGATTGGATCACGTGATTGCTTCGGGCGAGGATGTGAATATCCTTGTATTGGATACTGAGGTTTACTCCAATACTGGTGGTCAAGCTTCTAAATCTACTCCGTTGGGTGCTATCGCTAAGTTTGCTGCTGCGGGTAAACGTGTGCGTAAGAAAGATTTAGGTATGATTGCTACTACTTATGGATATGTATATGTAGCTCAGATTGCTATGGGGGCTGATCAAGCACAAACACTCAAGGCTATTCGCGAGGCAGAGGCATATCCTGGACCATCACTCGTGATTGCGTATGCTCCATGTATCAATCATGGTTTGAAGGCAGGTATGGGTAAATCTCAAGCAGAAGAAGCTAAGGCTGTAGAATGTGGATATTGGCACTTATGGCGTTATAATCCAGCATTGGAAGCTGAAGGTAAAAATCCATTCTCACTTGACTCTAAAGAACCTCAATGGGATAAGTTTGAAGAGTATCTCAAGGGCGAAGTCCGTTTTGCGTCAGTTATGAAACAATATCCTAAACAGGCAGCAGAATTGTTTGCTGCTGCACAAGAAAATGCTAAATGGCGTTATCGCAGCTACCTAAGAATGTTGAATACACAATGGTAATATAAAATGATTTTAACTAAACACACCAACGTATGGCAAAGAGGGCTATTTATTGCATTCTTTGCTGTTGCGTTCTCATTAACTTCCTCTGCTCAACATGCTTTTGAGTTGGCATTAAGAGGGGGAACTTCAATGTACACCTACCAATCAGACTATGGTAATGGAGTGCCTAATTATAATGCTGGGATAGATTTATCTTACAAGTACAGATCACCTTATTACATTGCTTTCAAGATGGGAGTTGCTGCAGACTTTTCTCAAAGTCTATTCAAAGCAAATAACCTAAATGATAGTTATGTGGTTCCCCCAGATATGGAGATTGATGGGCATCGTATGGATGTAGGGTACAACTTAGGTACTTTGCGAGAGACGCACCAGCAGATTTACGTATCTGTACCTGTGCAGTTAGGTTTTTATGTAGAGAACTTTAGTTTCTTTGTAGGTCCAAAGATCTCTCTACCACTCTATGCAACCTATGCGCAACGCATTGACTATGCAAACCTATGGGTACACTATCCACAAACCAATATATCAATAGGTAGTCCTGAAGCAACAGTTAATGACTTGAAGGATGGTTCTGTATTACCCGATGGTACTCCTGTGGCATGGAATACTCCTCTACAAGTGGGAAATAAAGAACTAACAGAAGTGGGACCACAAAACATGAAGCAAGAGTTATTGCCAAAGTTCTGGTTGTTTATCTCTGCAAGTGCAAACTATGAGTTCATGGTTGGAAAGAGAAGTTCACTCGGCATTGGTGTGTATGCTGATTATTCTATCCTAAATCATGAGATTGAACAAACCAAGAATGTGTCTCTTTTAACATTGAGTAGTACCAAAGATAAGATTCCTGTAGATCGTGTATATTCATCGGTATTGGAAGCTAATTTAGCAAACGGCAACATCTCTGGCAAGAGACAAGTGGTAAAACAGTATGGCTTGTTCAATTGTGGAATCAATCTAACTTATAGTTTCTGGAGTTCTTCAGTGGATGAAATGAAACTCAAAGCAACGCAAAAACGTTACAATAGAATATGCCATTGTATGGGAATGTTCGGAAGATAATCAAAAAACTATTATGATATACACAAAAATGGCATCAAGATCTTGATGCCATTTTTGTGTATTATATTTAGTTTAGAATTAATAACTTTCTTCTTGATTAGGAAAAGTGCTATCTTTAACTGCATCTATATATTGACCAACGGCCTGCTTAACAGCCTCTCCCAATTGCCCAAATTGACGCAAAAACTTAGGTTTGAAGCCTTGATTTAGTCCTAACATATCGTGCAATACTAAAACTTGACCATCCGTTACATTGCCCGCACCAATACCGATTACAGGGCAACTAACACTTTCAGTCACTTGTTTTGCTAAGGAAGCGGGGATTTTTTCTAATACGATAGCAAAACAGCCTGCTTGGTCTAATAGCTTTGCATCACGAAGTAGTTTTTCAGCTTCAGCCTCACCCTTGCCACGTAATCCATAACCTCCTAATTGATTTACAGATTGTGGCGTTAGTCCCAAATGTCCCATGACAGGGATACCCGATTGGATGATATGCTTAACTGCGGGGAGAATCTCTTCACCTCCTTCTAATTTGAGAGCATCACATCCACTTTCTTTCATGATGCGTATAGCATTTCTAACAGCATCTTCTTCGCTCACTTGATAACTTCCAAATGGCATATCAACGACTACCAATGCATGTTGAGCTGCTCGTACAACACCTTTGCTTAGAAAAATCATTTCATCTATAGTGATGGGTAGGGTATAAGCATTGCCACAAACGATATTGCTGGCACTATCGCCTACCAAGAACATATCAATGCCAGCCTCATCAACCAATGATGCCAAGGTGAAATCATAACTTGTCAACATGGAGATTTTCTCTCCATTTTGTTTCATTTGACGCAACTTAGTTGTCGTCATACGAGAGTTTTGTGTATGTACACTCATAATATTGTTGAATTAAAATCAAATTGACGTGCAAAGGTACAAAGATTTTTTTACTTCCCCAAATAATTGTGCTAAGCAGATATGTGAGCAGTAGGGTAGAAAATATCTACTAAATTTGTACGTATATAAAAATCTTTGTACCTTTGCATACATATAGACAACTGATAGGACTAATAATATGTTATTTTCTACGCAATATGATCAGAAATATCAACCTATAGTATGGGTTGTATTAGGTGTTTTATTGATTGCGTTTTTTCTTTTGGATCTTTCGTGTGGCAGTGCATGGATATCACTTTCTCAATTTTGGGCCCCGACCAATCCTATTGATTTAGATATACTTTTAAACTTGCGTTTACCTCGAGCTATTACAGCACTATTGGCAGGAATAGCATTGAGCGTGAGTGGCCTATTGATGCAAACACTCTTTGCCAATCCTTTGGCGGGACCATATACTTTAGGTGTGAGTAATGGTGCCGGTTTAGGAGTTGCTATGGTAACGATGTGTGCAACTACGATTGGAATGCAACATTTTGTAGCAGGAAACTTGTCTATTGTATTGGCTGCTATTGTTGGAAGTACGATTGTCTTGATGATAGTAATAGGAGTTGCCAAGTTTCTTAGAGATAATGTTAGCCTACTTATCGTAGGTATGATGTTTGGTTCGATAGCAGGTGCATTAGTAAATCTTCTACAGAACTTTGCAAATCCTGATGCGCTCAAGTTATTTGTAGTTTGGACATTAGGAAGTTTGACAACAGTCGGTTGGAACGAGTTGCCTATTTTCTCTTCTGTGCTCTTGATGGGTATTGTTTTTGCGTTTGCTTTGATTAAACCACTTAATGGAATGATGTTAGGTGAACAATATGCGCGCGGATTGGGTATTTCGATGCAACGTGTAAGGTTGTTTATTGTAATTGCAACGGGCCTATTAGCGGGAGGTGTTACGGCTTTTTGTGGCCCCATCGCTTTTATAGGTGTTGCGGTTCCCCATCTTGCCAGAGGACTATTTGCTACGGCAAACCATAGAGTCATAATGCCTGCTACTGCTATCATAGGAGCAACGATGTTGCTATTATGTGATATTCTAACATCTTTGTTCACTTATCCTCTTCCAATATCAACTGTGAGTGCACTATTTGGCGCACCAATTATTATTGCCATTATCTTGCGCAATAAGTAATCTTCTCTCTATAAAATGTATTTTACCATGGGCCAAGTAGAAACTATTTGGCATGACAAATTGTCAGTTTTTCTATATCTAATCTTCATTGGCACAGCGATTGAAGGTAGTATAGAAAACGATGTTTAACAAATAAAAGATATTAACTATGAATCAACAAATGACAAACCTAAAAAACTTTGCAATTGACCTTTGCGATAGAGCCAAACAAGGTAAACTTGATCCCGTTATTGGAAGGGATGATGAGATAAGAAGAGTATTGCAAATCCTGAGTAGAAGAACTAAGAATAACCCTATACTTATTGGTGAACCAGGAGTTGGTAAAACTGCTATTGCAGAAGGGTTGGCACATCGTATTGTGCGAGGTGATGTACCAGAAAACTTGAAGAAGAAACGTATTTATTCACTCGATATGGGTGCGCTGATTGCTGGTGCAAAGTATCAAGGCGAATTTGAAGAACGTCTCAAGGGGGTTATCAATGAGGTTACGCAAGCAGATGGTGAAATTATATTATTCATTGATGAGATTCACACGCTTGTGGGGGCTGGCAAATCATCAGGTGCGATGGATGCGGCAAATATTCTCAAACCTGCATTGGCTAGAGGGGAACTTCGTGCGATAGGTGCAACTACACTCAACGAGTATCAAAAGTATTTTGAAACAGACAAAGCATTGGAAAGGAGGTTCCAAATTGTGATGGTGGAGGAGCCTGATGAAATGGCGACTATTTCTATCCTAAGAGGATTGAAAGAACGATACGAAACACATCATAAAGTACGTATCAAAGACGACGCTATCATCGCTGCTGTTACTTTATCTTCACGCTATATAACGGAAAGATTTTTGCCGGACAAGGCCATAGACTTGGTAGATGAAGCTGCTGCTAAATTGAGATTAGAAGTAGATTCCAAACCAGAGGAGTTGGATAACCTCGATCGACAAATAAAACAATTGGAGATAGAGCGCGAGGCTATTAAACGGGAACATGATACCGATAAACTGCAACATATCCAAACGCAATTACAGGAATTGAAACAAAATGCCAGTGAGATGGAAAAACGCTGGAAACAAGAAAAGAACTATGTGGCGACTATCCAAAACGAAAAAGCTCATATAGAGCAAATGAAGTATGAGGCTGAAGTGGCAGAAAGAGAAGGTAATTATGAGAAGGTTGCAGAAATAAGGTATGGCAGGATTAAACAAGCGGAGCAAAATATTAAAACGGCTCAAGATGCTCTCCATAATATGCAAGGAGAAGCGCTTATCAAAGAAGAAGTAGATGAGGAGGATATTGCAGAAGTAGTAGCACGATGGACTGGTATACCAATCAATAAGATGATGCAGTCTGAACGCGATAAATTACTTCATCTTGAAGAAGAACTGCATAAAAGAGTAATAGGTCAAGATCAAGCTATAGCAGCTGTCAGTGATGCTATTAGAAGAAGTAGGGCTGGATTGCAAGACCCTAAACGACCCATTGGCTCATTTATCTTCTTAGGAACGACTGGCGTGGGTAAAACGGAGTTGGCAAAAGCGTTGGCTGATTATCTGTTTGACAATGAGAATATGATGACGAGAATTGATATGTCGGAATATCAAGAGAAGTTCTCGGCTACAAGACTTATAGGAGCGCCTCCAGGATATGTTGGTTACGATGAAGGAGGACAATTGACTGAAGCGATTAGAAGAAAACCTTATAGTGTTGTCCTTTTTGATGAGATTGAGAAGGCATATCCTGATGTATTTAATGTCTTGCTACAGGTTTTGGATGATGGTAGGCTAACAGATAACAAGGGAAGAACTGTGAACTTCAAAAATACCTTAATCATTTTTACATCCAACTTGGGCAGTCAACTGATTCGAGAGAACGAAGAAAACAACGTTGATCCTCAACAAACGCAATCACAGGTAATGGAATTGTTGAGACAAACGATAAGACCGGAGTTCCTCAATCGAATAGATGAAACAATCATGTTCCAATCGCTTACATTGCAACAAATCGTTGAAATAGTGAACCTACAAATAGATTCGGTACATGCTCTCTTGATGCAAAATAATATTGAATTGAGAGTAACGCAAGATGCAATCCATTATATTGCTAAGGAAGGGTATGATCCGCAATTTGGGGCGAGACCTGTCAAGCGTGCGATACAAAGATTATTGCTCAATCAACTCAGCAAAGCTATTATAGCAGGAAAGATTAACCAAAATCAACCTGTAGTAGTGGAACTGCAAAATGGGCAACTGGTATTTAAGAACGAGAAAAGTTAATAGAGATAACTCAATGGAATCAATGAGGAAATAGATAATATTTCTAAATCTATTTCGGATTATTTCGTATACCCTTGCTATACCCTTACTATACCTTTGGTATATCAGTAGAGCAATCGTAAATATTGAAAAACATCTTTAGATTTTCAGAACAATGTTATAACCTTTCAAGCATTGAAAACGGAGTCATTATTTACAATAAAAACAAACAACTCTTCTTTTGAGAAAGAGTTGTTTGTTTTGTTAGTGAAGTATATCTTTTAGATACATTTCAATTCACTTCCAGGGAAGTAGTGTGCAAGGATTTGTTCGTAGGTGTAACCTTTGTCTGCCATTACAGCGGCACCGATTTGGCAAAGGCCTACACCGTGTCCCCAACCTGCACCTGTGAGGATGAAGTCGCCTTGCTCGTTACGATCTACCACAAAGGCACTACTATACAAGTGGCTGCGGCTGAGCCATTTGCGAATTTCCAATTCCTTTCCAATCACCATCGTGCGCTTGCTGCCGACAATCTGCATCTCGTGCAAACGAGCCGAAGGACCACGTTTGATAGGCACGAGGTCAATAATCTCACCGAAGTCAATACCAGAACGCTCGCGAATGATGTCGCTCAGTTCTTCTTTGGTATATTGCACTGTCCAACGATAGAAGTCTTTGGTCTCTTGGTCGTAGTTGTTGAGCACTTGGCTCAGTACACGTGCGTCAGTGGTGTTGCAGTAGGCAGAAGGCGAGGTGCGGATAAACTCCTGCGCGTTCTCCTCAATGGTCAAATCGGGTAGGGGAGTGCCTATCTCATCGCGGACTGCTTCAAGGTATGGATAATGTTCGTTTGCCCAAGCGTTCTCGAAGAGTTCGGTCGCGCCACCACAGGATTTGTAGAAACGTGCATCGCACACTTTGCCGTCATACATTAGCACTTGTCCGCGTGTTGCATCAATGGCTTTTTGCACGTTGGCAGCTGCCTCTGGGTGCTCATCACGGCGGGTGATACCTTCGTAGCGTTGGCAGTGATCATCGGCGCATACATCAAAGCCCTCGTGGGCATCTCGTTCGTACCAAACGATGTGGCGATCTGGGTCACTTAGGTCTGGTTTATCGGTACCGGTAGAAGGACTGATAATAGGGCGGAGTACCCAACTGCGCGAAATGACAGCATGTGCTTTCAGCAATTCAAGTGAGGAGGTTGCAGACATCTCAGAGGTGATTACTGAACTGAGGTAGTCTTCCACGTCAAGGCGGTTGATAGCGGTTTGTGTGCCGTCGGCGTTATCGCGTATCTCAAGTGTACCTTCAAACTCTTGGTCTTCAAGGCGGTCCCAGTGGAAGCCAATACCAATGCGTACATTCTTGAGTAGGAAGGTAGGGTGTTCTAGTGTAGAGTGAGGACCAGGGATGACTGCTTCAATCTTTGGGGCGGTCATCACGCCCACTGCAATTTCGTGTTTCATGAGTGTATGGGGTTATTTGTTAATATCTAATTATCGTTCTATTTCGCCTTTCCACGAGTTGAAGCCCGTGTTGAGTTCTACGACTTGGTAGCCTTGTTTGGTGAGTTTTTGTGCGGCAGTTTTGCTTCTTCTGCCAGAGCGGCAATAGAGTGCAATCGTCTTGTCTTTTGGGAGCAGTTGTTCTGCTTTTTGCATAAAGTCGGCTTGCGTTACATCTATGAGTAGCGCATTTGGAATATGCCCTTGTGCATATTCGTTGGCAGTTCTGACATCCAAGCGAACGACGGTGGTGTCTTCAATGATCTGTGCAAAAGTATCCGCATCCACCGAGCGGAAATCTGCTGCTTTGCAGCCCAAAAAACTCATCAGGCAGAGTAGGAAAGGAAGGTGTTTCATGATCGTGGAAGATTAATAGTATTATTTGATGGTCTATTATATTCGATTTACGTGAGTAATATATAAATTAGCGAACCAGCACTGATGATAATCCATAGTAAAATACCTTGCATCAGCGGACGGATACCTACTGATTTGATAACATCCATAGAGAGGGACGCACCGATGAAGAACATGGTGATTGTGAGTCCTTTGCGAGCGATGCCTGCAATGAACTTACCAATTTCTGGATAGTCAGTCAGCAGGTAGGTATTGATGAGCATGGCGAGGATAAAGAACAAGATAAACCAAGGGATGCTAATCTTCTTGCCGTCGCTGCGGAAGATAATTGAAGTGACCAAAGCTAACGGAATAATCCACAACGCACGGGTGAGTTTGATGGTAGTAGCCACTTGCAATGCTTCTTCGCCATAAGCCGCTCCTGCGCCCACTACGGAACTGGTATCGTGTATAGCAATAGCAGCCCATGTACCAAATTCTTGTTGGCTTAGTCCCAACCAATGACCCAAAGCTGGGAAAAGGAAAAGGCCAATGGCGTTGAGGATAAAAACCGTGGCTAATGCCATGGACATATCGGTGTCTTTGGCCTTGATGATTGGTCCTACCGCTGCGATAGCACTTCCGCCACAAATGGCTGTGCCCGAACTGATAAGGTAGGATGTGTTGCGGTTGAGTTTCAATACTTTGCAGCCAATAAACATACCAATAAGCAAGGTACCGATGACCGATATAATCGTAAAGAGCATACCTTCCTTACCCGAAGTGAGAGAGGCATGGAGATTCATTCCAAAGCCCAAGCCGATAACAGAATATTGAAGGAGTTTCTTGGATACATTCTTATTAAAAGTGGGGTAGGCTTGTCCGCAGAGAAGGGCGAAGACTAAACCAATAAACAGCACTACAGGAGGAGTTACCCACGACGAAAGAAAACGGAGTGCAGGGATATAATCGCAAAGCAGGCACAGTGTGATAATGGATAGTAGAGCGATATATATATGTCGGTTGTATTGGCGGAGCATGGGGGATGGAGATTATTTGTTGCTATTAGAGATGAGTTGTTTGAGTTGCTCGATATCAGGCAACGCATTTCGTAGATGGTCGGGCATATCTGCAGCTGTTTTGTAAGTGGCTACGCCCATTGGCTTGTTGTAATCTTGAATAACATATTCTACAAAATCTTTATTGGCAGTTTTGCACAAAACAATACCAATAGACGGGTTCTCATGCGGTTTGCGTACATGGTCATCTAAGATACGCAAATAAGTGGTTAGTTGTGCTAAATATGAAGTCTTAAATTCGCCTAATTTTAGTTCAACAACAACCAAAGCATTTAGTTCTCGATTGAAGAAAAGCAAGTCAGGGAAGAACTCTACTCCGTACACCTCTAAATGATATTGATTGCCAATAAAGGAGAAATCTCTGCCGAAGGTCATTATAAACTGCTTGATATTCTGAACGATTTGTTGTTCAACAACTCGTTCATCAATGTCTTGAATATCTCGCTCTCCGATTTCTTCGGTGTTTATAAACTCCAACATATAAGAATCTTTGAACATCATAACTGCCTTACGTGCCAACGAAGAGTTGGATAAGGTTTGTACAAAGTTGTTAGGTACTTTCTCTTTATGTTCGTATGCCTGCTGTTTGATGAGGTGTTTGAGTGATTCTACAGGTAAGTTTTCTTCGACTACTCGATGAATATAATAATATCTTGCTTGCAAATCTTTTACTCCTTCAAATATTCGTATATGGTGTGTGAAAGGAACATTAAAGAAATCTTCAATAGGAAAATCTATAGTATCTGGTATTTGGATTGTACGATATATATCTATTTTATTATTAGTGCTTTCTGATTCGCCAATTGCGATTGGCGATTGTTGCTGACTAGATTCGCCAATTGCGATTGACGAATCTTTCTTGGTGCAGTCGCTATGCAATTCGTCAGTCGTGACTGACGAATTATTATCTAAGATTAGCCAATGCTCATAAAACAGACGCATATTTTTCAAACTGCTTTCAGAGAATCCCCTCAGTCCTGGGAGTTCTTTGCGAAGTTGTTCGCTGATGGCTTTGAGCGTACCCGAACCATAGGCAAAATGGCGGGTGTTTTTAGAAAGGTATTTCCCGATACCATAATACACCGCCAATTGTACACGATTGGCACCTTTGAGTGCTTCGTGTTGCCCTTGCAGAATAGCAGTCTTAATGATTTCAACTGCTTGCGAAAGTGGTATGAGGTCTTTATTTTCCATACGTGGATATAAATGATATGGTGGCAGTTAATTATATGATTTCATCCGCCACTTCGCGGATGATGTCGCGGAGTTTGGATGGGGTGAGGCGGTCGAAACTCTCGCGGTTGGCTACAATGCCAATACCTGCCATCTCTACCGTGGCAGGAGAGAACAATATGCGCTCTTCTTCTGGGGCGAAGAAACACATAGGGCGGGATTCCTTTCTAAAGAACACGATTGTGTTAAATGACCGCCTACGACTGTTAGAGGTTTGACTGTCTGCGGCTGTTAGACCGTCCTGCGGACTGTTAGAATCCGGTTCGTACCACGAAACGATATTCCAACGTGGTTCGTATTCTTCGGCATGAGAAGCACCGATAGTTAGAGAGCCCGTTTGGCTGGCTTCTTCGGGGATAGTGCCCATAGCGAGTACTCGCTTGACAGCTTCTAAATGGGATTGTAGATCCGTTTCTTGCACCAGAATAGCATTGGCGTAGTTGGTGGAGAAATGGTCTTCTATGGGGAGACTGTGGCGAGGCACAGCTTGAAAATGCATATGGTCGGGGGCACTGGCACCGCACATAGGACCATTGTAGAAAATGGTCATCTCGGGCAACTCCTTCGCCAAGTGCAACATGGCTTCGAGGTGAGGTAGCAGTTCTTGACGTTCGTGCACGGACGAAGAAACGGTGAAGTGCGGAGAGAAAATAGGGAAGGGGTTTACGCGTATATAATAGGTGTGCCCTGTAGGGGATTCCCAGTTATGGGTAAGTTGGTTTTCCTCCACGCCATCAGGGCAGAGGAAGCATGCGCGCTTTTGCAGAGCTTCGGGGCTGACGTCAGCCATCACGCTGCGGACACGAGCGGGGTTGAAAAACAATTTAGCAGGGAAGTCATCAATAATCATATCTTTGACTTCGACCTGAGATAAGGCCTGATAATTAACGAATGCTCTCCCGTGAGAAGCAAGCTCACGGGAGAACATGTCGGATATGGTTTTATAAAGTTCCAAAAGTTCTAAAAGTTTTAAAGGTTTTAAGGGTAGATTAGTCGTAAGTAGCCCACCTTTAGAACAGCACCGCAGGTGCGACTAAAACTCTTAAAACTTTTCTACATTTATTTTCCCTCGTTCATTTGGATACGTGCCTTCAACTCCCATGTACGGATACGATCTTTGTACAAGTGGTTGTTGTTCATGGTCACGATATCGCAGTTAGCATCAGAGTTGTCATCCCAACGACGGCAGTTATACACTACGTCATAG
>JAGBCD010000011.1 GCA_017938155.1 Paludibacteraceae bacterium | reverse complement strand
CTGCAGTTTCAGAGGTTCAAGGTTTCATACATCAAAGATGCTTGTTTCATTGCAGCAAAGCTGCAGTTTCAAAGGTTCAAGAGTTTCACGCATCAAAGATGCTTGTTTCATTGCAGCAAAGCTGCTGTTTCAAAGGTTCAAGGTTTCACGCATCAAAGATGCTTGTTTCATTGCAGCAAAGATGCAGTTTCAAAGGTTCAAGGGTTTCATGCATCAAAGATGCTTGTTTCATTGCAGCAAAGCTGCAGTTTCAGAGGTTCAAGGGTTCAGGCATCAAAGATGCTTGTTTCATTGCAGCGAAGCTGCAGTTTCAAAGGTTCAAGGTTTCAGGCATCAAATGCATTTAGATAAACAAAAAGGACTGCCGAAGCAGTCCATTTTGTTTATTATCATACGATATGATTACCAACCTGGGTTTTGACCGATTTCTGGGTTCAATGTGATTTGACCAGATGGGATAGGAGCAAGGTAGTGTTTCTCTTCGAATACACGTGGATCAGTTGTTTGGCAATCGATGTAGCCATTAGCATCCAACTTAACACTCTCCTTTGCGATTGGCCATGATGGGTCAATCCAAGCACCCTTAGTTTGATCAGGATACTTTTGAGTATCAAGTTTATCCAATTGATGCCAACGGATGAGTGACCAATAACGATCGTTGTTGTCGAACATCAACTCTACGCGACGCTCACGACGTACTTCCCAAATAAGGTCGCTAACACCCATGTTGTTAGCAGGGTCGTTTTGCAATGCGAGTTCTGGCATTTCTGCACGGGTACGCAACATGTTAACATACTTCTTAGCACCTGCTTCGTCACCCAATTCAGCGCAAGCTTCAGCTTGGTTAAGGATGATTTCTGCCAACCAGAAGATAGGACCATCTGTTACGTTACCATTAGTAGCTTGACGTTGAGCTGCTGGAGTAGCTGGCTCATCAAATTTCAAGATACCATAACCAGTAGAAGATGTGTTCTCAGCAGCACCTGCTTGGCCTTCCATTCCTTCGTAACGGATACGACCATTACCTACGTATGCCAAGTAACCATCGATTTGTTGAGCCAAACGTGGGTCACGAGCTTCCAAAAGGTGATAGATAACTGGTTTATCTTTATCCAAACCATCTGTTCCGAGTTTACCTTTGTCATCTCCAGTAGGAAGTTTACCGTCTTTCATCAAATATGAGTTGAAAGCAGCTTTGTTCATACCGTTGGTTTGAGTAGAACCACAGCAGTAGTCTTGAGTAGCGTGAGGAAGAGTACCAGCGATGTATTTCTTGTACATAATCATCTCTTTGTTGCCAGCCAAGTCAAGTGAGTTGTAGTTTGCACGGTAACCAGCAGCACCTGGGGTCAATTCAAAGTTGCCGCTATTGATGATAGCCAATGATGCATTTTGAGCTTCCTTCAAGTATTTCTCTGCACG
This sequence comes from Paludibacteraceae bacterium, assembly GCA_017938155.1. Classification (GTDB taxonomy): domain Bacteria; phylum Bacteroidota; class Bacteroidia; order Bacteroidales; family Paludibacteraceae; genus Colicola. The sequence continues at coordinate 42,893 of JAGBCD010000011.1, read as the reverse complement.
TGCAGCATCGTTTTGGTGATATTTAGCATAAGTACCTTCGAACAAGCAAATACGTGATTTGATAGCGTTAGCTACGTGTACGTTGTATGCTGTACGTGAACCTGCGTTCTTGGTACCCATGTTTTCAACTGCGAAGTTGAGGTCTGCCAATACATTATCCATTACGGTGTTACGAGCGTGACGTTTGCCATAAAGGATAGTTGCATCTTCTGTGGTTAACTCTTTATCTACCCAGTAGCAATCACCGAATTTGCGTACTACGCAGAAGTGTTGCCAAGCGCGATAGAGGTGAGCAAGAGATTTGTAGTAATCTTTGCTTGCTGCAGGCATATCAACAGCGTCAATATGCTTGAGTAGGATGTTTGCACGACGAATCTCGGTATAGCAAGCATTCCATGTCCCATCAGAAGCACTTACGTTCTTGAAGTTCCAACCAGAAAGACCTGTTACAGCTTGGTTGTCGTTCAAATTAGGGAAATAGAAATCACCATAGGAACCACTGTTTCCGTAACCAGCCCATTCGCTGTAGAAATAGTTGGTGTACATTTCTACGTTGGTCTCGCTGGTGAAGAAGTTATCCTCGGTAAAATTATCGATTGGGTTTGGATTCAACAAGTCGCAACCTGTCAAAAGAACCATACCAGCCATCAAACTTAAAATTATCTTTTTCATAACTGTATTCAATTTAGTTAATTTGTTAATAATTCATAATTAATATTCAATCTGTTTCTCAAACATTAATTATAGTGTTACTTGCAAACCGAATGAATACGAACGCATGAGAGGTTCTACACGACCATAGGTACCATTACCGAAGCTACCAGTACCACGACCTGATGATACCTCAGGATCGAAACCGTATTGAGCGGTATGATTTACGAGGTCAGCCAAGTTGTTGAATGAAGCGTAGATACGTACTTTCTCGATAGTTGCCTTGCGAGTCCACTTTTGTGGCAAGGTGTAACCAACGGTTAAGTTTTTCAAACGAAGATAAGCCATGTTGATCAAATACTTATCTTGTGGGTAGAAGTTGTTGCGACCAGCATCCATGATGTTAGCACTTGCTACACCTTGACCAGCATTACCTGGGAAGAGGCGTGGGTAGCGAGCATCTTGGTTGATGGCATTGTTGTCAACCATTTCTTGTGTTACGTAATCCATTTGCCATGCATAGATAGCGTCAGTACCACGTGTCAAAGGCATAACGAATGCAGATGGGCTCCACATATCACGTTTACCTACACCTTGGAAGAAGAGGTCAATATCAATACCTTTCCAGTCTGCACCGAGACGGAATGAGTATTGGAAACGAGGAGTGGTGTTACCAATCTTCACGAGGTCACCATGATCATCTTTCGTTCCTTCTCCCCAATCAATAACGCCGTCACCGTTTTGGTCAACGAACTTGATATCACCAGGACCATAGCTAAATGCTTTATCTTTCTCAAGACCTGATTGATCTGCTACGCCAGCTGCATAAGTACCATCGGCATTGAAGTCTGCTGCTGTGAAATAACGATCGGTCTCAAAGCCCCAGATTTCACCATACTCTTTACCAGTATATTTGGTGTTGGTAAGGTCGTTAGAATCCCAGTTGGTAATAGTTGCTTTGTAGTCAGCGAGGTTGAAGTTTGCATGCAATGAGAGGTCGTCAAGATCTTTGAAAGTATGACGCCAATCAATGTTCAATTCCCAACCGCGTGTGCGAAGTTGACCTGCGTTCTCATAAGCTGCACTTGCACCAAGTACAGATGGCAACTCCTTACCTGGAGCCAACATACCATTGGTTGTACGTTGATACCAGTCAAAGTTTACGTTCAAGTCGTTGTTGAAGAAACCGAGGTCGATACCTACGTTAGTAGTTGCGATAGTCTCCCATGTTAGGGTTGGGTCAACCATCTTAGGAGTTCCGAAATAGTCATATTTAGAAGTTCCTGTACCTAACCAGTTTACACCGTTAGTAGTCTTAGCCATGGTCTTGATGAACATGTTGCTACCAATTTCTTGGTTACCAATGGTACCATAAGATGCACGTAGTTTCAAGTTGCTTACATATTCCTTAGCATCTGCAAAGTAAGGTTCTTCGCTGATACGATAACCTATAGATCCTGATGGGAAGAATGCCCATTGGGTGTGTGATGGGAATTTGCTTGAACCATCATAGCGTCCGCTCAACTCAATGAGGTAGATGCCTTTGTAGTCATAGTTGATACGACCAAATACACCTGCAGAACCGCTACGGCTGTGGTTGTGGCTATAGCTGTAGTCTTCTGACAAGAGTTTCAACTCTGGCATGTTAGGATCTTGCATACCATGACGCTCGTAGTACAAATACTCATACTCTGATTTGTCAATGTTAGCACCAACCATTACGTTGAGGTTGTGTCCTTCCCATGAACCATTGTAGTTCAAGAACATGTTAGCTACGTGGTTGTAGTAATGAGTGTTCTCTGTCTCAATGAAAGTAGAGGTAGATGTTGGACCATGTGACCAATCTTCACCGAAGAGAGACCATGTGTTTACGATATCTTCCTCATAACCCGTACCTTTGTAGCGACCTGCACGATAGGTAAAGGTATAGTCACCATTGAAGGTCAAACCTTTTGCGAGGTTCAATTTGATGAAACCACCAGCACGCATGTTCATACGTTTTTGGTATGTGTCGTTGCTTGGATCACCGTCAGGACCAGCAGCAGCTTTACGATAACCAATCATGTTACGAGCATCGTATTGCTTGCCTTCTGCATCTTCAAAGTAACCGTAAGGACCGAAGAATGAACCCCAGCGCCATACATATTGGTATGAACCTTGACCACGAGTGTAAGGATATGTATAAGTACGATGTTGCATATTGAAGCGAGCACCAACTTCTAACCATTTGTTGATTTTGGTAGAAAGGTTAACAGTGGCATTGAACTTATCCATTTTGTCAGGATTGAAGTTCATCAAACCTTGTTGGTGGTTGTAACCAAGAGACATATAATAGTTAGTCTTGCCTGAATTACCTGATACAGAGAGGTTGTGTTGTTGTGATGGAGCAGCATTGTTGAACAAGATACCTACTACATCCCAATCTGCATAGAAACCATGCTCATCCCAGTCGTCGCCATAAACCATCTTACGATAGCCAGATTTGCCACCATGTTTTTCTTGCCATTTAGTAGCACCTGCGATAAACTCTGGTGAGTTGAGGTACATACCAAAGAGCTCAGATGCCAAACCAGCGCGGGTGTTAGCCTCTGTCAAAGCATTTGCTTGCTCCATTACTGTTGGGTACTCAGGAAGAGCGGTTGCACGGCTCCAAGCGAAGTTGTTGTTGTAAGTTACGCTAACTTTCTCTGCAGTCTTAGCAGACTTGGTGGTAACCAATACAACACCGAAAGCTGCACGTGTACCATAGATAGCGGTAGATGAAGCGTCTTTCAATACAGAGATAGACTCGATATCATTAGCGTTGAGGTAACCAAGGTTTTCTACTGGAACACCATCTACTACATACAATGGAGTAGAAACACCGCTGTTTGACAATGTACCGATACCACGGATAACTACTGTAGGATCAGCATCCAAGTCACCAGTTGCGTTGGTGATAGTCAAACCTGGCACAGCACCTTGCAATGCTTTTGCTACGTCAGACTCGGTCTTAGACTCAAGGGTTTTGGAAACGTCAACAGTTGTTACAGCACCTGTTAGGTTCGCTTTCTTTTGCGTACCATAACCTACGGCTACTACCTCGTCAAGAACTTGTGTGTCCTCTTTGAGCATAACAACCATGTCCTTGTGAGCGCGAACCTCTTGATCCTTGTAGCCCATATAGCTAACAAGAAGGGTAACGTTCTTCTCTACTGATAGTACGAAAGCACCATCAATGTCAGTAATCGTACCATTGGTAGTACCGACTTCAGCAACGTTAGCACCAATGAGAGGGTCACCATTAGCATCTACTACGCGACCTGTAATAGTTTCAGGAGCAGCATAAGCACTGATGCTAACCATTGTCATTGCAAAAACTGCTAATGACATGAGTAGGCTACGAAAGCCATTCTCTTTACGTGTGTTCATCATAATGTGTTATTAGTTAATTAATACTTTGTGGGAATTTCACCCACGTTAATTATGTTGTAGTTGTGTAAATGTCTTTGCTTTTTTCCTTATGCATATATAAATAGGTGTAGTGTAAGTGCTCAACTAAATCGGTCGTTTTTACACGGCAACTCTACTTATCCTATAGTAACTTGCACACTATTTCGGTCACAAAGTTATGCTTTTTTTTCAATGTACACAAATATTCGCAAAAAAAAATATATAAAAATTTAATTATTTTTCATACAATATCAAAATATATGTTTAATAACATATTTTAACATTCCTTATCTCAAATAAGTATATATGTAATTGTGATTCGCAAAGGCAGATATATCATGGTAACAATATCAGTCAATGATGTTGCTGGAAAAGTTGTTAATAATGTCAATAATCCCATTTATAAAATTTAATTTAACAAAATTATGATTTACGGATACATAAGAGTCAGTAGTGATAAGCAGACGGTGGAGAACCAACGTTTTGAAATTAACAAATTTTGTATGTTTCAGAAAATATTGATTGACGATTGGATTGAAGAGACCATTAGCGGTACCAAAAATTACAATAGTCGTCAACTTGGAAATCTTCTTCGGAAAATAAAGAAAAATGATATTATTATTTGTAGTGAACTATCGCGCTTGGGAAGAAATCTCTTTATGATTATGGAGATACTAAATATTTGCATGACAAAAGAGTGTAGGGTTTGGACAATCAAAGACAACTATCGCTTAGGCGATGATATTCAAAGTAAAGTACTTGCATTTGCTTTCGGGTTGTCTGCTGAGATTGAGAGAAACTTGATAAGTCAAAGAACTAAAGAGGCATTGGCAAGAAAAAAATCTGAAGGAGTGAAATTGGGAAGACCAAGAGGAAAATCACTCTCCAAGAATAGTTATAAACTACACAAAAAGGAACAACAAATAGCAAGTTTAAGAGCAGAAGGTATGTCCTTTAAGAAGATCGGGGATGTATTGCATGTTAATCGTGATACTGTTCGTAATTACTACTATACCTTTATGGATGAAAACATTTGATTGTACCCATTATATTGCTGAATTTTAACGACCGATTAATTTATGCTGTTATCTATACTTAACACATATAAGATAATTACACACATGCGCACACGCGTAATAAAATATAATTATAATAATAATTCAGTTGTACGCAACACAACAAACTACATAATAACGTGGGTGAGATTCCCACAAAGTATTAATTAACTAATAACACATTATGATGAACACACGTAAAGAGAATGGCTTTCGTAGCCTACTCATGTCATTAGCAGTTTTTGCAATGACAATGGTTAGCATCAGTGCTTATGCAGCTCCTGAAACTATTACAGGTCGCGTAGTAGATGCTAATGGTGACCCTCTTATTGGTGCTAACGTTGCTGAAGTCGGTACTACCAATGGTACGATTACTGACATTGATGGTGCTTTCGTACTATCAGTAGAGAAGAACGTTACCCTTCTTGTAAGCTATATGGGTTACAAGGATCAAGAGGTTCGCGCTCACAAGGACATGGTTGTTATGCTCAAAGAGGACACTCAAGTACTCGACGAGGTAGTAGCCATCGGTTATGGTACGCAAAAGAAAGCGAACCTAACAGGTGCAGTAACAACAGTAGATGTTTCCAAAACCCTTGAATCTAAAACAGAGTCTGACGTAGCTAAAGCATTGCAAGGTGCTGTGCCAGGTTTGACTATCACCAACGCAACGGGTGATATTGATGCTGATCCTACGGTAGTTATTCGTGGTATCGGTACTTTGTCTAACGGCGCTACCTCAACTCCTCTCTACATTGTGGACGGAGTTCCAGTAGAGAACCTCGGTTACCTCAACGCTAATGATATTGAGTCTATCAGTGTATTGAAAGATGCTTCTTCTACCGCTATCTACGGTACTCGTGCTGCTTTCGGTGTTGTATTGGTTACTACCAAGTCTGCTAAGACTGCAGAGAAAGTAACTGTAACATACAACAACAACTTTGCATGGAGCCGTGCAACTGCATCTCCTAATTTTCCAACTGTATATGAGCAAGCAGTTGCAATGACAGAAGCTAAAGGTTATCTTGGTGAACGCGCTGAATTATTTGGTAAATATGTAGACACCAAAGATTTCCAAGAAAAGGCAAAAAATTGGCTCAATTGGGCTAACTCTTCTGAAGGTGCAAAAGTTGGTATTAAAGACGGTAAATCTCCATATCGAGAGATGATTTATGGTATTGATTATGATGAATATGGTTTCTACGCAGATTGGGATGTAGCTGGTATTTTCTTCAACGATGCTACTCCTTCTCAAAACCATAACTTGTCAGTATCGGGTAACTCAGGCAAGACAAATTACTACATGTCTCTTGGTTACAATCACCAACAAGGCATCTTAAACTTCAATCCCGATAAGATGGATAAGTTCAATGCAACAGTAAACCTTTCTACTAAGATTAATAAGTGGCTGGAGGTAGGTGCTCGCTTCAATATGCAACACCGGAACTACCAATATCCTGAGAATCGCGTTGGTGGTTACTCTAATCTCTGGCGTTGGGGCTCATTCTTTGGTCCTTGGGGTTATTTCAAGGATCCAGACGGTCAAATATATGATGGTTATACATTCCTCGGTGGTTTGAAAGAGGCTGGCGATGCTTACAAGAAACGTATGAACCTTCGCGCTGGTGGTTTTATCAAGTTGAACCTTGCTAAAGGTTTGACTTTCAATGGCGATTACACCTTTACTTATCGCGCAGGTAATGAGAAAGCGATCGGTATGCCTGCGAAATATCAAGTTGACACATGGTTTGGCGAGTTTACAGAGGATTGGTGGACTGGTAATGCAATGGCTCCTTATCCTACAGACAGTTACCTTACTCAAACTAACTCTCACTACTACAACCACGTAGCCAACATGTATCTTAACTACAATGGTTCTTGGAATAATCACAACTTGAACATAATGGTAGGTGCTAACATTGATAAAGATGATTATGAGTATCTAACGCTCTCTCGTAAAGATTTGCAAGACCTCAACTTGCCAGAAATGATTCTCACATCCGATTGGAGTACTTATAACCATGCTCATCGCCATAATGGTTCTGTAGGTATCTTCGGTCGTATCAACTATGACTACAAGGGTATCTACTTGGTAGAGTTGAGCGGTCGTTACGACGGTTCAAGCAAGTTCCCATCACACACACAATGGGCATTCTTCCCATCAGGTTCTCTCGGTTATCGTATCAGCGAGGAAGCTTACTTCGCAGAGGCTAAGCAATATGTAAGCAACTTGAAGGTACGTGCATCATACGGTGTAATTGGTAACCAAGAAATTGGTAGCAATATGTTCCTTGAGACTATGTATAAGTACCCTACTTCTCTTAACTGGATTGGTAGCGGCAATGTGAAGTATGACTACTTCGATCAACCTAATATGGTAGATCCTTCTCTTACATGGGAAAATATCGCAACTACTAACATCGGTATTGACCTCGGTTTCTTGAATAATGAGTTGAACGTAAACTTCGACTGGTATCAACGCACAACAAATGGAATGTTGGCTCCTGGCAAACCACTTCCTTCTGTAATCGGTGCAAGTGCAGCTAAAGGAAATGAAGGTCAACTCCGCACTCGTGGTTGGGAGTTGAACGTAGATTGGCGCCACACCTTCCGTGATGCTGACAACTTGACTCTCCACGCTAACTTCAACCTTGCAGACTATAAAGCTGTTATCACTCAATGGGATTCAGAAAACCTTATAAACACCGAATATTCTGGTAAAGAGTATGGTGAAATTTGGGGTTTTGAGTTCGATCGCTATTTCAATCCTGAAGACATCGTTGGTACAGATGAAGAAGGCAATACAATCTATGCTGATGGTATTGCAGATCAAATTCTCCTTGAGGTCGATCCTAAGTTTAACTTTGTTCCTGGTGATATCAAGTTCGTTGACCAAAATGGTGATGGTAAAATTGATTGGGGTAAAGGAACTGTAGAAGATCATGGTGACCTTGTGAAGATTGGTAACACCACTCCACGTTGGCAATACTCATTCCGTCTTGGCGCTGATTGGAAGGGCTTTGATATTGACTTGTTCTTCCAAGGTGTAGGTAAACGCGATATGTGGAGCACATCTGCATTTGTTATGCCAATGATGCGTGCTGCCGATATTACTATCTATGCTAATCAAACTGATTATATTACCTTAGCTGAAATTGAGGCTGCTAAAAAGGGAGAGGGAACAATTCGTCAAGATGCTGACTATCCACGTATTTTCCCAGGAAACGACCCTGCAACTACAGATGGTACCATTATGGATGCGGGTAGCAACAACTACGTGCCACAAGATAGGTATTTGATTAATATGGCTTATCTCCGTTTGAAAAACTTGACCGTAGGTTATACCTTGCCACAAAAATGGACCCGCAAAGCAACTATTGAGAAAGTTCGTATCTACGCTTCTTTCAACAATTTAGCTGACCTCGTAAACCATACTGCCAAGTACGGTTTCGATCCTGAGGTTTCAAGAGGTAAAGAAGGTGCTAACTATGGCTATGGAGCATACGCTCGTACAGCGCCTCTCATGCGTTCGTATTCATTCGGTTTGCAAGTAACACTATAATTAATGTTTAACAATCAAATGAATATTAATTATTAATTATTAACTATTAACTCAATTGAATACAGTTATGAAAAAGATAATTTTAAGTTTGATAGCTGGTATGGTGCTATTTACAAGTTGCGACTTGTTGAACAATGACCCATACGATTCTTTCACCAAAGACAACTTCTTCACCAGCGAGACTAACGTAGAAATGTACACCAACTATTTCTACGCAGAGTGGAAAGGTTATGGAAACAATGGTAGTTATGGAACTTTCTACTTCCCTACTTTGAATGATAACCAAGCCGTTACAGGTATCACTCCTTGGGATTTTACAACAATCTCTGCTACGGATGATACTTGGGATGCAAGTTACGTAGAAGTTCGTCGTGCAAATATTCTTCTTGAAAACCTTGATGGTGTACCAATGGATGAAGAGACAAGAAAATACTATAACTCTCTTGGTCGTTTATATCGCGCATGGCAACATTTCTGTGTAGTACGCAAATTCGGTGACTGCTATTGGGTAGATCATTCTCTTACAACAGAGGATACTGATATTCTCTATGGTCCACGCCAAGATCGCAACTTCGTAATGGATAAGATGCTTGAAGACCTCAACTATGCCGTTGAGAATATGGGTACTAAGAATGCTGATTCTCGCACCGCTTACAACGTGTATGTAGCACAAGCAATTAAAGCACAAATCTGTCTCTTCGAGGGTACATATGCAAAATACCACAAGAACGACAAAGAGCGTTCTGACAAATATTTGGTAGAAGCTAAAAAAGCAGCAGATGCTATCATCAACAGTGGCAAATTTGAGTTGACTCCAGATGCAGAAGGTTATCGTGCAAACTACAACTCACTTGACCTTGCAGGCAACACAGAGATGATTATGTATAAACAATACTTGGAGTCTGCTAAGCTTCGTCACGCTACTCAAGACTACTGCTGCGGTTCTACTCCTACCAATGGCATGAGCAAATCAGCTTTCAATGCATATTTGAAGAAAGATGGTACTCTTGCTGATAAGAATGATGACCATGGTGTACTTGGTACCGAAGGTTACGATGCTGGTAAACCAGTTATCTATCACCTATTGGAAGCTCGTGACCCACGTTTGGCTCAACAAATTGATGGTTACCTCTGCTACGTAGGTAACAACCGCGCTCGTTATGAGGGCATTCCAGAACAAGAAGGTGCTGCTCAGAATACAGTAACTACTGGTTATGGTATCTTGAAGTTTGACGAGCCAGTTACTCCATCTTCACTTCGTCAATCTACAACTGGTAACGTAACTGACTGCCCACTCTTCTGGTTGGCTGAGATTCTTCTTACCCACGCAGAGGCATGTGCAGAATTAGGTGAAGAGGCTGATGCTAAAACATCTCTCAACAAACTTCGCACTCGCGTTGGTATGCCAGAGTATGCTCCAGTTAATGACCCTGCAAACACTATTGGTGTAAGCGATTTGATTTGGGAAATCCGTCGTGAGCGTCGCGTAGAGTTGATGTTCGACAACAATGACCGCTATTGGTCACTTATTCGTTGGCATCAATTGGAACTTCTTGATACAGAGAAGAATCCAGATCAAACCAAGGGCGCGTGGATTGCTGATAACTGGCCAGGCGCAAATGATGTTAAACGTGACGCTAACGGCTATATAGACTTAACAGCAGACTACGTTCGTAAGTTTGACGAAAAGCACTACTTGGCTCCTATTCCAACAAGCCAAAGCGTTGTGAACCCACAAATCGGTCAAAACCCAGGTTGGTAATCCTATCGTATGATCATAATAGAAAAGGACTACTTCGGTAGTCCTTTTTGTTTGCACAGACGCACCTCGGGGGCTGCGTAATTTTTGCAAGGGTATAGCAAGGGTATAGTAAGGGTATACGATAGAGGTAATGAGAATATCAGCAACGCAACAGACTAAACAAGCGATGCTCTTGCGGAGCCTTGTAAATGTTTGGTTCAAGCGGAGAACGTTAGTCACATAACGAGAACAAGTCTTCTCGAGGATTGATGAGCATAACAGGTACAGCACTGTGCTGGATAACATGCTGCTCGGGGGCACCAAAGATGAGATCATCCAAACCATAGTCACGACTGGCTGTCATTACCAAGAGCTGATGCCCAAAATCTCGCTGCCTCTGTGTGGCTTCTTTATAAACAGAAAAACTATCCTTGATAGCAAGATGTTGTTCATATTGGATCAGTTCATTGGTACGCTGGGCTACTGACTCAATATGAGTAATGATTCGTTGCATGTTCTTTTTTGCTCGTGAACCATAGTCGTTGGCTAACAACAATACAATCTGCGCACCCGTTTTACGTGCCAAATAGGTACAAATCTCTGCTTTGTACACTTCTTCCTCTAACATCGCAACAGGAACTAAGATGCGATTTAGTTTTTCGATTGTACGCATCGTATTGGTACAAAAAACATACGGGCGACGTTCTTCGCGATGGTCGTCAAGCAATTTTCGTATCACACGACGTTGGTTATCACAAACGATATGTGCTATATCCGGATTATTCTCCCAAATCATTCTATACTAAGGTTTGATTTATTTGTTCTATATAATCAAGTATCTCCGTTTCCCCTACCCCTTTCTCGGCACTGGTAACGAAAATAGGAGGTAGTTCTTCCCAAGTCTCGAGCAACTTGTTTTTGTATGCCTCTACATTCTCTTCTAATCGCACCTTACCCAATTTGTCTGCTTTGGTAAACACGATAGCAAAAGGTATCTGATTGTTTCCCAACCAATCTATAAACTCCAAATCTATCTTCTGCGCCTCCAATCGGCAATCAATCAATACAAACAGACTTACCAATGCTTCCCGTAACAAACAATAACGTTCAATCATTGTTTTCAATTTCTCACGTTGTTTTTGTCCTGTTTGTGCAAAACCATATCCTGGTAAGTCCACCAAGTGCCATGTTTGATTGGAACGTGTAGGCGAAATCAAGAAATGGTTGATAAGTAATGTTTTTCCTGGCTTTTGACTCGTCTTGGCCAACTTGGGGTCGTGGCACAACATGTTGATAAGACTTGACTTCCCCACATTGCTTCTACCAATGAAAGCATATTCGGGTATTGTCGTTTTAGGACACATCATCACGTCTGGTGATGAAACAACAAATTGCGCACTACGTATAAGATTTGATGCCATGAGAAGAAGGTGATTTTGATTTATGAATTTTGAATTTTGAATTTTGAATTAGGAGTGTACTTTCGCATCGTATAAGCAAAGCATCCCATGCATGCCAATGCTACGCATAGTGCAATCGTATATCCTACCCACCATAGGTGTTGCGGTAAATGTAAACCTTCTGGGGCAATCATAATATAGCTAACACTCACTACCGTCATAAACATGGCAGGAATGAGTGAGACAAGATAACCACAACGATAAGGTGTCGGTGATATGTTTTGATGTTCTTGTTTGTATAGATAGGTGGTTGCAGCCCACAATGTGAATACCGCCAATGTCTGATTGGTCCATGCGAAATATCTCCAAACGACATTGAAGTCCACAAAGACCATTCCAAAGACACAAAGAAACAATGGGAAAGCAATCATCAAACGTTTGTATATCGCACGTTGTTCCATCTTCAAAAAATCGGCCACTATCAGTCTGGCAGAACGCAATGCGGTATCTCCCGATGTGATAGGTGCTGCTATCACACCTATGATGGCTAATATACCTCCTACCGTTCCTAACCATGAACGACTTACCTTATCAATCACCAATGCAGCAATATTTTCTCCAGGATGTTGCGCAGCAAATGCCTTGAGCCCTTCTATTCCGTATAGCCCTTGTTCTGGGTCTGCAAAGAATGTTCCTGCAGCCGCAGCCCATATTAGTGCAAGAATACCCTCTGCTACCATCGCTCCATAAAAAATCCAACGTCCTTGTCGCTCGTTGCATACACAACGCGCCATGATAGGCGATTGCGTTCCATGAAAACCCGATATAGCACCGCATGCAATGCTCACAAACATCATCGGAAAAATAGGCAGTCCATTCGTTTGACGGTTTTGCAAGCCATCGGTTAGTTCGGGCATACTACCCGCATGTGAACATAACATCACAATCATAATACCTATTCCCATAAACAAGAGCATGGCTCCAAAAATAGGATAAAAACGACCGATGAGTTTGTCAACAGGTAGAATGGTGGCAAAGATATAGTAGAGAAAAATAATTAGTACCCAAACAATAGGTATCATATGTTCTTGATACATCCAAGTCCCCAATGGTAACAACCCTTGCAATAGTGTCGCTGGACCTGTCATAAAAGTAGTCGTAAGTAATACCAACAAAACCAAAGCCAAAACACGTATAAACAAACGCACCTTGCTTCCCAATTCATCTCCCACGACATCAGGCAACGAAACACCTCCTTTGCGCAAACTGAGCATGCCACTAAAATAGTCATGTACTCCCCCCGCAAAAATAGTACCCAACACTATCCACAAGAAAGCAGATGGACCATAGAAAATACCCATGATGGCACCGAAGATGGGTCCTAAACCTGCAATATTCAAAAACTGCACCAAGAATATTCGCCATGGCGACATCGGTACATAATCCACCCCATCTGTCTTTGTCATAGCAGGTGTTTGGGCATCGGGATGAATAACGAATACTTTCTCTACAAATGTACCATAGAGGATGTATCCAATAATCAAAACGAATAATGAGATGATAAAGGTAATCATGATATCATATTATTTTAATAGTTTTTCGAGTAATAGGTTTGCCAAGACTTGAATAGGTTGTTTCCCGTCATTGTTCAAACATATATCTGCACGTTGGCAGAGTTGTTCATCTGTACACTGTGTTTGCATCCTTGCTTGCACATGTTGAGGAGACGATTGGTCCCGCTGAGTAGCTCTCTTGATACGCAGTTGCATCGGAGCAACGATAGCCACACACACGTCACATAAAGTGTCTATCTGACTCTCGTACAATATAGCACATTCGACAAAATAAAGATGGTTCAGCGTCGGTTGTGTTTGTACCCAACGTTTGATATCGTTACGCACCGCAGGGTGCACTATAGCATTCAATTGTTTTAGTTTGTTCGTATCTTCAAAAACCTGCGTTGCCACCCATGATGTATTGTACTGCTCTCCATGATACGCATTGTCCCCTAAAAGATGAATGATTTGCTCTTTCACCTCAGCATCTTGGCATATAATACGTTTGGCCTCAACATCCGAGTTATACACAGCATACCCCATCTGCTTGAGCGTTTGTGCCAAAAACGTCTTACCTGCTCCTATACCACCTGTAATGCCTACTATCATATGCTTAGAATTGGAAATAAATGAATGCTTGCAAATCTGCAGTAATAAACTGATACACTACCATGATAGCACAAATACATATAAACACCAATGCCCACACCGGCAAGGATGCAAAGCGGATACGATAAGATTGCTTCCATTTATCAGGTAGCCAATGGATGATCATTCCCAATACAAACAAGATGACCACGTTTCGATATTCCCATAGAAAAGCAGGGATAATACTATTGTTCCAAGCACCTCCTATTTGTGCTACCATATTCTTGGCCGTTTCCCATGCTTCTTGATTGGCTGTCGCAGGGTCGAGATTACTACCTGAGCGGAAGAACAGACGTGTAAAAGTAATAAAGACAAATGTCTGCAACACAGCCCAAGCTTGGCTACAAGCACGCACAACGGTAGCACGCTTGGTTCCTGTGATAGCAATATGCCCCATGCGTTCAATCCACCAGTAGATATATTTGATTGCCATTCCTATCCATAGACATAGCACCCACACCCAGAGTACGTTAAGCAATGGAGTATGAAGTGCTTGTTTGGTTATCCACATAGCAATGGTAAGTATGGTCAAGAGAACAAACTGAAGGTTATATCCCCATTGTTTCCAAATCTTGTACACAATCATTCCTATTCCATTCAGTCCACCCCATATCATGAAATTCCAACTTGCGCCATGCCATAATCCTCCCAACAACATAGTAATGAATGAATTGAGATTACCATACAACAATTTGCGCCGCTGCGGGAAGCATCGGATAATAAGAAACACCACCACAGCTAAAACCAATAGTATGCCCATGATAATCCATGAACCTGTCAATATGAAAGCAATTACAGCGATTAGGATAATCCAAAAGTAAGTACCAAATGTGGCTTCTCTATTTCCTCCCAAAGGAATATAAAGATAACTTTTGAGCCATCTACTCAAGGACATATGCCATCTGTGCCAGAAATCCTGTGGATTGGTAGCCTTGTAAGGGGAATTAAAGTTCTTAGGAAGGTAAAATCCCATCAACATCGCAACCCCAATGGCAATATCCGTATAACCCGAGAAATCGGCATACACTTGCAAGGAATAAGCAAAGAGAGCAAATAAGTTCTCAAATCCCGAAAACAACAACGGATTATCAAATACTCTATCTATTAGGTTAACAGCCAAATAGTCACTCAACAAAATTTTCTTTGTCAATCCGTTGAGTATCCAAAACAATGCCATACCCGCCAAGCGTTTGCTGAGACGGAAAGGACGATAGAGTTGCGGAATAAACTCATTGGCACGAACAATAGGACCAGCAACCAACTGAGGGAAGAAACTCACATAGAACCCAAAATCAAATACATTCTTCAAAGGTGTAATGAGTCCCCTATACACATCCGTAGTATAAGAAATCACTTGGAATAGGTAGAAAGATATGCCCACAGGCAAGATGATGGTATCCACCATAAACCTACCCTGATGACTAAGCCCATTTCCAATATATGCAAATATATCGAATACAGCAAATTCTGTTCCCAATAGATCGTTAATCATATTGGTAAAGAAATATGCATATTTGAAATAACACAATAAACCCAAATCTATTACAATGCTCAAAACAAGCCATGCCTTGGCTTTGAAGAGTTGGTTTTGCTGTTTGGTTCGATAGATTTGTTTGGCTATCAACCAATCGCTCAGGGTTACGAATAGCAATATAAGCAAAAATATACCACTGGTTTTGTAGTAGAAAAACCAACTGACAAACATCAGGAACAGATTCCTGAGATGTAGTCTTTTATTAGAGGGTTGTTTGAGCACATCGTTTTTGCTATTCCAAGGCTTGATTTCCAATATACATGCCATGATGGTATAGACAATAGCAAAGAAAGCCCAAAAGTAGAATTGGGTAAACAATAGTGGACTTTGGTCGTTGAATGCAAATATGTGCTGCACTATATTCATCTGACAGTAAGGGTATCTATAGTAAGGGTATCTATATGAATGGAGTCGGTAGAGGGTTGAGGGTATTGATACGAGTCAATCCAATCAAATAGGATTTTACCTATCTTCTTGGCTCCAGCCCTCGTAAAGTGTATATGGTCATTGCCTGCCAACCCTTTTTTGTTCCATTCTACCATGCTATCATATCCACCCATAGCATGATACATACTCCAATAGGCAATCTTTTCTTGCTGTGCCATACGTTGCAATATGCGATCAAGATATGGTACTAACGGATAGGTAGTCATCTGTCCATCTACTCGGGTGGACATATCACTTGGGCCGATAAATAGAATGGCAGCCTCCGGAGCACATGAACGTAAATAACGTATATGTTGCTTCATAGAATTGACATAAGCATCCAAAGTAGATGGATTTTGTGTTTGAGGAATCATATTGCCTCCAAACTGTAAAATAATAAGTCGCGTATTGGTAGCATGATAGAAAGATGCTAATTGGGAAGAGTCAATACGTGTAAATATATTTCCAGAGCATCCACGCATAGGAATATTATCCACGATCACTCCTGTAGGAGTCTCCAAACTCAGTCCATATACATTGCCACGTCCTTGCAATTGTATTTCGCACTGGGTCGTACTATCTGGCAAGAGTGCCATTTGTTGTGGTGATAAGTCTATCGAAGATTGATTTGATAGAATAACTTTGCCTTGGATACTATCTGCCAACAAACGAATCTGACTAAAATACTTATAGGTCTTGTCCTTTTTATCCATCGGCATAATATTCACCGTTACTTGTTGACTTCCAGCTACCCATGCTGTATCCATACATGCGACTTGTCCCATAACGCCATACCTCCCATCGTTACGTCTCATAGTTTTGGGCCCATACACGATGTACCGCTTAGGTCCTTGCTGTGTGGTTTGCACCACCCCATCTATTGATAGCCATTGTCGCAAAGTACGTGTAGGAATAGTCTGATGTAGCGGAATCAGTCCTACACCCCCACCGCCAAACTTCTTTTGCCATTGTTCTCTCAAGACATTGGATATTCTGTCCTCCTCGATTTGTGAATCACCATAGTGCACGACACGCACTGGCATTTGCTCTGCTTGCTCTAATGCTTGATAAAATGCCAACAAATGGACACGAGTATCTGTATCTTGAACTACGACAGAAGGAAGGGAAATAGGAGCAAGCGTAGAAGAGGTATTTTGCGCCTGGAGGGTATCGGATAGTAGTGGTATCGAATCTGTTAGTGCCAATGTATCCAAAGGTAAGCCAGTATAGGCTAATAAAGTATCTGTATGGTTAGAAGTACTGCCATCCAACATGTCGGTCAATGTTGGCCAACGGAAAGACCAATTACCTAATGTCCATCCACCTTGAGGCGCTATATAAGAGATTGCTCCTAATAGTGCTATGATAATCCATATGACAAGAGTTACTTTTGAAGGTCTCATTATGGTTTATTTTATCCTTACTTCTTCCACAACACTCTTGTAAACAATAAGAGTATTGTGAATATTTCAAGACGTCCTACAATCATCACGAAACTCATCACCCACTTGCCTACAGTAGGAAAATTGGCATAGTTTCCAGCAGGACCAAATTGTCCAATGCTAATACCCACATTTCCCATTGCAGACACTGCACTTCCTATTGCTTCATCAAAGTCCACTCCGCAAGCACAAAAGATAACCACCGTTACGGCAATAATGAATACATAAAATATCAAGAATGCCATAATATTATTTGTTGTCTGCTGTGGAATGGGTTTTCCATTCAATTTGACAGGAATGATAGCATTGGGGTGTATTCTTCGTTGAAACTCTGACATACCATTTTTAATAATAATGGATAATCTCACCCACTTGATACCTCCAGCCGTACTTCCAGCACAAGCACCTGTAAACATCAAGAAAAATATCACTACCCACCCCACAATCGGCCAATACATATAGTCAGATATAGTATAGCCAGTAGAAGTCATAGCACTAATAACGGTAAATATACTATCTCTGAAAGCTCTCTCCGCTTCAACGTGCGACCATCCTGGACGTGAAATATACAATCCAACAAAAAGTAAAAAGGTAAAGAGAAGAACAGCATAACTATACCATCTTGTCTCTTCGTCCTTGAAGATATTTCGCATCTTACCTCTTGCAAAATGTATCAACATGACAAAATTGATACCCGATATGAACATAAAGAAGGTCACCGTATAGTGTATGGCTGCCGAATCGTAAAACTCTAAACTATTGTTTTTGGTAGAAAAACCACCCGTAGCAATGGTAGCGAAAGAGTGACATATAGCATCAAACCCTTCCATTCCGCACAACCACAAAATAAGCGTTTCACTGAGTGTCAGCAATATATAGGTTGTCCACAACATTTTAGCAGTATCTGCTATTCGTGGGGAGAGTTTCTCGTACGTGAGTCCCGAAACTTCAGCCGCATAGAGCTGCATACCATTTAGACCAAAAATAGGTAATATCGCAATGGATAAAACAATGATTCCCATACCCCCAATCCATTGTGTCAGCGCTCGCCAGAACAACAACCCATGGGTTATTTGAGTCAAGTCGGGTATAATGGTAGCTCCTGTTGTGGTAAATCCAGACATCGTCTCAAACCAAGCATCTGTAATGGTATGTACCTGTCCACTCAAATAATATGGCATCATACCAAAAATAGAAAACACAAACCATACCAAAGCCACAATTACATACCCTTCTCGCTGCCCTACATGGGTCTCAGCCTTCTTACCGATAATAAGTCCTATGATACCCGAAATGAATGTAATAATGGTTGAGATAAGAAACACCTCTTGGTCTGGTTCGTCATACCACATACTCACCCCCATGGCTAATGCCATAAACAAGGCCTCAATGAGCAACAAAGCACCCATTGTACGAAAAACTATTCGAGTATTAAACGTGCGTGTCATTGAAAGAATTTCTCCAGTTGTCTAATCGCGTGGTTCTTACAAAATACGACTACCATATCATTGGGTAGAATTTGCGTATCTCCATTTACTAATATAGCCTCTCCTGCACGCACGATAGCACCGATATTGGTATCATTGGGCAAGTTCATATCCTTGATTTTGCGCTGCGTGATGCGACTACCTTCCTCTGCCATAAACTCCACGATTTCGGCATCAGCACTGGTCAAGTTTCTTACGTTCAGTACACTATCATCCAAAAGCATTTGGTAGATATAAGAAGCGGCTATGGTCTTCTTGTTGAGCACCGAACCAATATCCAGACCTTCGGCCATGGTAATATAATCTATATTCTCTACTTCAGCGATGGTTTTTTGAACACCAAATCGCTTCGCAGCCATACATGCAAATATATTTGCCTCGCTATGTTCCGTGAGTGCTACAAAAGCATCTGTATCTTGGATGCCTTCTTCTTTGAGCACCTCCATATCACTACCATCTGCATTGATAATAAGGGCATTATCTATCTTCTCACTCAATTGGTAGCACAACTCACGATCCGGTTCAATAATCTTCACATTCATATCATCGGGCAAGTTCTGCAACGTCTTTTGAGTTATTCTAGAGCCTCCAAAGAATATGACATTTTTGATATCATGTACTTCCTTACCCATATGTTTCCTAAGTATGTTCATATTCTCCTGCGTACAAACCGCATAGACTGTATCTTCTGGCATGATTTCATCTTGCCCACGGGGTATGATGGTGTTTTGACCTCTCTTGATAGCCACTACACGGTATGCACCATGGTCATAATATCCAGACATAAACGTATGCCCAATGACATCGGCTCCGTTTCTCACTTTCAAGACACACAATTCTAATTTCCCATCGCACAGAGATAAGTGGTATCGCATCCAATTGGTCTCCAAAGAGGACACTATCTCATAAGCAGCGAGCACTTCGGGGTAAATCATTTGATTGAGTCCCATCTTCTCAAAGATAGGTTTGTTTTCTGGTCTAAGATATTCGAAATTATCAATTCGCGCCAAGGTTTTCTTAGCCCCCAATTGTTTCGCTATCATACATGCCGTTATGTTTTCTGCTTCAGACGGCGTAACGGCCACAAACAAATCCGCATCTTTGATTCCCACATCCTTGAGGTCATGAATAGAAGTCGGACTACCGACCTTAGTCAAAAGGTCATAGTTCGCATCCAAATCTCCTAAACGTTCTTGAGATTCGTCTATTAGACTAATATCCATATCTTCGCGCGAGAGCAATTTCGCCAAGTGTTTTCCTACAGCTCCAGCGCCTGCAACAACGATTCGCATAAACCTTTTTTATCTAAATGTAACATTTCGTATAATTGTTTGGTACTGCCATGCTCCACAAACTGGTCATCTATTCCCAAACGCACAATGGTAGGATGATAACCATTATCCGCCATAAACTCTAAGACAGCACTTCCTAATCCTCCTTCAATCAGTCCTTCTTCAAGGGTGATAATTTTTGAGTATTGTTTTCCTATTTGATGCAACAGTTCTTCATCTATCGGTTTGAGCCAACGCATATCATAATGAGCTATAGAGACTGGTCTATCCTTCTCAACTTGCTGTATCGCTTCTATCATAGTATTGCCTATAGCCCCCAAGGTAAGTACCGCCATTTCTTTTCCAGGTTTGAGGCAAATACCTTTACCATAAACCAATTGAGGTTGACGGACATCATGTATGCTACGTCCCCGTGGATAGCGAATGGCTAATGGTCCATTCAATTCCAAGCCCATATACATCGCTTGTCTAAGGTCCTCTGCTACTCTTGGCGCACAGATAGACATATTAGGGATAGGGCGTAAGTAGGCTAAATCTATCAATCCATGATGTGTCGCACCATCATTTCCAACCAATCCAGCCCTATCCAGACACAGAACCACATTCAAGTTTGACAAGGCCACATCGTGAATGATATTATCATAGGCACGCTGCATAAAACTGGAATATATATTGCAGAATGGTAGCATTCCACCTTTCGCCAAACCAGCAGAGAAAGTAACAGCATGTCCTTCGGCTATTCCTACATCATATACTCGATGGGGCATCTCTCGTTGCAAGATGTTCATACTACATCCTGATGGCATAGCAGGGGTAATTCCCACAACTCGGTCATTCTGTCGCGCAATCTCCAAAAGCGTTTGTCCAAACACTTCCTGCCATAATGGTTCGGGTTGTTGTGTGGCATTGGTAGAGGTGGTCCGTTCGCCTGTTTCTACGTTGAACTCACCTGGTGCATGCCACAATGTTTGGTCGTTTTCAGCAGGAGCGTATCCTTTGCCTTTCTTGGTAACGATATGCAGCACTTTAGGTCCTTTGTGATTTTTTATCTCCCGCAGTATGCGCACCAAATTTACCACATCATGTCCATCAGCAGGACCAAAATATCGTATATTCAACCCATGGAATATATTCATAGGTTGTTTGGTAAGCAGAGTTTTTAGGCTATTGTGTCTTAGCAAGACACTACGTTTTTTCTTATCATCAATCAGATGTAGTTTGACTGCCAATCGATAGAGTTTCCAACGCCACTTGTTGTAGATAGCACTGGTTGTTAAGTCGAGCAAATATTGTGTAAATCCTCCCTTGATAGGATCAATAGCCATGTTGTTATCGTTGAGAATAATCAAGAGGTTATTCTTGTCCATAGAGACATTGTTCAGTCCTTCAAAGGCAAGTCCTCCCGTCATGGCGCCATCCCCAATGATGGCTACTACATTATTCGCTACTCTATTTTCCAAACGAGCCGTAGCTGTTTCTGCCAAGTCCAATCCCAAGGCAGCAGATATACTATTGCTGGCATGTCCTGCAACAAAAGCATCATGCTCACTCTCAGCAGGCGAAGGAAATGGCGACAATCCTTTGAATTGTCTATTCGTATGAAACTTCTCTCTCCGTCCAGTAATGATTTTATGCGCATATGCTTGATGCCCTACATCCCACACCAATTTATCATCTGGCGTATTGAAAACATAGTGCAATGCAACCGTAAAATCAACCGCCCCAAGACTACTACCAAGGTGTCCAGGGTTATGACTCAGTTCTTGTATTATGAAGTCTCGTATCTCTTTACAAACCTCTGGCAGCACTTCTACAGGAAGTTGCTTTAAATCCTTTGGTCCATCTATATGCGATAGATACTTATATTCCATGATTATTGTTTTTCTAACCTATATTATCCTCTTTGTCGTACCACTTCATACATCATCACTCCAGCTGCGACACTCACATTGAGACTCTCTATCGGTCCTATCATTGGAATGCGCACTTGTTGATTACATAGTTTAAGTACGTCAGGGGATATACCCTTATCTTCACTACCCATCACTATAGCTAATGGCGTTTTCATATCCACCTGTGTATAGAACGCTTTGGCATGTTCAGTAGCGGCTATGATATTCAGTCCACTCTGTCTCAAATAATTGACACACGAAACCATGTTATCAACCTTACATACTTTCAAAGTATGCAATGCTCCAGCAGATGTCTTGATTGCATCCCCATTAATGGCTACCCCACCCTTGGCAGGAATAATGATAGCATGCGCTCCTGCACATGCACAAGTCCGAGCAATCGCACCGAAGTTACGCACGTCTGTCACACCATCCAAAACGACAAGCATAGGAGTCTTACCCTCCTCATAAAGTGATGGGATGATGTCTTCTACATGATAAAAATCAATGGGTGACAAAAAGGCTATCACGCCTTGGTGGTTCTTGTCTGTATATTGATTGAGTTTCTCTACAGGTACACGCTGAATAGTAGTCGAAAGCCCTTGTAATTTAGCCATCAATTCACGTCCTATAGTGGAAGTCATATCGCGTCGCAATAGAATCTTATCCAGCACCTTACCTGCATCTATCGCTTCTATTACTGCTCGAATACCAAATATCATTTCTTTTTCTGGCAAACGACGAGTGGAGTAATGGTTATTCATTTTGTTTATCATATTAGACTATTCTATATTTAATACTTCAACCATAGCAAAAACTTTTGCACATCCGTGGAAAATGCATAAGGTTTGCTCACTATTTTCCCCGTGGAGGAGAGTTGTATGTAATAAGGTTGAGCATTGGCTTTGAAGTTTTCTCTTTGGATCTTGGAGTTGTAATCTCCTATAGATTGGTTGCCAGACGCATGAGGGCGTTTGTCATCCACAAATAGTTCTATAAAAACATAGTTCTCTATCCTTTGCTTTACAGTACTATCTGCCAAAACATATTGTTCCATCTTACGACAATTGACGCATCCATACCCCGAAAAATTGAGCAAGACAGGTTTGTTCTCTTGCTTTGCATAAGCCATTCCTTGTTCGTAATCATGAAACACTTGTTGGTTCTTAATAGGCATAGGCGGAGCAAATGCAGCAATTGCTCTTACGGGGGCATCACTCACCACTCCAGGCACCAAATATATTGCAAAAAGAAAGGATGGAATAATAACGAGGGCACGAATGATTTGTCGGGTACGCGTTACCTTTCTAATATTCCACAACAAGTATATCACTATGCCAAGGAAACAGAGTATCCACAAAGCTATGAATAGTTTTCTTGGCAATATACCCCATCCATATGCTAAATCCGCAACACTCAAGAACTTGAGTGACAATGCCAATTCCAAGAATGCCAAGACTACCTTCAACGAATCCATCCATCCTCCCGATTTGGGCATGCTCTTCATCCATTGTGGAAACATAGCAAACAATGAGAATGGTAGCGCTAATGCTATCGCAAAGCCCAACATGCCCATCGTAGGAGCGAGCAACGACTTGCCTGCTGCCTCCACCAAGAGGGTACCAATAATAGGACCGGTACAAGAGAAAGAGACAATAGCCAACGTGAAAGCCATAAGGAGAATGCCTAATAGGCCTCCCGTAGAGCGAGCCTTGCTATCCAATGCTGTTGCCCAAGAAGAAGGTAGCGTGATCTCAAATAGCCCAAAGAAAGACAATGCAAATACTACCAACAAAAGGAAGAAGAATATGTTTACAACGGCATTCGTAGCGATTGCATTCAATGCAGATGCCCCAAAAAGAATCGTCACCAGTAGTCCCAAACCTACATATATAAAGATGATAGCCAAACCATATATGATAGCCGCCTTGCTCCCCTTATCCGTTCGTTTGAGAAAGAAAGATACAGTCATCGGAATGATTGGCCACACACAGGGTGTAAAAATCGCCATAAACCCTCCCAATAGGCCTAAAAGGAAAATCGTCCATACATTACGAGGGTTCTCTGTAGGTTCATCCTCCTCTATGGTTGGTAGCTGTGCTACCTCATACGCCCATGTCTCAGGTTGCGTACAGTTCATATCGTCACACGCATTGAATCGTACCACTTGCTGTCCATCAACAGCATCAGCATTGGCCAAGAGCAAAACACATGTTTGTTCATATTCTTGTCCTACGGTAGAATCGTTGATGCTAATCAACGTCATGTGCCAACCTGAATCAATGGTCGCCACCATGCGTGTGCTATCTCCGATTATCTCGGCATGCCACTTGACGGGTTGCAATATCTGTGCATGTAACGATAAAGTTAATAGCGTTGAAAGTATAAAAAATAATACTCTTTTCATGTTTGTTTAAGTTAATTATCCTATTTCACACACATCGCTTGGCATTCTCCAGTCTCCTCGTGGTGACAGGCTCACACTGACCACTTTTGGTCCATCAGGCAAGCAACTACGTTTGAATTGTTGCCTAAAGAAACGTTTCATAAAGACGTCTAACCAATAGTTGATTTGGTCCAGTGTATAGTCTTCCTCAAAAGCCAGCTGCGCCATGTATGAGATTTTTTGTTTTGTAAATCCGTATCGCAAGAAATAGAACAAGAAGAAATCGTGCAATTCGTAAGGTCCCACTTGTTCTTCTGTTTTTTGCGCAATCTGTCCAGACTCATCTGCTGGTAATAGTTCTGGTGATACAGGAGTGTCGATGATATCCAACAGCAAAGTCCTGGTCTCTTGGTCAAACATATTATCTGCCACATATTGTACCATATATCGTATGAGGGTCTTTGGTATGCCAGCATTCACCCCATACATGGACATATGATCACCACAATATGTTGCCCATCCCAAAGCCAACTCGCTCAAGTCTCCTGTTCCTACAACCAATCCGTTGTATTTATTTGCCAAATCCATCAATACAAGTGTACGTACTCTTGCCTGCGCATTCTCGTAGGTAACATCGTGTACATGGATATCATGGCCTATATCTTGGAGATGTTGCGTTGCCATATCACGAATAGGTATTTCGTGCATGGATATGCCTAATTGTTCCATAAGGTTAATCGCATTGTAATACGTGCGATCTGTAGTACCAAAGCCGGGCATAGTAACTCCCACGATACGTTTGCGATCATATCCCAGTCTATCTGCTGTCAACACAGCAACTATCAATGCCAAGGTAGAATCCAATCCCCCACTGATACCCAATACCAACGTCTGCGCATGGGTATGCTCCCAACGTTTGGCCAATCCGTTAGTCTGAATAGCCAACACATCATCACAATAAGCCATTCTATCACGGGGTTCTGGCAAGAAAGGAGTACGCGAATATGCACGATGGATAGGTTCTGTATTATTATATTCCTGCTCTATCGGAGCGACATTGATCTTTCTATAGCCCCCTCGTTGGTCTTTGGTAAAATTGGTATTACGTTGTCTATCTGTACGCAAGCGCTCCACATCCAGTTCAGAAATGACCATACTGCTTTGTCGTTGGAAACGTTCGCCCATCTCAAGCAAATCCCCGTTTTCCGCTATGTATGTACTACCCGAGAAGACAACATCTGTCGTACTCTCTCCTACGCCAGAAGATGTATAGATATATCCGCAATGCACACGAGCTGATTGCTGCGTAATCATTTGTTTTCTAAAATCATGTTTACCCGTAACGCAATTGCTGGAACTGAGGTTAAAAATTAACTCTGCACCTTGTATAGCCAACTGCGTGCTTGGAGGTAACGGACTCCATAAGTCCTCACACAACTCAATACCAAAACAGTAATTACGCGTCACAAAGAGCAAATCAGGGCCAAAAGGAACATCGCCTTGCCACAATTCAATAGTGGGGATACGTGATTTCCATTCTGTATCGCTCGTATGCATGGCTGCTCTACCAGAAGTGAACCAACGTTTTTCATAAAACTCACCTGTATTAGGTAGATTGACTTTTGGGACAATGCCTATAATTTCGCCATCAGTGATTACGAAGGCACAATTATACAGGTTGTTATCAACCTTGAGTGGAGCACCTACCAAAATGATAATTGCTTTCTCACGCGTGTATAGGCATATATCCTTCAATGCATCCAACGCATCACGTTGCAGTTGTTGCGTAAAGAACAAATCGGCACAAGTATAGCCAGTAATGCTCAATTCTGGAAAGCAAACAATCTCTACCCCTTCGTTGATAGCTTCATCAATTTGCTCTTTGATAACTTGGGCATTTTGCTTACAATCTGCCACTCGTAACATCGGCACTGCAGCCGCTACGCGAACAAAGCCTAAATTATTTTTCATTGAATCACTCATATTAGTACGCAATACACCAAAATAAATGAGTCACAAAAGTAGTATTATTTTCTGGAATATCAAAAAAACACATAAAAAAAACTAAAAAATTTGCAAATATAATTTTTTTGCCTTACCTTTGCACTCGCTTTTGAGAAATACTCATTATGCGGCGACATGGTGCTATCGTCTAGTGGCCTAGGACAACGGCCTCTCACGCCGTAAACCCGGGTTCGATTCCCGGTAGCACTACAAAAAAGGAACTTTTGAGTTCCTTTTTTTTTAATTATGAATTATGAATTTTGAATTAGGAATTAAGAATTTTGAATTAGGAATTAGGGGAGTAACATCGTAATAAGAACGTAAAAATAAAGTGCTAAAGGTACGGTCACCCTACGGAATCGTCCACGATGCAAACGAGATGCGTATGACATGGTCTGCAAATAGTCTCGAAAATGGCTTGAGAAAGACTTGGTATGGGCTCGAGAAAGGCATTAGATGGTCTCGAAAATGGCTTGATAAAGACATGAGATGGACTTGAGATAGAAGTAATTTATTTTTCCGAACAATACAGAGAAACAAAAGAAACTGACTACATAGCCAGTTTCTTTATTTTTTGATCACTGTATTCTGTAGAAGGAAGTTTAATGCTCAGACACAATGTTTCCATCCAATGTATAAGATATGCCATTTCGTATGATGAGGATACGACCATTGACCAACGCTTTGGTCGCAACAAGAGGTTGCGTGGTTAGGGATGGTAATGCTGTTATAGCCTGTTGGCTGACTGTCAGTTGGTCCAAAGCAAAATAGGTGGGAGTATTGGTACCCCATTGCCCCACATCAGTACTTCGAATACGAAAACTCAATCCTTTGGTAGCTCCTATAGAGGACAAATCCACTTTGACCCATCCTTGATTGAACTCTCGTCCTAATGCCAAGAAATAGTTCACATATTGAGTATCCTGCCATGCATCATCAATACCACTTATTGTAAGTATCAAACTATCTTTCTCCGTAAACTTATTGGCAGGAGTCAAACCATTGGATATCGCTTCCAAGGTATTGCTATTTTGACATATATATACGTATTCGGGATAGTAAGTATCGTTGAATAAAATCATATTGGAAGCATAGCCTAATGTGGAAGAGACATAGTCGGAATAGTATCCAATAGCATAGGGTGTTCCTTCTCCTTGTACGCCTCCTTTGGCAACACAACTAAACACATTCATCGTATCCGTATCCACTTGCGATATTGTAAAACCTTCCCAACTCATACCACTCCACGCATTCTCACTGGGAAGGTGCAACAAGGCAAAGGTATCTTTGTTGGTATATATATACCTACTCAAAGGACCATCGTTGTACGTACTATCCCAAACATCTGTGATATCGTAAAATCCGTTACCTGCCTCAGTGGAAAAATCAATAGGTAGAGAATTAGCATCCACAGCCGTGCTTAGGTCCATCGTAATGGATTGAGCAGATGCAATCAACGATAGTGTAATGCAACACAAGAAATTAACTACTTTTTTCATATTCGTACAATTTTGATAATTTTCAAACCAAACATCTATAAGTTCAAGTCTTGAGCGTGTGAAATCTCAGTACTTGTTTCTCCCAACCAACCACACTCATTATTTACCCCTGTATATACACGAATAAAATCCACACATGGTAGTTTGACCGCACGCCCCAAACTATCTATAGCCCAATCAATATCAAAACTACATAGTTCAACACTATCATTGGGATTACAGTCTGCATAGCCTTCTCCAAAGAACGTTTGTACATAGTACATGCCATCCCCATCACGGTCATAAGCATTATCGGGAAGACACATTCCCACGAACGAAAGCGTAGAATCGCTAAGCCATTGTGGGAAATAGTCTTGTTGATGAAAGGAGTTTTTCTTTACATATCCTTGCATGCCTTGGTTATCTGTCCATCGGATGTAAGTAGAATCGGTTATAGGTGCTTTCTTATTCCCTTGTGGTACGTGATTGGCAGGTGTTCTATAATAGGTGATAGCATAATCATGTAGGGTTTGAGGATGATAGTATTCGCTTCCCTTGAGTTGATAAAACACATCATCTGCCACACCATTTTGGTTCATATCAACGCTCACCATCACAATACCGGGTTCACTACTGCCTCCTTTTTGCATTGCCGATGACAAGAAGGCATTGCCTTCTATCAAAAAATCCTTAGCATGGGGAGTATTCACTACCGAATGGTCAAATCCAAAGGTGACATACCCACCCCATGCTCCTAACGATATGAGTTCTTTATTGGTACCCATAATTGCGTTTTGCACTTTTTGTAGCATCGTATGATAGGTATCTCCAGGTTCGTACATTGGCATTAGATTGACAAATTGTCCTGGAGCAGGCACATATTCAAGTATTTGGGATATATAGGGCGAATACGCTACTTGTTCTTCCCATACCACTACCTCAATAGGTTGTTGCACAGGATTATCTTTGTCTATTATCTTTAGTGACAAGTGATAAGTACCCACTTGTTTTTGACAAAAAACCAATTCACGTTGCTCACTGAGCAGCGAATCTCCCATCCACCATTGATAGGCTTCTCCATCAAAAGCAGGACGTAGTATCAATGTTTGCATACGTTCTACGGCATAGGTATCATCTATGCCTAAGTTTACCATCGGTATGTCGTGCCTACAACTAACGATAGACAAAGCACATATGAGCAGGAATATCCCCTGTTCGAACACTCCATTTCTTCTTTCCCGAGCGTGAGTAACAATGCAATTGACCACTGGAAACATAGTTTTTAGCATCTGTAATATAGATATCACCATTATATGGATTGATTTGTATTCCGTAAGGTACTTTTATATTCATTTCCGTTCCATCGGTTATGATTTGTTCGGATAAGAGCGTGTGTGTCTTCACGTCAACTATTCCGTACCGAATATTATTCGTCTCTGTTTGGGTATTCCAATTGACTCCATAGAAGAAGAGCGAATCACCCAAAATCACCATCTCAGAAGAGGGGATGGCGAGTTTTTGAATTATGAATTTTGAATTATGTATTCCTTGTTCATTCTTAACTCCTGATTCTACATTCTCAATTAGTACCAGTTGGGATGGCACATCCTTGTAATCGCCTCGGGAGGTAATCCACAACTGTCCGTAACGATCCGCACGTACACGATGCGGGTTGATGGTGACAGGTATCTTCTTCACCTGTTTGAAATCCTTGAGCGAAACAACCGATAATGTAGAGTCGTATTCGGGTCCACGGTATCCTCCTGAATTGACCACATATAGATAATCGTCCATGATTACTAATTCATCGGGTTGATATCCCACGGTGACTTTTCGTGTAACTTTGAGTGTAGCCGTATCTACTTCAAAGATTGCTCCCAATTGTGCATTTTTATCAATAGCAACAGGTCCTACATAACTGCTCACATAGGCTTTATCCTCATGAAAACATATATACCTACAATTGGGGATATCAATTTGCCCTATACGTTGACATGAGCGACGGTCCATCACTTCAACCTTGTGTGAACAATTGATAACGGCATACAGACGATTGCCATAGACTTGTATATCGTTGCCTACATCTCCCAATTCCTTGATTACGTTAGGATTGCGTTCGCCATAGATATTTCGTATATAGTAACCATTGCAAAAATCCACATAATCGATGGTAGCCTTGTTGCTTCCCATATTTCCCTCGTTGAGAAGGTACATTCCTATAGGTTCGTTCTTGTCAAAGGCTTGTTCCGCTTTGGGTTCAATCGGCAAGTATTCATACTCCGAAGGAACGACAATCTCATCTCCACGACAATTGGTCAGCAGCAGAGCCGCTAACATCATTATGAATTTTGAATGATGAATTATGAGGGTCAATATGTTATGCTGACGGTACATTTATAATTACGTTTAGGCATAGGATAATTGAGTATCACATCATAGTCTTGTGACAAGAGGTTGTTCACGTCCAATGCCACACGGAGGGTAATATAATTTTGAATTTTGAATTTTGAATGTCCTGAGTAGAATTCTTCATTCTTAATTCATAATTCTTAATTGGAATATCCCATTCTCCAAAAAGACTCATGTCATGGGTGTACCAAGGTTGCGTATAGTTGTAGAGAATGTTCTCCTGCTGATTGTATCGTTCGCCTACGTAGATAAAACTATAATTCAGTCCATATTGCATCCAATCGTTTTGCCAACCGAACATACCCACCACACTTCCAGAATGCCAAGGGATATAAGGTATTTGGTCACCATAATAAGTATCGTTGGGATCCGTTACGTCAATGGCTGTTTGGTAGGTGTATTGCAGTTTGGTAGTGAGATAGAACTGCAATGGCAAGAGTAGATTTGCTTGTGCCGTCACGTCCACACCATTTATTTTCACCATTCCCAGATTGAGCATTGTCCAACGGAATTGTTGTCCCTTAGGATAGGCAATAATCTTATCTGAAATGCGGTTGTAATAGTAATCGGCGTTGAGTCGGAACTCCGAGCCCTTTTGTTCTGCGATACGGAAAGGTTGCGTGAAACTGATTCCTACACTATGTTGCTTGGCCAATTCAGGTTTCAAATAAGCATTTCCCATATCGGTGTAGTAAAGGTCGTTGAAAGTTGGATAGCGATAGCTCTGTTTATAATAAGCATTCAATCGTATATCCACCACTTGCGTTGGACGCAACGAAAGAAACAATGCCGGTGTCACTTTGTGGTTCTTGGGTGCCTCGTCTCGATCGCGTGCTTCTTCGTTGACAAATGTCCCCAAGACACTGGCTTGGATACGCAAATAGTTTTTGACATTGATAGCAGTAGCAGCACTAAGCCAGTGTGTCCAACGGTGAGCCGTCATATACATGCCAAGGGTATTGTATTGTACGTCATACGCTGCACTGACATCCCACCAATCGAAGATACGTATTTTGTTGGCCATGGTGAGGTATGTTTCTTGCTGTAGGTACTGATTCTCTACCCGAATTAGTTTATCATCATTGTTGATATATCGAGTATAATCGTTTGCATATTTGGCATTGATGCGTATGGACCATCGGTCAAACAACTCGTCTTGCCAAGTGGCTTGCACAAAAGAGTTTCTATCCCACAATCGCTCTCCGTTTCTCCACACGTTGTTCACAATAGCCCCAGGCACACCACGTTCGGAATTGTAATGATAGAGTTGCACCTTCCAAAAACCTGTATTGCTATAGTAATGATTCAGTCCCGCTTCCACACGAATGGCATTGATATCACCATTTTGCCTTATAGCAGTCGTGTCATATGCCAATTCACCATTGGGAGTTACTCTACGATAACGGAAGGGATACTTACCATCCGAGCTAATTAGCTCCGCATTCATACTCAGTGACATGGTCTCACTCAGTCGAACATCAAGCAATAGGCTGGGGTCTATCAATGCAAAACTACCCGCACGCAATTGCGCTTTGACCTTAACGGTCTCCCCTTCCTTGAACTTAGGTCGACGAGAGGTGAGGTAAATACTTCCAGCACTACCAAACTCGCGAGCAGACTGCCAAATATCGGATTTTTGTCCGTTGTACAACTGAATCTCTTCTATATTTTCCAACGAGTACTTGCCCAAATCAATTTGTCCGTTCTGCGCATTGCCCAATTGGATCCCATTGTAGTACACGCCCATGTGATTGGTACCCATAGAACGTATGTTTACCGTTTTGAGTCCCCCTACTCCTCCATAGTCCTTGATTTGTACTCCAGAGAAATATCGTATCGCATCTGCAACACTCAAGGCATTCATTTTCTTTAGCTCCGTTCCCGATAATGTTTGCGGAATAATTACATCCTTCTCCTTGACCTGAGCCGTAACGGTAACCTCCTCAATATTGAACTGACGTGCCAATGAATCCAACACATCAGACGTCACAGAACCATTGCTCCATGTGTACGAAGACCACAGAAGCGACAAAACTAAGATAATATTTCTAAATGATGCAAAATGTTTCATACGTCGCAAACTCTATACCACGAGAGTGAATACGATAAAATGACCTAAGGTCATATACAATAGGTCGGTCTTCTGACTTATCGCTCACCAGTTCAGCCTTCCCACCTACAAGGGCAGTGACTATAGAATAGAATTGGAGATTGCGAATCACAGCAGCGGGTCTGTGCAGGAATCACACCTGCTTCCCTTTACCAATTGCACTGCAAAGGTAGTGTATTTTTTTTATACACACAATAGCATGAAGAAAAAAAAAGAGAGATTGGGGAGCGTTAAGCGCTCAGTTTAGAGGACGGGCTTATCTAATTTTGAATTTTGAATTAACAGACACTGCAGTTGAGAGGACGCGCTTTCAGCGCTACTGAGTAACTGTTTATAGCCGCTTCAGGTCAGTTTTTGGGTACCCGATTCTTAATTCAAAATTCTTAATTCAAAATTATCCTAAGGGTATAGCAAGGGTATACGTGACCGTCGGAAAAAGTGAACAAGTATTACGAAAAATAATGCCACCTCGAAAAACTTAAAGTCTGCCGACGGCATCCTGAAAGTGAGGGATTGCTGCGTAATCCCTAAAGTCTGCTGACGGCATCCTGTGCAAAGCTGCAGTTCTTACAGCCGATTTAACGCACACAAGAAACAGACTAACGTCCACTATTTATTTGCCCGTCAATAGGGCAATATGAGTAAACTCCTATGCCCCACTGACGCACAAATAAAAATGAGAGCCATATGACTCTCATTTTCTTGTTTTGCGTCACTTCGGTTTCCCGAACTCGACGCTTTGCGGAAAGTGAGGGATTCGAACCCCCGGTACACTTTAGGTGTACACCGCATTTCGAGTGCGGCTCTTTCGACCACTCAGACAACTTTCCAACATATTGTCAAGAGTTAATCCCTTACACCCTGCAAAGGTACAACAAAAAAATCACTTGTACAAACGTCAAGTGATTTTTTTAGTCTTTCCAATAATACGAACAATCAGAACAACGAACTTCCTTCTAACTGTCCACCATCTTGGTGCTGCTTATACTTCTTGTACTCATCAACACCCAAATAGTAGGTCAACTTGATACCAACGCTCAAGTAACCAGCATTGCGCACATAACGATGAGACAACGGATTAACTTTCACTTCTGGCAAATGTGGAACATCGGAACCAGACTCCATTGGTTTGCCGACTACCCCTATATCAAGCCAATGCTTTTTGGGATCATTCACACCACCTTCGGCATATAGACTGGAGTGCTTGAACAAGGACCAAACAGCATAATCAACATACGCATTTACACCAAAACTGCCCAATGGCATACGCCATATATATCCCATATCCATTGATAACATCACGTATAGTTTGCTACCATTCCACTTGCCTTTCAATGCCGAGTTGTCTTTCGGTGGACAACCCGTGACAACGTGGTTATGAATCAATGTTTCTTCACTACCATTGTCAGGAAGCCATGTAGGATAATTGACATCAATGGATAAGTCCGTAGGAATAGACATGGAATAGTGTGAGTAGAGAGGCACACCCAATTTGAGTCCGGCATTCAAGTTATACCCGCGAACAAAGAACGTACCCATAATAGGAATCTCCATCAAAAACTGTCCGTCCAACTCACGTGTGTTCAATGCCGAAATATAATAATGCATTGGGTTACCCATATAGTCTGTGGTACGATAGTCATATTTGATTTGTCCACTCATAGCACTGGAACTATATCCCAATGACAAACCTGTCGTTACACCCAAGTAGTATGGAGGCTGAATAGCCCCATAAGGCATGAAATAGTGCGTATATCCAAAGTCAAGCATCACACTAAACGCTCCTTGCCATCCAAAATCTATAGCATCTTGCAGGAAGGAAGAATAGCCCGTGCGTAATGAACCTGAGAAGATATGTCCCAATCGCTCCATTGCAGGTTTGCGGTACTCCCTATCACCAGGATAGGAGTACCCTACAATATTCTTAGGAGCCTTAGGGGTTGGAGGAGCTTCATAGCCATCTCTATCTTGTCCCAAAACAATATTACCCAAAAGCAAAACACTTGCTAACAATAAAATATATCTTTTGTTCATAGCTCTTATAATTACTTAACAATATACTTGAGTACTTCATGAATATCTTGTGACTGAACTAATATCATATAGGTACCAGTAACTGGTGTCGTCCAAGATATATGTGAGGCAGTGGTCTTCATCACATCCACCAATTTACCCGTTGCATCATAGATATGTAGGGTTGATTCTACTCCCTCTGGCAATCCATACAAGTGCAAGGACTCGTGAGGATAAACGATGCTTGGTGCCAACAAGAGACGAGTATTGGTGAAGGTAAAGATACGTGTTCTCATAAAGTCTTGACAGAGTACATCTGCTATTTGTTTTGGAAGGGTTATCTCTGCATAATATGAACCTGTACCTACCAATGGTGTTTCAGGTGTGAAGTGGAATCCTCTTCCTACAATCTCATCTTTGCGATCATATGCAGGAGTACCCATTGTATCAGGTTCAGCACCTGTAACACGATACCATGTAACATCTTCAGCACTGAAGGTATAACCCATTGCATACAAACTATTCACATCGAGCATCAAGAACCAGTCGTATAGTTCAACAGCAGGTGCGCTATCACAATAACATTCATCTGGATTGATGACGGAGTCAAAGACAGCCTTGTAGATCGTATCACAGATGACTGGTTCGATGATTGGTTCCCAACCAGCAAACTGATAGTTGAAGTGGGCAGTTGTATCTTTGACAGGTACACCATTGTAGAACGGCATATCGCCATAGTTCCACATGCTTTGCTGCAAGATGGTGTCGTTCCAGTTGACGAAGGTGATCTGATATTGATTGAGTGTCGAATCGAAAGTTGCTTCGTACATCATATCCATACGAACGGTGTCCACTTGAGGAGTCCATCCTACGAAAGTGAATGAGTATTGAGCAGTCGAATCACGAGTAGGTGTTTCGCCTACGTACTCTGGCATGGTTCCATAAGCCAATGAATCGGCTTGTAAGGTATCTCCATCACAAACGAAGGTAATCAAATATTCATTGATGATAGAGTCAAACAGTGCCTTATATACCGTATCTTGTTCAACAGGTACGATAGCAGGATCCCAACCTGCAAACGTATAAATGTATTGTGCATCTGGTTCTTTGTATGGGATGACATCGCATACAGGAATAGATGCATACATGAACGAATCTTGTAACAAGATAGTATCATTCCAGTTCAAGAACGTGATTTGATAGTAGGTTGGTACTGAATCAAAGATTGCATAGTATGCAGTATCTCTTGTCACCAGTTCTAAGGCAGGTTCCCATCCAATGAATAGGTATGTCCATTCAGGTGTCATATCCTTGGTAGGAATGCTATCGCAAACTGGCATTGTACCATATGCTATCAAGGTATCCAAGACCAATGTAGAATCGTAGTTGTAGAAGGATATATTGTACTCTACCAACGTTGAGTCAAATAGCGCATAGTAGGTAGTATCTTGCGTTACGGCAACGATAGTAGGATCCCATCCTGCAAATTGATATGCCCATTGCTCGGTAGAGTCTTTGGTCAATGGTTGTCCTTGATAAGTAGGCAAGGTTCCATAATCCAATGTATCTACTTGAACGGTGTCGGTATCATACATAAACGTGATTACATATTGATTGACAATCGAGTCGAAATCTGCATGATAGATATCGTTGCTACCATCCACAGGATGAATCATTGGTTTCCAATTACCATTCCATGTGTAAGTGTATTGTGCATTCGCATCGCGAGTAGGAATAACACCCTCATAATGTGGCATGGAGTCGTATGGCAATTGTAGTTTCAATAATGTGTCCTCTTCGTTGATGAAGACAACTGGATATACATTGCGCTCATAATAATAACGCAAGATGGCATATCCGTCAGCAGCTACAAGCAAGCTATCCTTCTCAGGAGCTGTGAAACCAGGATAGTTCTTCACCTCTGGGACTACCTTGGTGTCCGTGGTTCCCGTGAGATGGTCAACCTCAAATGGAGTCGTTGGATACGTAGTGCAATCCATATTTTGCAGGTAGTGTTCTACTGTGTATGGAGTATTTGTATTCGGTGTCCATTGTGCCACGTAAGTGGTGTGTGCTGCAGGCATATTACCCGTGAAGGTTGGTAACCATTCATTGAAGGTATAACCCAATCGATTAGCCATCGGAGCAGTGATAGGAGCATCGTAATAGATTATACCCGAATCGTATGTTCCGCTCAACGTACCTTCGTTAGCATCCCATGTGAGGTTGTATGGATTACGTTCGTAGTAATATCTAACGACTGTTACCGTATCGGCAGTCACGATAATGGTGTCAGGCTCTGGAGAGGTAAATCCTTCGTAAGTACGTACAGCAGGAATAACTTGAATATTCGTTGTATCGGACAAATTATCAACCTCTGTTGGTGTGGTTGGATAGGTTGTGCCGTCCAAGTTCTGTTGATAGTGTTCTACTACGTAAGGTGTATTTGGATCTGGTGTCCAATGTGCATAAACCACCGTATCACCCTCCACATTCCATACT
The DNA here is from genome assembly GCA_017938155.1 of Paludibacteraceae bacterium. Classification (GTDB taxonomy): domain Bacteria; phylum Bacteroidota; class Bacteroidia; order Bacteroidales; family Paludibacteraceae; genus Colicola. The sequence goes on along the minus strand of JAGBCD010000011.1, from coordinate 5,873 downwards.
TGAAGGCTATTACCATTGTCTAAATAGTATTGACTACCTTGTCCATTAGGCAATGTATAATATCCTTTGAAGAAGTAACCTGGTAATACAGGAACCTCTACAGCAGGCATGATGCTATCGTAGGTTACCAAAACTGAACTCATTGAACTGCTTCCTCCTTGGTGATCCAAATCTACCACATACTTATTAGCAGTCCATTGTGCCTCGTATGTCACATCTCCGTGTGGCATGGTTGGAGGTATGGTAGAGAAGGCAGGTGCCCATACTGCAAAGGTATATCCTGTACGTGTAGCCGTAGGAGCAACGATAGGTGCTTGATACAACACGGCACCTGTGGTATAAGTACCCGAAAGTGTTCCGCCCTTAGCATCCCATGACAAAACGTAGGTTTGACGATTGTAGTAATAATCCAATACTGACGAACCATCGGCTGCTATGGTAATCTCGACAGGTGCTATGGTATCGAAGCCTGCGTACATGTTTACAGGAACAGTAACCTTGGCATCCGATGTGCCATACAAGGTATCTATATCTACCAATGTATAGTGGGTCAGATCCAAATCTTGCAAATAGTGGTTAACTATATAAGGAGTGTTTGGATTCGGATCAAACAATGCATTGAAGGTCAAATCTTCGGCGGGCATGGTAGCAGGAATACTCTTGTCCCAAGCCTTGAAAGTATAACCCACTTTGGTAGGAGTATCTGGTAATACGATCGCTTCGCCATATAACGTAGCACCTGATGTATAGGAACCCGTCAATGGATTGCCATCTGTGGTCCATGTTAGGTTATAACTATTGCGCAAATAGTAGCAACGTATTACCAACGAACCATCGGCTAAGATAGCGGCACTATCAGTATCTTGAGCAGTAAAGCCTTCGTAAGCCTTGTAGGTAGGTTTGACGTAAGCATCGGTAGTACCTGTAAGGTAATCAATATCCTCTGGTGTAGTTGGCCAAGTGCCGTCAAGTTGTTGTAGGTAATGTTCTACTGTGTAAGGAGTATTTGGATTTGGTGTCCAATGAGCAAATATGATAGTATCATTTGCACGGTTCCATAGGTGAACACTTGAACCATCTTGCATGTAATATTGTGTTCCTACTCCCTTGGTGGTTTCATAATATCCAGCAAAGGTGTAACCCACTTTGGTAGGCACTTCTACTGGTGGCATGAGGCTATCATAGGTTACCATGACAGCATTGGTAGAACTGCTACCGCCTTGGTGGTCTAGGTCCACTACATAATGGTTGGCTGTCCATTGTGCTCCGTATGTCACATCTCCGTGTGGCATGGTTGGAGGTATGGTTGAGAAGGCAGGCGCCCATACTGCAAAGGTATATCCTGTACGTGTGGCTGTAGGAGCAACGATAGGTGCTTGATACAACACGGCACCTGTGGTATAAGTACCCGAAAGTGTTCCGCCCTTAGCATCCCATGACAAGACGTAGGTTTGACGATTGTAGTAATAATCCAATACTGACGAACCATCGGCGGCAATTGTAATCTCGACAGGTGCGATGGTATCGAAACCTGCGTACATGTTCACAGGCACTATAACCTTGGCATCCGATGTACCATAGAGGGTGTCTGAATCTACCAACGTGTAATGAGTCAAATCCAAATCTTGCAAATAGTGATTTACCACATATTGAGTATTTGTATTTGGATCAAACGATGCTACAAACGTCAAGTCTTGTGCAGGCATCGTGGTTGGTATGGTTGGAGGGTTCCATCCTGTAAAGGTGTAACCGACCTTGGTTGGATCGTTTGGTTTAACTATATTATCGCCATACAAGACAGCTCCTTGGGTATATGTGCCAGTCAATGGATTGCCATCGGTGGTCCAAGTGAGGTTGTATGTATTGCGCAAGTAGTAGTAACGAACGGTCAATGAACCATCAGCTACAACAGCAACCGTATCTACAGCAGGAGAAGTAAAGCCCTCATAGGTTTTCACTGCAGGAGTAACAATGGATGCCGTAGTACCTGTAAGGTTATCCACATCATTAGGAGTAACTGGCCAGTTGCCATCCAATAGTTGTTGGTAATGTTCTACAGTGTAAGGCGTGTTTGGATTAGGAGTCCATGTAGCCGTATAGATGGTTGAGTCTGCTGGCATGGTGGATGCTATCGGCTTGTCCCATCCCGCAAAAGTATAACCCGTTTTGGTAGGTTGGTCTGGAACTAAGATAGTTGTACCATATAGCACATCACCATACGTATATGCTCCCGTAAGGGCATCGCCATCTGTCTCCCATGCCAAATAATAGGTATTGCGTGTATAGTAATACTCTACCACGGTCGAGCCATCCGCAGCGATGGTAGTTGTTTGAGGAGATGGAGCTGTGAAACCTTCATAATCCTTGGTTAGTGGCGTAATGCTGGAGGCTGTTGTTCCAGTTAGGTTATCCACATCGGTAGGAGTAGTGAGGTAGGAACCATCCAACTGTTGTTGGTAGTGTTTCACTACATAAGGAGTATTTGGATTAGGTGTCCATGTCGCGGTATAAGTAGTCGGCATGCTTGGCATATACTCGGCCACTGTTGGCAACCAAGTATCGAAGGTGTAACCAGTCTTGGTTGGGGTGTTAGGTTGGATAATCTTGGTGCCGAAGAACAACCAATCTTTGGAGTAAGAACCTGTCAACGCATCACCATCGGTTATCCACTCCAAGAAGTACTTATTGCGTGGGTATTTGTACTTCACAACCGTTGATCCATCCGCAGCAATCGTTACCGTTTTAGCAACAGGTAAACTAAATCCTTCAAAAGTAATCCTCGCAGGTGTGATGTTATCCGCTGTAGTACCCGTGAAGTGTTGTACTGAATCAGGTGTTGTGCTGTAGGTACCATCCACTTGCATCAAATAGTGCTCTACGGTGTAAGGAGTGTTGGTGTTGGCATCCCATTGTGCCTCAAACGTGAGGTTGTTGGTTGGCATGGTTGCAGGGATAGCAGAAGGGTTCCAACCGGTAAATGTATAACCAACCTTGGTAGGGTCTGCTGGTTGAACGATAGGTGTTTGATAGTACACCGAACCATGGGTATATGGTTCTTGGAGAGGATCACCATCTACAATCCAAGTGAGGTTATATTGATTACGTGTATAACGATACTTGAGAACAGCATCACCCTCTGCAAAGATCTCGAGTGCTTGAGGTGCAGGAGAGGTAAAGCCCTCTATTATCAACACGGCAGGAATGACAGTATCTGCGGTTGTACCCGTGAAGTGTTGCACCGAATCTGCGACTAACGCAAACGTACCGTCCACTTGCATCAAGTAGTGTTCTACGGTATAAGGGGTGTTCGTTTTTGGTGTCCAAGTAGCTTCAAATGACAAACTATTATCTGGCATGGTTGGAGGAATCGTTGATGGATTCCATCCTGCAAACATGTAACCAGTCTTGGTTGGAGTATTTGGAGCCACGATAGGTGTCTCGTATGGAACAGCATTACCACGAGTATAACTTCCTGTCAATGGGTTGCCATCAGTTGTCCATGATAATTTGTTCGTATTGCGGGTATAGTAGTACTTAACAATGGTTGAACCATTTGCAGCAATGGTCATAGTTTGTTTGGTAGGTGGAGTAAAGCCCGTATAGATACGCGTATCAGGCTTAACCGTCATATCTGTTGTACCTGTCAACGAATCCACATCTACTCGTGTATAAGTACCATCAAGTTCTGGTAAGTAATGCTCTACTACATAAGGGGTATTGGTATTTGGAGTCCATTGCGCTGTATAGGTCAAATTAGAAGCTGGCATTGTTGCCACAGGAGTCGTATCCCATCCGGTGAAGGTATAACCCACACGAACTGGGGTTGGAACAACAATCGGAGTTCCAAAGAACACTGTTCCTTGTGTATAGGTACCCGTCAATGTACCACCATTAGCATTCCAACTCAGAGTATAGGAATTACGGGTATATTCATATTCTACTACTGTGGAGCCATCCGCAAGTATGGTTGTCTCCTTGGGGGCTGGTGAGGTAAAGCCTTCGTAGGTTTTAACCATAGGTTTTACCGTTGTTCCTGTTGTATCCGTGAAGTTCTCTATCTCCGTTGGGGTAGCAGGACGTGAACCATCCAAGTTGAGTTGGTAGTGATGGACTGCATAAGGAGTGTTTGGATCTGGTTTCCAAAGTGCTTCATAAGTAAGTGCTTGTGCAGGCATCGTTGTAGCCACAGGAGCCCCTTTCCAACCATTGAAGAGATAACCCGTCTTGGTTGGTTCGTCTGGTTGGGTGATAGGTGTTTCGAACAATACAGAGTCCTTGGTATAAGCACCGGTCAATGCATTACCGTCCGTAATCCATTGTAAGAGATACTTATTACGGGTATAGTAATACGCTACCTCTGTTGTTCCATCTGCAGCGATGGTTACCATCTTAGTAGCAGGAGAAGTAAAGCCTGTATAGGTCTTAACTGCTGGTGTAACAATTGCTGCGGTAGTACCAGTAAGGTTCTCTGCCTCCATGAGGGTAGATGGATAGGTGCCATCTAATGCTTGACGATAGTGTTTTACCACATAAGCCGTATTGGTGTTTGGAGTCCAAGCAGCATAGAGTGTACCATCGGAAGCAGTGGTCCATGATAGCAAACCTACTCCACTATTATTATAATAAGGTGTACCATTGCCTTCTACTGCATCATAATAACCAGCAAAGGTGTAACCGATGCGAGTTGGAGCGATGATGTTTGGCAAGGTTTGATCAAAGGTTACCAATACACTTGAGGTGCCACCTGTACCACCTTGCTTATCCAAAGTAATGGTATATTGGTTTGCATCCCATGTAGCGGTAAAGGTCTTATTGGTTGCAGGCATCGTTGCTGGTACTGCTTCATTCCAACCTGCGAAAGTATAACCTGTCTTGGTTGGCGTGTTAGGGGCAACGATAGAGGTGCCATACAACACACCACCCTTGGTATAACTACCTGTCAAGGCGTCACCATCCGTTACCCATGTTAGGGTGTATGTCTTACGGGTATATTCATATTCTACTATGGTGGAGCCATCCGCTGCGATGGTTACCGTTTTGGGCGCTGGAGAGGTAAAGCCTTCGTAGGTTTTAACCATAGGTTCTACTGAGATACCTGTTGTACCCGTGAAGTTCTCTACTTCCGTTGGGGTAGCAGGACGTGAACCATCTAAGTTGAGTTGATAGTGATGGACTGCATAAGGTGTATTGGTATTGGCAGTCCAAGTTGCCGTAAAGGTCTTATCACCTGCAGGCATGGTTGTAGGAACAGGTGCATTCCATCCTGCGAAGGTATAACCTGTCTTGATTGGGGTAGCAGGTTCTGTAATGGTTGTTTCAAACAATACAGAGTCTTTGGTATAAGCACCGGTCAATGCATTACCGTCCGTAATCCATTGTAAGAAATACTTATTACGGGTATAGTAATACGCTACCTCTGTTGTTCCATCGGCAGCGATGGTTACCGTCTTAGTAGCAGGAGAAGTAAAGCCTGTATAGGTCTTAACTGCTGGTGTAACACTTGCTGCAGTAGTACCGGTAAGATTCTCTACCTCCATGAGGGTAGAAGGATAGGTGCCATCCAATGCTTGACGATAGTGTTTCACTACATAAGCCGTATTGGTGTTTGGAGTCCAAGCAGCATAGAGCGTACCATCGGAAGCGGTGGTCCATGATAGCAAACCTACTCCACTATTATTATAATAAGGTGTACCATTGCCTTCTACTGCATCGTAATAACCAGCAAAGGTGTAACCCATACGAGTTGGAGCCACTATGTTTGGCAAGGTTTGATCAAAGGTTACCAATACACTTGAGGTGCCACCTGTACCACCTTGCTTATCCAAAGTAATGGTATATTGGTTTGCATCCCATGTAGCGGTAAAGGTCTTATT